>JANOEC010000145.1:0-76091 GCA_031412995.1 Geobacteraceae bacterium
AAATATTACTTGGTTGATATGTACGTTTCATGATTCGTTCTCCTTGTCACTGTATATGGCGATAAAATAACTTTTTAGGGAATTGTGTCTTTAATCATATACACCAGCTATTGTCAATAGTTTATTTCATATGGCTAACAAAGTTTAACCTTGAAAAAGGAATCTTGCTCTGTTAGTGTTTCGGAACTTTAAATATAGTGCTAAATAATTCATCTCATATCGTACAGCGCTGTTTTCACTGAATTATTTATTATTAGTCACATGTTGATAACCTGTGAATAACCCTCCACTCAAATCTCTGGGCTCCGGCATGGAAAAAATCTGGCTCACGGCGCAAGAAAATATTGCGAAAGTACTGACGCAACAAACGTATGCAACGTGGATCAAACCGATCACTTTTCTTGCAGCGACCGATTCAACCATTGAACTTGCTGTGCCAAATAAGTTCATTAAAGAATGGGTTGCAGAAAAGTACAGTTCGATGATTCAGGAAGCAATATCATCCCTCATCGATATCCGTTACCATATCCTATTTCAGGTAATAGAATCAACTAATCAGGAAACTCTTGTTCTCCCGGAACCAATTGTCCCGGAAGAACCGAAAAAAAAGGACAAGGGAAAGGCTTCTTCTTTTCCCACGACTCTTTACGGTAAATTTACTTTTGACAATTTCGTCTGTGGCTCGGGGAACCAATTTGCCCACGCCGCTTGCCAAGCCGTAGCAAACAACCCTGCTTCAAGCTATAATCCATTGTTCATCTATGGCGGCGTAGGACTGGGAAAAACACATCTGCTGTATGCCATTGGCAATCATGTTCTGAAACACAACAAAGATGTACGCATCTGCTACTACACGTCAGAAACCTTTATGAATGAAATGATCAATTCGATCCGTTACAAAAAAATGGATGAATTTCGCAGTAAATTTCGCAAGGCAGATGTTCTACTCATTGATGATATTCAATTTATGGCCGGAAAAGAAGCTACTCAGGAAGAGTTCTTCCATACATTCAATTCATTATATGAATCACACAAACAGATTGTCATTGCCTCTGATAAATTCCCAAAAGAAATCCCCGGCCTGGAAGAGCGTTTACGATCAAGATTCGAATGGGGGTTGATTGCCGATATTCAGCCACCGGATATTGAAACTAAAGTCGCAATTCTGAAGAAAAAGGCTGATTTTAACAAAATCTCATTGCCCGATGATGTCGCGCTCTTTATTGCATCAGGAGCAAACAGCAATGTCCGTGAACTTGAAGGAATGCTTATTAGGCTCGGTGCCATTGCCAGTCTCACTGGTAGCGATATTTCCTTACCGATGGCCAAGGAAAGCTTGAAAGATATTATTGTCGACAAAACAAAAGACATTTCCATAGAAAGTATCCAGAAGCTGGTTGCTGACCATTTTCGCATCAAAGTTTCAGAATTGAAATCAGACAAACGCCTGAAAACGATTGTGCTGCCAAGGCAAATTGCAATTTTTCTTTGCCGCGAACTTACCAAGGCTTCCTACCCTGAAATAGGGGACAGATTCGGCGGTAAAGACCACTCAACTATTATTCATTCAGTTAAGAAAATAGATAAGCAGATAATCAGCGACCTTGAATTGAAAAGTACAATTGACCTTATTCGTCGCCAGCTGACCAGTTAACAAGCTGCTTAAAACGCTGTTGATAAGATGTGCATAACTTTTTACGCCGTATCGCCCTGTTGAAAAGGCATCGATTATCAACAGGGAGCACGTTTTTTTATGCGGCTATTTGTACTTATGTTTTAGTCAGTTACAGACTTATCAACCAATTAACAGCCCCTATATACTACTGCTATCTTTTTTAATTATATTTTAAAAAGGAGAAGAACAAATGGAATTCAGAATCGATCGGGACACTTTTTCGAAAGCATTGCAAAAAATCCAGGGAATTGTCGAAAAACGCAATACCATGCCGATTCTTTCCAATGCCCTTCTTGAGGTGAATGATGGCACCTTGTCAGTAACGGCTACTGACCTCGAAGTGGGCATCAAAAGTCTATATCCGGTAAATGTCATTCAACCCGGAAAAATTACGATCTCAGCAAAGAAGATATTTGAGATAATTAAAGAATTACCTGATAAGGAAATCCAATTTTCAACCAAAGACAATGACTGGGTTGAAATCAAGTGTGGGAAGTCTAAATTCACCATTGTTGGTCTCTCGCCAGACGAATTTCCCTATTTCCCCAAGGTGGGCGATCAACAATTTGTGGCAATAGACAGTGCAATACTCCGTGAAATGATTGAAAAAACCGGCTATGCGATCTGCACAGACGAAACGAAATACAATCTGAATGGTGTGTATGTAAAAGTTGTCGAAGAAGAAGGTAAAACCATTATTCGTATGGTAGCTACCGATGGCCACCGTCTGAGCATTGCTGAAAAAGAGGTATCAGGAACTTTTGCCCCAGAGCTACAGAAAGGGGTCATATTCCCCCGTAAAGGAATTCAGGAGTTGCGCCGTATCACCGAGGAAGGCGAGGCAAATTTGCTGATCGGCTTTATGGATAACAGTGTCGTTATTCGTAAAGATCAAACTGTCATCGTCATGCGACTGGTGGATGGAGAATTCCCTGATTATACCCGAGTAGTACCAACCGGCAATGACAAACGAATTCGCATCAATAGGGAAGACCTGTTGCACTCGCTGAAGCGCATGGCCATTCTTTCGAGTGAAAAATTTAAAGGTATCAAGTGCGACTTCAATGGCAACCTGCTGGAGATTTCATCCAGTAACCCTGAATTAGGTGAAGGACGTGATGATCTGGATATAATCTATGACGGCCCGCAACTAACCTCGCGATTCAATGCCCGCTACATTCTCGACGTGCTGTCAGTATTAAACGACAAAGAAATAGAACTGGTGCTGAAAGATGAAATGTCACCAGCAATATTACAACCAGCTGATGCCACGGATTTCAAAGCCGTCATCATGCCCATGCGTTTGTGATCGATTCCTGGGGACGTGATACTCAATAAAATTTATACGCACGGATTTCGCAATCTGCTTCCTGCTGAAATCTGCTGCGGCCCTCGTTTCAATATTTTTCATGGCGCAAATGGCCAGGGAAAGACAAATCTGCTTGAGGCGGTCTATCTGCTTGGTACCCTGAAGTCATTTCGTCAGGCGCGCAATCGTGATCTGATCAGGCATGCTGACGAACGGGCCTTGGTTAAAGGTGAAGTTGAACGGGATGGCATCTGTAGAGAAGTCGTGGTGGAGTTGGATTATCGCCTGAAAAATCCGCATATTGACGGAAAAACAGTCGAACGCATGGGTGATTTTTTCGGCCATCTAAACGTCGTGCTGTTTTCACCTGATGATCTGCTGATTTTAAAAGGGCAACCAGATCTTCGTCGTCGTTATCTGGATCGGGCAGTATTCAGCATTGATTTAAGCTATTTACGTATCTATCATGACTATAATCGGGCATTAAAAAACCGCAACGCTCTGTTAAAATCAGGCAACACCGACAGTCTTGATGTCTGGAATCAGCAAATTGTCATAACAGGTATTGCCCTGACTAAAAGACGGGCACATTATGTCGCCATGCTTGCACCGCGTGTGCAGAGTTTTTACCAGAATCTGGCGGGCAACAACGAGGAAGTGAGTTTGCGCTATCTGTCACCGCTGGTAGATGACACATGTCGGCTCAAGCCTGATGCTCCAGATGTCTATATGGCCGTGCTCGCCAGGATGTTGACCGAAGAAATGCGGCGGGGAACGACGCTTACCGGACCGCATCGGGACGATTTGCTGTTTCAACTCAACGGTTGTGATGTCAAACAGTTTGCATCACAGGGACAGCAGCGCAGCTTGATGCTGGCCATGAAAATGGCCGAAATTGCCATGGCAGAAGAACAGTTTGCTGCCCCACCGATTTTGTTGCTTGACGATCTGGCCTCAGAACTTGATCGGAATCGTACGGCGAATATGCTGGCGTATCTGCAGAGTCGGGCGATTCAAGTATTCATAACGACGACCGACCCGGCAGCAATTCCAATCGCCGCAGGAGCAGATGTTGCGGCATACCGCGTAGAAGCCGGCGCTATATATCAATAACTTTTTGTCAGGGATGAACAGCTGAGCATTTCAATGCCTGACAGCCAAAGCGACACCACCATTTTAGAGGATACGCAATGTCAGAAGAACAAAACAATTCAACCTATGATGCCGGGAGTATCAAGGTACTAGAAGGCCTTTCGGCGGTACGCAAACGACCTGCCATGTACATCGGTTCAACCTCCAGTGCGGGTCTGCACCACCTGGTATACGAGGTTGTCGATAACTCCATCGACGAGGCATTGGCCGGCCACTGTAACGAGGTAAATGTCACCATCCACCTGGACGGCTCAGTAACCGTTGTCGACAATGGACGTGGCATCCCGACCGATATGCACCCAACTGAGGGCAAATCAGCCGCTGAAGTGGTCATGACGGTACTGCACGCCGGGGGCAAATTCGACAACGATTCCTATAAGGTTTCAGGCGGTCTGCACGGTGTTGGAATATCCGTAGTCAATGCGCTGTCTAAAAAACTGGAATTGGAGATTCGTCGCGACGGCAAGCTCTGGCAGCAGTCCTATGCCTTTGGCGATGCGCTGGCACCGCTGGCAGTCGTTGGTGAGTCAAAGAAGCGTGGTACCAAAATCAACTTTACCCCGGACGATACCATCTTCGAGACCACCGAATTTTCCTTTGATATCCTCTCCCAGCGGCTGCGTGAACTGGCATTTCTCAATGCCGGCGTGCGCATCACCATTGCCGACGAACGGGAGGATAACAAGCACCATGACTTCCATTACGAAGGGGGCATCGTTTCCTTTGTCGAATATCTGAATCGGAACAAGGCTGGTCTGCACCCCAAGCCTATCTTCTTCCGCGGGGAACGAAACGGTGTCGATATCGAAGTCGCCCTGCAGTACAACGATTCCTACGACGAAAAGCTGTTTTCCTTTGCCAATAACATCAACACCCACGAGGGTGGAACCCACCTGATAGGCTTTCGCTCCGCCCTCACCCGCACCATGAACTCCTATGCCACGGCCAATGAGCTGCTGAAAAAAGAGAAAGTGGCCATTTCCGGCGAAGACTTACGGGAAGGCTTGACCGCAGTCGTTTCGGTAAAGATCCCCCAGCCGCAGTTCGAGGGGCAGACCAAGACCAAGCTCGGCAACTCAGAGGTCAAGGGGTATGTCGAATCGCTGATGAACGAAAAGCTGGCCGTTTTCCTGGAAGAAAACCCCAAGGTGGCGCGCGACATCATCGGCAAGTCCATTGATGCTGCCCGAGCTCGGGAAGCCGCTCGCCGCGCCCGGGAACTGACCCGCCGTAAAGGGGCGCTGGATATCTCCAACCTGCCCGGCAAGCTGGCTGACTGCCAGGAAAAGGATCCGGCGCTGTGCGAACTCTATCTGGTCGAGGGCGATTCCGCAGGTGGTTCGGCGAAGCAGGGACGGGACCGGAAATTCCAGGCGATCCTGCCGCTCAAAGGGAAGATTCTCAACGTCGAGAAGGCCCGTTTTGACAAGATGCTCTCCTCGCAGGAAATCGGCACCCTGATCACCGCCCTTGGCACCAGTATCGGCAAGGATGATTTTGACCTGGCCAAACTGCGCTATCATCGGATTATCGTCATGACTGACGCCGACGTGGACGGTTCGCACATCCTCACCCTCCTCCTCACCTTCTTCTTTCGGCAGATGCCGCAGCTGGTGGAAAAGGGTCACCTCTACATCGCCCAGCCGCCGCTGTACAAGGTTAAACGGGGCCGCAAGGAACTCTATCTGCGCAACGAAGCGGCCATGCAGAGCTATCTGCTGGATGAAGGAACCGAGGATACGACGCTCTTCCTGGAAAGTGGGGCAAAGTCCTACACCGGCAAGCAGATCATCCCGATCCTCAAGCAGCTGGTGGAATATCGGACGATCCTGGATAGGGTCGTGCACAAGGGGATCAACGAAGAGGTAATCCGCCTTTGTCTGCGCCTCGGTATTCCGGCCACCATCGAAGACATCGAAGGGCTGCATCCGCACTTGGCCAAACTGGCCGAAGCGTATCCTGGCGCCGAATCAAGCATCCTCGACGACGGCCGGGTAATCCTGCGCCTGGGTAATCTCCGCTATGCCCTGGACCAGCACACCCTGGATATTATTACCTCCTACGAATACAAAATGCTGCGGGAGAGTCATCGCCGCGTCCGGGAGTTCTTCGGTGATGGTCGGGCGGTGGTATCCAGCGAAGGGAAGGAACTGTTTGAAACCACCAAGGGGCTAGATCTCCTCGCCTTCTATATGGCCACGGCCAAGAAGGGCCTGTCCATCCAGCGTTACAAAGGATTGGGGGAGATGAACCCGGAACAGCTCTGGGAAACCACCATGGAGCCGACCAACCGCACCCTGCTGCAGGTAAAGATCGAAGATGCCGTCGAGGCGGACAACGTCTTTACCGTGCTGATGGGCGATCAAGTGGAACCACGTCGCGATTTCATTGAGAAAAACGCCCTGAATGTTTCGAATCTGGATATCTAAAACTTGTAATGTAGGGGTACCCATAAAGTGAAATTTTGGCCCCATAAGGTGATAAAATCCTACATCTAGGGTTAAAGATTAGCTAGAATTAATTACGGCTCGTGTTTCACGGGCCGTTTTTTTAATTTGAAAGCGTCCATGTAATTCGTGGCAATAGAAAATGTAATCTGCTAGATTTTGCAACCATTACATAACCCCACCTGTCCTCCCCTTATCTTAAGGGGAGGGACGCACGGTTGTGGCTGCGGTGGAGTTTCCAGAAGAACGCTCGAAGTGATTGAGGTGGCGCTGCCTCCAAGCGAGCGCAGAACGTCCCCCCTCTTGAGACAAGAGGGGGACAGGGGGAGTTATGAGGTGCTGGTGATGGAGAATGTCAGCGACGATCTGGAACTCACCTCGGAAGATATCCTCGATGCCACCATTGCCGCCCGCCGGGATAGCGGCACCTCAGCTACTTTGCCTTCACCGCCACACCCAAGCCGAAAACCCTGGAACTGTTCGGGCGGCTCCCCAATTCGGAGCTTCCACCTTCGAAGAAGAACAAACCGGAAGCCTTTCACGTCTAACTGGAAGACCTCTCGGCATGGCGCTATTGCGCCAGACGCAGGTCAAGATGAGTAAACAGGACAAAAAACAGATCCCATGCGGAGCCGATAAATGACAATAACAGACCTTGATACTACCTTGGAGGCCTTTGGCGAGTTCCTGCACAATACGACCTACTCAGCCACCCAGATCCAATTCATCGAGCAGATCATCAGCTACCTGACCCGGAATGGAGTCATGGATCCCGGGCTGCTGTACGAACCACCATTTACTGACCTACATGATGAGGGTCTGGATGGCGTATTTGGCGATGACGGAACGACCAGAATTATTCATTTATTGGCGGAAATTGAATTGAGAACGGCGGTATGATGAACTCTGAAATTCTCCTCTGGGTAATCGGCGCAATTCTTACGTTCACCGGTCTGGTTGGGCTCTTGCTGCCGCTTATTCCCGGCGCTCCGCTACTTTTCATTGGGCTGTTCTGTGGCGCTTGGGCCGAAGGTTTTCGTTATGTTGGTCTTTGGACGCTGCTTATTCTTGCGGGAATGGCCGCCCTAACCTATCTGGTGGAATTTATTGCCGCGGCTCTGGGGGCAAAGAAGTTCGGCGGATCAAAACGGGCCATGGTCGGGGCAGCCCTCGGCGGACTCATTGGCATCGCTGTTGGACCGATGGGCATAATCCTCGGTCCTTTTATCGGGGCGGTCATTGGCGAGCTATCCCTGCAGCACAGCCTGGACCAGGCAAGCCGCGCCGGTTTCGGTACCGTGGTGGGCCTTGCCATCGGGGTGGCAGGTAAATTTGCCATTGGCATTGCCATGATTGGGCTGTTCGTGCTGCAACGTCTGTTCTGAGTGGAGGTCACATCTGTGGATGGTTCACTTTTGGACGCCGATGGCAGGTCATTTTTCAATGCTGATTGACATAGAATTTACCACCACACTCCACTGTGAAAAGGATCTCTACCATGGGCTTTATCAGTAAAATATTCGGGACCAAAGATACTCCTGACCAGACCGCGGCGGCACCGCGGCAAGCCGATGTCATGGCTGCCTTGTCGCTGCACCTGAACAATGATTTGGACCAGGCACTCAGCGCTTATTTGCAGATCAGCGCTGAACTCCCCAATGACAACCTGGCGCCGTTTTTTGCCGCTGCGATCACGGCGGGCAAAGGAGACATTACTGATGCTACGGAACGACTGCGCGATCTCAGCCGGCGCATTGCCATGGGAAATGAGACTATTTCGCTCGCGGTATCGCGCGATCTGTTTGCCCTGGCGGCAAGCGAACCGACGCTCAAGGTGCCAGCAGTTGCCGAGATCATCGTCGCGTTTGGCGATCGTCTCAAAGCAGCGGGTCTGGTTCAGGAAAGCGTGGTCTGTTTCGAGATTGCTGTCGGCCTGCTGCCGGAGCATGCATTGGTGCTCCATAAGCTGGGAGACACGCTGCATGACCTGCGCATGTACGAATATGCCGAATCAGTACTGCTGAAGGCACTCGAATACGCGCCAAACCACTGGGGAGCGCTCTACACCTATGCCGTGCTGCTCCAGGATCTCGGACGATTTGCTGAGGCCATTACCTATTATGAAAAAGCCGTCAAGCTGAATCCTGACCACGTAAATTGCCAGAACAATTACGGCGCTGCGCTCATGCTGACCAATCGACTCGAAGAAGCCCTGGAACATTGCACGTTGGCCGCAGGACTCGACCCCGGTTCGCCCTGGGTTAAGGTAAATCTCGGCAATATTCACTTATTGCGGCAAGAGTATGAAGTGGCCCGTACCTGCTTTACCGCAGCCATCGCCGTGGAAAAAAACCTTGCCGAGGCGTATTTCGGCCTCGGTTCTGTTGAGCAATTATCGGGCAGCGATAACGGGCAAAGTCGGGAGTTTTACGGCAAGGCCATTGCCCTCAACCCGGCAATTCCCGATTTCCATCACGCCCTTGGCAACTTGCTTACCAGTGAAGGCAATCCGGAAGCGCTGTCCTGCTTCGCTGCGGCAGCACAATTGAACAGTAAGCTGAAGAACCTGCAGCGCGATTTCGGCAAGGCCTGCCTGGAACTGGGGCGCCAAGAGGAAGCGCTGGAACACCTGAAATTGGCCCTGCAACAGAATCCGGCTGACGGTATGGCGCGGGAGCTGCTTGCCCGGGCCGACTAAAATTCCCTGTGCTAAATTGATCTTCCCGGTAAAACGTTGATAACGTCTGCTGAACCGTGGAGGCAGGCAAAGGTCGTTGCCTGAAGATTCAGGTTTCGCGGCATACAGATTCTGTGCTCGTTTGTGCGTCAGGGGGAAAAGAGTTTAACTGAGGGCATAAATATGGTAAATACTTACGGTTACCTTGGGCGTATTCTATTACGTTGTTGGCAGTTCGGAACCAGTGACCGCAAATAGATAATTATTACCGAAATCTACGAAGCAAGGGATGCACTTGATGCTCGATTCAGTCATGAACAAAACCTCCGTTAATATCGAAGATGAAATGAAACGCTGCTACATGGACTATGCCATGAGCGTTATCATCGGCCGGGCGCTGCCCGATGTCCGGGATGGCCTCAAGCCGGTTCATCGTCGCTGCCTGTTTGCCATGCACGAGATGGGCAACGACTACAATAAGGCCTACAAGAAGTCGGCCCGGGTAGTCGGTGACGTCATTGGTAAGTATCACCCCCACGGTGATACCGCCGCCTACGACACCATTGTCCGGATGGCCCAGAAATTTTCCCTCCGCTACCCGTTGGTAGATGGTCAGGGGTAACTTCGGTTCGGTTGACGGCGATTCGCCGGCGGCCATGCGATATACCGAAATCCGCATGCAGCAGTTGACCCATGAACTGTTGAACGACCTGGAGAAGGAAACGGTGGAGATGGGGGCCAACTACGACGGCTCTCTCGAAGAACCGCTGGTGCTGCCGGCCAAGTTTCCCAACCTGCTGGTGAATGGTTCTTCCGGTATTGCGGTTGGCATGGCCACCAACATCCCGCCCCACAACCTGACCGAGGTAATCACCGGCATCATTGCCTATATCAGCAACCCCGGCCTGACCGTGGATGAGCTGATGGAATACATCCCTGGGCCGGACTTTCCGACTGGCGGCTTTATCTACGGTCGCGAAGGGATTATTCAGGGCTACCGGACCGGTCGCGGCATCGTGCAGATGCGGGCCCGGGCCTTTATCGAAACCCAGAAGAAGTCGGAGCGTCAGTCCATTGTCGTTACCGAGATTCCTTACCAGGTTAACAAGGCGAACCTGATCATCAAGATCGCCGAACTGGTGCGGGAGAAAAAGCTGGAAGGGATCAGCGACATCCGTGACGAGTCGGACCGTGACGGCATGCGGATCGTTATTGAACTGAAGCGGGATGAAGAGCCGCAGATCATTCTCAACCACCTGTACAAGCAGACCCAGATGCAGTGCTCTTTCGGCATCAACATGCTGGCCATTGCCAATGGCCGGCCCAAGGTGCTGACGCTCAGAGACGCCATTGTCCACTTTGTTGATCACCGTCGGGAGATCATCACCCGCCGGACCATTTTTGAACTGAAGAAGGCCGAAGCCCGGGCCCATATTTTGGAAGGTCTGAAGATTGCGTTGGACTGGCTCGATGCGGTGATCGAAATGATCCGCGCCTCGAAAAACCCGGAGGAAGCCAAAAATGGGCTGATGGCGGGGAACTTTTCCGATGTCAAGTTCCTGACCAAGCTCGGGATTGAAGATGCGTCCTTCGAGCCGACAGTCACCCTCTCGGAGAAGCAGGCTCAGGCTATCCTCGAAATGCGGCTGCAGCGCCTCACCGGCCTGGAGCGGGACAAAATCCTCGCCGAGTTCGCCGAGCTGCTCAAGTTCATCGAGCGGCTGAAGGAAATCCTCGGTTCCGAATCCGAGATCTTCAAGATCATTGTCGGCGAACTGACCGAATTGCGGGACAAGTTTGGCGACGAGCGTCGTACCGAGATCGTTGACCGGAGTCACGAAATCTCCCTGGAAGACACCATTGTCGAAGAAGACATGGTGGTAACCATCTCCCATACCGGTTACATCAAGCGGAGTCCCGTTACCCTCTACCGTGCCCAGCGGCGCGGTGGCAAGGGCAAGACCGGCATGAAGACCAAGGATGAGGATTTCGTCGAGAATCTGTTCATCGCATCCAGCAAGGACTTCATGCTCTTCTTCACCGATACCGGTCGGGTCTATCAGATCAAGGTGTATGAGATCCCCGAAGGGAGCCGGATTGCCCGGGGCAAGGCGATTGTTAATCTGCTCAACCTGCAGGATGGGGAGAAGATCACCGCTATCCTGTCGCTGAAAGGGTTTGACGACGAGCGCTACCTGATGATGGCCACCCGTCAGGGGATTGTCAAAAAGAGCCCGATTCGCGAATATGCCAACATCCGCCAGGGCGGCATCTATGCCGTGAATCTGGACGAGGGGGACAAGCTGATCAGTGTTGCTCTCACCGATGGCAAACGGGATGTGCTGCTGGCATCGAAAACCGGCAAGTCGATCCGCTTCAAGGAAGAAGATGCGCGCCCGATCGGCCGGGTTTCCCGTGGGGTGCGGGGTATGTCGCTGGAAGGTGATGACTTGGTCATCGGTATGGAAATCATTACTGACCAGCCCACGTCGTCAACCATCTTTACCGTTACCGAAAACGGCTTTGGCAAGCGGACCGAACTGACCGAATACCCGCTGCAGGGTCGCGGTGGCAAAGGGGTCATCACCATCAAGACCTCGGAGCGGAACGGCTGCGTGGTGGACATCAAACAGGTGACCATCGAAAACGACATGATGCTGATCACTGATCAGGGCAAGATCATCCGTTTGCCGGTCTCCGGGGTGTCAATTATTGGCCGCAACACCCAAGGGGTGAAGTTGATGGTCACCGAAACCGAAGAGCGGATTGTTGCGGTTGCCAAGCTGGCGGAAAAAGAAGAAGGCGACGAAGTAGACGATGATCTGATCGAGGAGGATGCTCCGGCTGTAGATAGCGAGGAGTAGCAGTAAACTACATGCGCCATCAGATAATTGATCAGACGTTGGCTGAACGACAGGGCATCAAGCGCCTGCTGGATCGTGTGCAGGTTGACACCATCTCCGCTGAAGAACTGGAGGAAATTGGTTCATCCCTGAAAGACGCCGGCAATCGGGCGTTGGATCCACTGGTGCGTCGCATCTGGCGGGAGCGCCGCAGTGACCAGTTAACGCGCTATACCTCCCTGCTGGACTTCTTCGAGGATGAAACCTGGTTGGAGGAACTGGTCCAGATGGCCCTCACCCGCCAGGATCTGGAGCAGGAAGGGCGACGCGCTCTGTTGCAGGCACTGGAAGGCTACGGCATTGACATCGCTGCTCTGCCGCTGGCAGGAGTGCCCGCATTAGGGATGGCGCCGGCCAGCGAAATTTTGCCGATTCTGTTCACCTTGGGAGAAGCGGGGCTCGTCAGGGCCGTCGGTGATATTCTGGCGCTTGAACCCGAAGCCCGGACGGCAGTGGTTGCCGAGTTGTCTCTGGTATCTGACGTGCGGGTAGTCGAACTTCTCGAGATCCTGGCCGAAGTAGATGACCCCGAAATTGCCACGGTGGCCGTGTCCACGTTGGGCAGAATCAGGGAGCAGGATGCGGTCGAGGCCCTGGCGCGTATCCAGGCGCGGAACAGTGATGAAGCGTTGCGTCAGCAGGCAACAATCAGTTTGCGGCGGCTGTCTTTTCTGGGGCTGGCCGGACCTGATCTGGTGGCAGCCCTTGAACCGCCGCAGTTTCATGCCGTGCATGCCGGAACCTTTGACGGCAATGGCAATCTGACCATTTGTCTGGCCCTCACGGAACCGGATCAGCTGCTGACCACCATTTTTCTCCATCTGCATGAGGTAAAAGGGTTGTGCACGGCCATTGGCTATCGGGGGGTGACGGCAGATTTCTTTGCCCAGCAGCTGGAAAACCTGCGCCAGGAAGAGGGTTTGTTGGCGATACCGGCTGAATTGGCGTTGTCGCTGCTGCGAGATGCCATTCAGCGGAGTCGGGAACAAGAGCTGTTTCTGCCAGCGGAATATTATGTTTATCGCAGTCTGCTGGCGGATCTTGACCAGCCACCCGCATATCACGAGCCCATGTTTCCTGCCGTTGATCTGACGAAGCTGGCGACCTCGCCGCGCCATCGTACTCTGAGCGCAGCGCTGCTGGATGATGAATTTTTCGCCGATTGGGTGCTCACCGAGCGGCGGGTTTACACCTACGGGGAACAATGGGGGAGTCTGGAGAAACTGGGTGACCGTGCCGGCTTGAAGCGACTGGTTGATGATTTTTGCCGTAATCTGCTGCTGCCCCGCCGGGAGCGGTTGGTGCGGCGGCTTTTCGTTGCCGCCGAGCTGTTACTGGGCGCTGGCCGGGAAGTCAGGTTGACGGAAACGGTGCTGGCCACTGCTGCGGCGTTGCAACTGCAGGGGCCCATTGGCGACAGCCACCCGTTTCTGAAGCGCTTGGCGGTAGAGAGCATGACCAGTGCCCGCGATATTTTGGCCGAAGGGTATGACCCCCGTCTGCAACCTGAACTTGATGAATACCTGGACGATGACGACTGGTCGGATTAGGGTCCGGTAAGCCGGCAAGAGTGGCCAGCGTGGAAGGAAATGGTATATGAAAAATGGGAAGATTATTGGGGTCATTGGTGCGGGCAGCTGGGGCACCACGTTGGCCAACGTTCTCGCCAAAAAAGGTCACCGGGTAACGCTCTGGGCCTACGAGACGGAACTGGTCGCAGAAATGCGCAAAAGCCGCGAAAACGGGCTGTATCTACCCGGTATTCGTTTGGACGAGCGACTCAGTTATACCAGTAACTTAGCCGAGGCAGTAACCGGAGCGGAATTGGTGCTCTGTGTCACGCCATCGCAGGTGACCCGCAGCGTCGTCACCCAGCTGCTGCCCCATCTGGCGGGCGAAGCGCTGGTGGTCAGCGCCAGCAAGGGGATCGAAACCGGTACCCTGGCCCTGGTATCACAGGTCTTTGCTGAACTGCTGACCCCGGCTCAGTACGGGCGATTTGCCGTGCTTTCCGGACCGAGCTTTGCCCGGGAAGTGGCGCAGGAAATGCCCACCGCCGTGGCCGTGGCAGCAGAGAATGCAACGGTTGCCCAAGCCGTGCAGCAGGTCTTCAATACCCCCTATTTCCGGGTTTATACCAACGACGACGTCATCGGGGTAGAGCTTGGTGGCGCCATCAAGAATGTCATCGCCATTGCCGCAGGGATTGCCGATGGCCTGGGCTTCGGCCACAATACCCGGGCCGCCCTGATTACCCGGGGGCTGGCGGAAATGACCCGGCTGGGGATGGCTCTGCAGGCCAAGCCAACGACTTTCGCCGGTCTGGCCGGCATGGGCGATCTGGTACTCACCTGTACGGGTGACCTTTCCCGTAATCGCAGTGTCGGCATCAAACTGGGCAAAGGACGTCGGTTGACCGACATTCTGCAGGAAATGGTGATGGTTGCCGAAGGGGTGAAAACTACCGAATCAACCCATCAGCTGGCCCAGCGCCTCGGGGTGGAGATGCCGATCACCGCCAAGGTCTACGAAGTGCTGTATGAAGACAAGCCGGCACGGCAAGGGGTCATGGAGTTGATGACCAGGGATCTGAAAGCCGAAGGGCTGTGACATGATGCCGGTTATCGGCATTGTTCAATCGGATATACCGCGCGAATTTTCCCGCTCTGGAGGAACGCCATGAGCCATTTCCGGAAAAACAGCCTGCGTACCAAGCTTTTCCTCTCAATTTTGCTCATCTTGCTGGTTTCCTATTCCATTCTGCTCTATTTTACCTTTGCCTCGGTTAAAACGTTTGTCTCCTCTGAAGTGGACCAGCAGCTGCTGGAAAACCTCAAACTGGTTCGCGCAACCAGCCGCATCAGGACCGACCTCACCATTTCTTCCCTTTCCCAGCCCGCCGCGGCGCAGCCAGTACGTCAATGGCTGATGGACCGTAATCAGACGCAGATGACTGATGCAATCCAGCGCTGGCACGAAGTGCTGCCGTTTGTCGATTTTATGGCGGTTGTCGATGCCAATCAGCATGTCGTTGCCCGCTTGGGGAGTAAGCAGCCAACGGGCGAGGAATTTGGTTTTGCTTCGCTGCTAAAAAAGTCCCTGAGCAGTTTGGAACCGATGGCAAGTACGGAACTGATCAGCGCGGACATTCTGCATCGCGAGGGGCTCAAGGACGGTGCGGCTCGTTCCAACAAGGGACAGGCACTGGCGGTCGTCATTGTTGTGCCGATCAAGGACCGTAGTGGTCAGCTGATCGGGGGCATCGTTGCAGGTGATGTGATTTCTGGTGATGCACGCTACATGGAGAAGGCGACCGGACTTCTCGGCCAAAGCATCATCGCAGCCATTAGCCAAAACGGGCGAATGGTTGCCGGTACGGCAGCCGGGGTGATCGAAGAGTTGCCGCATTCCATTCTACATGCCCTGGAACGGGGCCTTACCTTTCACGGTGAAGCGACGTTTGGCAAGCGAAAATTGCATGCCATCAGCGAACCATTGCTCAATCTGCAAGGCGAAATGGTTGGTGCCATAACTGTAGCCATGTCACCGGAGCGATACCGGTTTATGCGCCAGGAATACGAGCGCAATATTCTGCTTTCGATATCGGTCGGGGCGCTGCTTTCGTTCGTCATCGCCTATCTGGTGGCCAAGCGTCTGACGGCACCATTGCAGGAATTAACAAAAGGGGTGCATTGTCTGGAAAATGGTGACTTGCACCCGCAAGTCAAGGCCGTGACCAACGATGAATTCGGTCTGCTGGCAGCGGCCTTCAACCGGATGGTGCTGGCGCTGCAAGAGCGGGATGCAACGATTTCCGGGAAAACCCAGGCCGTGATCGAATTGAATGAACAGCTTGAGGCCAGGGTGCATGAGCGGACCGCTCAGCTGCGTGAACAGGCTCGATTACAGGAAGAAATCCTCGGCAGTATGGCCGAAGGGGTGGTGGTGATCGATGGCCAGGATCAAATCATGCTGATCAACCCAGCGGCCAGGGAAATGTTTGGTTTTGATTCAGCTGCGTATAATGGCCAGAGTTTTGCGACTATCTGCCAGCAGGGTGCGTTTTGCGGGCTGCAGAAAGATATTCAACAGCTGCGTCTGGCAGGTGGGCAGGCACTGGTCGCCATCGCGGCCGCCGGCAAGTATTTGCAGGCCAACCTCTCAACGGTACAGGGAGGTGACGGCTCCGTCGCCTGCGTTGTCATGTCATTTCGGGACGTGACCGTCGAAGAGGCGATTGACCGGATGAAGACTGAGTTCATTGCCACGGTATCCCATGAGCTGAAAACACCACTTACCTCCATGAAAGGATCGTTGCAATATATCCTGGGCAAGGGGAAATGGCTGACCAGTGCGGAGCGTGAACTGCTGGAAATATGCCAGCGGAATACGGACCGGCTGATCAGGCTGATTACCAGTATTCTGGATATTTCAACTATCGAGTCAGGGGGGGTGCAATTTGTCCTGACCCCGCAGGTGGCGAGCGAGCTGGTCATCAGTGCCGTTGAGGAGCTGCGTGGACTGGCGCTCAGCCGTAATGTTACGGTGATCAATACGGTCGAAGCGGATTTACCATTTATTGCCGGCGATCATGATCGGCTGATTCAGGTTTTGTCCAATCTGCTGGCCAATGCCATCAAGTTTTCCGAAGCGGGAAAAGTAGTCAAGGTTCAGGCGCGCGCGCTTGATCGACATCTGGCAATTTCCATTATCGACAATAATCGGACCATCCCCGAAGCGGCACGGGGCAAGCTGTTCAAAAAGTTTCAGCAGATCGATCAGGGTGAAGGGGGTAATCTTGGCGGCAGTGGTCTGGGCCTGGCGATCAGCAAAGAGATTGTGGAGCGGCACGGTGGTCATATCGAACATCAGCCGATCTATTCGGGGGGAAATGAATTTATCATTACCATCCCCCTGTTCGAGGAGCAGGCATGAACAAGCATAGAGTGCTCATTGCTGATGACGAAGCAGATATTGCGACAATCCTGAAACTGCAGTTGGAAGATCAGGGATATGCGACCATTCGGGCGCGCGATGGCCAGGAAGTACTGGAAATATTGCAACACGAGGCGTGTGCCCTGGTGCTGCTGGATATTCGCATGCCCCGGATGGACGGGCTGCAGGCATTGAGCAGGATCGTGGTTGATTACCCGGATACTGCCGTGATCATGATGACGGCGCATGGCAGCGAAACCGTGGCTGTCGAGGCGATGAAAAAGGGGGCGGTGGATTATGTGGCCAAACCGTTTTCGTTTGATGATCTGCTGAAAAGGGTGGAGCGGGCCATACAGTTCAATCAGACGCGCCGCGAGAACCTGCGGCTACAAGCGCAGTTGGCGGCAGAACAGCAAAAAACCGCCGCTATTTTGCAAGGGATGGCCGATATCCTGCTGGCTATCGACCGGGATGGTCGCATCATGCAAGTCAATCGTGAAGGCGAGTTGGCGTTTGCCCGGAGCAGGGCGGAGCTGATCGGCGTGCCGGTCGAACAGGTGGTCAAAGCGAACATCGCTCCCGGGCAACTTCCCTGTTTGCTGGCACTCCAAAGCGGCGAGCCGGTCTTGGGCGTTTCCTATAATCTGCAGTTAGCGGGCAAAACGGTGCCTATACTCTCCAGTGCCACCCCGTTGGAAGTAAACGGCACCCTGGTGGGAAGCGTAGAGATTCTGCGGGACATTTCCGCTCTCAAGGCTTTGGAACAGGAGAAGGCAGACTTTGTCAGCATGCTGTCCCACGATCTTAAATCGCCGATTACGGCCATTGTCGGCTCCATTGATCTGGTACGGGAGAGTCGCCTTGGCCCGGTTAATACCGAGCAACAGCAATTTCTCGACGACGCCGTGGAAAGCTGTAGCGAACTGGTGGACATGATCGATACCCTGCTGGATATTCACAAGTTTGAAGCAGGTAAAATGACGCTGAATTTTCGCCAGGAGGATCCGCTGCAGGCGTTGCAGCGAGTGCTCACCCGCTACCGGGTGGTGGCGAAACGGGCCGGCATTATCCTGGCGGTTACCTGTCCCGACCAATTGCCCCTCGTCCTGCTGGACAAAAACAAATTTGCCCGGATGACGGCGAACCTGCTGGGTAATGCGTTCAAGTTTACCCCGGACACCGGGAGCATTACGGTCCGCATGGAGTGCATTACCGTCACGGAAGCACTGTTGCAGCAGATTACAGATCAACTGTATCCTGATGCTCAGCCTGTTGTCGGTGCGGATTATTTCCGGTTGGTGGTACAGGATTCCGGTTGCGGCATCCCGGCAGATGCTCTGTCAGAAATTTTCGATCGCTTTGTGCAGGCAAAAAATCGCCGCCATGCCAAGGCCAAAGGTACCGGATTGGGATTGGCCTTTTGTCGCAAAGTCATGGATGCCCATCAAGGGTACATCTGGGCAGAAAGTGCTGAAAACCAGGGGAGCACCTTTTGTGCTCTGTTTCCTCTTGGCGACGGTAGGAGGGATTCGTGAGTAAAAAGCTCCGTTTGCTGCTGGTTGAAGATTGCCCCCATGATGCAGAACTCCTGTTGCGTGAGCTGGGCAAAGGCGGTTTTATGGTCCGTCACGAGCGCGTGCAGACAACAAAAGCGCTCCGTCATGCCTTGGCCTGTCAGGACTGGGACGCCATTATTTCAGATTTCAACCTCCCCGGCATGAACGCCATCACGGCCTTGAACATCCTGCGGGGCAGCGGTCAGGATATTCCGTTCATCGTGGTTTCCGGCCGGATTGGTGAGGATCAGGCAGTTGCGGCAATGAAGGCCGGTGCTCATCATTATCTGCTTAAGGATCACCTTGCCCAGCTGCCGCCGATTCTCGTGCACGAACTTAAGGAAGCGGCAGCGCGACGCGAGCGAAGGCATGACGATGCGGCGATCAAGTCGGGCAAAATCGAGCTGGAGGCAGTACTTGATTCAGTAACTGATCTGATTATTCTTACGGACATGGCCGGAAACGTTGTCCGCTGCAATCAGAAGGTTGTTGAATACCTCGGCGCCAGCTATCCGCAAGTTCTGCACCATTCGGCGGAGCTGCTCTTCTGTGGCGAAACGCCACCGGAAGACAACCCGTTTCATTCGCCCGGTCTTTACCCGCCGGGAAATGAAAGAGAAATTTCCTTCAGTAAAGTCCCCGGCTGTTTTACGGTCTGTAGTACCCACCTGCTGGCGCCGGACAGGGCCAAGTTCGGCATTGTCCACACCCTGACCGATATCTCGCGGCGTAAACAGATGGAAGAAGATAAGCGAGTCAGTGACCGCGAACTGCTCACCATGTATGCCATCGCGTTCCGGCTGACCAATCAGGCCGGGTCACGCAAGATGCTGGAAGACCTGCTGTTTCAGCTGCACAATATGCTGCAGGTGGATTTTTCCTGTATCCATCTGCGGCGCAGCGGCAGTCTGGTCCTGAATGCATCCCTTGGCCTGGCCGAACCTTTTGTTGACACCATTGCCGAATTTTCGGCAGAGACGCCACTGCTGGCCGAAGTGTTGGCGGGTAAACCGGTATCATCGGAGCAGGCAGGTGCCGAACTCCCGCAACCATTGCAGCAGGCGGTGCAGGAACTGGCGATCAACTCTTGGTGTATGGTGCCGCTGAAGATCGGGATGGATGCCATCGGGATCATGATGGTGGCGCACCAGTCAGCCAAATATTACAGCGACCGTGAGGTTTTTTTGCTCTCCTCCGTTGCCAGCCAGTTTGCCGTCCTGGTAGAAAACCGGCTGCTGTATGACCAGATGCTGGAAAAGACGGGGCAGCTTGAGGCCAGCCAGCAGGCCCTGGCTGATAACCTGGAGCGGGTGCAGTTGGCCAATATTGAACTGGAACGGTTGAATGCGGCGAAAAATACCTTCATCGGCATGGCTTCCCACGAACTGAAAACCCCCATTACCTCCATTCTTGGCGGGGTCCAGTTCCTCTTTCACTACTGCGGGCTGCCGCTGACCCCGGAGCAGCGGGATATTTTTGCCTCGGTGTATGAAGGGGTACAGCAGCTGAAAACGCTGGTGGAAGATCTGCTTTCCATTTCCCGGATCGAAACCAAGGGCTATGCGCTGCAGCGCAAACCGATCAACCTGCTGGCACTCTGTCGCGAGGTGCACGACACCTTTGCCCTCCCCCTGACCACCCGGCAGATCACCATCACCATTGATGGCGAAGAGGAGTCGGTGCCGGCCGACGAGTCTTTCTGTCGGCTGGTGCTGCGCAACCTGCTGGAAAACGCCATAAAATTCACGCCGGACGGTGGAGAAGTCAGGGTAACCGGGCACACCCTCAGTCGAGAACAGCTGTTGGAGCTGAGTGAACTGCCGGTTTTTTATCCGGAATTTCCGGGCAAGTTGCCGGCTACGGCCCGCTATTACCGGATTAATATTACCGACAATGGCGTGGGCATTCCGGAGGATGAACAGACGCGCATCTTCGAAAAATTCTATGGCCTGGGGGATATTGCCTACCACTCCTCGGGCAAGACCGATTATCTGTCCAAGGGGTCCGGTCTGGGGCTTTCTATTGTCAAGGGGGTTGTTGATGCCCATTGCGGCATGGTCTGGGTGTTGCCGGCACCGGGGGGCTGCGGCAGTCGTTTTTCGGTCGTGTTGCCCTTGATGGTGCCCGTAGAGTTGGTATGTTGATGCCGGCCATTGATGTTTGCGGCCTGGTCAAGGCATTTGGCTCAGTTCGCGCCCTGGACGAGTTCACACTGCAAGTGGAACGCGGAACCATCTTCGGCCTGCTGGGTCCAAACGGCGCGGGCAAGACCACCCTCATCCGGATTCTCACCACCCTTACTCGCCCGGACCAGGGACAAGCCAGCGTTGAAGGGCATGATATCCGGACCGCCGGCCGCACCGTGCGGAGCCTGATCGGTGTCGTGCCGCAGGAAAATAATCTGGACCGCTACCTCACTGCCCGCGAGAACCTGGTGTTGCACGCCCGGCTGCACCGGCTGTCCCCCGCTGACTACGAGCCGCGCATTGACGAACTGCTGCAGTTGACCGGCCTGAGCAGTCGCCAGCATGACTTCCCCGATACCTTTTCCGGCGGGATGCAGCGACGCTTGACCGTGGCCAGGGCCCTGGTGCATCACCCCCGCGTACTTTTCCTCGACGAACCGACCACCGGTCTTGATCCGCAGTCGCGGCGGGCGGTCTGGGACTACATAGCGGCCCTCCGTTCCCGGATGACCATTTTCCTGACCACTCACTATCTGGATGAAGCCGATGCCCTGTGCGACCGGATCGTCATCATGGATCATGGCAAGATTCTGGTGGACGGTACGGCGACGGAACTCAAGGAGCGGCTGGCCCATGCCCATGGCTATGAACTGGGCTTTCGCGCCAATGGCGATCACTATGCCGCAATTCTTGCGGCGTTGCCGTTTATTACCTCTATGCAGCGAGAGGGAGACACCTTTCGGGTCACCCTGGCCGAAGAGGTGCAACTGAAGTCATTATTGGATGCTGTTGGTAACCACGACTTGAAAGGTGTTTGCCTGCGTGAACCGAGCCTGGAGGATGTGTTTATTTCCTTAACCGGCAAAGAGGTGCGGGAATGAACATTTTGAAAGGGGTAATCTGTGCCGCAGCAACTGCTTGCTGAGCTGGAAAAGAAGCTCTGGTCCGCTGCCGGTGAGCGGTCAGCGCACTGCAGGGAAGACCGATTACCATGCCAAGGGAGTGCTGTATCTGCCCGAGGAGTCACGCTTCAACTATCTGCTCCACCTCCCCGAGGGGAAGAAGCGGAAACCATCCATGGCAGCGCTGCCATGCTGGAGGTGCGGGTTGAGGGCTTTTTGCGCGAAATGGGGGGGGATGTTCACCTTTGCCGGCAGTCAATATCGGCTGGAAGTGGATGAGCAGGAGTATTTTATTGATCTGCTGCTGTACCGCCGGGGGCTGAGAGACCCCGGTGGTACAGCCCTTGACATGAGACAATCGTAAAAAAGCCATATAAAGAAACGAAGTTCCAACCAGGCAGTTAGACACCGGTCGGGCGGAAAGGCTACACATTTGACAGAAACATTACAAAATGGCGAATTGTGTAATGTGTAGCCCCGACACCAATGCGACATAAACTTCAGATTGAATGCTTTGTCACAGGTTTCACGGTCGCCCTGGCAATGGTTGCAATGTGCCGGTGAATACTCGGTAAATTGAGAAAATCTGGGTAAGGCAGTTCGCTGCAACCTACGGAGCTGTTGGACGGGGTGGCAAAAGAGTTAGGTGTTGTAATCGGTTGAGACCCTTCTCGCTCTGAAAATTCTTTCCAGCTGATACATAGTAACATATACTGATACCATTGTTATCAGGGAGGTAATCCATAATGGCAAGTTCAAGACAGTTAGGTCTCAGGCTTGATGAGAGCGACACTCTCAATCTCAAAAGGATAGCGCAACTGGAAGGACGTACCGAGCAGGATATCCTCAGGGACTCACTTCGCATGTATGTGCGTAATGCCGACGAACAAAGGGAGTTCATCGATTCAGTAGAACGCGGCTGGTATGAGCTTCGCTCGGGACTCGGAGA
This sequence comes from Geobacteraceae bacterium, assembly GCA_031412995.1. Taxonomy (GTDB): domain Bacteria; phylum Desulfobacterota; class Desulfuromonadia; order Geobacterales; family DSM-12255; genus JANOEC01. The sequence continues at coordinate 22,692 of JANOEC010000145.1, forward strand.
ACTCGTAGCGGAGGATGATGGATTTTTCGATTCTATCAGAAAAGAAATCCATAATGAAAAAGCGACCGCTTAAACGCTCCAGTGAATATAAAATCAGAATAAAGGCGTATGCTACCGGCTTGGCAGAGCGCTATCGGCCGGAAATTGCCGATGTTTTACTTGCAAGTGTTTCAGAAGCGGAAGCGATATTACTGGCTAACAATATGGCAGGGACTGTGGTGCCTTACCTGCTGGCCGGACAGCAGGTGGCTCTAAGAGAACTGAATTTTACTTCAGGGCCGGTCAGTTACTGCCTTATCTACGAAGTAACAACTGACTATGTCGGCTTGATATCACTATGGCATGGGATAGGCTCCAGAAAAAACGGCAAACTAATCAGGCTCTGGAGTAATTAACCGGTTGCTATATCTGGCAGGATGGCAAAATCGTCGATGTTTCCGTCCGGAAGAAAGCGTCAGCGCAAGCATAAAGTTAGCAACTTGGAAGCCAGACCCCGCCAAGCTCGGAAACTACTTGTATATCATGCTAAAATGTCGGCAATAAGAAACAAGTAGCTTGCAATGCTCGCCCACAAACAATATGTGACCATCAGTGATCTGGCAAAGATGGAATTGACCAATCTTCCCTTCCGCAAGGGGCAAAGGGTTGAGGTTGTGATGATAGCCGAGGATGATGAACGAGAGGCCCGAGTTGATGAACTACGGGCGCTATTTAAGAAAACCCAAACGCTCCCCCAGGCTCAGGCCATATCAGAAGATATGATCGCCGAAGAGATTGAGGAATATCGAGACGGGCGATGAAAGTTGTCATCGATACCAATAAAAGGTTTGCTCCCTTAGTCAGATGAGGTTCTAATGTTGCATGGTGCCTTCTCCATTTTCCGTCGCGATCTGCTGGTTATGCGCCGCAGTATCTTTTCCGAACTGCTGGCCGTGGTGGCATACCCCCTCTCCCTCTATTTCGTGTTCGGTATCGGCATGAAGGGGTATATCGCGGCAGTGGATGGCATCCCCTACCCCGTGTTTATCGCGCCAGGCCTCATCTCCATGACCGCCGTAAATGCTGCCTTTGACGAGAGCGCCTGGAGCATGTGGTTCCACCGCCGGGTGCAGCATACCATTGAGGAGTACCGGACCGCGCCGATTACCACCTACGATATTGTCATCGGCAAAATTATCTCCGGTTTTGTGCAGGGCGGGATCAAGGGGCTGGCAGTCGCGGCGGTGATCCTGAGCTTTACCGCTTTCCGCGCCCCATGGCCCAATCTGCTGGCCTATCTGCTCTTCATTGCCGGTGGGTCGATGATTTTTTCCTGTATCGGCACGGTCTGTGGCACCATGATCGACAAACCGGAGAATATCGGCCGTTTCCAGGCGGTCGTAATCATTCCGCTTATTTTCATGTCCGGGGTGTTTTTTTCGCTGTCAGCGTATCCGGCAACACTCCTGCCGATTATTCGTCTGCTCCCCACTACCGCCATCTTCGACGGGGCCCGGAAGGCGTTGCTGGCCGGCCAAATTGATGGCCAAAGCCTTGCGGTCGTTGCACTCACCGCTCTGATTGCCTTTGTCGGCACGGTTTACAGTTTCAACCGGAAAATTTCCGAATGAACTGGCGGCTGCGCCGTGCATATTGGCTCCTTCATGATGCTTTTCAACTGCCAGTTATCCAAATAAAAGCATTTGAAACGCAGAGTCGCAGAGACGCAGAGGAAAAACAGTATGTTAACAATTTAAGGGTTTCACCTGTCTGGTGCTTCAGTAAAGCTTTATAAGCTTCTGATTTTCTTTGCGTCTCTGCGTCTTTGCGTTAATTGGCTGCCATGTTTAGGGTTATTGTATTCTGGGAAACTGCTTGTGCTGCCGATACCATTCATAGTAGGATTTACCGGTTAATCAACCGTTTGGAGACCCCATGAGTCAGGAATTTATCCCGAAGTGGGTTGCCTGGGAAACCACCCAGAAATGCAACCTCAAGTGCGTCCATTGCCGCTGTTCGTCCGATATGCTCTCTTCTGAAGGGGATTTCACCACCGAAGAGGGGAAAAAGCTGCTCAAGGAGATCGCCGACTTTTCCAAGCCGGTAGTCGTTCTTTCCGGCGGTGAGCCGCTGCTCCGCCCCGACATCTTTGAGCTGGCCGAGTATGGCACCTCATTGGGCCTGCGGATGTGCATGGCCACCAATGGCGCCCTGGTCAATGACGAAGTCTGTGAGAAAATGAAAAAGGCCGAGATCAAGATGGTCTCGCTATCACTGGATGGCTCTACGGCTGCAGTGCATGATGATTTCCGCTCGTGCGACGGTGCCTTTCAGGGGGTGGTCAATGCGGCCGAGTATTTCCGCAAGCATGGCCAGAAATTCCTGATCAACTCCTCCTTTACCAAGCGGAACCAGCACGACATCGCCAACACCTTCAAGGTGGCCAAGTCGCTGGGCGCCACCGCCTGGTATATGTTCATGATCGTCCCCACCGGCCGTGGCGAGGCGATCATGAGTGAACTGATCACCAAGGAAGATTACGAAGAGATCCTCGACTGGCACTACCAGCAGGAAAAGCAGGAAGACGATATCCTGATGCGTCCCACCTGCGCCCCCCACTATTATCGCATTGTGCCGCAAAAGGCCAAGGCCGAAGGGGTCAAGTTCGAGCGTCGCTCCCTCACCTTCTCCACCGGCGGTGGTAAGGGGTGCATTGCCGCTCAGACCATCTGCCTGATCGACTGCTTCGGCAACGTCAAGCCCTGCTCGTACTTTCATCGCGCGGCCGGTAATGTGAAGACTACCCCGTTCAAGGAGATCTGGGAAAACTCGGAGATCTTCAAGGACCTGCGCAACTTCAAGGCGTACAAGGGGAAGTGTGGGGAGTGCGAGTATATTAATGTCTGCGGCGGCTGCCGCGCCCGGGCCGATGCGATTCACGGCGACTATATGGAAGAAGAGCCGTTTTGTAATTATGTACCGATACGCCTGCAAAAGAAGGAGCAGGCGTAAGGGACGCGCTATTTCCACCATCTTGGCACCGTCCTCGAATCTCTCCTTGTGCGGCGTAGCTTGGCTACGCCTCCGCGGGAGCTTCTGCGGTTGTACCAACCTGACGAAAATATCGCATCCCAGGTTTCAGTCTCTAAATCAACTACATTTCTGAGGAGGAATTTCCATGAATACACGTTTTCTCGATGCCTGCTGGCGCAAGCCGGTTGATCGTACTCCGGTCTGGTTGATGCGCCAGGCGGGCCGTTATCTGCCGGACTACATGCGGGTGCGCTCCAAGTGTACCTTTCTCGAACTCTGCAAAACTCCGGAACTGGCGGCGGAAGTAACCATTCAGCCAGTGGATATCCTGGGCGTTGATGCCGCTATTCTCTTCTCCGACATCCTCACCCCGGTGGAGCCGATGGGGATGAAGCTGGACTTCGTGCCTGGGCCGGTATTTGAGAGCCCGATCCGCACCATGGCGGACGTAGAGAAGCTGCGGATTCCCGATCCGGAGCAGGACGTGCCTTACGTCCTGGAGGCCATCAAGATTCTCCGTCGTGAACTGGCCGGCAAGGTGCCGTTGATCGGTTTCGGCGGGGCACCGTTTACCCTCGCCTGCTACATGGTGGAAGGCAAGGGTTCCAAGGACTGGGCGACCATCAAAAAAATGATGTACACCGCACCGGACGTCTATGCTGCCCTGATGGAAAAGATCACGGCCATGGATATTGAGTACCTCAACGCCCAGATCAAAGCTGGCGCTCAGGCAATTCAGATTTTTGACACCTGGGGCGGGGTCTTGTCCCCGACTGACTACGAAAAATATGTGTTGCCGTATACTACCCGACTGATCAATGCGCTCAATCGTCAGCACACCCCGATCATCCATTTTGTCAAAGGCGCCAGCGCCATGTTTGACATAGTTAAAAAGGCCGGTGGTGATGTCATGGGTCTTGACTGGCATGTGAATCTCGGCACCGCTCGTGATATCCTTGGCGCAGAATTTGCCGTTCAGGGGAATCTTGATCCGACGGTACTCTATGCATCAAAAGAGATCATTGAGCGGGAAGTGAAGCGAGTGTTGGACGAAAACGCCGGCCGGCCGGGTCACATTTTTAACCTTGGCCATGGCATTTTGCCGACCGTACCGCCAGAGAATGCTATCCACATGGTTGAGTGCGTTCACCGGTTGTCGCAGAAGTAATATGTCAACCAATGATGGCGGCGAGCGTTTCCTGTGGAGATGGTCCTGGTGATGGGAGAACGAACATGGATGACCGTCTGACTGAGCTGGAAATCCAGGTGACTCACCAGCAGCGGCAGGTTGACGAATTGAACGAGTTGGTCTATCGGCAGCAGCAGATCATTGCTGGCCTGTCCGCCCAGCTGGGTCAAATAAAGGAACAGCTGCAGATGGTATTGCCATCGCTGGTAAAAGAGCCGGAGGAAGAAACGCCTCCGCCACATTACTAGGTGCTGAGTCTATTTTCAGTAAGATGGAGCCGCAATGATTCGTTCATTCAAAGAAATGACACCGCAGATTGATCCAACCGCATTTATTGCCGAAACTGCCGTGGTCATCGGCGAGGTGTCCATCGGGGCAGAAAGCAGCCTCTGGTACAATGTGGTGGCCCGTGGCGACGTGAACTTTATCAGCATCGGAGAGCGCAGCAACATCCAGGATCTGACCATGCTGCATGTCACCCACAAAAAGCATGCTGATGATCCCGGCGCCCCCCTGATTATCGGCGATGACGTAACGATTGGCCATAGCGTGACCCTGCACGGCTGCACCCTGGAGAACGGCTGCTTCATCGGCATGCAGGCGATGGTCATGGACAAGGCGGTGGTGGGTGAAGGGGCACTGGTCGGGGCAAGGGCGCTGGTTACCGAGGGAACGGTCATCCCCCCCAATACGCTCTGGGTCGGCGCACCGGCAAAACAGAAGCGTGACCTGACCACGGACGAAATCGCCTGGCTTAAGCGTTCGCCACAAAATTACGTGCGCTACTCCCGCGAGTATCTGGACGATCCGGCCACTCCGCACTGGGTCGCGGCGGCAGTAGAAAAATAATTTGTTTTCTGAATATCAATCAAAAAGGGCTGTGATCAATCGATCGCAGCCCTTTTTGTTGACTATGTAGTTTGAAAAATTGTTTCGCAGGACAATTTCTTCTGCCGGTACTCCAGCCAGATAGCTGCATTAATCTATGTTAACTTATGATAAAGTTTACCACGATTGTCACTTGACAATATAACCGCATATATATAAATTTTCATATACATTGATATTTGGAGGTTTGCCGTGCGGAAGATTCTGTTACTCCTTGCTGCCGCCTTGCTCCTGCCGCTTTCAGGACAGGCAGCCACGAAAAAATTAACCTTGCGCGAGGCAACCGTCCTGGCACTGGGAAACAACTATCGACTAAAGGCCGGCAAACTGCTGCGCGAAGCCGCCAAGTCGGACGTTGCGATCAGCAAAAGTCGCTATTTTCCCCGGGTCAGCCTGGAAGAGTCATTTACCGCGGCCAACGCCCCGAGCCGGGTATTCATGATGAAGCTTGACCAGGGGCGGATTGGGTCCGCGGATTTCAATCCGGCGGCCATGAACTCTCCCGCCAGCACCACCGATTTCACCACGGCAATCACCCTGGAACAGCCGCTGTTCGATCTGAGCATTACACGGGGCATCGACATGGCCAAGGAAGCTGATGTCGCCGAGGAATGGCGACTGGCCAGACAAAGGGAAGAGACCGCCTTTCAGGTCTTTGCCGCCTATGTGCAGGTGGAGCGGGCCAAACTGCACCAGGAAGTAGCCAGCCGGGCCGTAGCGTCTGCCCGTGAACAGGAGCGCTTGGCGCGGGTACGCAGCAGCGCCGGGGTTGGCTTAAAATCTGATGAACTCCGGGCGCGAACCTTTGTCTCGGAGATGGAACAACAAAGTATTGCTGCCCTCAATTCTTTGGAATTGGCCAAGCTGGAATTGGGGCGATTATTGGGTGAACCGCCCGGCACCACCATTGACATCGCCGAACCGGTAACACCTCGCCCCTTACCTGAACCTGGTCAACCGCTGGTCGAGCAGGCCATGGCCAACCGTCAGGATCTGTTGGCCATGGAACGCCAGGTGGCCCAGTCAGCGGGCGGGGTGGCGCGCGCACGCGGGGCGTATTTGCCAACGATTTATGGTACGGCCGGCTACCAGATGCACGACCGGAACCAGCCCTTTGGCCGGGACAATGACGGCTGGGTCGCCGGGGCCAGCCTGCGCTGGGAACTGTTTGATGGCATGCGGCGTTCCAGTGCCGTTGAGCAGGCCAACCTGCAGAATCTCGCACTACAAGCCCAGCTTGATGATTATCGTCATGCCGTGGCGCTCCAGGTAATCGAAAGTATCCTGCGCCGCGAGGAAGCGGGCAAGCGACTGGAAGTTGCCCGCCACGCCGTGCTGGCTGCTGAAGATGGGGCGCAACTGGTGCAAAAACGGTATGAAAACTCCATCAGCCTGTTCATCGAGCTGTTGGACGCCCAGATCAATCTCAACCTGAGCCGGGCACGGCTGGTTGACCAGGAAACGGCATGTGCTCTGGCAGGAGCGCAGGTCTATCATGCGGTCGGCACTTTTCTCAAGGAGACACAACCATGAGCAGCAGAGTTACAATAACGGCCCTGGCGGCTGTCATGATCCTGACCGCTGCCGGGTGCTCGAAGCAGAGTGCGGAACAACATGCCGCCCCGTCGGTGCCAGCATTCAAGGGAGCAATTGTCGCCACCGTTGCCACCACCGACCTGCCAGAGCAGATGACTGCGGTCGGTACGGTCCGAGCCGAAACCAGTGCGCTGCTGGCGGCACGCATACCCGGAGTCGTGGCGACGTTGGCCGTACGCGAAGGTGATCGGGTCAGGAAAGGGCAGTCGCTGTTGACGCTGCACGCCCAGGAGAGCACTGCCGGGGCCGTAGGTGCGGCGGCAGTGGTGGAAGAAGCGACCCACAGCCTGGATGAAGCCCGGTCGCGGCAAAAGCTGGCCGAGAGCACCTTTGCCCGCTATGAAAAGCTTTTGGCAGAACAGGCGGTGACTCGTCAGGAATTTGACCAGCGCCAAAGTGAACGGGAAGTGGCCACCCAAGGGGTTGCGCGGGCCGAAGCGCGGCTGACACAGGCCCGGGAAGCGGCAAAGTCCGCCACGGCAATTGCCGATTATACCCGGATTACCGCCCCGATCACTGGGATCATCACCCAGAAAAATATCGATCTTGGCGCCACGGTGTTTCCCGGTTCGCCGCTGCTGACCGTCGAGGAAACCGACCGCTACCGCCTGGAACTGGCAGCGCCGGAGTCGCTGCTGGGCAGGGTGCGGGTTGGCCAGAGGGTCGCAGTTACGCTCGACGGCCAGGCATCAGCCCAAACCGGGACCGTCAGCGAAGTCGTGCCGCAAGTGGACCCGGCAACCAGGACCTTTCTGGTCAAGGTAAGCCTGGCGGCAACATCTGGCCTCCGCTCCGGCCAATATGGACAAGGAGCGTTTACGATCGGCTCAAGCCCGGGAATTACGGTACCCCGGTCTGCCGTGCGCGAACAGGGCGCGATCACCGCCGTCTGGATTGTTGATCAAGCCAAGACCTGCCGACTACGGATCATCAAACCCGGGCGGGTCATGGCCGACCGGATTGAAGTCATCGCCGGTCTGACAAACGGAGATCAGCTGATCGTTGGCGGCACCATGCCGACCGTCGAAGGGGCCAGGGTTGAATAATCCAGGGGATTTCAGGTGCTGCCCATGAACGATAGACTCGGTTTTGCCGGCACAATAGCCCGCGCCTTCATCAACTCGAAACTGACGCCGCTGATCGTGGTCGCCTCGCTGCTGCTGGGCCTCTTTGCCGTTAAGATGACCCCGCGCGAAGAAGAGCCGCAGATCGTCGTACCGATGGTGGATATCTACCTGCCGTTGCCCGGCTCATCGCCCCAGGAGGTACAGGAGCGGGTGGTCAAGCCGCTGGAAGGCAAGCTCTGGGAAATCAAGGGGGTTGAATATCTCTACTCCATGTCCCGGCCAGGGATGGGGATTATCACCGTTCGCTTCCTGGTGGGGCAGAACATGGAAGAGTCCCTGGTCAAGCTCTACAACAAGGTGATGAGCAACCGGGGGCTGCTGCCGACCGGCGCCGGCGAGCCACTGGTTTCGCCCCGCTCCATCGACGATGTGCCGATCGTTGCTCTCACCCTCTGGTCCAGCCGCTATGATCACGGCACCCTGCGCCGCCTTGCCCAGGAGGTCGCGGACGAGATGAAAAAAGCGGCCAACGTGGGCGAAGTAACCATCAAGGGCGGTCTGCCCCGCCAGGTGCGGGTGCAGCTTGACCCAGCCAAGATGGCCGCCTATGGCGTGTCACCGTTACAGGTGATGGCTGCCCTGCAGCAGGGTAATGCCTCGCTCCGTTCCGGCGCCATGGCAGGCGGCGCCCGGGAAATGCTGGTGGAGACCGGCCAGTTTCTGGAAAATGTCGCCTCGGTCAAAAATCTGGTCATTGCCACTAGCAACAACCGACCGGTCCATCTGATGAACGTAGCACTGGTGACAGATGACGTCAAAGAAGCGGATGATTATGTCTTCTTCGGCCTTGGCCCCGGGGCGGCGGCCAAAGGGCTGAGCGGCCAAGCCACAACCGATTACGCGGCGGTCACGGTCTCCGCGGCCAAGCGGACGGGCGCCAATGCCACCTGGGTGGCCGAAGAGCTATTGCAAAAGGTAGAGGCGCTGAAAGGGAAGACCATTCCGGCTGATGTGCAGGTGACGGTGACCCGTAATTACGGCGAAACCGCCAAGGAGAAGAATAACGAACTCCTGTTTCACATGTTCCTGGCGGCCATTTCGGTCACGGCCCTGATCGCCCTGTTCATGGGGTGGCGGGCCGGGGCCGTGGCCGCCATTGCCATTCCGGTCACCCTGGCGCTAACCATGCTGATCTTCTACCTGATCGGCTACACCCTGAACCGGATCACCCTCTTTGCCCTGATCTTTTCCATCGGCATCCTGGTGGACGATGCCATTGTGGTGGTGGAAAACATCCACCGCTACTTCACCACGACGATGCTCAAGCCGTTGGCAGCAGCAATCAAGGCGGTGGACGAAATCGGCAATCCGACGGTACTCGCCACTTTTGCGGTCATCGCTTCCATCTTGCCCATGGGCTTTGTTGGCGGACTGATGGGCCCCTACATGCGGCCAATTCCGGTTGGCGCCAGCATGGCCATGCTCTTCTCCATGCTGATTGCTTTTATCGTGACTCCCTACTTCGCCTACCGCTTCATGAAGGGTGAGTCCCACTTTGGCACGACCGCAGCGGCCGAAGATTCTAAAGTCACCGCCTTTTACCGCAAGTGGATGGGGCGCCTGCTGCACCGGCCCAAGCTACGCAACAGTTTCCTGGCCTTGGTGGTGGTGCTGCTCCTGCTCTCCTGCTCCCTGGTTTACTTCCAGGCGGTCACCGTGAAGATGCTACCGTTCGATAACAAGAACGAGCTGCAGGTGATTATCGATGCCCCGGACGGCACGCCGCTGGAGCAGACCGCCCGCATCACCCGGGAGATGGGCGAGGCCCTGCGGAATGTGCCGGAGGTGACTGACTTCCAGCAGTACATCGGCACCAGCGCTCCCTTCAACTTCAATGGCCTGGTACGCCACTATTATCTCCGCCAAGGGGCGAACCTGGCCGATATCCAGGTGAACCTGCTCCCCAAGGAGGAACGGAAAGATCAGTCCCACGCCATTGCCAAGCGGATCAGACCGCTGCTGCAAGCAGTGGCCGACAAATATGGCGCCCGGGTGAAAATAGCAGAAATCCCGCCAGGGCCGCCGGTACTGTCAACTCTGGTGGCTGAAATTTATGGCCCGGATGATGCCACCCGCACCGGAATCGCCAGCAAGGTCAAGGCGATTCTGCAAAAGACCGCCGGGGTGGTGGATGTGGACTGGTACCGGGAAGATGATCAGCAGCAAATCACCTTGGCGGTGGACGCGGAAAAGGCAGCCCTGGCAGGCATTGCCGTTGCGGATGTTGCCCGCACCCTCAACCTGGCGATGAGCGGTCAAAATGTGGGCCTGTTGCATCTGCCGAAGGAAAAGGAGCCGGTCAGCATCAACCTGCGGCTGCCGGTCAGTCAGCGTAATTCAGTGAACGCCCTGGCAGCGATCTATCTGCCCGGACCGCGGGGGAGTGTCCCCCTGTCCCAACTGGTGCGGGTCAGTACCAGCACGGCCGCGAAGAGCCTCTACCGGAAAAACCTGAAAAACGTGATCTACGTCATCGGTGACGTGGCCGGGGCCATTGAAGCACCGGTCTATGCCATACTCAAGGTGCAGAAGGAGATTGCCGCCATCCCCACCCCGGATGGAACGAAGATCGAAGTGCTTGCCTCGCGCCAGCCGACCAGCGAAGAGCATGTGGGAATGAAATGGGACGGTGAATGGCACATTACCTACGAAGTCTTCCGTGATCTGGGGATTGCCTTTGCTGCAGTCATGGTGCTGATCTATATCCTGGTGGTGGCCTGGTTCAAGGATTTCACCACCCCGCTGGTGATCATGGCGCCGATCCCCCTGACCCTGATCGGCATTCTGCCGGGCCATGCCCTGATGGGGGCCTTTTTCACCGCCACCTCCATGATCGGCTTCATTGCCCTGGCCGGCATCATTGTGCGAAACTCCATTATCCTGATCGATTTTGCCGAGATGAAACGACGGGAAGGGCTGCCGCTGGACGAAGCGATCATCGAAGCAGGGGCAGTCCGCTTCCGGCCGATGCTGCTGACCGGAGCAGCGGTGGTGGTGGGGAGCTTTGTCATCGTCTTTGATCCGATCTTCCAGGGGCTGGCCCTGGCCATGATGTGCGGCGAAATCGCCTCCACCACCCTGTCGCGGGTGACCATCCCGATTCTCTATTATCTGGTGCAGGGGTGGAAGGAGAGGCATGGTGCGGCTGATGTTGTACAGTGATTCAAGACCTACGAGGTTTTGAAAACCTCGTAGGTCTGAGTTTTTCAGGAAGCGATAATATGAACATTCCCTCCGATATCTGTGAAACCTGTAAATACCGAGGACTGGATTTCCTTGATTTCCTGAGGTCAGGCGAAAAGGATATCGATGTTTTTGCGGCAAGCCAGCAAAGGCGTCGGAAAAGTACCAAAAGGCAGACCTCCGAGGTTTCCAAAAATCTCGGAGGTCTAACTGCATCAATTTTGAGGAGGTTAAATTGCTCTGGTTCAAGAAAAAACAGCCAACCCTGGAAACACTGGAACTAGCGGAACTGTGTCAACTGGAAGGTGAGGCATTGTATCGTTCGGGGAAATATCATTGCGCCGAGGCCGTTTTGGAGGTGGCGCGGCGCCATTTCAGCCCCGAAACGCCCGAAGCGGTGATCCATGCAGCAAACGGTTTTGGTGGTGGCTCCCATGTGGGCTGCATCTGCGGTGCGGTGTCCGGCGGCACCGTGGCCCTGGGGCTGATCCTCCAGGACAAAAAATTGACATCCCATCTCACCAAGGAGTTGCACGAGTGGTTCAAGGCGAAATATGGTGTCACCTGCTGCAAGACCATCCGCCAGACCCACAAGGGGGCCTGCCCGGTGTTGACGGGGGAAGTGGCAGGGAAAGTCGCGGAGATGTTGGCCAGAAAGTAAGAGGGAGAGAGATTATGAAAGAAGAATTCTACATCGAACGGATCGTGCGGATTGTGGCCGGGAGCTTTGTCATGCTTTCCCTGTTACTGGCCCATTTTCACAGTCCCAACTGGCTCTGGATTACCGGTTTTGTCGGCCTGAACCTGTTCCAATCAGGCTTCACCCAGTTCTGCCCGCTGTTCAACATCCTGGCTAAACTGGGCGTGCCCCGGTTTCCCAAGAGCTTTTGCAGCAAATGAAGTATCGGGTTACTGTACTGTGCGAAAATTCGGTCGGCGCGCTGGGCGGCACCCTGGGCGAACATGGTTTCAGCGCCCTGATTGAGCCGGAAATCGGTCCGCCACTGCTGTTCGATACCGGCCAGGGGCTAACGCTGCTGCACAATGCAGAGCGGATGAACCGGGACCTCGCCCGGGTGGACCAGGTGGTGATCTCCCATGGGCATTATGACCATGCCGGTGGCCTGCTGCCACTGCTGCAAAAAATCGGCAGTCGGAAGGTCTTGGCCCACTCGGGAATATTTACCCCGCGCCATCGGCTGAAAGATACGGGCGAGTGCTATCCGATCGGCATGCCGCAGAACCGGGAGACCCTCGAACAGGCAGGCGCCCGCTTTGATCTGTCCGCGAATTACCGCGAAATCAGCCCCGACATTTTTTTGACTGGTGAAGTTCCGCGGGTAACCCCTTTTGAAACCGGCGACCAGGGTCTGTTCTGCGACTGCACCGGGCAAGAGCTGGATACCACCCCGGATGACCAGTCCTTGATCATCGAAACTGAGCGGGGCCTGGTGATTCTGCTTGGCTGTTGTCATGCCGGCCTGGTCAACACTATTGAGCATATTTCCTACCTTATGGGCCGCCGTGATATTTACGCCGTTATCGGCGGGACCCACTTGGGCTTTTGCGGCCAGGAACAGCTTGACCGTACCATCACCGCGATCAGGGGCCTCGGCATAACCAAGCTGGTGGCCGCCCATTGCACCGGTTTTGCCGCCTCGGCCCGGTTGTCGCGCGAGTTTCCCCGGGAGTTCCAGGTGGCAACGGTTGGCTACACCATTCAAATTTGAGCTGTCGCAATCAATCTATTGCAAAGGGAGACCTAAACCGTGAGAAAATTAGCCATTTTACTTGTCGGCGTTGTGCTGACCACGCTGTTCGGGGCAACTATAGTAACTGCCGCTCCAGGGTACAAAAGCATCATGTCTGTCGAGGCAAAGAAATTGGTCGAACAGAAAAAGAATTTTTATTTGCTCGACGTCCGCACCCCGCAGGAATATGCTCAGGCCCGCATGAAAGGGAGCGTACTGATCCCGATCAACGAGCTCGAACGCCGGGTACATGAAGTGCCAAAGAATCGTCCCATATTGGTGCTCTGCGCGGTCGGCTCCCGCTCGAACCTGGCCGCTGGCTTTCTGATCAACAAAGGGTATGGCGACGTGTACAATCTGACCGATGGTCTGTCTGGCTGGCATCGGAACGGATTTCCGCTCGACATCCAGCGCTGACCCCCTGCCAAGCCCCATCATTGGCCGGCCCTAAAAGAATTTATCGCCGCCGCCTCAAGTCTGCATAGGTGCCACCGATACGACTTTCTATGTATGAGGATCAATTAACTAAACAACCGCTGCACGATTTCGCCCCGTTGGTCCTTGAGGAACTCTCCATCGGGGTTGTGGTCCTCAGTCGCCGCGGGGTAATACAATCCGTTAACCGTAGCGCCGCCGAACTGCTCGGGGTTGATGCCACAGCGATCACCGGTCGACAGGTTGACACCCTGCCACTTAAAAGTGTCGCGTATCGCGTCTTAAGCGAAAACAGCCGCGATGAGCCGGTGCACATCAGCGCCGACAACCGCTATATGTGGCTCTATACCCGTTCTGTTGGCAATGAGCACGATGGAATTGATCTGGTGGAGTTGCACGATCTCACCCGGGAGCGCCACGAAATCAGGCAACGGGAAGAGTTTGTCGCCATGATGACGCACGACCTTAAATCGCCCCTGACCGTCATGATGGGCTATGTCCAGGCGCTGTATGGAACTCCAAGCCCCGAACTCGTCGCCACCTGCATCCCCGAACTGGACCGCAGCACCAAGCGTTTGCGGGGGATGATTGAAGATATTCTGGATGCCTATCGCATGGAGGTCGGCCTGCTGCAAATCTCTAAAGGCCCCTGCCCGTTTGGCGACCTGCTGGGTGAGTGCTGCGGTGAGATGCTTTATGAAGCAGAATTGCAGGGGGTCCGCCTTTCCTGGCATTTTACCGACCCGTTGCCGGTGTTGCACGCCGATGCGCGCCAACTGATCAGGGTATTTGCCAACCTTATCTCCAATGCGATCAAATTTACCCCGAGAGGTGGAAGCATCGAGATCCAGGCCAAGGCCGAACAAAACCACGTGCAAATTACTATCAGTGACACCGGCATCGGTATCCCCGAAGATGAGTTGGGGAAAATCTTTCAAAAATATTACCGCTGCAGCCACACTGCCGGCTACAAAGGCACCGGCCTCGGCCTGGCCATCAGCAAGGCTTTTGTCGAAGCCCATGGCGGCGAAATTTCCGCTGCCAGCGTTGCAGGTAAAGGGACTACATTCACCGTAATTTTGCCGGGGGTTTCCGGTTAATACTTTTTTTTCCGCAACCGGATTGATAAAGCGCAGATGTCGGCTAAAGTTTCCACGCACGATGACGAAAAGGAAATACATCCTGACTGGAAAACCAGATCAGTTAAGCATTTAGCGAGAACCGCACAGGAGGGTTTTATGGGCAATGTACTGATTGTTGACGATTCATCTACCATGCGCAAAATCATATCCAGGTCGCTGCGCCAGGCCGGCCTGGCAATTGACGATATTCTCGAAGCCGGTGACGGCATAGAAGGCCTGAATGTCCTCTCAACGTCCGGCAAGACGGTTAATCTGATTTTGTCCGACATCAATATGCCAAACATGGACGGCCTGGAGTTTGTCAAACAGGTACGGGCAAACGGCTTGGCAATGCCAATCGTCATGATTACCACCGAGGGCGGCGAGGATGTCATAAACCAAGCGATGCAAAACGGTGCCACTGACAGTATCAAGAAGCCCTTTACCCCTGATCAGCTCAATGAAAAATTGGGAGGCCTTCTCAAATGAGTCTTGATGCCGCCGTTGCTAATGCCGCACACGTAACTGAGGTGGACCTGACCGGCTATGTTATCCACGCCACCAAGGAAGTATTCAACACCATGGTAATGATGGAAGTCGAGGATACTGCACCGCTTGCCGAACCAGTCACCCAGTTCCATTGCAGTGTCACCAGCATGGTCGGCCTGGCCGGAACCTACACCGGCATTCTGTCGCTACATTGCCCGGTTGCCCTGGCCTTGAAGATTACAGGGAACATGCTCGGCATGGATGTTGAAGAGATGGGTGAAGATGTCAGCGATGCACTGGGCGAAATCGCCAACATGCTCGGTGGCTATGTTAAACAAGTACTTTCCAAGGGGGGACTGGACATCAACCTTTCCATACCGACGGTAATTTCCGGTGAAGAGTATACCATCACCGCCATGTCGGACAGCAATTGCGTGGTCATTCCCTTTATGCATGAAGGGGAGCGTTTTCTCGTAAGTCTCAAGCTGGAGAAGGAAGGGTAAATGTCCTGCGGTTATGGTGGACTTTCCAAATCTGCAGAATATCCTGACGGCGGCAGTCGCACAGGCGTGTGAAGAATGCAGCATGCTCCTGGGGCAGGAGCTGTCGTCTGCCCACGACAGCGCCTTAAACTCCAATAAGGCAACGTACTTCAAAGGTAATGATGATGCCATGCTGGTTGCTGCCGTGGAATCCCGCGAAGGGTATCCTGGCAAGTTTCACATGGTGTTTACCCTCCGCGACGCCATTCTGCTGAGCGGTCTGATGCTGGGGATTCCGCCGGCGCGCGTTAATGAAAAACGCCGCCTGGCGATCATGGAACCGGATGACAAGGACGCATTCGGCGAAATCATGAACCAGCTGATCGGCTCGTTTAATTCGGTTTTTCAGCCACAACTCCCCAACAAGTCACACCTTAAGTTACTCAGCCACAATAAGTTCGTGCCCGGCATTGATGAAATGACCGATAACGAACCACTTCCCGAAGCCGACTATTTTCTCTGCCGCTGCCGCTTCAGCATGCCAGGGCAGGAAATGGACCGCCTCGACATTTTCATCCCCCGGGATCTGGCAAAACTGTTTGATCCTCCTCCGGTAGCGGAGCCGGAAGTCGTTACCGAAGCGGTTGCGGGCACAGAAACCAGTGCCGAAACTACTCCGCCAACCGGCCCCCTGGAAGAGGCAATTATCATTCTCGAAGATGACGAAACGGCCATGGAAAAAATCAAGACCAGTCTGGCGAAAACCGGGCTGAAGCTGCTGGCTGGCAACCTGGGCACCGATATCCGGGAGCTGTTCAGCCAGGGCGACGTGCAGGCGGCCGTTATCGGCGTGAAGGATACTGACGATCATGAACTGTCGCTCTGTATCAAGCTGGCCTCATTCAGCAAAGCGGGGCAGTCGCTGCCCATCATCATGTGCGCTAACCAGTGGACACGCAGCAGTGTGCTCAAGGCCATCAAATATGGCGCCCGCGATATCGTCCTGAAACCCTACAACCCGGATGAACTGTTATTGAAGATCACCAAGGTGCTTTCTGCAGCCTGATTTTCCAGGCCGCAGCAGCATCTCCCGGCCAACATCCCCGCACTGTCTCAATCATTTTCTCATCAAAGCGATATTCACGGCACGGCTTTTGCCTATGCATCATTAACCCGGTACGTCCGGGGCTGTACCCTAATTTCTGGGAGCACCACCCATGCTGCAGCTCTGGCAAATTATCAATAAAAATCGTCTTTGGTGGGGACTTGCGGCAGCGGCTCTTATGGCCCTGCTGAGCGTGCCGGTAACATTCGGCTCGATTCCACAAATTCGTTTAAACCGTTACGATGCCAAACAGACTGACGCCGGCACCCATTTTGTGTTCAAGATGACCGATTCTCCTGAGCAAACCGTCAGCCAACTTCCCGACAAACGCGTACGCCTGATCTTGCGCCAGAGTGAAGCCGGATTTCTCACCCGGTTGCGCAACTACAGCGATACAACAGTTGAAAAGGTCCAGGTAACGCGTCGCGGCGATGACCTGGTGTTGACCTTTACCCTGCGGAACCCGGCGAATGGCTTTCGCCTGCACAGCGAACCGGGTTCAGGGATTGTCACCTTTGACGTCGGGCCGGGCATGAACTCGCGCACCAATCAGGGCCGCCCGGTTGGGCGCGAAATGATCTGGGCCGGCGCAGAGCGACTGATCAAGGAATTCGATCCGCCGCTCCGCTCGGATATCCCGTTTACCCCGGTCAACCGCACCCCGGTTTTTGGTCTGCTTAACCCGGAAGAAGCAAAGATGTTTCAAATCGGCGAAGGTGCCCTCTACAAGGGACGGGCAGTGGAAGCGGAAGAGCTTTTTGCCAACTTTCCGACCAAAGACGAACGGGTCAAGGCAATGGCGTTATCGCGCCTTGGCGAGGCCCGCTATGTGCTGCAAAAATACCCGGAAGCACGCCAGGCCTTCCAGGAAGCAGAGCGGTTGGCACCGAACCTCAGCAGTCTGAATCCGTCAGCATATTTCGCCTACGGCGACTGTATTGCACGCTGTGGCGACCTGCCGGGTGGGCGACGCGTTTTGGGCCGGCTCATTGCCGAAAATGCCGAAAAACCGTATGCCCAAATGCTGCTGGTCCGCCTGGGCGACATCCTGCTGCGCAACGGCCGTGAGCAGGATGCCCGCGCCATTTACCAGACCATCCTTACCTACTTCCCCACCAGCAAGGCTGCCAGCCAGGCACGGATGAAACTGGCCGACCGGCAGATATTCACCGTTGATTCGGAAAATTACGTCAGGCTACTGGCTGAATATATTGATTTACGCTCCAATGCCGGGGATTTTCAGCAACGAGAAGACGCTGCTTTTAAAGCGGCACTGCTGCAAGCCATGTACGGGCCAATCACTGAAGCGATCTCCCTGGTCTCTGATTTTGAAAAACGCTTCCCTCGTAGTTCATATGTCCAGATCATGCGCGCCATGCATGAAGATCTGGTGATGCTGCGTTTTCGCGATCTGCTCCAGAGCAGGGACCAAAATGAATTGCTTCCGCTGGTCACGACAAACCGAGAATCCCTGGGTGGCTGCCTGAAAATGCCCGAATTCATTCCGGCACTGATTGCCGCCTACGCTGCTGACGGCAGCTATAAAAATGAATTGGAGCTTTTTCGCTATCTGCTGGAGCATGGGGCTTCCGCTGAGCAGGAAGCCATGTTGCTGGCCCAGATGGTGGAAGACGCCCGCAAAATCGAAGACCCGCAAACCACTGAATGGGCGGCGCGAACATTCATTGAGCGTTTTCCTCAGCATCCTAATGGCGGAAACGTCCGGGAGCGACTGGCTGAATTGCTCTATCGACGAAATGATCATGCCGGCGTCGTGTCGCATTTGAGCTGGTTGCTGGAAAAGGGCGCCAGGGCCAGTACGGTGATGAGTTATTACTATCTCGGCAAATCACTCCAGACCAAAGGGGCTTTGCCCGGAGCAGAACAGGCCATGCGTCGCTTTATCACCGCCGCAAGTGAGCAGAATGGGATGACGCCGCTCCTGGCCGATGCCTATTTCACCATGGGCCTTGGCCGGGAACGGAGTGGCAACGCGGGTGGGGCCATTACCGCGATGACCAACGGGCTGAACCTGGCGGCACCCGAACGCAAAGACCAATATCGCTTCAAACTGGCCGATATCCAAGCTCGCGCCGGGCGCCCCGAAACGGCACGCAAATTATGGGAGCAACTGGTCAAGGAAGGCAAGGACCCGGAATGGCAAGCATTGGCCGCCCAGTCACTGGTAAATCTCGACGTTGCGACCCAAGTCGATCGCGCCCGCAAGATGTTGTCAAAATAGTGACAATGGCGGAGCTGATAAGGTGATTTCTTATCCAATCGCGGGGTCTCCAGCGTAACCTTCCGATATTACTATCAATTTATTGTGGGTACAGCATTTGCTTTGTAGAGACAGTGAAACGGAGGGACCAATGCCAATTAAGGGACTTTTCGGACCAACCATCAATGTTCTGGCCCAGAATATTGATTTACGGGCACGCAATCATAATCAGATTTCCGCCAACGTGGCCAATGTCGAAACCCCGAATTTTACCCCCACCCGGCTTGACTTTGAGGGCGAGTTGAAGAATGCCCTACATGCCAATAAACCGGTCACTGCCGGCAATACCCATGAACGACACATCCAGCTCAAAGGGCAAAGCGACAGCATCGACAAGGTTCGCGGTAAAGTTATCGAAGTGTCAGCCACTGCCGTCGGTCGCGACGGCAACCGCGTCGATATTGAGGCGGAGATGAGCAAGATGGCAGAAAACCAGATCATGTACAATGCGTCGGTGCAAATGATCGCCAAAAAATTCGATGGTTTGCGTCAAGCCATCAGGGGGACCGGTAACTAATGGACTTTTTTACTTCACTTGATATCAGCTCTTCGGCACTTACTGCTGAGCGGACCAGAATGAATCTCATTTCCAACAATCTGGCGAATGCCAATGCCACCAGAACAGCAGAAGGCGGGCCGTACAAAAGGAAAGATGCGGTGTTTGCCACCCAACAGACCGGCCAGTCATTCAATGAAAAACTGGAAAAAGCGCTCAAGGGCGGACCACCACCCAATGGGGTCCAGGTCGTGGAGATCATCGAGGATCAACGCCCGCCCCGCATGCAGTTTGACCCAGGCCACCCGGATGCCGACCCGCAAGGCTATGTTGCGCTACCCAACGTCAACGTGGTGGAAGAAATGGCCGACATGATTGCTGCCACCCGCGCGTACGAAGCAAACGTAACCGCCGTGCAGGCGGCAAAATCCATGGCATTAAAGACACTCGAAATCAGCAGATAAGCCATCTGTCAGGTAATTGACTTAGGCCCGTAAAGGAGCACTATATGAAAATCGATGCGCTTGAAAGCGGCCAGGGATTGGCCAAGACCTTTGGCGGGGAAAAGATCAAAAATGCCGTCTCCCCGGCGGAAGGTTTCAGTAAAGTTATGGGCGATATGATCGCGCAGGTGAACAGTGCCCAGCAGAATTCCGACAAAGCGATCCAGGCTCTGGCCACCGGAGAATCCAAGGGTCTGCATGAAGTGATGATCGCCATGGAAAAATCCAGCGTCTCCTTCCAGTTTTTGGCGCAGGTTAAATCAAAAGTGGTTGAAGCCTATCAGGAAGTCATGCGGATGCCGGTCTAAGCGTGGCGATTTTACCGTAGACCATGCTGGCAGTTAGAATCTAAGAAAAGGATGTACGTTCATGCCGGAAGGCCTATCAAAACTGCTGGAACCTTTTTTAGCCCTTTCCCCGAGCCGGCGCTGGCTGGTCGGTGGAGTGACGCTGGCTGCCGTTTTCGCCTTTGCCATGCTGGTAATCGTGGCGAACAAGACGGAATATAAGCCGCTCTTTGCCAATCTGAGCAACGAGGATGCCGGAGAAATTGTTACCAAGCTGAAAGAGCAGAAGGTCCCCTATCAGATATCTCCCGATGGCAAGGCCGTGATGGTACCTGCCGACAAGGTGTATGATCTGCGGCTGACTCTGGCATCTGAAGGGCTGCCGCAAGGTGGGGGTGTCGGTTACGAAATCTTTGACCGGAAGAACTTCGGCATGACCGAGTTCGTGCAAAAACTAAACTACCAACGCGCCCTGCAGGGTGAACTCGCCCGCACCATTTCCCAACTCTCCGGCGTTGAACATGCACGGGTCCACCTGGCCATTCCGGAAAAATCTCTGTTCAAGGAGAACGAAAAGACTCCGACGGCCTCCGTATTCCTCAAACTCAAAGGCAATCGCAGCCTGCGGGATAATGAAGTCCAGGGAATTGTGCACCTCGTCGCCTCCTCCATTGAAGGAATGGACGGCGACCGGGTGACGATTCTCGACAGCAAGGGGAAGGTGTTGAGCCGCGGCAGCGGGGCAGATGGTGCCAGCAAGGTCAGCAGCACCATCCAAGAGGTTCAGAAAAACTTTGAACGGGGTACGGAAGAACGCCTGCAGTCGCTACTCGACAAGGTTGTCGGCCCGGGGAAATCCGTCGCACGCGTCGCGGCCGAATTCAATTTCAAACAGGTAGAGAAGTTTGAGGAGCGGTACGACCCTGAAACCACCGCCGTGCGGAGTGAGCAGCGGAGCGAGGAAAAAGGTGGCAGTTCAACCACCGCCACTGGCGTACCGGGCGTGCAGACCAATCTGGGCCGGGCCGGCCAGGCCAGTAACGGCGCCCAGACGGTCGGCGGCAGCAAGAATGATGAAACCCTGAATTACGAAGTCAGCCGCTCAACCGCCAAAATCATTGAACCGGTAGGCAACATGAACAAGGTTTCAGTGGCGATTCTGGTGGACGGCAAATATGAGGCACCGCAAGGGGGCAAGGAAGGCGCAAAGCCTAAGTATCTGCCACGCACACCGGATGAGCTGCAAAAGCTCGAGGCCCTGGTCAAGGGATCAGTTGGCTACAATGCCGAGCGGGGCGATCAGGTGACCGTCGCCAACATCCCCTTTCAGGACACCCCGGAAAACATGGGGAGCGAAAAGGGTGGCATGATCGAATCGCCACTCATCCAGGCGCTGCTCAAAAACCTGTTACTCGGCCTCGGGTTTATCGGCCTGATTCTGCTGGTAATTCGGCCAATGCTGAAAACCTTGCGCTCCGCTCTGCCGCCAAAGTTTGAGCCAATCGAAACTGCCGAGGATGAAGTTCGCCGCCTGATGGAAGCCAAACAGATCGAACTGGCGCAGGCCGGACAGAGCCAAAAAGCCTTGATCGAAAAGGTCCGGAATGAGTCGTACGAAACCGCCCAGGTATTGAAAAGCTGGGTAGATGGCAAAAGCGAAGCATAGTATTCAGATGATCTTACCCCACGAAACACGCGGGATGAACAGCTATAGTCAGGGGAAACGGTGAACGGAGCAGAAAAAGCTGCCATATTACTGCTGTATGTGGGGACAGATGCCTCCAGCAAGATTTTGTCGCATATGGAAGACAACGACATCAAAAAAATCGGTCAAGCCATGGCTACCCTGGGTCATGTCTCGCTGGATACCATCCAGAATGTCATCAACGAGTTCAACCAGGTAACCGACCCGGAAGCCGGTTTTTTCTCAAAGGGAGACGAATACGTCCGCAAGGTCCTGGAGAAAGCCCTGGGACCGCAAAAGGCCGACATGATCCTGTCGGAGATGTACAGCTCCGATTTAAGCGACCTGGAAGACATTCTCGACAATCTGGATCCGAAAACCATTGCCAACTTCCTGTCCCAGGAACATCCCCAAACCATTGCCGTCATCGTTGCCAAACTGCGACCGAAAAAGACCAGCGAAATAATCAGCCATCTGCCCAGCCAACTCCAGGCGGAAGTCGTCATCCGGATTGCGGACGTTGACCAGGTATCCCCTGAAATCATCTCGGAAATCGACGAAGTGATCAAGCGGGAACTGACAGCCGTTGGTGGCATTCAGCGCTTCAAGGTCGGCGGCGTTGAAAAGGTGGTGGAAATGTTCAACCACTTTGACCGGAGCAAGGAAAAATCAATTCTTGACAACCTCGACGTCATGAATCCGCCACTGGCCGAAGTGATCCGCAAGCACCTCTTTACCTTCGAGGATATCTTTAAGCTCGATGATCGGTCGATTCAGGCGGTCATGCGCGAAGTGTCCAATGACACCCTGACCTTGGCCATGAAGGCGTCGGCCGAAGACGTCAAGGACAAGATTTTCCGTAACATCTCCGCGCGGGCAGCCGATATGATCAAGGAAGATATCGAAGTCATGGGGCCGGTCAGACTGTCTGACGTAGAAAAAGCGCAATCGGAAATCATCAAGATTGTCCGTAAAATGGAAGAGGAAGGTCGGATTGTCCTGGCCGGCAGAAGTGGCGAAGATGTTCTCGTCTAGCGTAATCAAAGAAAAAGCACTCAAGCATCTTGAAGTTACCAACGTCTGCTATGACCAGATCGGCACCCCTCCCGCCGAGGATCGTGCGGAAACGGCCTGCGAAGGCTTTGTCCCGCTCTCCTTTACCTCCGCTGGCATTGCCATCACCGGTACAGCTCCTGACGATTCAGCGCTACTGCCGGCACTTACTGAGCCACCAGAGTTGCCGCCAGATATGCAACTCATCGAGAAGGATGACCTGCAGCAACAGCTTGATCGTCAATACCGACTCGGCAATGAAGAGGGGCGCGAACAAGCGGAGAAAGGCCTGGCCAATGTCTTCAAAGCACTCAGGCAAGGGGTCGCTGATTTAGCCTGCCTGCGGGACAAGGTCCTGCGGGACAGCGAAGATGATCTGCTCAAACTGGCCATTATGATCGCCCGGAAGGTTATCCAGCAGGAAGTATCGCAGGCGCCGAAAATTCTTGGCAATATTGTTTCTGCCGCGATCAGCGATTGCTCGCAGCTGGAACGAATCACCATCCGGCTGAATCCGAGTGATTACGCGGTGGTCGCCGCAGACCGCAAGGGCTTCTTCGGAACCTTGTGCCCTGATACGCAATTAATCCTCACTCCCGATGAAACGATCAGCCATGGTGGTTGCGTCATTGACACCACGACCGGCACCATCGACGCCCGCATTGAAACCCAGCTGGACGAAATTTATCGGCGGTTCATGGAAGATCGCAGCTTGTCAATCGCCGCTACCGAAGGCATCGAGGTCAGTCAAAATGTTGACCAAGATTAATTTGACGCGTTACATGGCCGGCATCAACCAGGTCAAGCAGATCAAATTCCACGGCAAGGTCACCCAGGTGGTGGGTCTGGTCATTGAGGGATACTGCCCGGACACGGCTGTTGGCGCGCTTTGCGAGATTCAGTCGAATACCGGGGAACGGATTCCGGCCGAAGTGGTCGGTTTCAAGGACAACAAGGCACTGCTGATGCCGCTGGGAGAACTGCGGGGCGTTGGCTTGGGCAGCCTGATTTCTGTGCGGCGCCAGAAATCGTCGCTCATGGTAGGTCCTTCCCTGTTAGGCCGGGTCATTGACGGCCTTGGTGAGCCGATTGATGACCTGGGGCCCATTTTTGCCGACAAAGAATACCCCGTCTATGCCACCCCCATCAACCCGATGCAGCGCAACCCCATCAGACGCCCGCTTGACCTGGGCATTCGAGCCATCAACGGACTCCTGACCTGCGGCGAAGGGCAGCGAGTCGGCATCATGGCCGGTTCCGGCGTGGGCAAGTCGACCCTGCTCGGTATGATTGCCCGCTATACCGAAGCGGATGTCAATGTGATTGCCCTGATCGGTGAGCGGGGGCGAGAGCTGCGTGAATTTATTGACAAAGATCTGCAGGCTGAGGGATTGAGCAAGTCGGTGGTGATTGTGGCGACATCCGATCAACCGCCGTTGGTGCGGATGCGTGGCGCCTACATCGCCACCACCATTGCCGAATATTTCTCGTCCATGGGTAAACGGGTGCTGCTGATGATGGACTCTGCGACCCGCTTTGCCATGGCCATGCGCGAAGTTGGCCTTGCCATCGGCGAGCCACCGACCACTAAAGGCTATACCCCGTCGGTCTTTGCCGCCCTGCCCAAACTGCTTGAACGGACCGGCAATTTCGGTACCGGCAGCATCACCGGACTGTACACGGTGCTGGTGGAAGGGGATGACTTCAATGAACCAATTTCCGACGCCATGCGGAGCATTCTGGACGGGCATATATCGTTGTCACGGGATTTGGCTGCCCGCAATATTTACCCACCCATTGATGTCTTGAACAGTGCCAGCCGGGTCATGATGGATGTAACCGACCGGGAACAACAGCAGCTCGCCGGTAAATTCAAGGAGCTGCTGGCCACCTATCGGCAGGCAGAAGACTTGATCAATATCGGCGCGTACAAGGCGGGGAGCAATCCGAAAATCGATTATGCCCTGACAAAGCTTGATCAGCTGACCAACTACCAGAAACAGCAGGTGCATGACGGGGTCAGCTTCGCGGATTCACTGCGGCAACTGAACGAAATCTTCATAAATGACAATCTGGCATTCTGATTGCTTAACTAATTGATGTAGCGGGGAAAGAGCGTCTAGTGCGATTCTTGATGAGGTTGTGCATTGAAGACACAAGGCTTTGAACTACATCAGGTTCTGAATTACCGGCGCGAACTGGAAAAACTTCGCCATCAGGAATTCGCCGAAGCCAAGCATGAGCTTGATCTGGCCGAAAAACAGCTGCAACGCGAGGTTGAACGGACCAGCCAAGTGCTCCAGGAAATGCAGGAAAAACAGCAGGCAGGGATTCAAGGCGCAGAGTTGCAGCTTTACAGTAACTTTGGTCGTCGTCAGCAAATCACCATCAAGGAACAGCAGCAAGTCGTGAGCGGGCTCGACCTTGAAGTGGAAGAACGCCGCGAGACCCTGCTGGACGCGGCAAAAGACAAGAAAATGATGGAAAAATTCAAGGATCGCCAGAATATGGCCCATCGGTTAGAGTTGGCGGCAAAAGAGCGGTCGTTTCTGGATGAACTTTCCGTGCAAAAATCGGGGCAGTCAGCGTGAACCAGACGGGTCTTTTCGCCTCATTTGCGGTCATCCTGGTCTGCAGCGGTGTCGGCATGATCTCGATTCCGTTTTTCCAGAGCGCATTTGCAGCCAATCCAACCAGCCAACAGACGACCCCGAGCGCCGCCAGTACAACAAGATCAGCAGGGGCTGAATCACCAAAAGCGCTGGCCGAGGAAAATGCGGCCGTAGAAATCCGCCGGCAGCAGATCGTTGAACGGGAATCTGCACTGGCCGCCAAAGAACAGGAACTGAAAAAAGCCTCATCCGGTCTGGACGCAAAGCTGAAAGAGCTTGCTGAACTAAAAAAGGCACTGGATGAGGCCATGAAACAAAAAAAGGCCGAAGCACTGGCCCGCCAGGAACGTTACAAAAAAATGCTCAAGGTCTACCGGGGGCTGAAGCCGGCTGAAGCAGGTAAACTCATCGACAACCTTGAAGAAGATCTGGCTATTGAAATGCTCAATCAGATGGATCAAAAGACGGCGATCAAACTAATCCCCTACCTGAATCAGCCCCGGGTATTGAAATGGACCAGGTTGAACCTCAAAGGGGCAGAATAATTAACTGAAACTTCGCGGCAGAATGCCGATAGTAGTCTGCAGTACCCATCCAAAACACCAGAACGGCGGCATGGATGCATTTTTTCCAGGAAAGGAGGTGAAAGACTATGGAAATGAATATCGTACCAATGATGAACCTGGCCGCTCTCCCGTCAGCTATCGGCACAACTGGCCAGAGTGAAGCCGTCGCAACGACCCAATCACCAGAAGGTGGTACCTCGCCATTTATGGCACTGCTCGAACAGGCCGTTATCGGCACCGAGGGCTTGACATCCGCAGTAGTACTGGCTGACGCAACCAGCATTCCTGATGCACCCGTCAAAACTGGCGACCACGCGATTGGCCACGGGATCACCCGTGTGTCCTTCGCACTGCAACAACAGACTCCCATTAATTCTGAAACGCCCGTCGCAACACCTGCACCGCTGCTTGCCGATCTCCAATCCAAACCGGCTGTTTCAGCGGAAATTCTGCCTGAATTTGCTACGTCCGTATGGTCACCGCCCTTGAGTGATGCGGATCATCCCCGTGATGATGACGCAATCGCTGCCCTCACTGCACAACAGATGATGGCACTGGTCAACGCTTCTCCGGCATCAGCATCACCAATGGAGACGCTGCCGCAAGGTCAACAACAACCGGCTATGATCGCAACAGACGTCACTACGGCAGCTAACCGTTTAACCGGACCAGTTCAGCAGCAAGTATTTGCAGCCGCCGACGTACTACCGCAACGAGAATCGCCGGCGAAAGCTCCTGTCGAACAATCAGTACCAGTAACAACGGTATCGCTCACGACACTGAGCATGGAAACCGCACCTCGGCAGGAAGCCATGCCGTTACCTTTACCGGAAACAGAGGCAGCTACAGCAGCTTCATCAACACTTGGCACATTGTTGTCATTAGCTCCGTCAGCAGTTATCGCACCACCGTCTGAAACGACTCAGAATAAAGACGGAGCCGTTGCAACAACCGCCACCATCGCGCAAGCAACAAAACAACCGATTGCAGCGGTGCATTTGCAGGAAACAGTGGTAACCGCGCAACCGGAAGTGAATGCGCCAGTGCGCACTGAAGAGCAGAATGCCAGCAAACCTCTGCTTAATACCCTGCATCCCGATCGGCCCATGGAAGTTCGCAACTTGGGGGAAACAGTCAAAACAGCCGGCATCATTCCCCGCGATCTTGCTACAGAAGTGGCAGTAAGTGATGGAACACCGGCATCAGTAGAGCAGGCACAAACTCCAGCCAATGCAGGTCAGCAGCATGATACGACAACGGGTCAAGACTCGTCCCCCGTCTTTGTCCAAGGGAACAAGTCAGTGATGCAGCAAGCCGCAAGTCTCACCCAGGCACCTCCGGTTATAAATCATGAGTCACTGCTTGAGCAGGTAAAGGAGCGACTGTCAGCACCGGAAGTACGCGTCGATGGTAACCAAATCCGCCTGCAACTTCGTCCGGTCGATTTGGGAGAGCTACAAATCACCCTGCGGATGGATGACCAGAAACTGCGGGTGGAGATTCTCGCCGAAAACAAAGCCGTAAAAACAGCACTGCTCGAACACGCCGATACCCTGAAAGAGATACTGGCAAAGCAGCATATCACGGTTGAC
Source organism: Geobacteraceae bacterium (assembly GCA_031412995.1). Classification (GTDB taxonomy): domain Bacteria; phylum Desulfobacterota; class Desulfuromonadia; order Geobacterales; family DSM-12255; genus JANOEC01. Next base: position 50,144 of record JANOEC010000145.1, read on the forward strand.
CGATTTGACGTCGGCACTGGCAGCAACAACGGATCGGGTCAACTGTTCCGTGAAGGGAGCCGGCCTGAAGATCAGCGCACCCTGCCTCGCTACGCTGCCAATGGCGGCTTTAAACAGACGGTCGCGCTATCGGTGACAACCTGGCAACCACGCGGCAACGCCTTAGTGGACGTACGATTCTAGGAAAGGAGGATAGCAGCATGATTGATCCCGTAACCGCATCAACGTCAGGCACTGCCGGGGCCACCGCCATGAAAAAGGCAACCGGCATGAACAAGGACGATTTCCTCAATCTTTTCATTACCCAGATGAAAAACCAGGACCCGATGAAACCGATGGACAGTACGCAATTTCTCGGGCAACTGGCGCAGCTGACCCAAGTGGAACAGGCGTACAACACCAATTCAAACCTGCAAAGCCTGATGCAGCAGCAGAATACCTCAAACACCATGGCCGCAGTTTCCTTCATCGGCAAACAGGTGGATGCTACCGGCAACACCTTCATGTTGACGGCCGCTACCCCGGCCAAGCTGTCATTTACCCTGCCGGCAGCGGCAAATGATGTAAACGTGCTGATCAAGGACGCAGCCGGTACCACGGTCCGTTCCCTCAATGTCGGGCGGTTCCCCGGCGGCGAATCAGCAATTACCTGGGATGGGACTGATACTAATAAAAATCAGCAGATTGCCGGCACCTACACCTTTGAAGTATCCGGCAAGGGTGCAGACGGTAGCAAAATTGCCGGGACACCGTTGATCAGTGGCCTGGTTGAGGGAGTTTCACTAGATGGAACCACGCCGATCCTGACGATTGCCGGGGTCGCCGTGGCAATGGCTGATGTCAGAAATGTGCGGAGGTAACCGGCATGGCTGAGACGATCATCAACCCGCTGTTATACCCGATACCGATCCAGACACCGCAACGGCCGTCCCCGACTCGTACACCACAAGGGCCGACCGGTAGTGCATCACCATTTGCCAAAATTCTGGATGGCAAGGCAGCTCCCCAGCCCCTGGCCTTTTCCCGGCACGCCCAGGAACGGCTGCAGTCCCGGGGCATCAAGCTTTCCGCTCAGGAGTTAAACCAACTGGCCGGAGCGGTGGACAATGTGGCAAAAAAAGGGGGGAAGGACTCCCTGGTCATGATGGGCGATGCGGCCTTTGTGGTCAGCGTTGCCAATCGAACCGTGGTGACTGCCATGGACCGGGCCAGCATGCAGGGGAATGTCTTCACCAATATCGACTCAGCAGTCGTCGCCTGACGACCGGCTGTAACCAACAACCGGGCTGGTCCTCTTGAGGAAGCCCGCGGGGCGCTGACCGATTGATGCGCCCCCATCAGGAGACAATCATGAGTGTTACAGGTGCAATGTTTACCGGCATTAGCGGCTTAACCGCCAACGGTGAAGCCATTTCCGTCCTCGGCAACAACATCGCCAACGTCAACACCGTTGGCTTCAAGCAAGGCCGCATGCTCTTCTCCGATGTCCTTTCCTCCACCATCACTAACGGCCAGGTGGGCCGCGGCGTGCAGATTCAGGCCGTGGAGAATATGTTCTCCCAGGGCTCGTTCGAATCAACCGACAGCGCGACCGATCTCGCCATTCAGGGCGAGTCGTTTTTCATGCTCGACAATGGCGGACAACGCCTTTACACCCGGGCCGGCGCCTTTCATTTCAACTCCGAAGATGAATTGGTCAGCCCGGATGGCTTACAGGTCATGGGTTACGGCATCAATCGCAGCATTGATCCAACCGGAAAAACCATCGAACAATCCAACGGTGTCCTTGGTCCAATCGATCTGACCACGGTCTCTTCCATTGCGCCAAAGGGAACAACAGACATTACCCTGGTGGCCAACCTTAATTCGGCAGCCACTGAGCCTACAACACTCTGGAATCCGAATGATGTCGGAGTAAATGGCGCCCTACCAACCAATATTCCTGACCCTGCCGGCTACAATTCATCTACCAGCATTACAGTATATGATGCTCTTGGTGCAGCGCAAACACTAACCACTTATTATCGCAAAACCGCTACTCCTAATGAATGGCAGATTTTTCAGAAGCTGGGATCTGCTGCCGCAAGTTTGCCAGAAACCATTACATTTTATGATGCAGCTTCTGCAGCCTTAGTTACCCCGGCGGCACAAATTGGCAGCTTGGTACCACCCGCAGCCCCGATAGTATTAAATGGTTTCACGCTCAATTTAGCCGGTACCACCCAGTATGCCAGCCCGACTATCGTCTCGTCGCAAAACCAGGATGGCTATCCATCCGGCAACAAGATCAAGGCCACCGTCGATTCCGAGGGTTTTGTCAGGATCACTTACTCCAATGGTCAGATCCAGTCCGTCGGCCAAGTCGCTTTGGCCCGCTTCCAGTCAACACTCGGGTTAAGTAAGGCAGGGAACACCAACTTTGAGGAGACCATCGCCTCCGGCCCGGCTAACATCGTCGTTGCCAGCACTCCGGGCGTTGGTAAGATCTTCTCCAGCTCCCTGGAACAGAGCAACGTTGACCTGGCCGCCCAGTTTGTGAAACTGATCCAGGCGCAACGCGCCTTCTCGGCCAACTCGAAAACCATTACTACCGCCGATGAGATGACCCAGGAAGTGCTGAACCTCAAGCGATAAGCGTATTTCCAACCAGTCTTACCCTTTTGCCGGCGCCACCTGAGTGGTGCCGGCTTTTTTCTGTCCGAATGTCAATTCAATGACACGGCAAAATTTAACTACTACCCTGCTCTACATGCAGGTAATGACCTGACCAAAGTCGCTCAATCCAAGCTGGGCAGCTACCATCGTCGTTTATGCTCCTGACCCACGTAACCATCTGTTAAGGCGTGCTTATTAGCACTTCATCAGTAGAAAAGCGGGCCGATTGACTTCTGGCCTACCCTGCCCTCATCCGACCAGTCGCGCCAGCCACAGCGGCATCGCCAACTCTTTGACATGCATTGCTGGCACTCAGGTTGCATTTATTGTCCCGGACACGTGACAACTATTTGATTTCGCGCACTTGGGAGGGTCAGAGATGGCCGAAGAGCAAGAAAAGCAAGAAAGCGGCGGGGCCAGCAAGAAGAAGCTGTTTATTATCATCGGTGCTGCGGCCGCGGTAATTATCGTGGCGGTGGTTGCCGTGCTGATGCTTGGCGGCGGCAAAAAAGAAGATGCCAAGGAAGGCGGCGCCCACGGCGAAGTAAAAAAAGAGGATAAAAAGGCCAGTGGTCATGGTGGCGGTGGTCATGGTGGCGGTGGCGACGCAAAAGCGACCGGTCCGGCCAATATCCACGCCCTGGAGCCATTCATTGTTAATATCTATGATGGCCAGGAACTGCGCTATCTAAAGGTGAAGGTCGAGTTTGAGCTGGCGGACCCGTCTGTCAAGCCGGAATTGGAAGAAAAACAGTCGCAACTGAAAGACGCTATTTTGATTCTACTGACCACCAAGTCGTTACAGGACGTGCAGGATCTGAATGGCAAAAACCAGCTGCGTGATGAAATTCTGGCGGCTGCCAATAAAATTATTCCGCCAGGGAAAATAGCCAAGGTCTATTTCACCGATTTTGTCGTGCAGTAACCCGGCTAATCGCAGACAGGTAATGATAGGGTCCGTAATTTGTCAGGCCAAGAAATCACAGCCTGACATGCTATTTGCCACATAGTTGACAGGGTGCTATGGAGAATATTCTCTCAAAAGAAGAAATCGAAGCCCTATTGACGGCGGTATTCGAGGGGAAAATCGATCCGGATCGGGAGCTTTCCCGCGTCGTGGGCGATGTCGCCACGTATGATCTGTTTAGTACAAATGCCTACAAGGGGTTTGTGCCGAACATGGACCTTATTTATGAAGGGTACATCCGCTACAACCGGGTGACCCTTTCCAACCGCTTGCGCAAAATGGTTGAGATTCGCAAGACCTCGGCCCGGGCCTATAAATTCGACGAATTTCTCCAGACCCTCCCTTCTCCGGTCTGCATGGCCATTTTCAAGATTGACCCCTTGAAGGGCGCCGCCCTGCTGGCGTTGGACAGCGCTCTGGTTTTTAGTGTCGTGGACAGCATCCTCGGTGGTGCCGGCAGCCCGAAACTGCCGGAAGGCGATCGCATGTTTACCTCCATTGAGTTGAAGCTGATGGAGAAATTTGTCAAAGATATCCTGCAGGACATGGAAAAAGCATGGAGCCCATTAATTGCTTCGCACATGAGTTTGATCAAGATCGAAATGAACCCCCGCCTCGTCAACATTGTCCCACCCGAATACCAGGTGGTGGCAACTACGCTGGAAATTCAGATCGAACAATCCATTGGCACCATGACGGTTGTTGTCCCCTACATGACCATCGATCCGATCCGCGACAAACTCAAATCGGGCAGTCAGTACGATCTTATGGCCGTGGATCCCGAATGGTCCATGCGTTTGTCCAAGGGTCTACTTGATGCACCGATGGAACTGGTGGTGGAGCTTGGCTCGGCACAAATTTCCATGGCCGAACTGCTCAATCTGACCCCGGGCGATACGATACTGCTGAACAATACGTTTGACTGCGATTTGAATATTCATCTGGGTGGGGTGCAGAAATTCAGGGGAGCCCCCGGAGTCAAGCACGGCAACAAGGCCATCCGCATCATGGAAGTCATCAGGCAGGAAGAGGGAGCAACACGATGAGCGATGACCTGGATTCAAAAGATAGCGCCGAACAGAAAAGTCTCGATTTTGTTCTTGATATTCCGTTGCAGCTGACGGTTGAGCTTGGCCGGGCCAAGCTGCTGGTCAAGGATGTCCTGCAACTCAATCAGGGATCAGTTGTCGAATTAACCAAGCTTGCCGGCGAACCGCTGGATGTGTTTGTCAATTCCAAGCTGGTGGCCAGGGGCGAAGCCGTGGTCATCAACGAAAAATTCGGGATCCGCCTGGTTGATATCGTCAGCCCCCGCGAACGAGTCGAGAAGGTGCTGTGAACAAAACGGTCCTCATCATCGGTAGAATAATTCTGTTGTCGCTGGCGACCCCGCTGGCCGCGTCTGCCGCTGAAACCGTATCCAGCAGCTTCAGCTTCCTGGGCAGCCTGCTCCAGATGCTGGCAGCTTTGGCGGTGGTAATCGGCCTGATTTTGTTGATGTATTATGCCGCAAATCGCTGGCTACCGGCGTTATCGCCAACCCGTGGCATCAGCCGTTATATCCGGGTACTGGAGACCCGCTACCTGGCCCCCAAGCAAGCCCTGGTGCTGGTGGAAATCGGTGGGGAATATCTGCTGCTCGGCAGTTCACCAACCGGGGTACAACTGATCAAACAGATCGACATGCTCGAAGAGATCGAGGTGATCGAAGAGCCGTTGGCCGCGATCTGGCAACAGCAAACGGCTGCACGTTTCCGCACCATACTGGCCGGGATGATGAAAGGGAAGAATAACGGCATGCCGCAAAACTCGGGCACTGAGGTCCAGCCATGAAGCGCTTGGGAATAACCCTTGGCATCATTGCCCTGGTACTGACCGGAGCCATGGCCATGGCCGCCCCGGAGCCGCTCGCGCTGCCGTCAGTTAGTGTCGGCCTTGGCAAAGTGGCAAAACCGGGCGATGTCAGCGTAACGCTGCAAATTCTGTTTCTGCTGACGATCCTGTCGCTGGCGCCGGGCCTGCTGGTCATGACCACCTCATTCACCCGGATCGTGGTAGTCCTCTCGTTTCTCCGTAGTGCCATGGGGACGCAACAGGCACCGTCAAACCAGATCGTCATCGGCCTGGCCCTGTTTCTGACCTTTTTCATCATGACGCCGGTCTGGCAACAGATAAACACCAATGCCCTGCAACCATACCGCAATCAGACCATTTCCCAGGAAGAGGCGTTCAACCGGGCGGTGGTACCGCTGCGCAAATTCATGCTGACCCAGACCAGGGAAAAAGATCTTGCCCTGTTCGTGAACCTGTCAAAACAACAGCAACCACGCAACGCCGACGACATCCCCACTCTGACGATCATTCCCGCGTTCATGATTTCGGAGCTGAAAACCGCCTTCCAGATCGGCTTTCTGGTCTTTGTCCCCTTTCTGGTCGTCGATATGGTGGTGGCGTCGGTGCTCATGTCCATGGGTATGATGATGCTGCCGCCGGTCATGGTCTCCCTGCCCTGCAAAATCCTGCTATTTGTGTTGGTTGACGGCTGGGGACTGTTGGTAGGATCCCTGGTCAAGAGCTTTGGTTAGGAGAAACGATTCATGACTCCTGAACTGGTGGTGCAACTCGCCCGGCGCGCTTTCGAAGTAACCATTATGGTTTCCGCACCTATCCTGATCTTTACGCTGCTGGTCGGCCTAATCGTCAGTGTATTCCAGGCGGTGACCTCCATCAATGAAGCAACCCTGGCCTTTATTCCCAAGATTCTCGCGGCCATGATTGCCATGGTCATTTTTTTCCCCTGGATGATGAGTTATCTGACTGATTTCACCCGTGAAGTTTTTGGCATGATTGCCACGCTCCGGCATTGACAGGCGACCGATGACCGCACTTCCTTTTGCCACCCTTGATCAAATGCTGGTCTTCCTGCTGGTGCTCGGGCGCGTCTCCGGCATTCTTGCTGCCACACCGATGTTCGGGGGGAAGCTGGTGCCAAACCGGATCAAGGCAGCCCTGGCCTTTGCCCTGGCGTTGGTCCTGTTTCCCGCGCTGGTGCCGCAACTCAGCAACGTACCGACTGATCTCATCTCATTCGGGCTGCTGATGGTCAAGGAAGCTCTGATCGGCATTTCCCTTGGTTTGCTTTCGCAGATAATTTTTGCCGCCGTGGAGTTCAGCGGCTTGATTGTCAGTACCCAGATGGGACTTTCCATTGCCCTCCAGTTCGACCCCACCCTGGGCATGCAGGTAGCGTCACTCTCCATATTTCAGAATCTGCTGGCCATGCTGCTGTTTCTGTCTTTGGGGGCCCACCACATCTATTTTTCGGCCATTATCGAAAGTTATCAGCTCTTGCCCGTCGGGCAGTGGCACATGAGTGGGGAGCTGCTCACCTTTTTCACCAAAACCGTCAGCGGTATTTTTATTCTCGGCATCAAATTGGCCGCTCCGGTCATGGCCGCACTGCTGGCAGTCACCGTCATGCTCGGCATCATGGCCCGTGTTTTCCCGCAGATGAACATCTTTATGGTCAGTATGCCCCTGAGCATCGGGCTCGGTTTTCTCTTCCTCGGCCTGTCAATCATGGCCTTTGTTTCTACCCTCGAAAAAGCCTTTGGTGTCATTCCGACACAGATTCGTACCCTGATGAAACTGCTGGCGTAATCCATCCATGGCCGGTCCTGACAAAAAATCCCGTACTGAAAAACCGACCGCGAAGAAAATCAGCGAGGCCAAGCGGAAAGGAAGCGTTCCGCGCAGTCCAGAATTTACCAATACGGTCATGCTGCTGGTGGCGTTCATCACCCTGAACGTCATCGGCTCCTCGATGATGCAGCACCTCCAGGGCGCCTATGGCGAATACATCGGGCAGATCGGCGTGCTGCAAATTACCGAAGCAAATATTTATGCGCTTTTTCTCAAGGTTATGCTGCTTTTGGGGGTCGTTCTCCTACCGTTGTTTACGGTACTGCTGCTCGTTGGTTTGCTGGCCAATCATGTCCAGGAGCCGATCAGCATCTCGTGGGAACGGATGAATTTCGGCTTGGACAAATTGAATCCGGTCAATGGCTTTGGGCGCATATTCAACAAGGATTCTCTGGTCGAAGGGGTAAAGTCGACCCTTAAAATTCTGCTGATCGGTTACATCGGCTACCGTGTTCTGCGCGAAGAGCTGGATTCCATAATCTATCTGGTCTACGGCGATATCCAATCCATTGTCAGTTATCTGGGCCACATCACTTTTAAAGTGGTACTTAACTGTTGCGGCACCCTGTTTGTCCTGGCAGTGCTCGACCTGGCCTATGTCAAATGGCGCTTTCTCGACAATTTGAAAATGAGCAAGGATGAGATCAAGGAAGAACATAAGCAGATGGAAGGTGACCCGAAAATCAAGGGCAAAATCCGCCAGATTCAATTTGCCCAGGCCCGCCGCCGGATGCGCAAGATCATCCCGACCGCCGATGTGGTCATCACCAACCCGACCCACTATGCCGTGGCCATCAAGTACGACCGGGAAAAAATGTCTGCCCCGATCGTGCTGTTTAAGGGGGTCGATACCATGGCCCAGCAGATCAAACTACTGGCCAAGGAACATAAGGTCATGCTGGTGGAAAACCGCTTCCTGGCTCGAGAGCTGTATGCCGAAGTCGATGAAGGTAGAGAGATCCCGGAAAAACTGTTTGCCGCAGTAGCTGAAGTCCTTGCCTATGTCTACAGCCTGCGAGGGAAAATCTGAATCTGCGTCACCAGGTTATTGACAGTCAATTCATTGACTACCACCCCCGCACAACACTGTCCCCTCTTTGACGTTCTGCTCCTAATTCCCCTCTACCGTCCCGCCGCACCAGTGCTAAATCGACGCTAAGCTAAGCTGGCAGCGGGTTAAGGCAACATCACTAATGCTGGCACACCGGTTGCACATATATTCTTTGCTATTCCAGCCAACTGACACCCAGAGAGAACCGCATGGCCGAGCAAGCTGCCGGGGCGTTGAAAATTCAACCCCTGAAAAATAATTTTGATATCTATGTGGCCATCGGCATCGTCGGCATACTAGCCCTCATGGTCGTTCCATTGCCGGCAATTCTGCTGGATATCTTTCTGGCCGCCAACCTGACCATTTCCCTGGCAATCCTGATGGTCTGCCTCTACACGACTCAGCCCCTTGATTTTTCCGTATTTCCTTCGATCATCCTGATCACTACTCTTTTCCGCCTGGCTCTGAACGTTGCCTCAACCCGCCTGATCCTGCTCCACGGCAACGAAGGTCCAGACGCCGCCGGTTCGGTCATTCACGCCTTCGGCCAGTTTGTCGTTGGCGGTAATTATGTGGTCGGCGCGGCCATGTTCCTCATCCTGGTGGTGATCAACTTCTTGGTTATTACCAAGGGTGCCGGCCGGGTGGCGGAGGTGTCCGCCCGTTTCACCCTGGATGCCATGCCGGGCAAGCAGATGGCCATTGATGCGGATCTGTCCAGCGGCCTCCTGACCGACAAGGAAGCCAAAGAGCGACGGAAGCGAATCGCCCGCGAAGCTGATTTTTACGGGGCGATGGATGGTGCCAGCAAGTTTGTCAGCGGTGACGCCATCGCCGGCATCATTATCGTCCTGATCAACATCTTCGGTGGCTTGATCATCGGGATCTGGCAACAAGGGATGCCGCTGATCAACGCCCTGCAAAACTATACCCTGCTAACTGTCGGCGAGGGGCTGGTGGCCCAGATTCCGGCAATCATCATCTCCACTGCTGCCGGCATCATCGTGACCCGGTCTGCCGACGAACAGAATTTCGGCTACGAGCTCTCCGGTCAGATTTTCAACTATCCCAAGCCGATGTATGTGGTTTCCGCAATCCTCTTTCTTTTCGGCAGCATTCCCGGCCTGCCCCATTTCGCCTTCTGGTTTATGTCCGGCATAGCCTTTTTAATTGCCAGGGCCGGGGTCAAGCGCTCCCAGGTGGTTGCCGAAGAAGATGCCCTGGCGTTGACGTCTACTGCCGAGGAAGGACCGGAGCCGATAACGGCCGTCAGGCCACTGGAGATGCTGGAACTGGAAGTTGGCTATGGTCTGGTACCGTTGGTTGATGCCGCACAACAGGGTGAGCTGCTGGAACGGATCAGATCCATCCGCAAGCAGAGTGCACAGAAGATGGGCTTCATCGTGCCCCCTATTCATATCCATGACAACCTGCAGCTGAAGCCCCAGGAATACAACCTACTCATCCGTGGAGCAAAAGTTGGTGGCGGCGAAATGTCCGGTCAATACCTGGCCATGGACGGCGGCGGCGTAACCGAGCGGATTCCAGGTACGACCACAACTGAACCGGTCTTTGGTCTGCCAGCCGTCTGGATCAAGGGCGCAGAGCGGGAGCGGGCCCAGGTGGCAGGGTATACCGTGGTTGACAACACCACCATCATGGCAACGCATATCAGTGAAATCATCCGCCGCCACGCCCATGAGCTGGTTGGCCGGCAGGAACTGCAGCAGCTCCTCGACAATCTGGCCGCGGTTGCCCCGAAGGTGGTGGAAGACCTGATCCCGAACATCCTCAACCTGGGAACCGTGCTGCGGGTCGTCAAAAATCTGTTGAAAGAGGGGGTCTCGATTCGCGATTTGCGTGGCGTGCTCGAGACCCTGGCCGATTATGGTGGGTTGACCAAGGACCCGGAAATGCTGACGGAATTTGTCCGCCAGGCGTTGGGACGCTCCATTGTCGAACTGCTGGCCCGCGAGGATGAAACCCTCTGTGTCATGACCCTTGATCGCGACATGGAAGAGATGCTCACCGATGCGGTGCAACTCTCCGATCAGGGTAGCTACCTGGCCATGGAGCCGGCAGCAGCGCAGCGCTTACTCAATAGCATTCGCCAGATGTCGGAAAAATTCGAGCAGCAGGGCACGACGCCGGTCATCCTGGCGTCGCCGAATATTCGCCGTCATGTCAAACGGCTGACCGAGCGCTTTATTCCGAACATGGCCGTACTGTCACACAACGAGATTCCGCCGCATGTAAAAATTCAATCCATAGGGATGGTGACCGCCGATGCTGGTTAAGACGTTCCGTGCGGGAGACATGACCGAGGCCCTGAAAAAGGTCAAGGCTGAACTGGGTGCTGACGCGATGATCATCTCCTCCAAAAAGGAGCGGAAACGCGGCATCCTGGGAATTTTCTCCAAGCCCTACTTCGAAGTCACGGCCGCGCTCGAACCGAAACCGACACAGCGGCCGGCTCCGGCGGCGTATCGTGAAAAAGAGCTGCTTGAACCGACCGCCCGTGAGGAATTCCAGAATTCGATGTTGGGGCCACTGGCCCGCGAACTGAAGGAGCTGCGGGAAAAAGTTGAGCAGATGAGTGTCCGCACGGAGCCAGTGGCTCCAAAACCGGCTCCTGTAGACGCTGCTCCTACTCCTGAGCCGTCAACCATTCCCCCTGCGGCAGCGATTGAGACAACCAAGGCGCATGACGTCGAAGGCGCACCCCGCAATTTCAGTAAAGAGGACCTGGATGACATCAAGCAGTACCTTTTTGCCGCCATGGTCGCCAAAAAGGGTGAAGCTGTGCCGGTGATTTTCCCCGGGCAGCAGGTGGCGGCAGTAAAATCTGCGGAAGAAGAACCGCCAGAGGTGAGAAACCTGCTGGAGGAAGTAACCGTTGAACTGACCGCCAGCGGCCTGGGACCTGAAGCGCAGAAACGGATCACCGACTATATTACGCCCGCCCTTGAACAGGGGGAAGACCGGGAAAGCCTCCGCTACACCCTGGTTGAAGCCTTTGCCCATGTGGTTGCCTGTGCCGGTCCGCTCCGCCTGAAGAAAAACAGCCAGCGCGTAGTCGCCCTGGTTGGCCCGACCGGCGTCGGCAAAACAACAACCACGGCAAAACTGGCCGCCATGTATGCCATGAACAAGGGTGCCAGCGTGGCCCTGATCACCACGGACAACTTCCGGGTCGGGGCGGTGGAACAGCTCAAGACCTACTCCCGGATCATGGATCTGCCGCTGGATGTGGTCTCCAGTGCTGAAGAGATGCAAGCGGCGCTGGCCAAACATGCGGACAAGGACCTGGTCATCATCGACACTGCGGGCCGCAGCCCAAAAGATCAGGATAAACTGGCCGAACTGAACAAGATTTTCATCGCCGATGCGTCAATTGAAGTCCACCTCTGCCTCTCAGCCACCACCAAAGACCAGGAATTAATGGACATCGTCAAACGGTTTTCGATGCTGCCAATTTCCCGCCTGCTCTTTACCAAGCTGGATGAAACCGAAAGTCTTGGCTGCATCGTTAATACCCACATTGCTACCGGAATGCCTCTTTCTTATTTCACGAATGGGCAGATGGTTCCGGAAGATATTTCCATGGCCAGTGCGCGCAAATTGGCAAATCTGGTTCTTAAAGCAAAAACGACGACGGAGTAGCAAAGCATGAGGAACGATCAGGCTGATACCCTGCGCCAGATGGCTAAAACCATGAAGGCCAAGAAAAAGCCCACCCAGTCAGGAACTGGCTCTGAAGGTAAGGGCATCCGTGTCATTGCCGTCACCAGCGGTAAAGGTGGGGTAGGCAAGAGCAATGTGGTGATCAATCTCGCCATTTCCCTGTCCCGTCGCGGCAAACGGGTCTTAATTATCGATGCCGATCTGGGGGTTGGTAACATCGACGTTCTGTTAGGGATTTCGGCCACCCACACCCTTGACCATGTCTTTACCGGTGAAGTGACCATCAGTGACATTATCCTGGATGGGCCTGGCGGCATCAAATTGATTCCCGCCGGCTCCGGCGTCCAGGAATATACAAACTTGAGCGCCGTTGACCGGATCCGGCTGATGGATGAATTCGATCAACTGGAAGAGCATTTTGACATCGTGTTGATCGATACCGCCGCCGGCATTTCGGAGAATGTTACCTACTTCATCACTGCGGCCCAGGAAGTCGTGGTGGTGGCCTCCCCGGAGCCGACCTCGATCACTGACGTCTACGCCCTGATCAAGCTACTGGCCACCCGCTACAATGAGCGTTCTTTCCATGTACTGGTCAATATGGTGAACGACAGTAAAGACGCACTGGAGGTCTTTGCCCGCTTGTGCAACGTCTGTAGCCGTTTTCTTGACGTGTCTCTCGATTACCTTGGCTTCGTGCTCTGGGACGATCGTTTGATGGATGCCGTCAAACAGCAGCGGGCCGTCTGCGACCTGCACCCCAATGCCGCTTCATCCGGCTGCTTTCAGAATCTGGCCCGCCGGATTGCTGATCACGGCGGCAATAATCGCATCAAAGGAAATATGCAGTTCTTTTTTCGGCAAAAATTCGTTTCCCCAGCCGCGGGAATGGAGCGTCTATGAACTGTCTGCTCAAGGCATACGATCAGGAAACCCAGCGGACAGCGTTGGCCAATCGCGATGAACTGATTGTTTCACACCTGCCCATGGTCAAGTATCTGGTGGGAAAGATTGCCTCGCAACTCCCCCCGCACCTGGATCGCGAAGATTTGATGAGCGCCGCCATTGTCGGGTTGATTACGGCGGCCGAACGCTTTGATCCGGGCCGCGGCGTCATGTTCAAGACATTTGTTGAACAGCGGATCCGCGGCACGATCATGGATGAACTACGGTCGCAAGACTGGTTGACCCGCTCGGTGCGCGAGAAGTTCAAGCGATTGGAACGTGAATTCGCCATTCTGGAGCAAAAACTTGGCCGTAACCCGACCAGCGAGGAAGTCGCCGCAGCCCTGCAAATTAGCATGGATGATTACTTCAAGCTGCTGGAGGAGGTACACTTCCTGTCCGTAATCAGCCTGGATGACTCCTGGGAAGATGAGGACGGCAGTTCGTTCGGTTTACTGGACGTGCTTGAGGACAAGGGCTCAGAGAATCCGCAGGAGCAGATGATGGCCCGTGAGATGGTGGATGTCATGGCCGAAGCCATTGACGCACTGCCGGAAAAAGAGCGGATCGTCATCACCCTTTACTACTACGAAGAGATGAATTTAAAAGAAATCGGTGCAGTGTTGAGCCTTACCGAGTCGCGCATCTGTCAGTTGCATAGCCAGGCAGTGCTCCGCTTGCGCTCCAAGATGAAGTCACACGCCTGACCGGTATTGATGTTTTTGGCAGGACATTGAAGCACTCAGGTTGTTCAAAAATAGTCAGGTCGTCGCACCCGCAGAAGGCCCTGCGGAGGCGTAGCAACGCTACGCCGCACAAAAGGGCTTTCGAGGACGGCGGCGAGATGGCTGTTTTTCAACGACCTGTTAAGGAGCAGATCATGAACAGCGGATTATATGCAGCATTAACCGGGGCAACGGCATCCATGCAACGGCTTGACACCATCGCCAACAATCTGGCCAATGTCAATACTGCCGGGTTCAAGCGGGATCGGATTTCCTTTGAAAGTCTCCTGCAAAATACCACGTCGCCACCGCCCAACCGAATAGCGGACGATCCGGTATTCGCCGGCGAAATGCATGCCACTGACTTTACCTTGGGGCCGCATCGCCTCACCAGCAACCCCCTTGACGTCGCCCTGGAAGGCGATGGCTTTTTTGTCGTGAGCACCGCTGATGGTCAGGCCTATACCCGCCAGGGAAATTTCCGCCGTAGCAACAGTGGCCAACTGGTCACGGCCGATGGCTTTGCAGTACTCGGCAATGGCGCCCCCATTACCATCCCCCCCACCGCAGCCAAAATCGACATTGATGGGCGCGGTGGCGTCTATGCCGACGGCGCGCAGGTGGGCACCATCGACCTGGTTGACTTCTCCAAGCCCTATGCTCTGCAGAAGCAGGGAAGCGGCCTGTTCAAACCTGCCGACCAGAACAGTACCCCGCAGGCAGCGACCGGCGCCAGATTGGCACAGGGCTACCTGGAGGAATCAAACGTCAGCACGATTACCGAAATGGTGCAGATGATTGAAACGAATCGGCATTATGAAGCGTGTGCCAAGATCATACGCAATTTCGATGATATTACGGGTAAGGCAGTAAACGATCTGGGTAAGGTATAAGGAGATTTATCATGATACGCGCATTATGGACCGCAGCGTCGGGCATGCAAGCCCAGCAACTGAATATCGATGTTACCGCTCATAACCTGGCCAACGTCAACACCGCCGGGTTCAAAAAAAGCCGGGCCGATTTTCAGGATTTGATCTATCAGAACCTGAAATCCCCTGGGGCCCCCTCCACCAACGCCACGCAAATTCCAGCCGGTATTCAGATCGGCCTGGGAGTCAAGCCGGCCTCCGTGACCAAGATTTTTACCGCCGGCAACATCTCCTCCAGCGGTAATGAACTGGATATTGCCGTCGAAGGGGAGGGCTTCTTTCAAATTCAGCAACCGGACGGGACTACCGCTTACAGCCGCGCCGGTTCATTCAAGAAGGACAGCACCGGCCGCATGGTGACTGCCGACGGCTACCCGGTATTGCCGGAGGTAGTCATCCCCAATAACGCCACCAAAATTACCATCGGCAACGACGGCACCGTGTCGGCTCTGCAGGCCGGTCAAAATACACCGACCACCGTGGGCAATTTGCAGTTGGCTACCTTTTCCAACCCTTCAGGCTTGAATGCTACCGGAAAAAACCTGTTCCTGCCGACTGATGCCTCAGGCGCTGCAACCACCGGCACCCCGGGGCAAACCGGCATCGGTACCCTCAGCCAAGGCTATATCGAGATGAGTAACGTCAGTGTCATGGAAGAGATGGTCAACATGATCGTCGGCCAACGGGCGTATGAATCCAACTCCAAGGCAGTGCAAACTGCTGACGAGATGCTGAGTACGGCCAACAATCTGAAGCGTTAACCTGAGCCGCCTGACAGCAACCAACCTTTCTAGAGGCTGCCGGCATGGATTTGAAATGAAGAAATTTATCATCTGCATAGTGCTGCTCTGGGGAACGGTCCTTGCCTGGGCAGCAACAAGCGTCACAGTGAAGCAGGATGTGTTACGGCAGGCGGTCGAATCCTATCTGCAAACCCGCTCCGCCGGTTCCGGCGTCCAGCTGGTGCTGAAGCGGCTGGGGGGCTTGGCTGATCAGCAATTGCCGACCGGAACCGTGACCTATGAGGTCATTGCCCCCCAACAGTGGAGCGGGTGGGGCAAGACCTCCCTGGCACTGCTGATCCGGGTTGACGAGCAGGTGGTGCGCAATCTGTCACTACAGGCTGACGTAGAGGGGTGGCGAGACGTACTGGTGGCTGCCCGGCCTCTTGAGCGGGGTGACATCATCACGGCGAACGATGTGACCAAGGAGCAGCGGAATTTAGCCCAGGTGCCAGGCATGCCACTATTGGTAGGAGATGAGGCCATCGGGAAACGGGTCCGTACAACCATCAAGCAGGGCGGTCCATTGCTGGGCAATCACCTGGAGAAAGTCATGGTGATAGCAGCCGGGCAACAGGTAACCATCCTGCTGGAGAATGAAACGCTGCAGCTATCGACTACCGGTCGCGCCAAGGGTCCCGGTGCCCCCGGAGATCTGATTCAGGTACAGAATCTGGTATCACAGAAGATTATCCCCGCCCGAGTTGTGAACGCACAGACGGTCAAGGTCGAATTTTGATTTTGCCCGCAGGGAAATGAGCTGCATATGATTACCAGAAAAATCATTGTTATTGTCTGGACCATTCTACTGCTGGCGGGCTGTGCCCATCAGACGACCGAAGTACGCACCCCGTCATTTGATGAGCAGTTGCCACCCCCACAGACCGACTATTCACGGGGTTCGCTCTGGCAGGGAGATTCCCGCTCATTGGTCGAAGATCACAAGGCACGGCGGCGCGGCGATACGGTTACGATCCTGATCATCGAATCAGCCAGTGCCTCGAAACAGGCCAGTACGGACACCCAACGCTCCACCTCCGCCAGTGCCGGTGCGCCGAATATCCTCGGACTGGAAAAAACCATCAGCAAGTGGACGGATTTGAGCAAACTGCTGAATGCGTCATTCGACAGCAAGTTCACCGGTTCCGGCTCCACGACTCGCAAGGAAAACCTGACCGCGAGCCTGAGTGCCAAGGTCATGGAAGTATTGCCGAACGGGAATTTTCTGATTGAAGGTCGCCGCAATGTGAAGGTCAACAGCGAAGACCAGATCATCAAAGTTGAGGGCACCGTTCGACCGCGGGACATTGCTGCTGATAACTCGGTTAATTCATCGCTGATCGCCGATGCCCGCATCACCTATACCGGCAATGGCGTGGTCAGCGACCAGCAGAGTCCGGGATGGCTGATGAATATCTTCAACAAGATCTGGCCATTCTGATCATGCGAGGCGACCTGATGAAATGCCTGCTGGCAGCCATATTTTTACTCTGCCTGGGGATCGAGCCCGCCCTGGCCACCCGGATCAAGGATCTTGCCGGCGTCGATGGCGTGCGGGAAAACCAGCTGGCCGGCTATGGTCTGGTGGTCGGCCTCAATGGCTCAGGTGACAGCGATCAGGCGCGGGTGCAGACCCAATCCCTGGTGAATGCCCTGGAACGGATGGGAGTCACCATCAACCGGGGCGACCTCACAGTCAAAAACGTGGCGGCCGTCATGGTCACCGCCACCCTACCCCCATTTACCAAGCAGGGGGGAAAAATCGATGCTCTGGTCTCGTCCGTTGGTGACGCCAAAAGCATTGCCGGCGGCACCCTGCTGATGACCCCGCTAAAAGGGGGGGATGGTCAGACCTATGTCGTAGCTCAGGGACCGGTGATAACCAATTCCTTTTCCTATGGCGGCCAGGCGGGCAGCGCCCAGAAAAATCACCCAACTGCCGGTCGGGTACCGGAAGGGGCCATGGTGGAGCGGGAGCTTCCCTTCCTGCTGGCTGACAAATCGCAACTACGGTTGAATCTGCGTCACCCTGACTTCACCACCGCCGCGAGGATTGCCGTAGCAATTAATGAACGCTTTCGTCAGCCAGTGGCCAAGAGTGGTGACCCGGGTTCGGTGGAGCTGCAGGTGCCCGCCGCCTTTCAGGGCCGGATGGTTGAGTTCATCGCTGAAATTGAGCGACTGGAAGTCAAACCGGATACCGCGGCCAGGGTAGTGGTAAATGAGCGGACCGGCACCATCGTCATGGGGGAAAATGTCCGCATCGCCACGGTTGCGGTCTCCCATGGCAATCTCACGCTGCTGATCAAGGAAACCCCCAAGGTCTCCCAGCCGCCGGCGTTTAGCGGTGGCGAAACCAAGGTTGTGCCCCGTACGGAGCTGAAAGTAACCGAAGAGTCCGGCGGGCTGGCAACTTTGAAGGAAGGGGCCAGCATTGGCGACGTGGTCCGAGCACTGAACACCTTGGGAGTCACCCCGCGTGACCTGATCGGAATTCTACAGGCCATCAAGGCTGCCGGCGCGCTTCAGGGCGATCTTACCGTTATCTGATTCAGTCAAAGAGGTAGGTATCGTGGAAATCACGGCAATGTCAGCGGATGCCGCAGCAGGACTTAAGAAAAAGACAGGTTCTGCCGATAAAAACACTCAAGCGATAAAAAAAGTCGCTCGGGAGTTCGAGTCCCTCATGGTGAATGAAATGATCAAATCCATGCGGGCAACAGCGGGCAAAGACCCATTGACCTCGGGAGGGCGGGGTGAAGAAATTTACCAATCAATGCTTGACCAGGAATACGCCCAGGCCATTGCCAATCAGGGAACTGTGGGCCTGGCCAGATATATTGAACAACAACTGATCAAAACCGATCGCACCACTGCTGTTCAGCCCAAGACAGAACGTCGGGAATGATCCAGAAGGAGAATCACTATGGCGGCAGACGTCAAAGAACTACTGGCTGCCCTGGAAGGAAAACAGCTGCTTCTCGGACAACTTGAAGAGCTGCTCACCCAGGAACAACAGGCCATCACCAACCTTGACCTTGATGCTCTTGATCTTTTGGACCAGCAAAAAAGACAGCTGCTGGTGCAACTGGAAGCCAACACCAATACCACCCGCCAGATGATCCGCAGCCTGGCGGAACAGGCCAACCTCGCCCCGACGGCAACTCTGTCGCCAGTCATCGCCTCACTTGCTTTGCCGCAACGGGATCGCTGCACGGAACTGCAGGGAGGCCTGTTACAGGTCGGTAAGCGAGTAGATCGGCTCCTCGACTTTAACCGGGAACTGCTGCAAACCTCGTTGACCACAGTCACCACTTCACTCACCTTTTTTAATCGGCTATTTTCCCGCGGGACCACCTATGGTGACGCGGGCAAAATGACGTCGAATACCAGTGGCGTGCGACTGGTCTCGCAGGAGGCCTGAAATGAGCATCAGTAACCTGTACAACATCGGCATGACCGGGGTTCGGGCGCAGCGACTGGCACTGGATGTGACCGGTGAGAATATTGCCAACGTCAATACCGAAGGGTATTCGCGCCAGCAGGTGATCTTCACCGAGGACAATGTCACCACCAACGGCGGCTTTCAGCTGGGAACCGGGGTCAAGGTTACGGCTATTCAGCGCTCTTATGATGCATTGCTCCAGCTACAGCTGGTGAACGGTGGTAGTGCGGAGCAACGAGCTGTCGTGGAGCAAAGCGCATTGCAGCGGGTAGAACCGCTTTTCAACGAGTTGGGGGCCGATGGTTTGGGCAAGGCGATTGCCGATTATTTCGGCGCCTGGCAGGATCTTTCTACCAATCCTACCGGCAGCGCGGAACGCCAAGCGGTATATACCCGCGGCCAGATCCTGACCGACACGTTTCACCAGGTCGATAGCGGCTTGACAGCGACCAAAACCATCGCCAATGACTCCCTGGCCGAAATTACCGCCAGCATCACGGACATGGCCTCTAACATCGCCCGTTTGAACGGCATGATCACCACTTCTGAGCAACTCGGGAGTGGAACAGGGGCCAATGAACTGCGCGATCAACGAGATTTGCTGGTGCGGCAAATCAGTGAAAAAGCGGGCATTTCTTATCGCGAAAACAGTGATGGCACCGTTGACGTCCAACTTGCCGGCAACGAGTTGGTGGTCGGTGATAAATATGCAAAGGTCTACAATTCGCCACCAAACAGTGCCACCCTATCCTCGATTTACATGACCACTGTCGGCACCCCCCCAGTGAGTAAAGGGGTGGCAACAGACATGACAATCTACTCTCCTACCAGTACGTCAAACCAATTAAGCTATCTCGGTGAACTCGGCGGCACCCTGAATGTGCGTGACCATATCATCCCAGACATCAAGGCCAAGGTTGATCTGATTGCCAGCTCACTGGCGAATCAGGTGAATACCACCCATAATCTGGGTTCGTATTTTGATGCGACTGGAGCAGCGCAGCCGGGTGGCATTTTCTTTGCTGATGCTACCCCGATAACAGCGACAAATATTGCCCTTGATCCAGCCCTGACGGCAGGTAAAATTGCGGCTGCAACCGGGCCTGGCACCCTGGTTCCCGGCAACAATGCCAATGCGTTGAACATTGCCGCCCTGTTGACTACGCCGCTGCCAAGCCAGACATATACTTTAAGTGGAACGGTTAACTCAAAGGTTGTTACGTCAACTGTTGCACTACCTGGGCTCTTCAAAGGCATGTTAGTCGCTGGAGGTGGCTTCCCAGATGGAACTACCATCGTCAGTATCGACAATTCTGCTTCTCCTAACGTATCTCTCACTCTCAGCAACGCGCTGCCGCCCGCCAGTCCGCCGACGGTCTTAACCTTTAGTTTCCCTGCCCCTGGCTCCAAATATACCGCCCTGGTCAGCGAAATCGGCGTGGCGGTTCAGAGCGCCAACAATGTCGCGGCCAACCATCAGAGTTTCATGCGGCAGATCACTAACTTACGAGAAGCGAATTCCGGGGTTTCCCTGGACGAGGAGCTGACCAACCTCATCAAGTATCAGCGAGCCTTTGAAGGGTCAGCCAAATTGATCAACACCGCCACCGAGATGCTCGATATAATTCTCGGGATGGTCAGGTAGGGAGAATACCATGCGTGTGACTTCAAAAATGACCGCCGATAGCGCACTGTTCAATATTCAGCGGACACGGTTGCAGCTGGATAAACTGAACGAAAAGATTGCCTCAGGCATGAATATTAACCGGCCAGGTGATGATCCAATCAGCACCCGTCAGCTTCTTGACTTGGATGCCAAATTAAAGCAAGGCGCGCAATATCGCAGCAATATCGTCAAGGCAAACATCTGGCAGAAGGTAACCGATACAGCGCTAGGGGGAATTTCTTCTGCTCTTAAGCAGGTACGACAACTAGCGTCATCGATCACCAACGGCAGCAGTGACCCAACCATTGTTGCTAACGCAGTTTCCCAATTATCCGCCCTGAAAAATCAGTTGATCGATATGGGAAACACCCAACTCGGCGACCAGTATATTTTTGGCGGGTTTGAAACCAGATATGCCCCTTTCAGCCAGCAAACAACATCTACTCCCGCCGTTAATGACACAGCTTTAACTATCGATACAACGACCTTGACTAACGGCTCATTAATAACCGGTCCAGGAATTCCGCCCAACACCTTCATCTCAATAACTGCAGCTACTGCTGCAGGTACGGTTGACCTTGTCGACTCAACAGGGGTGGCGGTGGCCACGACGGCCGCAGCTACAAGTGCTACTTCCACCTTCAATTTTTTTCGTGGCACTACTGACGGCCTAAATGTAGAGATCAATCAGGGCACTACCCTGCAGTTGAATGTCCCTGGCGACCAGGTGCTTCTGGGCACCGGTACTTTTGGCTCCGTCAACATTCTTGATGAAATTGACAAACTAAGCACCGCCCTTTTGAACGGCCCTTCTGCAGATATCAGTGCCGCCGCAACCAAGCTTGACGATGCCGCCAATCAGGTCAACAACGCCATTACCGACGTGGCCAGCAAGATGATTCGGCTGGACAGTATGGATAAACTACTGGTTAACAACAGGAATACGCTGGGAACATTGACGTCCTCGATTCAGACTGTTGACTATGCCAAGGCTGCAACCGAATTGAACCAACAAAAAATGGCCTTTGAGGCCGCTCTTTCGGCAACAGCAAAAGTTTCCTCACTGTCCCTGCTTGATTATTTGAAATAGACAAGATTCGCGTGGGCGGAAATATGAATTCGGCTCAAGATTATCGGCCGTTCACCGAAGAAGCTAATATGAGTGGCGGCAACGACACGAATCATTGCAAAGGGGAAATATGATCAAACTCACCCGACTCAATGGCAGTGAGATGTATATCAATCCAGCCCTCATCGAACTGATGGAAGAGCTGCCCGATACCCACATCACGCTGACTAACGGTGATCGCTACATTGTCCTGGAACCGGCGAGGATCGTTGTCGATCGGATTGTTGCCTTTAATGTCCGCGCCCTGTCCCGTTCTACCCTGCGTGCACCGAAACGCTATCTTCGGCCGGATGCGGCAGCATATCGCCCTTACTGCCCACTGCCGGACACGCGCAACTAGGCGGCTAAGGAACGAGGGAATATGGATCTCGCCACAATTATAGGGTTAGCGGTCGCTGTTGGTGCCATTCTGGGCGGCGCCATGCTGGAAGGGTTGAGCATGTCCGCCCTGATTCAGCCGACTGCAGCCATGATCGTTCTTGGCGGCACCTTCGGGGCCGCGTTTATCAGCTTTCCGCTGTCCGCTGTTATCAAGGGCTTCAAGGACTTGATCAAAGTGTTCTTCGCGCCCGCCGGCAAACCAGTTGACTTGATCAAGGACATGATCGGCTACGCTGCCAAGGCCCGGCGTAATGGTCTGATCTCCCTTGAGCAGGAGGCGCAGACCATTAAAGATCCGTTCACCAAACGGGGCATTTCCATGGTTGTTGATGGCATTGATCCGCAAAAACTGCGGGAAGCCATGGAAATTGAGATTGATTCCTATGAGGAGCACGAAAAGGAGAGTGTCGAGTTCTTCGAAGCGGCCGGCGGTTATGCGCCGACCATCGGTATTATCGGCGCCGTTCTTGGTTTGATTGTTGTTATGAGTAACCTGTCTGACACCTCAAAGTTGGGCGGCGGTATAGCCGTTGCCTTCGTCGCCACTATCTACGGCCTAGTGGTTGCCAACGTTGTCTGCTTGCCGTTCGCCACCAAACTCAAAGGGAGAATAAAGGCGGAGTGTCATCGCCGGCGCATGGTACTGGAAGGCCTGATTGCCATCCAGAATGGCGAAAACCCCCATTTCATCGAACAGAAACTTGGCGCGTTCATTCCTGGGCACAGCCATGGGCCTGAGAAGAAGTAGCTACCGCCATGGCCAGAAAAAAGAAACATGAAAAAGAAGCGAACCATGAGCGGTGGCTGGTTTCCTATGCCGACTTCATCACCCTGCTGTTTGCCGTCTTTGTCACCCTCTATGCCATGTCCCAGACCGACAAAAAGAAGGTTGAGCAGGTTGTCGCTTCTCTGCGGGAATCATTTGGCTACACCAAACTTTCCCTGGGCGACAAACCGACGGTCATCGAATCTACAGATATCAGACTCATTCCTTCGCTGCGGCCGGAAGCCATCGTGCCGAGTGCTCGCACCAGACCTGGCGGCGACGCTAAGGGCAAAGGGCGCGGTAAAGGGCGGGCGGAAGAAAAAGACTTCCGCAATCTCAAGGCGGCCATCGACGCCTACTTGCTGAAACAGGGCGCCCAAAGCAAGGTAAGCGTGCAAATTTCCAAACGCGGCCTGGTGGTAAGTTTGAAAGAGGCGGGATTTTTCGATTCCGGTAACGCCACGGTAAAAGAATCGTCGCAGGAACTGCTGGCAAAGGTCGTCGGATCACTGGGTGAGTACAATAATCCGATCCGGGTGGAAGGTCATACGGATAATATGCCGATCAGTACGGCGCAATATCGTTCAAACTGGGAATTATCAACGACGCGGGCCACCAATGTGGTCCACTATTTGATCGACCGACAGCAATTTGACGCCGAAAAGATTGCCGCCGCCGGTTATGGTGAGTATCGCCCGGTAGAAGATAATGGCAACGCCGAGGGGCGGCAAAAAAACCGGCGGGTTGATATTGTCCTGCTATCAGCCGAGGCCGAACGGGCCGAGCCCTGATCTATGTGTCAGCGCTCCTCGGCAAAGGCCCGGAGCTGCTGGCGTTGTTCGTTGAAGATAAACGAGATGATGGTCTCACGATCCGTATCCGCCAGATGCACAAACCGAATGCCGGTCAGGAATACGGCCTTCTGCAGACTGGCCACCAATTCACTGGATCGTACCACCACCCCCACTGAATGAATGACCCGCCCCGGGGTCAATGGCAAAAAAATCTCCAGATTGATCAATGTCCCGATTGCCAGCGGTGTCGTCAAGCGACAACGGATGCCGCCACCGCTTAAGTTGATCTGCTGCGGCTCCAGCGACACACCGCGCCAGTTCAGGACGCGAAATCCACCCTCCGCAGTCATGGCCAAACGGGGCAACTCCCCCGGCTCGATGCTGACACGACTAAAACTCCAGTAATCAATGGCACTGCTTAAACGCTGGTCATCCGGCAGATGCCAACGGAAGGGAATGGAAACGTCCAGGCGAAAAAACTCCCGGCGCTGGTGAATTTCCACCTCATCCAGCACCCGGCAGCGGAGCGTCCCCGCTACAATCGGCCCCGTTATCACCAGATGGCAGCGACATAAAGCCAGACTGTCTTTTTTGATCAGCATCCCCCCGGCACCAGGCTCGAATGCAGCAGCTGAGGGGAAATCCCCCAACAGCTCCAGCACCAGATCCTCACCGCTGATCTCCTGCACGGTCACGCCACCCTCATAAAAGGTATGATCGGCCAATCTGATGCCGACCGTCGCAAGATCTCCCGGATTCACATAGCGACTAATTTCAAAAGACTGAACGATCATGGTAATGGCCTCGCTGCATGGGCTTTCTCATCCCAGAGATATCCGCTGCTGTTCCAGATGGTTTCAATTTCCGACCAATTAAGACTGAGCCCCTTGAATTCTTCGGTCAGATAGTAGGCTGGCATGATTTCCGTGTCATCGATATGGAGGTCGCCGTTCTGGTCAGCCCAGTGCAGATCGGCGACTTTGGTCTGCAGAGCTCCCTGAATCTGTACGGCATCATGGTTGCCTTTTTCCTCCAGAATAACGATCCCGGAAAACTTTACGTCCTGATTACGAACCTCTTTTGCAGCAACCTGTACCGTATATAGCAGTTGCTTTTCTGCCCCCCCACCAGGAATCAACCATTTGAGCTCCTGCTTCGGTCCAGGTGCCATTACTGCCGGCGATGCCGCAACCAGAGTCCACCCTTCCGGCAGCTGCTCTTTCACAATAAGGCCGCGTCGGTCTTCGGCCTGACGATGGAGGACAATTTTCACCGGAATAATGGCGCCGGGCGCAGCATAGGCTGGTAAATGCCGCTGGGCGGTCGGCAACTGCCGCACCTGCTGCCAACGAAGAAGCATGGTAATGACGGCAAGCACGACGATGATGATACTGACCATCAGCCAGCGCGAACGCAGACAGCGACTAGCCGTGGACGGAGAAATGGGCAGCGCTGGTGACTGCGCGTCAGCTGCCGCAAACGGCTCATCATCAGCTTTTAATATTTCATCCAGGGTGACTTCCAGCGCTCCAGCCAGCTTTTCCGCGTTATCCCGCTTGATGGACGGATAGCGATTATTCTCCCAGCGGGAAATAGTATCGGTAGTCACGCCAACAACACTGGCCACATAGAGTTGGGTCAGCCGCTTGGTTTCACGAATTGACCGTACCGTAGTCCCATCGATAGCACAAGCGGGGGGCTGGTTTTTTTCCATTTTTTCGGTATAGTCCATAGGCATCAAAAAACCGGCTGTTCCGAACCCGACATCGGGTGACATGGCGACCGATGTCGCTGGATTTTAGCAACTCTGCCTGATATTTTTAGCACAATCGGATTGAAAACATAATCCAAATCACCCAACCAAAAGGAGAAGACCCAATGAAGAAACTGATTGCCGCTGTAGCCCTGACCCTCGTGAGTGCAAGTCTTGCCTTAGCCGCCGATTCCATTGTCCTCCCGGCCAAGAATGGTAACGTGACCCTGGACCACAAAAAGCACCAGACCATTGTTAATGACTGCAAGAAGTGCCACGAAAAGGGACCGGGCAAGATCGAAGGTTTCACGAAGGACGCTGCCCACAACATGTGTAAGCCATGTCATGATGAGGGGAAGAAAGGGCCGACGAAGTGCGGCGAATGCCACAAAAAATAGTGGAACGCCCTATTTGCGCCATCTCGGCGTTTCCCGGCGGGAGCGGATGCTCGACGTACCTCCAGTACGTCTGTGCTCCACTCCCTTGGGTGCCTTGACCTGACGCAAATATGACGTTCCAAGGTTAGCGACTTCACTAAAAGTCCATCTGCGTTGTTGCCTTCCGCAATAAC
>JANOEC010000146.1:0-68632 GCA_031412995.1 Geobacteraceae bacterium
AACGCGACATTCAGGTCATCATCATTCAGATCATAGCCCAATTCGACCAGCCGATTCTTAAATGCGTGCCGACCGGAGTGCTTGCCCAGCACCAGCAGATTGGCCTTGAGCCCGACTGATTCCGGCGTCATGATCTCGTAGGTCGTCTTCTCCATCAACACGCCGTGCTGATGGATACCAGCCTCATGAGCAAAGGCATTGGCACCGACTACTGCTTTATTGGGTTGCACCCCAATACCGGTGATGGTGGTGAGTAAGCGACTGGCCGGAGCCAACTGTTCGGTAACCACGTTGCAGTGGAACGGCAGGATGTCTTTGCGGGTCCGCAGAATCATCACGAACTCTTCCAGAGAACAGTTGCCAGCCCGCTCACCAATGCCGTTCAGCGTACACTCTACCTGGCCAGCCCCGGCCTGAATGGCGGCAATGGAGTTGGCCACCGATAGCCCCAGGTCATTGTGGCAATGAACCGAGATCACCGCCTGATTGATGTTCTTCACGTTCTGCATCAGGTAGCTGATGATATCGAAATATTCCGTGGGAATCGTGTAGCCAACCGTATCCGGGATATTGACGGTGGTGGCCCCAGCATCAATGACAGCTGCCACTACCTCTGCCAGAAACGGTAATTGCGTCCGCACCGCATCCTCACAGGAGAATTCGACGTTGGGGGTGTAGCCCTTGGCCCGTTTTACCGCCTTGACCGCCGCTGCCAGCACCTTGGCCGGCTCCATCTGCAGCTTGTATTTCATGTGAATGTCAGAGGTGGCGATGAAGGTGTGGATCCGCCCTTTGTCGCCGGCATACTTGAGCGCTTCCCAGGCCCGGTCGATATCCTTTTCGCTGGAGCGGCACAGGCCGGCTATTTCCGGTCCCTTGATGGTCTGGGCGATCCGCTTGACCGCCTCAAAATCGCCATCCGATGCAATGGGAAAGCCGGCCTCAATCACGTCCACATTCAGTTTTAGCAACTGCTTGGCAATCCGCAGTTTTTCTTCAATATTCATGCTATTGCCCGGAGATTGTTCCCCGTCACGCAACGTGGTGTCGAAAATCTTGATCAGTCGCGGCTCTTGATTCTTGTTGATTACCATGCTGAATCCTCCTTTTGTACCCTGTCGATTGTGTTCAGTATTTCACATTCCCGACGGTCTGCAATGCCGGAACGGAAAACAAAAAAAGCCCCCGCCCAAAAAAAATATGGGACGAAGGCTTGCCTCCGTGGTACCACCCACTTCATTCCGGCAGAAACCGGAACCTCATTACGCCCGTTACGACGGCGACTCGGCACTCGCTAGCAGGGAAACCCCTGTTCACGGATGCGGCTCCAAGGCGAGTTCATCGCGGCAGCTTACCGGTTCACACCACCCACCGGCTCTCTGGAAAGCTCCGTCCGACTACTACTCCTCTTCACAGCCTCTGTTTACTTTTGCTGATACTAAAAAACCCCTCTAACATCTGTCAAGGGGTTTTTTCTCGTAATATCATTAGTTTGGCTATCGCAAACAAAGTTTACCCGCCATCCTGCTGCCGCCCGAGTTCATGCCCCTTGTGCACTGCTTTTTCCAATCGCCGTCGCCGCGGCCAGGTAACAAGGAAGCCAATGGGGCCGGATAGCGTATAACAAATAAATATGGTGAACAGCATAATGACCGGTTCGGCCGCAACCACAATCAACAACAGGATTGCCCCCACCAGAATGCCAAAGGGCTGACGCTTGAGTAATTCCGGATCTTTAAACGAATAATAGCGGGTGTTGGACACCATCAAAAAGGCGACCAAATAGAGAAGGACGAGAATGGCCAGCTTTTTGAACGAACTTGGCCAACCCATATGATAGAAAAGCAGCACCGTAGCCGACACCATACTGGCGGCAGCTGGAGAAGGCAGACCGATGAACCGCTTGCTCTCTACTGTGTCAACCTGAACATTAAATCGGGCCAGTCGCAGTGCCGCACAGACCACATAGAGAAAGGCAGCCAACCAGCCGATCCGGCCAAAAGGGCGGAGCGCCCAGGCATACATGAGAAAACCGGGAGTAACCCCGAACGAAACCAGATCAGCTAAAGAATCGTATTCCACCCCGAACTTGCTGGTAGTGCCCGTTGCTCGAGCGACCTTGCCATCCAGCCCGTCAAAAATGGCCGCCGCCAGGATCCAGATCGCCGCCGTCCGGTAGTCACCATTCAGAGTAGATACGAGGCTGTAGAAACCGGCAAAGAGGCTCGCGGTCGTAAACAGGTTGGGGAGGATATAAATCCCCTTCCTGAAACTTTCAGATCGCTCAGACTTGTGATGATCACTCACGAAAGAATCCCCAATACCGTCTCTCCAGCCACTGTTTTCTCCCCTAACGCCACTTTGATCGTTGTATTCTTGGGGAGATAGACATCCAACCGGGAACCAAAACGGATCAAACCATAACGTTGACCACGCTCGAGGCGCGTGCCGGTCCCCGCATAGCAAACAATCCTTCGGGCGATTAAGCCCGCCACCTGAACGACAGTCAGCTTCTGACCACCATCGGCAACAATCACTAACCCTCGCCGCTCGTTTTCAAACGTCGCCCGATCATCCCTGACGTCGAGAAACTTCCCTTTACAGTAAAAGGTATCAACCACTTTGCCAGTCACGGGCGCCCGGTTAATGTGGACGTTAAAAACGGACATGAAGATACTGATCTTCTGCAGTTCACCGTCCAGATGATCCTCGGTAGCCGGGCCAAGATAGATAATCTTACCATCAGCTGGGGCGATAACTGCGTTCAGATCACTGGGGGGAGTCCGCGCAGGATTGCGGAAGAAAAACAGGGTAAACCCGGTAAAAGCAAGAAAAAGTGCCATCGGCACCATCCATTGCGTAAAATAGCAGATAACAGACAGGGCAAGCCCGATGGCAATAAATGGCAAACTTTCAACGGCAATCGGGGTATTCGCGTTACGCATGGGTATCCTTGAGTGCAGGAACAACAGCAAAAGGCCGGGTGGAGGTAGCCCCTCCATCCCGGCCATTGCCGGCAGTTTGTTCTGAATTAGTTTTTGGTTTTATCAACGATCTTCTGAATCCAGGGCATCATGCTCCGCAGTTTTTCGCCGACGACTTCGATCGGGTGGGCGGCATTCAACCGCCGCCGCGCCGTCATCTCGGGATAATTTGCCATCCCTTCGAGGATGAAACGCTTGGCGTACTCGCCGTTCTGAATGTTGTTCAAACACTCCTTCATGGCATAGCGGCTCTCTTCGTTGATCACCTGCGGGCCAGTAACATACTCGCCATATTCTGCGTTATTGGAGATGGAGTAGTTCATATTGGCGATGCCGCCCTCATACATCAGGTCAACAATCAGCTTGAGCTCATGCAAACACTCGAAATAGGCCATTTCCGGAGCATATCCCGCTTCAACCAGAGTTTCGAAACCAGCCTTGACCAGTTCCACTGCCCCACCGCAAAGCACTGCCTGCTCGCCGAACAGGTCGGTTTCGGTCTCGTCCTTGAACGTGGTCTCAATAATCCCGGTACGACCGCCACCGATGGCACTGGCGTAGGAGAGTGCCACGTTGCGGGCGTTGCCCGTGGCATCCTGATGTACGGCAATCAGGTCAGGGATACCACCACCCTTGACAAATTCGGAGCGAACGGTGTGCCCCGGCGCCTTGGGGGCGATCATGATTACGTCCAGGTCGGCACGCGGCACCACCTGGTTGTAATGAATGGCAAAGCCATGGGCAAAAGCGAGGGTCGCACCCTGCTTCAGCTTGGGTGCAATTTCATCGCGGTACAAATTTGACTGGAACTCATCGGGGGTAAGGATCATCACCACGTCAGCGGCAGCAACGGCCTCAGCAACAGTCGCCACCTTGAGCCCGGAATTCTGCGCCTTCACAGCCGACGCCGAACCAGCACGCAGACCCACGGTCACATCGACCCCGGAATCATTCAAGTTGCAGGCATGGGCATGCCCCTGGGAACCGTAGCCAATTACCGCCACTTTTTTCCCTTTGATTATCTCGAGATTACAGTCCTTATCATAATAAACGTTCATGCACTTCCTCCTGGCGTAATAGCGGATAGATCCGTTTTGTTATTGGTGTTATTGCCCGAAAGCGAAAGCCCTACCCCTTCCACCCCTTTGGTCCGCGGCCAATGGCTACAGCGCCAGTGCGGACTAATTCCTTCAGCCCCAGCGGCCGCAAAAGTTCCAGAATGGCATCGATCTTGACCGGCGCACCGGTGGTCTCAATGGTGTAGGACTTGGGGGTGACATCAATAATTTTAGCTCTGAAAATATCGACAATCCGTAGCACTTCAGCCCGTTTGTCGTCTTCTGCGGCAACTTTGATCAACGCCATCTCCCGCTCAATGCAGGATTCATCTTCAAAATCAATGACCTTGATTACGTCCACCAGCTTGTTGAGCTGCTTATTGATCTGCTCCAGAATCTTATCATCACCACGGGTAACAATGGTCATCCGGGACAGGGGTTTCTTCGTTTGTCGGCGCCACCGACAGCGAGTCAATATTAAATCCCCGGCCAGAGAAAAGCCCGGCAATCCGCGCCAACACCCCAAATTCATTTTCTACAAGTACGGTAATTGTATGTCGCATCAGTTATCTCCCCGTTAAGAAGCCAGTACCATTTCATTCAACGCCGCCCCAGCCGGTACCATTGGCAGTACCTTTTCTTCCCGGGCAACTTTGAACTCCATGATCACCGGTCCGGGAGTGGCAAAGCCCTTCTTGATGGTAGCTTCAACTTCATCCACTTTGCTGGCCACCAGCCCGGTCGCCCCATAGGCCTCCGCCAACTTGGCGAAGTCGATAGGCAGCTCCATGCAGGTCTGGGAATAGCGCTTATCAAAAAACAGTTCCTGCCACTGACGCACCATGCCGAGGAAATTGTTATTGAGGATAACGATCTTTACCGGTAAACGGTTTTGCACCAGGGTTGCCAGTTCCTGAATGTTCATCTGCACGCCGCCGTCACCGCAGATCGCAATCACCTGGCGCTCGGGATATGCCGCCTGAGCGCCCATGGCCGCCGGCAAGCCGTAGCCCATGGTGCCAAGACCACCGGAGGAAAGGATTGTCCGCGGCTTGGTGAAGCCAAAGAACTGGGCTGTCCACATCTGATGCTGACCAACGTCGGTGGCGACAATGGCATCGGGCTCCGACAGCTCACGCAGTTTTTCAATGACAAATTGCGGCTTGATAATGGCACCCGCCTGCTTATAGGACATGGGGTGCTTGGCTTTCCAGCCATTAATCTCCTCAAGCCAGGGCGCCGCAGCGTCAATAAAGGTCTTAACCTGCTCCGGCTGTTTTTCCACGTCCTTGATCATCTTGATCAGCACGTCTTTCACATCACCGACGATCGGCAGATCAACCCGGACGTTCTTTTTGATGGAGGTTGGGTCCACATCAATATGAATGATCTTGGCATGGGGCGCAAAGGTTGCCAGTTTGCCGGTCACCCGGTCGTCAAAGCGGGCGCCCACGGCGAGAATCAGGTCGGCATGGGTCATGGCCATGTTGGCGAAATAGGTGCCGTGCATGCCCAGCATCCGCAATGAATTCGGCTCATTTTCCGGATACGCACCAAGACCCATGAGGGTCGTAGTCACCGGCACCTTAAGGCTATTGCACAGCGACGTCAGTTCTGCTGCGGCATTAGCGGATATCACCCCACCACCAACATACACAACCGGCTTCTTGGCAGCCAGGATCATGGCCACGGCCTTCTCCACCTGGCGGGGATGCCCCTCCAGATTCGGCTTGTAACCACGAATATCAACCGTTTCCGGGTAATGAAACTCCGTCATCGCCATCTGGACGTCCTTGGGAATATCCACCAGTACCGGGCCAGGTCGGCCGCTACGGGCGATATAAAAGGCCTTTTTCATGGTCTCAGCCAGGTCCCGCACGTCACGCACGAGAAAGTTGTGTTTGGTGCAGGGTCGCGTTATGCCAATGATATCAACTTCCTGAAATGCATCATTGCCAATCAGGGCTGTTGGTACCTGACCGGTTACAATCACCATGGGGACCGAGTCCATGTACGCAGTGGCAATGCCAGTCACCGTATTGGTAGCGCCGGGACCGGAGGTGGCAATCATCACCCCAACCTTGCCGGTGGCCCGGGCATAGCCGTCCGCCGCATGGGTGCCGGCCTGTTCATGGCGGGGCAAAATATGGCGAATTTCTTTAAAGCTGAACAATTCGTCGTAAATATTAATAACCGTGCCGCCAGGATAGCCGAATACCGTGTCGACCCCTTCCCGCTTCAGGCACTCCAACATAATTCGTGCACCGTTCATTTTCATCTGTCTGTCCCTCCCGCTATGGGATTGAAAGTTATGTTTAATCAGCTGAGGTGATGGCGCCAGTGTGCGCCGAGGTAACAACCTTGGCGTACCGGGCCAGCCAGCCGGTCTTGATTTTCGGTTCCGGGGCGGTCCAGGCCTGACGTCGTGTCGCCAGCACCGTTTCATCCACCAGCAGATCCAGGCGCCGGTTCGGGATATCGAGCTTAATCCGATCACCATCCTGAATCATGGCAATGGGGCCACCCTGGGCAGCTTCCGGGGATATGTGGCCAATGCAGGGGCCACGGGTCCCGCCGGAGAAGCGACCGTCGGTGATCAAGGCAACAGAGTCTCCCAGGCCCATCCCCATGATGGCCGCCGTCGGCGCCAGCATCTCGCGCATGCCGGGACCACCCTTTGGTCCTTCGTAGCGAATGACCACCACGTCACCGGAAACGACTTTCCCTTCCATGATTGCTGACATGGCCTGCTCTTCCGCGTCGAAGCAGCGGGCCGTACCTTCAAACTGCATCATGGCCTGGGATACGCCGGATTGCTTGACAACTGCCCCCTTCGGCGCAATGTTGCCGAAGAGGACAGCGATACCTCCTTCTTGCTTAACCGGATTGGCAGTCGAGCGAATAACCGTATCATCAACATTTTCAATACTGGCAGCCAGTTGGTGCGTGGTCAGGCCAAACACCGTTGGCGTATCGATTATTTTGTCACCGAGCTGTTTGAGCACACCCGCCACCCCACCGGCTGCATCCAGATCTTCCATGAAATGTTCACCGGCCGGGTTCATGGAGGCAATCTGCGGAGTGTCTTTGGCGAGAATATCAAAAGTCTCCAACGGCAGTTCCACCCCGGCGTCTCTGGCAATGGCCAACAGGTGCAGCACGGTATTGGATGATCCGCCCAAAGCCAGGTCAACGCGGATGGCATTCTCAAAAGCGGCGCGGGTCATGATACTGCGCGGCGTTACATTATTCTGTACCAGTTCAACGATCTTCTCCCCCGAAGCATAGGCAATTCGCCGTTTGAGCGCTGAAACGGCCAAGGCGGTACCACAGCGCGGCAGACTCATACCCAGGGTTTCAGTCAGTATGGCCATGGTATTGGCAGTAAAGAGCCCCTGACATGACCCCATACCCGGGCAGGCATTGTCTTCACAGACCTGCAGTTCCTTGGCATCAATAACCCCGGCCTTGTAGCGGGCCATGGCTTCAAACGTATCGGTAACAAAAGAGTAACGGCGGTCGCCATTACCCCGACCGCTCATCATCGGACCGGCAGTCACCACAATACAGGGAATATCGAGCCGGGCCGCAGCCATCAGCATGCCCGGCGTGATTTTGTCACAATTGGTCAGGAGTACGAGACCGTCGAGACGATGCGCCTCAGCCACTGACTCCACCATATCGGCAATCAACTCCCGGGTCGGCAGGGAATAATGCATCCCCTTGTGCCCCATGGCAATGCCGTCACATACCCCTGGGATGCCGAAGAAAAACGCATAACCGCCGCCGGAGTGTACCCCTTTTTCGATAAATCGTTCCAGATCCCGCATCCCGACATGGCCGGGGATCAGGTCCGTAAAACTGGTGGCAACGCCGATGAATGGCTTGGCAAAGGCGCTGTCCGGCATGCCGGTCCCTTTGAGAAGAGCGCGATGAGGTGTTCGTTCCAATCCCTGCTTGATCATGTCACTTCGCATGCGTTCGTCCTTAATCCACCCAAGATATCAACTTGATGGTGTGGGATAAATAAATCGCAACCCTGCCCCAAAAAGGGAACGATCACAATAATACAAACCGGCGACAGCTGTCAACGGCTATACATTGGCAATATTTGCACGATAACAAGGATTTAGCGAGACGAAACTATTTTGCGGGAATTTGTGATTGGAGATTTTGGCGGATGCGGCTTGCACCGCACCCGCCAGTACTGCTCAGCAGGGATGAACCGTTGCACTACCGACCACTTTGGGTTGTGAATATGCTTTCTTCATAATAAACCTCCTGCTTAGTGTTGTGCTTCATATATACCATGCTCTCGCAGCAAGAACAAATCTGATTGCGAAAAACTTTCCCTGCAGTCAACCAAGATTACGGCGGGCAGACATCTACCGCCGGCTTTTCAGCGGCCTTGAATGTTGTCACTGGTGCGGGCACCGTATATGGTGATTTATCAGCACCCCGATATGGGCGTACCCGGTACCAGTAGGTGCGATTCGGCTCTAATCCTTGCATGTGATCATACAGATAATCATCCGAATTAATCTTTTTTTGCACCGTGGCGATCGAGGCCCAGATAGCAGCGTTACTGGTAATATCCGCATTGATGGCATGGGAAATAAGGGTCTCTATTTCGAAACCTTCCTCATCATTGACAACATCCGCATTGGCCTTCCAGGTCAAACGAACCGCCCGGGACGTAATGGGTGTTACCGTCAAATCAGATACCCGACCAGACATGGTAAGATCACAGGCAATGGAACTGACTGCAGTTTCCCACTTACTGGTACACGGTGCCGACTTATACGCAGCAACCTGATAGCAATATGTGGTCGACGGCGTACGACCCGAGTCGATAAACGAGCTGGCCCCGGCTGACACGGTCAAACCAACGTCAGTCGGCGTACAACTGCCGTTATATGGCGCCTCGCACCTCAGAATTGAAAAACCGCTCTGATCGGTAGTTTTGGGGGTCCAGACCAGTTCAATATCAACATCATTCTTACTGCTAACTGCAGTCAGAATTGGCGCCACTGGCACCGGCAAAGAAATCGCATCGGAGGGAAGACTTTCCGGACTGACCCACTGCCCGGTAAAAGTAGGACACGATGCTAGCACCACTTCCGAGCCGAAACTGGCTGTTAGCTCGACAACTGAATATCTGCGCAGCCGCACATTATCAATCCGCATATCCCGGTTTCTTGTCGAGAAACTAGCCTTCAACGGTGAAGTCTTGCCGGTAGTGCCGGTCGCAAATGTCGACATGGTGCCGTTATCAACACCAAAGGAATACTTGGCACCTACGGGCTTTACATCAATTCGGAATTGGTACTTGGTGTTGCGAGAGAGAATCCCGCCATAACCAACGGCAGCCACTGGATCGGCATCAAGCACGCGCATCTCAGCGGTTTCGTAATAGTACACATCTAAAGCATGAACAAATTGGTTTCTACTGATAGCTGTTGACGTATTCTTGAATCCTAAGGCCACATCTCCACCATCATTCCCGGTTATCCCTTGAACCTCGAAGATGAAAGGCCGAGCAAAATTAGCCTGCGAGTAGATACCAGCTGCACCATCTGGGGCTCCTATGGCAAAAATCAATTCTTCATTCTGAGTGACATAATTGGCTGCCGTATCCACCTCTTGCCAGCGGGTGGAATTAACCGTCGCACCGTCGAAACTGTCAAACAAATCAAAGACCCGCTGCGGATTGCTCATACTGGTAGCAGTGGGATTACCATAATACATGAGCAGGGTCGAACTGCTGCCGGTCTTGATCCAGACTGTCGCCGACGTGGCATCTGACTTCTCGATCCAGTAGGGCAACTCCGCTGCTGCATCTTGATCATAGAAGCGAAGGTCACTGTAATCCGTTTTCATATCCGTATCGTATCCAACTACAAGCCGCATCTGAATTGCCGGCTGATAATTGGCAACGGTGATCTGCTTTGAGCGGGTCCAACAGTTGCCACCACTTTGGGTGAGTCCATCCTTATAGGCCTGAACTTTATAACGAACCTGCGTCCCGGGACAGACCGTATCATCAACCAGACTCGTCGTCCCGGCACTGGTTTTGGCCGCCAGCATGCTGTATGCAGACCAAATCAGCCCACTATCCGTACTTGTACTGCGCAAAATATTGAATCCTGTTTCCGTGGTAAAACTGCTGCTCCAATCCACCTTGGCCCGGGTCGTATCCAGTGCCACCACAACCGGCTTACCAGGAGGATTGAGACTTGCGGTAACGGTTACTTCATTACTGAATGTCTGCGGCCAGGCACAGGTCGTGGCCTTAAATACCTCAACCCGATAGGTATATTTCCGGTCAGGCTCAACATTGGTATCAGTCATGCCGATCTGATCTACGGCCAGCGTGCTGCCCAACTGGAGGAAATTGGTACAGGTTGTATCCCCGACACTCCATGCACATCTACTAACCTTAAATCCGCTCTCATCCTTAAAGGCATCGGTCCAGTCCAGGCGTATAGCCCCCTCCGAGACCCTACTGGCCGTCAGTTTGACCAGCTGTTGCGGAACAAACTGCACCATATCAAACCATGCTGTCCCGAGCGGATAGCTGCCATTAACAAAACAACGAACACTTACTGTCGTTGTTCCACTTGGAATCACCACGGTTTCCTGCTTGAATGTCCAATCAACCGGACCAAGTGTCGAGATGGCGATGCCTGCAGAGTCGATACCGGTACCATAAACATCGCACTGCGCTCGCGCACCGCCGCCGGTCAGGTTCGACTTGAGATAGCCCGACAGCTGATAAGTTTCATTCGGCACAACGGCAACAGTTTGCCCACGGCCTTGCAGTAAGCCATTCGGCTCAATTTTCATACTGTTGCTGCCACTGTAGCTGATGGTTGGATCAAGGGTGACATAATAGTTATCAATACCTGCCTGACTCCCCCAGGTTAGCCCTGTATTGAAGGCCCTTTCGAAATCGGGATCATCCAGTAAATTGCCGACCATTGGCGTTATTGCCGTTGCCAAGGTGCTCAATGAACCGGTAAAGGTGTTTTGACAAACCACCGCGGTTTCAAGTGCGCCAAAAGAAAACGTAGGGGATATAGTTGCATATCTGGCGGCAACATCCGCACTGGTCAAGGCTTGATTATAGATGCGGAGGTCGTCAACCAAGCCATTAAAATGTCTGGACCCTGCTGCGGCATCCAATGATCCTATGGTCAAATTCACTGAGGACAGACTGGGTACCTTATTTTTGCTAAGGGTTCCGCTGCTTTTCACTCCATTAACATACATGTCTACCGCAGCGCCGTTCATCACATAAACCACGTGATTCCAGGCATTGAGCGTCAATGCCGACCCACTTGAGGAGTAATCATTACACCACGTGGCAATTTGTGGTTTGCCATTGGTGCCAACGCTGGCACCAAACCCATAGCCATCACAACCACGCGTGCCCCAGGAAACAAAACTATTATAGTCATAGCCATATGCTTTCGGGTATACCCAGGCCTCCACGGACATGACGCTGCCAGTTGGCACCACGGGGACCGACTTGGTTGCCAGGTCATTAACCCCGTCAAGACTCAAGGCATTGCCATACTTCCCGCTACTTACAATGCCATGCGGTGCAGCAAAGTTCGCCATGTTGACATTATTATTGTTACCACTGACATCGGCCAAATTGCCGCTGATTGTCCCACTGGCTTCATTAAAAGGCCAATATGCCTTAAGTCCTGCACCAAATACCGCGGAAACGCTGCTGACTGCTGTTGCTGACGGATTGCCAAAATAAAGGAAGATTGAATTATTTACCCCGGTCTTCAGCCAGAGCGTTGCTCCAGCGGCATCAAACTGCTCAATCCAGAAGGGAATTTCCGTTCCGGTAGTCGTATCAAATAAACGCAGATCGCTGTAATCCCCCTTCATCGCCGGACTACGCGGAACCGTGACCCGTGAAATAAAGTTGGGTTGAAAGCCGCCGATCTGGAGTTGCATCCGGCTGGTCCAACAACCGCCGCCAGGTTGGGTAAACTGAATACCCGTATTGACTGCGCCGACCTTATACCGATAGGTAGAAGCGGCACAGACCTGATTGTCACTGTATGAAGTCACATTTACGCCATTGGCCGTTCCAACCGGCTGAAAGTCCGTACATGGAGACATCAGTGCCGGATCTTTACAGCGGTGCAGGGCGAAACCGGTTTCACTGAAGGTTGTGTCGGCCCACCTAACCGTCGCCTGAGTGGTATTATCGGCAGAAGCCGATACACCAGTCGGGGCAGACGCATTTATCACTAACGATCCTGACAGCGCACTGAACTGGCTGGGCCAGCCGCAGCTGCCGCCGGTCTTGACCGCCCGCACCTGATAATGATAGCTGCCAGGGGACAAGCCGGTAGTGTCAGACAGCGTCACGACAGACCCTATTCCGGCGCTCGATCCCGCCCATATCTGCGTCGAATTCGCACTGGTACACGTTTCCGTACTCGCACAGCGCCAGACTTCAAATCCACTTTCGTCGCCAGTCTTGTCGGTCCAGGAAACAGTTGCCTTTACATCGTTTACCGCTGATGCTGTAACGTTTATGGGCGCCACCGGTAAAACAGTAGAAGCAGTTTTTTCGTTGCTCCAGCCAGGCCAGACCGTCGCTCCCAACTTATAGGAACGTACCCGGTATTTATAGGTGCCACAAACGCCATCATCAGCAAATGCTGTCGCATTTGGCAGAGCATATTTAGGGAAACCCGGATCACGCTGGGTGTCAAGATCGCAGTCAAGAGCAGGGGACACAATTGAGCAGCGTTCAATTTCAAACCCGTTTTCACCGACGGTATCCATAGCCGTCCAAGCAAGATCAATCCGGGTCTCTTGCCCAGTCGCCGTCTGCAGCTGCGGAGCAGCCGGCACTGGTACCGTCTTGCCGCAGACAATGGCACTGTCGGGTGAAGTTAGCCAGGTGGAAGAGCGGGTTGCCCTGACCCGGTAGCAATAAGACGTGTCTTTAGCGAGATCCCGATCAACAAAACTGATGTTCGCGCCTACTCCAGCTGCCGGATTCAGGGTGACTGACTTGTTCACGGCAAATTGGCCGACCGTACAGCTCGCCGCTGTCCCCAGACAGCGCTCGACCACTAAATTCTCTTCCGTGGCAGTGACGTCCTTCCAGGTCAGGGTGATCTGATCAGTTGCCAGCGGGGTTGAATCGCCAACAACAATGCCGATCTGATACCCATCCGGGCTGGTATAGCTCAGCGCCGGCCCTGGGTTGTTAATGGTTACCGAACGACCCGTCAACCAGCCAGCCATCTCAGGCGGATTACGCACCTCTGCACCAATCGTTACGGTCGGTACAAGCGACAGGTCAAGGTAACGACGGATCCTGACCCAGTCCCAATCGGCGACATACGGCTGATTCAGTGTCGCGGCGTAATCATCATAGCGCCGACCAAGGACGATCGGTTCGTTAGTGACATAATTGGTCAGATCGCCAAAATCAGCGGCCAAAGCCTGGGTATCCAGGTTATAGACACTGAGCCTTACGGTGCTGCTGTTCTTCACCTGTAATTGATACAGCATGTTAATTGCCAGGGGCAATTCACTGGGGAAGTTCCCCCAACCGCCATTATTCCGGTAAACGAGGCTACCGGGGTGATCCAGAAAACCAATACTGTCGTAGAAACCAAGGAAAAACCCGGCCATCTGCTGGCCATTGGCCGCACGGGTCGTGGTCTTGGCCTTAACTTCCTGAATGTAGCCTGCATTGAAGGTGCTCTTCGATGTTAGCCGCCCTGAGCTGTTCGTTCCGCGTAGCTGACCATTACCAACACTCCAGCCAGTGGCATCATTAATGGTCCAGAGATTCGTGTCGATGCTTGTGCCGTCAAAACCATCATAAAAAGGAAAGATTGACGCCGAGTTTACCGCGACAGTTGGCGCCAGAAAATTTCCGTAATAAAGCTTCAGCGAACGCAGACCACTGGCCAGAGAAGAGTATTTGACCCAGAGTGTCGTCTTAGCCGAGTTGCACTGTTCGACAAAGAAGGGGACCGGTGTGACGCCATCATTTTCAAACAGACGATAATCAGCACAGACCGTGCCGATATCCACCAGCGGTACCGGAGCCATTTCAGGTGCCTTCAGAGTGGTTTCCTGGGTCAATGAGACAGCGTCAGCACTGACGGCGCGACAGGTGGCGGCTTTCACCGCCCGGACCAGATAATGATATGAAGTGTTGTGCAGCAGACCGCCATCGGTAAAGCTTCGTTCCGTAGCTGTCGCATCTTTGACCCGAACACAGCTGACACCCAAACAACGATCTACTTCGAAGCCGCTCTGCTCGCCATTCGGATAGACCCAATCCACTTTCAGCTGGGATTCTGAAACCCAGCTGGCGGTCACTCCGGTGGGGGTTGGTAACGTAAGCGGGCTCACGATCAACACCGGCTGCGGACTGCTAAAGTTACCGGTCCAACCTTCTAAAATAAACGGGCCGGCAACTGGCGCCTGAACAACCGTCACCTCTGGAAGTGTCGTAGCATAACGGGCAGCAATATCCTGATCCGTCAACGCCGTGTTAAATAAGCGCACTTCGTCGTAGCGGCCAAGCGCCGAGCCACCAATCTTGCCGATTGCAAACGGTTCGTTATTTACCGCAATAACAATAGGGGTGCCTACTGTCGCGTACTCAACAC
The DNA here is from genome assembly GCA_031412995.1 of Geobacteraceae bacterium. Classification (GTDB taxonomy): domain Bacteria; phylum Desulfobacterota; class Desulfuromonadia; order Geobacterales; family DSM-12255; genus JANOEC01. The sequence goes on from JANOEC010000146.1 coordinate 14,713, forward strand.
CATTAACAAAGAGCGATGCCCTACCGGTGCTTGCGTTATAGCGACCAACCAGGTGGTACCAAGTCCCTGGGACCAGTTGTGGCGACCATGGTGAAACGATCTCCGCATACGGTGAAGAATTACTGGAAGCAATCCGGAAATGGAGCCGTTGATTAACGGGATCATTGTCCAGCTCGATATTCATCACATCCCATGGTGCCTGCCCGCTGCTTGCCCCTTTCGTGATGATCCGTGCCCATTCGCCACTTTTTTGATACTGGTACCATAGCTCAACCGTGAGAGAACCGGTGATATCCAGGAGAGAATTAGCCGTATCACTTACATACGCTGCGGCACCAGAAGCCATATTCAGAGCATTGCCATACTTGCCGCCGGCTACAATGCCATAGGACGAAACCATACCCGACAAGTTCGCATGCAAAGCATTGCCGCTGATGTCTGCCGTCGTTCCAGCCAAGGTACCTGCGGTTTCCCGGAATGGCCAGTAACCAACCGGCGCCGCACCGAACACTGCCGCCGCATTACTGGCACTGACTGCCAGTGCATTACCATAGTAGAGGGTAACGCTCTGGTTTTCTCCCAGCTTGATCCAGACCACCACCGACGTGGGTTGACCGGTAAAGGTTTCAATCCAGTAGGGCAACTCGATTTTACCCAGGTCATCGTAAAAGCGAATATCGGCGTAATCGGTCTTCATTCCCGCTTGCCGGTTCAGCTCCAACCGTACCAGTTTCCCCGGTTGGAACCCGGTCAGCGTCAGTGGCAGCCGCCAGCTCCAGGCGCCGTTGCCGTTAAGCGTCAAACCGTCATTGACTGCCTGTACCCGATAACCATACGTTTTCCCGGAACAGATCCCCGAATCGGCATAGGTGGTAACATTTGGGGCGGTCACCAAGAATCGGGTGAAATCGGTATCAACGGCGCAGCTCGCCATATCGCAGCGCTCCAGCCGAAAACCGGTTTCCGTAGCAGTGGGATTAGTCCAGGACAAGGTCGCCTGGCTGGCAGTAATTCCTGAAGCACTCAGCGTCAGATCAGTAGATGCGGTCGTTGCCCCGGCGGTCGCGACGCTCTGGTCACTGGCCCAGGTACAGGTTGGAGTCTGCTTGAAGGCAGAAACCTTGTAGCGGAAGGTGGCATTCTGGGTGAAGGTATTGTCAATAAAACTGGCCGTACCATTTATGACCGTAGCAACGGGACTGGCACCAAAATCTGTGCACCCCCCTCCACCATCCAAGCAGCGCCAGATCTTGTACCCATCGGCATCAGCAGTCTGACTTGACCAATTCAACCGTATCTGCGCTTCATTGAGCGACGTTGCCAATACACCAGTCGGCGCAGCAACTGGACGGGCCGAGACGTCCCCTCCGAGCGTGGTAAAGGCCGTCCGCCACTCGTTATTACGGAACGCCTGAATTCGGTAACGGTAGATCGTGCCGGCACAAACCGTAGTATCAAGATACGCGCTGCTGTTCGCAGCCGCAGTTATGGGAAAATACCCTGGCTCGGTAGCGGCAAAGGTACAGCTCGCCCCTTCACACCGCTCAATAAAAAATCCCTGTTCATTGGTCGTTGCATCACCCCAGGCCAACTGAATTGCAGTCGTGTCCACCGGGCTGGCAACAAAATTAGTCGGCGGCGGCGGCTCATTCATGATCGTACTGCGGGGCACCCACCGGGTAACCTCACCGTTGGCGGCAACGGCGCGCAAACGATAGCAATACACACCGCCATCGGCGAGACTCAAGTCAGTGTAATTCAGAGTATTTGCCGCAAATGGCGAGCCAACAACCGGCACCCAGGGATTCAGCGGGTCATTCACGCGTACGTCAGTCGGACACGCCCCTGACTTGCGCTCCAGGTCAAAACCACTTTCCGTCGTCGCATTATCAACCCACGATAATATGGCCGAGCGATAATTCTGCACCACGGTGAACGGGATGGGGGCTTGCAGGGCAACTCCTGCCACCTTATAAACCAGGTAATCCGCATTTGAACCATTTACGCCTGTATGGGTGTTGGTCGAGTAGCCCGCGACGAACAGGTCCCCCAGCTTATTGACCGCCGCTGTCGTAGCCTGGTCAATCTTGGTTGCCTGATTATAGACTGTCCGGCCCAACAGATTGCCGTCGTAATCAAACTTGACCGCCAGACTGTCGGTATCCAGCAGCGGGCCACCAGTAGAAGCCCCGACCACATAAATGTTCCCGGAAAGATCCAGCACCATATCGCTTGCCAGTTCATCATACCCGGCACTTGGTACGGACTTCACCCAATAAACGTTGCCATTCGTCGCATCATAACTAACGATAGTGATGTCACTGTCACCATTGGCAACATCAGAATTCCCCGCAACTACCACTCGATCGTCAATGGCATCATATTTGATGGCTACCGCTTCATCATCACCCAACAGGTACTGCGGCGAGCGGTAAGTTTTGCTCCAAATCTGCCGCGATCCAATTGGTGTGTTCTTACCGTCATACTTGGCCACCAGAAAATCGCGGTTGCTGTCTGATGTCGTCACAAACCCGGCAACATACAGATCCCCATTCGTGTCTATCGTCAGCGAGCGGGCCTGATTACTCCCTGTTAAGTCGGTCCGGATATGGGACCAGATCTGCTGACCGGCGATAACCCCGACGCCACAAGAAGCGGAGTTTGCCTTGCCACAATACTTGGCGGCATAGGCTTGATACGTTCCAGTACCAAAACCGGTCTCCGCATAACCAGCAATAAAGACATTTCCCTCCTGGTCAAACGTTACCGCCGAAGGATAATCATCCCCATGGTTCACGTCGACCGGCAGGGCAACCCACTCGGGAATGGCCTTGCCTTGGGCATCCTTGGCCGGAGCTGCCGCATATTTAATTACATACATATCTTCATTGGCATTTTCCGTCACGATTTTACGGCCATGTCCGATCACCACCACACTATCTGAGCCATCAGTGTTGGCAGCAATAGCCTTAACCCGATCGTCGATGGCAACGGGGCCATTATACTGGGCTTGCCACAGAGTATCAGCGCCGTCTGCCAGATATTTCAAGGTGACAATGGAATTAACATTATCGCTTCCACCGGCGTATTGAATAGAATTACCGGTCACGATAACCCGGTTGTTGCTGTCAACCGCAACGCCCTTGGCATCGTCTTCCTGATAATTGCCCCCTTCAAACTGCTCAAGCCAGAGCACCCCCTGCCCCGTCCCGGCAGACGGCCCGGCACTGTTCCGATCAAGCTTGATGGTCAGGTAATCAGTCGAATAACTACCACTGCTATACCCAGGGGCATAATCAAGTGAGTGGCCAGTAATTACCGGGTTATTGTCCGGACCGATGGCAATAGCCGTGGCAAAATCATCACTATCGAAACGCCCATTATATAGATAGGTCCAGACCGGTTGCAGCTCAGTTACCACCAGGGCCAGTACCGGCAATTCATTACTGTAATGCGAATCGCCATTGACCGTATTTCGTGCCTTGACGCGATAGGTGTAATGGGTCCATTCAGTGAGATTGGTATCTATATGTGAAGTACTGTTTGCTCCCAGGGTTATCAGTGGTTGAAAAACGCCGTTGCCAACCCGCCGTTCAACAATGTAGTTGTCCTCATTATCAGCATGATCGAGCCAGTTAAGAGTCACCGCATAGCTGCCGTTGCCCTGCTTGGCCAGCCCGGTAACAGTTAAATCGCTCGGTGCATTGATAAACCCCGGATCATAGCGAAAAACATAGAAATCGAGATCAAAGGCACCAGATCGTTCAATTGAACCGGCAACATAAACATCATCGCTGGCAGATACGCCAATGCCGACTGGTCGATTATTCGTGCCGGATAAATTTTCGTAATTGTGCTGCCAGAGGATTACGCCATCACTCTGCCGGACCTTGGCCGCCTGGGTATTCACCACCGTGGCAGCCTGAGTTCCGGTCAGATACAGATTCCCTGCCCGATCAGCAGTCATCGACACAGCCTCATCGATATCACTGCCCGATGAGTTGATGATCCGCGTCCAATCGATTACCGGAGCCTGCCCGGAAACCGGATCGCGATACTTGATCAGCACCATGTCACGGTTGCCGGTCAGGGTCATGGTTGTACCCAGAACAAACAGGCTACTGTCAACAGCAATAATGGCCGCAGGTACGTCATCGAAACTTGAACTATAGGTACTTTCCCAGACCAGGATTGGGGCAGTGCCTGATAACGGATCCCGGTATTTTACCGTATAGATATCTGCCTGGATATCCTGCCCGAGCAAGCTCGTCTTAAAACCGGTCATTGCCACATCACCGGCACCGTCAATGAACACCGACTTACCCCAGTCTGGCTGCAGATCTCCCGGCGATGAAGTACGTTGCAACCAGATAAGATCCCCAGTTTCCGCATATTTAATAGTGGCAATGTCAAAATTGGTCACATTCAAAGTGGTGCAAGGGCTCTTGGAATGGCCAGTAACCACAACGCTGCCGGCCCCAACAGCCAGACCGGTAATCCGGTCCGTGCCAAGGCCAGTGCCATCATAGAGCATTGCCCAGACCGGAGAACCATCCTGATTTGCACCAGTTTTCGTATATTTCAGCACCAGATAATCATCATTGGCCGCTGAATTCTGGGTATAACCGGCGACATAGACGTTGTCCCGGTCATCAACCGCAATGGCAACAGGGATGTCATCGCCATTGGCAGCGCCATTGTAGATCGCGCGCCACAATTCAGCCCCGGTAGACCCACTATATTTGATGGTGAGAATATCCCGCTTCCCGCCCACCGTAACTATGCCGGACACCAGAATATCCCCGGAAGAGTCAACAGCAACCGCAGTTGCCCGGTCTGCCCCGCCCGCGTAATCGAGGACCTTGCTGGCCCAGGCAAGACCAGTTCCATCAGCCTTGAATTTGGCCGTATAAAAGTTGTCATTGGTATCACCTGCAAGATTCTGGTACCCAGTGACAATCACATTACCCGACAGATCCACAGCCATTGCTGCGGCTTCCTGACGTTTATCGTTACCGGCATATTGCGGGAAAGGGGCAAGTATCTCGCCACCAGCCCAAGCGTGGGCATAGCTGCTGAAAATTGAGAGGACAAAGGCAAAAGAGATGAAACAGCTTAACGCTTTTCGCCCAGAAGTCTGCCGAGAATGCTTGGTTGTCATCTGCATTAAACTACCTCCAGACTGCTTCCCTACCCAGTATCTACGCATCATGTCTACCATGGCGTTACCGTGTTCCACAGATTATTGTTTGGCCAGTTCTGGCTCGGTGTTTTTAGTGGGTCATTGCCGGGATTGAGCGGTGCAATGGCATGACAGCTGATCAGCGGTTCAACCCCGTTGCCAAGCAGGTTGGCAATCGGGAACCCGCGATATTCTTGTCCGCGCCAATTGGCATCACCATCCTGCAACAATGCCCGCCAGGCGGTTCCACCTGACGCCTGAATCCCACGGTGTTTCACATCCAGACAATCGGTTTGCATGAGCCGCGGCAGTCCGGAGTTGTGCGGCTGGTGGCATTTGGAGCAGGTAAAGGAGTGTTCCGAATTCGCACCCCACCCTTTTACCGATTCGTGAATCCGGTCGACCGAGCGGAACGGCTTATTTTTCGCAACGCCGTCCGTTAATGCCCCCTTGCGGTGACAGCGAACACAAAGCCCGGCAAACTGCTGGTCCGACTCGGTAATCTTGCCACCAACGCCAAAGGTGTTCCGATCCAGATTATGATTGGAACGTGGCGGAACTGCCGGATCGTTTACATACCGTTGTCCCCAGGCATTCGGCTTTACCGCCGTGGCACCATAAGGTTCGGGTGGTGGGGCATCCTCACGGTAGGGCGAGGTCAACCAGGCCCCCTTCAGTAGCGGTACCCCATATGGCTGACTATTACCCAGGACCGGACTCACCCCATGGGGATCATGACACCCGGTACAGAGCCCCTTAATTTCTTCAATGTAGGCAACGATCTGAAAGCCATCGCCATTTTTGATCGGTTTGGCAAACGGTTCGGCCAGGGTCAGGGTTGTCGTCGTACTGTCAGCAATCAGGCGAATCTCACCCTGATTGTCTCCGGAAGTCATCTTTAACCCGTAGTCGACCCATTGCTTGGCAACCCAGGTAGCACCCGCACTTAGCGAAGACTCGGATCCGGTAGACGCGACGCCACTTGCCTTGGCCAATGATGAGGATGCTTTCAGGTGACCACCTATCGGTGCTTTGCCACTGCGGAAACCATTGAACCGCTGCGCTGAAGCTTTGGCCCCAGCACCAAAGCGGGGTGAGTCCTTGTAGCCAATAATTGGTGAGACAGCCTTAAATGTCTCATCGTAGCCCCACGGTGTCATTCCTGACATGGCGGTTTCATGACAGTCGAAACACTGCCCGGCACCAGCCGCATACGGGTTCACAGTCGCGGACGAGGCACTGGCTTTATAGGCCATGAGATAACCCGCCTTACCCGCCTGGGTTTCCTTCAGGTTGCCGCCATTTCGGGTATTATTCCAGGTGAGATAATTGGAAGTTACGCCGACAACTGCTGAGCCGTGGGAATTATGGCAATCGTAACACTCAACGTTGACTCCGCCGGCACGGGTATTGGTCAAAGCCCGATCTACTCCGGTTGCCGGGTTCCAACCACCACCCTCGTTGGCAACGGCATTGCCATGAGCTGAATACGCCTTGACCTGGGTTTTCTTGGCGCCGGAGAATTGCGCATAACCGCTAAATTTACCCCAGGTGGTTGTTGCATTCAGCTTCTGAGAATACCGCGCATCGATGCTCTTAAAGTCCCAGGCGTATTGGCGCGGTGTCTTACAGTCACCAAAAGGCTGGGTATCGTTGTTTTGGTCACTGTGACAACTGATGCAATGAGGCGTTATCTTGCTGACCTCGCTCCTGGTGCCAACATTTATAGCCGTATAGCGGGCCGCCGTGGTCAGCAGTTTATAGGTGGTCGGTCGCACTTTTGGTCCCCAGACGACCAGATCAATTGGTGCGTTCTTGACCGTAGTGTACAACTTATAGTTATACCCTTCGTGGTAGGTCACATCGATCAAACCATCGGTTGTTGCTTCCCAGTGGCAGGCGTAGCAATGCTTATTGGTGACGTTCGGTCCCTGAACATGATGGGAATTGGCATTGAACTGGGTCATCACATCGGTCCGGTTCCCAATAATGCCGGCATGGCACTTGGTGCAATCTCGGGGCAGACCAAAGGCGGCGTGCTTTGGTACCGGTTTGGTGTTCGCATGGCAGGTCGTACAGATTTTGCCACTGGCATGGCTGTCAGAAAATTTATGCTCATGGCAGGTTGTGCAGGCCCGCGTCTCATTATGGCGGTCGCCGTATTTATTGGTGTAATGCTTGCTGTCATTGGAATGGCAGACATTGCAGATGCCATTGTATGGCTTGGACGGATCAGAGTTGGCGTAATCCTTACCGGAAACCTTGCGGGTAAAGGTCACGCTTGCCCGGGACTTGGGCAGGCCGTACGTGCCGTCAGTGGAGGTAGCTACGTCACGCTGAATCATGAAGATATTTGGGGTCTTATTCACATTGGTATCACCATGAGGATCATGACAATCCCAGCAAAACTTGCCGCCGGGCCAGGTCGATTTGTCCGCTTGCTTGTTATAGCGGCGGAAATGCTTGAAGCCAAAATGTGATCCTGAAGCATGGGCTTTTTTGGGCTGGATAAAGCGCGTGCCAGGCATACCGGGATTAAAGCCGGTGGCGTATTTATAGGGATTGTTTACGGGTGACGTATGGCAGTTAGTACACTGCCCGCCGCTGTCATCATCGTGACACTGCAGACAAACCCCCATCATCACATACTGATTCCGGATATCCCTCTTTTCGTCACTGGTCCAGAAATGCCCGCCGGTCTTGTGAATCTGGGCATCATTGGCATGACACCCCATGCAGGTCTCTGGCTTACCAACATAGCCGCGATGGTCTTGGCTTGTTTTTGGCGGATACAACAAGGCCAACTGCGGGGCTTCCGTTCCCGTACTGTCGTGGCAGCCCATGCACTCTGTTCCCAAGCCCTGCATATGACAGTAAACACACTCTTTATCGAAGCGCTTTTCAAACTGCGGATGCTTACGCACCCGGAACGGGTTGCTGGCATCATTATGCAATGCATTGGGATCATGGCAGTACCAGCAGGCATTGCTGCCAAAGTTAGCCGCAGCATTACCGGAAAGATAGCGGCCTGACGTTGAATAGCGTCCATGTCCACTGTCATACCATTCCGTCATATAGATTTTAGCCCGCTGACCACTCTGATTGGTGAAATCGTCAACGTCGCCTGTCGTCTTTGTCTCGCCATGACAATCGATACAGACAACTGAATTGGTAACCGAACCACCCCAGACAGGCGAAGTAGCTGAATGGCAATTGGTGTTGGTGCACGTTTTGGACACCTGGTTGTATGAACCTGAATGATTGCGGAAGATGACATCCCTTGCCTTATTGACATGATACGCCGGGTCGATATGGGCCTTTTCTCCCATCAACCCGCTTGGTCGGACGTCAAAGTGGCAACCAATAGAGTTACAGGTACCGTTTGCCACTGTGGCGGCATGGCAAATGTCACAGGTGAAATCAGTCTGCACATGACGCGGGTGTGAGTTAGCCCGATCTGAGCCGGGCCCCTGATTCCCGAACATCGGGATGGAAGATTTCCATTCCTGCCCAGGGGGCCACGCATTACCCGAGATGTTCTTCCAAATTTTGCCGGTGTTTGAATCAGTGCGCCCATCGTGGCAGGTCAGCGAGTTACAGCTCCCCTGTTCATGACCGTGACAGGTGTTGCATTCGGTTTTTTGCTTTTTCCAGGCAAGCTTACGCACCGGGCCGGGGTTTGTAGTGCCATCGCTGTGGCAGTACAGGTTATCGCAGGTCTTGGTCGCCGGGTCGTAGCTTGCCGGATCCCGACCGACGATATTCCACTCCGGCGCCATTTTGACATCCTTGGTGTTATTCATATGCTTGGTTGGATCAATGATTTCGTTACCGGTATTGACGGTTGCATTATGGCAATAGGTACAGGCGTATTTGCGAATCCACTGCGGACCAACCAGACGGGAATGACCATTTGAGGTCATATTGAGGTAGGGAGAGCACAACTGAGTGGTCGGGTTCCAGGTCCCCCCAATATCGGCACAGGCGATCGGATTATTATCCGCAGTTGTCCCTTTGTGGCACCAGTAGCACTTGGCTGGACCGGTATCCGTCCATTTCTTTGGCATGTTTGCTTCACGGCCCTGGCCGTCAGTATGGCAACTCGTGGCAGAACAGCTTTTATCACCGAATTGATACGTGCCTTGTCCATCGCTGAACTGTACGTCTTTCTGGCGATTAACATGTGTGGGGTATGATTTGATCGTTCCTGAGCCGCTGACCGTGGCGTTATGGCAGCGCTCACACGCGAATGCCGGCAAAGGTCCCTTGGTGTGGGCAACGTGCGCACCACTCAATGATGAGTCTGCTGTCCAACCGTGACAACCGCGACAACTGCTGAATGTTCCACCCCACTGGGCGGTAGACGATGGCGGCCCCCCCTTGCCATCCGAATGGCAGTAGAGGCTGGAACAGGTGCCATTGCGCTGCGGCGAACGGCTTGGCAGATAATTAGGATAGGAAACGTCACGGGAGTAGGCACCGGTCAGATTCGGAAATGCTTGAAAGCGGAGTATGAGACCACGCTTCCCGGCACTGGTGGCATGAGCAAATGACGTCGTTAACGTAACGTGACAGAAGGTACAGGAGGTTGCAGTCGTGCCATAGTAATCACCATGTTTTTTCCCAACTCCAGACAGAGCCGGATGGTTGCCATCAGGCGGCGGAAATCCATGACACTGGTTGCAGTCATTCGGTACGACAAAGGCCGGACTCTTCCCCCAGATCGGGGTTGTCCGCTCAAAATGGCAATTCACGTTACTGCAGGTGGAGAGTCGGGGCTGCGCGGTCTGCTTGATGAAGGTCGTGCGATTATGGAAAATGGCTGAACTATTATTGTACGTTGCCTTGACTGGCGAATTGTTGATATTGGCTGCGAGCTGGATGATGCCATCGCGATGGGACGAGGTATACCCCTCGCTGCCGACATGACATTTAGCGCAGACATTCGCCGTGGCATCAGGCAACATGTGGGTGCGGTGATGCCCTTGAAAACCTCCGGTTGACATATTGCGAAAGGTATCGTCGATGGGCAGATTATTCGTCGTGGAAGAGTCCCCATGGCAGCTATTACAACTCAACTGTGCATAGCCGATGTTAGGGACCACTATCATTGCCAGAGCTAGCAGTGGCACGTACTTCCGTATCATCTCACCTAACCTCAAACGCCGCATGCCGCCTCCGGTTTGTCTGAACCGCGTCTATTTCTCACTGATAAAATCAAGTTAACACCACAATTTTACGAGTAGATTACCACATTACAATGCGAACAATTCGGCCATTTAGCTGCATCATCCATCAATTGGTAGCTAATATGAGAATAAAACTATTGTGATAATCATATCTCATAAAACATTATAAACATTGGTGCAAGTTATTGACCAAAATTTAACATTATTTTATTTGCTGCCATTTTTTCAGGAATAATTTTGAATTCAACAGGGGGAATTGACTTACCGGTTGGCCAGGCGTGAGACTTCGGCCTCTGACAGACGCAGATAAACCGGCTTTAAGTCCGCAGGAGCAACGCCAGAGTCCTGGGACAACAGATCGGCAACAAGGGCAGCAGCGGCAGCTGCTCGGGGAGAATTAGCCCGTACCGGGGCAAAATGGGCACGCGTACCCAGCTGATCTTGAATAAGCGAACGGTATCGTGCTGCGCCATCACCGACAAACAGTATTTCGCCAGTCAAAGTAGGCACCAGCGCTGACGGGGAAATGACACAATCCGGTTGCAATGCCACTGGCTCACTCAGACACCGGTACAAGCCAGCGTAAACTTCACCTTTGCGCGCATCAAACAGCGGACAAACCGGCAGTGCGCTACCGGTAATATTCGCCGCAAGCAACGCCAGTGAAGAAATCCCGGCAATGGGCTTGCCCGTAGCCATGGCCAGGCCCTTAACCGTAGCCAAACCAACCCGCAGCCCGGTAAAAGCTCCGGGACCGATGGACAAGCCAAAACCATCCAGATCAGCGATCTGGCAACCGGCCAGAGAGATGGCCTGGGCAATACAGTCGGAGAGCCGTGATGATGACGGTCCGGGCAGGTTGACCAATGACTCGGCCAGGATCTGTGGGCCGTCAGTAACCGCTACACTGCAGGTTGTCGTCGACGTATCAATGATAAGCAGTTTCATTGTCGGTACGGGTGCAAACGTCACTGCAGAATAGCCTTTACCCATGGCATAACATACCGCACGCCATCGTTGTAAAAAGCCAGGACCATCAGGCTCAGCAATAAAACAATCCCGATCTGCTGCGCTACTTCACGGACTTTCATACTGACCGGGCGGCGGAAAATAATTTCGCAGAAATAAAACAGCAAGTGACCACCATCGAGAATGGGCACCGGCAAAAGGTTCAATACCCCCAAGTTTACCGACAACAGGGCCATGAACGCCAGAAAACTAACACCACCCTCAGACGCCTGTTCACCAGCCATCTTGGCAATCATGATCGGACCACCAACCGTATCAAGCGGAATTGCCCGCTCCACCAGCTTGGCCAGCGACTGATAGGTCAAGGAAATGACATTCCAGGTCTGCACACTCCCTTTGATAAACGCATCGCCAGGACCAAAGCGATCAGTAACAATATCCTTCGCCGAGACGATCCCGACCACCGGTGAGGTAACCGATTCACCGAACAGGTTTTTAGCGGTGCGGCGCTCAGGGGCCATCGTAAATTTCAGCGTCTGTTGGCCGCGTTGCACTGTAAGCTCTACCGTCGTGGCCTTGGTTTCAGCAATTTTTTTCGCCAGTTCGTCCCAACGTTTGACTGGCTGCCCATCAATAGCGGTCACCAGATCGCCAGCCAGCACCCCTGCCTTTGCGGCCGGTTTATCCTTGAGCACTTCACCAATCTTGCTGGTGACCGCCGGAACCCCAATCAGATAGACTACGATCAAGAGGATCCAGGCAAAGAGCAGGTTAAAAATGGGGCCCGCAGCCACAATACCGATCCGTTTCAGCGGCGACTTACCCTGAAACGAGCGGGCCTTGTCAGCTTCGCTCAACTCACTTTCATCGGCTTCCCCGACCATTTTCACATAGCCGCCCAGCGGAAAGGCCGACAGGAGATATTCAGTTTCACCTCGTTTGAAACCAAACACTTTGGGGCCAAACCCGAGGGAAAACTTTTCCACCCCAACACCGAACAGCTTGGCAAACAGAAAATGGCCGAGTTCATGCACAAAAATCAGCACTCCCAGCACCACAACAGCAGACAATATCATTTGCAGCATGTAACCCCTCTTCTCAGGCGGTTTTAAGCCCCAGCAGTTCCCTTGTTTTTTCCCTGCTCCAACGGTCAACGTGCAGCACTTCATCGATTGACGGGAGCCGGTGCGGCTGATGCACATTCATGGTCTGCTCAATCACCCGGCCAATGTCCAGAAAACCGATCAGACCGTTCAGAAAGGCCTCGACAGCTACCTCGTTGGCGGCATTCATGACTGCCGGCATACTCTCGCCAGCAGACAATGCGTCATAGGCCAATTGTAGACAGCGAAACTTATGCAAATCCGGCTTAAAAAATGTCAGCCCGGAAAATTCGGTCAGATCAAGCGGTTTCACCCCGGTTGATACCCGCTCCGGATAGGACAGGGCATAGGCAATCGGGGCCTTCATGTCCGGCATCCCGAGCTGGGCGATGACACAGCCATCAACATACTCAACCATTGAGTGGATGATGCTCTGCGGATGAATATTGACATCGATCTTCTCTGGCGGGACATCAAACAACCAGCGAGCTTCAATGACTTCCAGCCCTTTGTTCATCATGGTTGCTGAATCAATGGTGATTTTCTTACCCATACTCCAGTTGGGGTGATTCAGGGCATCGGCCAACGTTACCGTTGCCATTTTATCCAGCGGTGTATTGCGGAACGGCCCCCCCGAAGCTGTCAGAATCAGTTTGGTGATATCCTCACTCCGGTGCCCCTCAATCGACTGGAACACGGCGCTATGTTCACTATCAACCGGAAACAGTTTCACCCCATGCTCTACCACCATGTCCATGATCAGATGGCCAGCGGTTACCAAAGTTTCCTTGTTAGCCAGAGCTACGTCCTTGCCCGCTTTGATGGCCGCTGCCGTTGGCACCAGACCGGCAGCTCCGACGATGGCGGCCACCACCATATCAGCTTCATCCACGGTGGCAGCGGCAATCATGCCGGTCACACCGGCCAGGATTTCCGGCTGATGACCAGTCAGCATCCCCTTGAGTGTCTGCGCCAGCTTCTCATTCAGCACCGCCACCATGCGCGGAGAAAACAACTCTATCTGCCGGACCAGCAGTTCCAGATTGCTCCCGGCGGTCAGGGAAACAACCTGGAATTTGTCCGGATGGGCCGCCACCAGATCAAGGGTACTCACCCCAATTGAACCGGTTGAACCAAGTATGGATAATTTTTTCACAATAAACATCCCTTGCTTACAAAACAGGCAAAATAGTACAACGCTGGCGCCGCAAAGAGCATGCTGTCCAGACGGTCCAGCACCCCGCCATGCCCGGGGAAGATGGTACCAGAATCCTTGACACCGCAACTCCGTTTAATCATTGATTCAAACAGGTCACCGATCTGTCCGAGCGTCCCCAGCAGCAACGCAGCCATCACGGCATAGCCAGCCGCCAGCTCGGGATAAAACAGGTACCGGGCCAACAAGGCGCCGCCAATGCTCCCAACCAGGCCACCCAGGGCACCTTCGATGCTCTTCTTCGGGCTCACTTCAGGATAGAGTCGATGCTTGCCAATCGCCGAACCAACGTAAAAAGCAGCGGAATCACCACACATGACTACGAAAAAGAGGATGAAGATCCAGGCTACGCCATGGGGCAATGCCCGCACCAGCACCAGGTGGCTCAGCAAAAATGGCACATACAGATACCCTGCCCAGAGCAAGGCAATATCCGCAGCCATCCGGGGCATTTCGCGCAGCCGAAACAGCAACAAAATTGCCGACGCCAGCACCAGGGTCACCAAGAGCAGCATGCCCGCCCGGAAGTCGCCATGCTGCAGCACCAACGGCAGGCAAGCGCCAGCCAGCGCGGCCGGTATCCGTTCAAACCGACGCTCCGGCATGGTCATGCGATAAAACTCATCAAGACCCAGGAGAGAAAAGACAAAAGCCATGCAGCTAAAGGCGAGTAATCCTCCCTTGAGGAGAATCAAGATCAGAATTGGCAGCAGGACGATGGCAGTGGCAAGACGCTTGATAGCTATTTCCTTTCCTGGAGCTGATCACTGGTCAGGCCGAAGCGCCGCTCCCGTTCGCAGAAATGCTGCAGCGCTCGATGCAGTTCGGCAATGGTAAATTCAGGCCAGTTAACCTCGCAAAAATACAATTCAGCGTAGGCAAGCTGCCAGAGGAGAAAATTACTGATTCGCATCTCACCGCTGGTGCGGATCAGCAGATCAGGGTCAGGCATTTGAGCCGTAAAAAGATGCCGTTCCAACTCCGCTTCACTAACCGCTGCCAGATCAAGGCGGCCGGAGGCAACGTCAGCCGCAATACCGCGTACGGCTTGGATGATTTCTTGCCGCGAACCGTAGGACAGGGCAAGCGTCAGCACCAGCCCGGTATTGGCGCCGGTCTGTTCATAAGCGTGATTAATCTCGCGATTGACATCAGCGGGCAACGCCTGTCGGTCACCGATGACATTAAACCGGACATTATCTTTCAGCATCCGAGGTATTTCCAGGCGAATAAACCTCTTGAGCAGGGACATGAGCGCCTGCACTTCTGTCTTTGGCCGCGCCCAGTTTTCCGCTGAAAAGGCATACAGGGTGAGATAGCCGATGCCCAAGCGCGAGCATTCACCAACAATCTCCTGCACCGTCGTCACCCCCTGGCGGTGGCCGACAATGCGCCGCATCATTTTCGCCTTGGCCCAGCGGCCATTGCCGTCCATGATAATGGCCAGATGGTGGGGCAATTTTTCAACCGGAAACGTACGCATGAACTCCTCTGAAACAGATAAAAAAACCCCCGCAAAGTGCAAGGGCTGAAGATTAAACCAGGGTAGCTGACCGGTCAAGGGAAAACCCGTTCCCGATGGGGAACGGGATGTAACCGCTTAAACCTCCATGACCTCTTTTTCCTTATGGCTGAACACCTCGTCCACCTTGTTTTCGTGGCCCTTGGTCACATCCTGAATATCTTTTTCACCGCGTTTCAGCTCATCTTCAGTGATCAGCTTATCTTTTTCCATTTTTTTCAATTTATCAATGGCGTCCCGCCGGATGTTCCGCAAAGCAACCTTGGCATCTTCCGCCAACTTCTTCAACTGCTTGACGATATCCTTACGCCGCTCCTCAGTCAGTGCCGGCAAACAGAGGCGAATCAGCTTGCCGTCATTGGCTGGGGTAAGCCCCAGATTAGCGTTCATGATCGCTTTTTCAATCAGTGGAATCAGTTTTGGTTCCCACGGCTGCAGCGTAATGGTGCGTGGCTCCGGTACTGCCAGGGTCGCTACCTGGGACAACCCGGAAGGCGTGCCGTAATAGTCAACTTTAATATCGTCCAACAGTGAGGTAGTAGCCCGACCAGTGCGGATCTTTTGATACTCACGTCGCAGATTATCGATAGACTTGTCCATATGGACATGCAATTCGTTGAGAACTTCCTTGCTCATTCCTATTCTCCTTTCACAATCGTGCCGATTTCCTCACCCATAACCACCCGTTTAACATTACCGGGAGTAGTGATATCGAATACCACAATTGGCAACTTATTGTCCATACAGAGCGAGGTGGCCGTGGCATCCATCACCTTCAAGCCACGCACCAGGACCTCCTGATAGGTCAGGCTGGTAAAACGGACAGCGTTCGGGTCTTTTTTGGGATCAGCAGAATAGACGCCATCCACCTTGGTCCCCTTGAGGATTGCCTCGGCGCCAATTTCCATGGCCCGCAGACTGGCGGCCGTATCAGTAGTAAAATACGGATTGCCGGTGCCGGCACCAAAGATCACCACCCGCCCCTTTTCCAGGTGCCGCATGGCCCGCCGGCGAATATACGGCTCTGCCACCGACTGCATCTCGATTGCCGACTGCACCCTGGTATCAACGCCGATCTTCTCCAGAGCATCCTGCATGGCCAGGGAGTTAATCATGGTGGCCAGCATCCCCATATAATCGGCGCTGGCCCGATCCATCCCTTTGGAAGAGGCAGCCAGACCGCGAAAAATGTTGCCGCCGCCAATGACCAGCGCCAACTGGACACCACAATCGACCACCTGCTTCACTTCGGAAGCGATAGTCGTAATGGTCAAGGGATCAATCCCATAGCCCTGTTCACCCCCCAAAGCCTCGCCGGACAGTTTCAACAAAATGCGCTTGTAGGCCATCATCTCTTCCCTTCTGCACAGTCGCTGTGCTCAGTCCTTAACCAACAACGGCATCACTCGGTCAGACCCGGTAGCAGGCAAAAAAAAGCCGGCCATCACGTGGCCGGCTGAATGATTAGTTGGTGCCAGCCGCAGCGGCAACCTCGGCAGCAAAGTCAGTCTGTTTCTTTTCCAGACCTTCGCCAAGGACAAAACGCTCAAAGCGATTAATCGCCACATCGGCGCCAGCCGCTTTCAGGATTTGCTGAATGGTCTTGTCCGTATCCTTGACAAACACCTGCTCAACCAGGCAGATCTCGCCGTAGAACTTATTGACCTGTCCTTCAATGATCTTTTCAATAATGTTTTCCGGCTTGCCAGTTTCACGGGCCTTGGCGCGATAGATTTCCTTTTCACGCTCCAGCACGTCAACCGCCACCTCTTCCCGGCGGGTGAATTGAGGCGCAGCGGCAGCACAATGCATGGCGATGTCCCTGGTCAGACCGCTTAAATCACCACTGCCGGCCAAGTCAACCAGAACACCGATCTTGCCACCAGCGTGGATATAGGAACCTACCAGACCAGTCGACTCATATCGAGCAAAACGGCGGATCTGCATATTCTCACCGATGACCGCAATGGCTGCGGTCAATACGTCTTGCACAGTTTTACCCGCATCCTGGTGATACGGCTGTTGCAGCAACGCATCCAGATCAGCCGGGGCAGCAGCCAGAATGTGGGCCGCAACATCAGCAACAAAAGCCTGAAACTTGTCCGTCTTCGCAACGAAATCAGTCTCGCTGTTTACTTCAAGCAGAACGCCAGCCTTGCCATTTTCGGCGACAAAAGCGACAACCAGACCCTCGGTAGCAGCCCGGCCAGCTTTTTTAGAAGCAGCGGCAAGCCCTTTGGTGCGTAAAAAGTCAACGGCCTTCTCAATATCGCCACTGGTTTCCATCAGCGCCTTTTTGCAATCCATCATCCCGGCGCCAGTTGTCTTCCGCAGCTCATTCACCATTGCGGCAGTAATATCCACGGTATCCTCCATCATGGCTGAACTAATCCAGCCAGGTTCAATGTGTTAAGTGCCTAAATGCAACCAACCTGTGCAGATTTAAGCGACCGTATCGTCTTCGGTCTCTTCTTTCGAGGCTACTTCTTCAACAGCGGCATCCTCGCCCTCTGATTCGGCGACGATCCGGTTGTCACGGGCCTGCAGGCCTTCGATAACCGCATCAGCCATCTTGCCGGTCAACAGACGGATCGCCCGAATGGCATCGTCATTACCCGGAATAATATAGTCAATCTGGTCAGGATCACAGTTGGTATCAACAATAGCTACCACTGGAATCCCCAGTTTTTTTGCTTCACTAACGGCGATCTGTTCATTATTTGGATCAACAACAAACATCACGCCCGGCACCCGCGCCATCCCCTTGATGCCGCCGAGGATTTTTTCGAGTTTCTCCCGCTCCTTCTCGAACTGCAACCGCTCTTTCTTGGTGTAGACGTCGATCGTGCCATCAAGCACCATGGCGTCCAGACGCTTGAGCCGGTCGATACTCTGCTTGACCGTCGCAAAGTTGGTCAGCATGCCGCCCAGCCAGCGCTGGTTGACATAGTACATGCCACAACGTGATGCTTCTTCAGCCACCGCATCCTGACCCTGCTTCTTGGTGCCGACAAACATGACGGTTTCGCCAGAAGTAACTGCGTCAACAACAAAGTTGTAAGCGCTCTTGAAGAGGCGAACCGTCTTCTGCAGATCGATGATGTAAATGCCGTTCCGCGCCCCAAAAATATAAGGCTTCATCTTCGGGTTCCAGCGTTTGGTCTGATGACCGAAATGAACACCGGCCTCCAGCAGTTCCTTCATGGTAATGTTTGACATGCGGTGTTACTCCTTCTGTGTGTGGTTTGTTTTCCGCCGCACCGGCCAAAACGCCGGAATCCCGAATGGGACACCGCCGACGCCGCTCCGATGCGTGTGAAATGCCCGTCAAAGCAAGCAAATTCCTATACCACAGTCTGCCATTGCTTGGCAAGGTAAAAACTTGAGCGGCGGCGGGAGATTCCCGTCGCCGCTCGTTCAATATGACCCCGTTTGCGCTGAATTAATTGCCCCCGAGTTCAGTGCATCGCTGCAACTTTTTTCTTCAGCAGTTCGATCTCGCGCTGCTGCTCCTTGATCTGTGCCCCCAATTACCGGACCTCTTCAATGGTCAGTTCAATCAAAACTACTATCGCTTGACAGTACTACTGCGGCACGGTACTATCTCTCCATGATCCGCTCGTTCTCCGGCAAAGAAACGGAAAAACTCTTTTATGGCCACTTTTCCGCCAAGCTTCCGCAGGATGTTCAGCGGCTCGCCCAGCGCAAGCTGAAGCAACTTCACGGCGCCGCCACCCTCGACTTCCTCCGGGTGCCGCCCGGCAACCGGCTCGAACAGCTTTCCGGCAATCGCGCCGACCAGTGGAGCATCCGGATCAATGACCAGTGGCGCATCTGCTTCCGCTGGGAGGACGGCAACGTCTTTGACGTCGAAATCGTTGATTACCACTAACGAGGCACCAATTATGAACACCCGCGACCTGCCGCCGGTACACCCCGGCGAAATCCTGCTGGAAGACTTCCTGACCCCCATGGGGATCAGCCGTTATCGCCTCGCCAAATCCATCGGTGTGCCGCAACGACGCATCGACGAGATCTGCGCCGGCAAACGGTCCATCACCGCCGATACCGCCCTGCGCCTGGCTCGCTTCTTCGGCACCGATGCCCAGAGCTGGATGAACCTGCAGGCCGAGTACGATCTGGAAATCGTCGCGGAGACCCTTGCCGAAAAAATCGAGCGGGATATCTCGCCGTGGGTAAAAGCGGCGTGACTTGTCAATAATGGTCAGATCTCGACCTGCTGCATACTGGGGGGGGGCGTAAAATTTCACCCTTACGACAGCATTTGGACATACTCTGTTCGAAATAAGCATCTACCTGGAACATTGCCCCCACTAACGGTTTCATGTATCATCCCTCGCCATGAACCGGCTGCTCTATCGCTATATTGCCAAAGAAATTCTGGTCCCCTTCATTCTGGGGCTTGCTGCCTTTAATGGCATTCTGTTTGTCGGGCGTCTGTTGAATCTGGCCAGCCTGATGGTGGCCAGCCAGATTCCAATCTGGACCATGTTGCAGATGCTGGCCCATCTGCTCCCCACCTTTTGCCTGATCACCATTCCCATGTCGTTCTTTCTCGCCGTCCTATTGGCCTTTGGCCGACTCTCCAGTGACAGTGAAATCATTGCCATGAAGGCGTCCGGCATCAGCCTGACCCAGCTGTTGCCGCCGGTGATCGCCATGGCGGCACTCAGTGCGACACTGACCCTGCTGATCACCCTCTACATCCTCCCCAACAGCACCCGCTCTTTCAAAGGCCTGCTGCGCGAGGCGATTCAGCAGGGCGCCAGCATGGCCATCCGCGAACGGGTGTTCAATGACCAGATTACCGGGGTTGTCCTGTATTGCAGCGAGTATGACAATCAGCAGCGCACCATGCGCGGCATCCTGATTCAGGACGAACGGAATGCCAGGGAACCGCTGACCATCTTTGCCTCGACCGGCAGTGTCACCCCGGCTCCCGACGGCTCGGCCATGGTCGTTGCCCTGACTGGCGGGAGTATTCACGGGCTGAAAGGGACCAGTGATTATCGGCTGATTTCATTCGACCGTTACACCATGACCATCCCGATTGCGCAACGGGGCGGCCCCGGCCATGACGAGCAGGACATGACCATCGGCGAACTCGTTAGCAACCTGCAGGCAAAGCAGGGCAGCACCAAATTGCAACGGGATATGCAGATTGAACTGCACAAGCGGCTGGCCTTTCCGGTGGCCTGTTTTATCTTTGCCTTCATCGGCATGGCCTTGGGGATTCAGAATCAGCGCACCGGCAAGGGATCGGGCTTCACCGTCAGCCTCATTGTCTTTGTTGCCTACTTTGTCGTCTTCAGTATCGGCAAAAACCTGGGGCAAAAAGGTCTGCTCCACCCCGGCATCGGTATCTGGATTCCTAATCTCCTGTTTCTGGCCTTTGGCATGATCTTGTTTCGCCAGACTGCACAGGAATCGCGCCTGGCCATCCTCAGCATCCGCCCCCGCTGGTCCGGTCGCTGGAAAAAACCCCAGGATTCTAATCATGCGCCTCATTGACCGCTATCTGATCGGCATCTTCGCCCGCCTTGCCGCCCTCTGTATCGGCACCTTCACCGCCATTTATCTGGTGATCGATTTCCTGGAAAAAATCGGCTCATTCAGCCAATCTGGCGCCTCACTAATCCACATTTTAAGCTTCTTTGCCTGGAAGCTTCCGGCCATTGTCAACCAGTCAGTCCCCCTGGCGGTACTGATGGCCACCATCCTGACCATCGGCACCATTGCTCGCAGCAGCGAACTGGTTGCACTACAAAGTGCGGGCATCAGCCTGCCCCGCATCGCCGCCCCGCTCATCGGCTGCAGTATTTTTCTCAGCCTGGTATTGGTAGCCGGCAGCGAACTGCTGCTACCGACCGCCGTAGAAAAACTGACCTACACCGAGCAGGTGCTGATTGCCCGCAAGCCGCCATCGGCGGCCTTTCGCCAGGATAACATCTGGTATCGAGACAATGACACCCTGCTCAAGGCCCGTAAATTCGATCCCGAGCGCAAAACCATCAGCGGCGTCACCCTCTGGCAGCTCAATCGTGATTTTGTGCCAACCCAGCGGATCGATGCTGCGGATGGCCAACTGGTCGGCAACGGCTGGGAGCTGCACGATACGGTCAGTCGCGATCTCCGCTCGGGGGGCGTCAGTGCCACCTCGTCCGCAGCTAAACTCGTCGTCCCCCTCGCCCTGCGGCCGGCAGACCTGAAAAGCGTCCAGGACTATGCCGAGAACCTGAGCTTTACCCGTTTGCGGCAGTATACCACCAAGCTCAAGGAAGCCGGGTATGATGCCCGCCGCTATGAAACCCTGATGCACGCCCGCCTGGCCCAATCCTTTGCCCCCCTGGTAATGGCCAGCCTCGGTATCCCCTTTGCCCTGCGCAGCAGCCGCTCCAGCGGCATTGCCACAGGGGTCGGCGTCGGGATGGCCCTCGGCTTTGCCTACTTTGTCACCAATGCCATTTGTGTGGCCCTTGGTCAGTCTACTGCCATCCCGGCACTGCTGGCCGGCTGGAGCGCCAACCTGTTATTTCTTGCCCTTGGTTGCTGGCTGACCCTGTCGCGACAGCGTTGACATGCGGCTGTGACCTGTTTAACTAGATGCAGAACTATTCGTTGCAGGAGGCATTTTATGCGGTTCCATTTTCTCATCCTTGCAGTATTTCTGGTATTGAACACCGCGCTATCCGCAACGGCCGCCGGCACCAAAAAAACCACCTACCCCAGAAAACCGGTGCTCACCAAGGTCCCTGAACCGGTCATCACCTCCAGCCAACAAGGTTCAACTGCCACCCCGCAAACAGCCAGAACCGCCGAGGCGTCCAAACCGCTCCCTACCCCACCGGCGGTGCTGAGCATCATTCCGGCCCAGGGTGAGCCGGGTATCGGCGTCATCCTGTCCGGCATCGGCTTTAATGCCACCACCACGGTCTGGCTCGGCACCAATGAAATTCGGACCCGGCTGCTCGGCGCTGAACAGCTCAGCTTTGAACTACCCCAACTGGCCCCGGGGCTCTACGCCCTCTTCCTGAAAAACAGCACTGGCCTGACCAGCAAAACCTATTCGTTCAATGTCCTGCCGCGGAAACCAGTGGCTACCTCCCTCACTCCGGAAAGCATTTCTGCCTGCTCGCAGGACCAGGAGCGCGAGGTGACCGTTCGCGGTCGCCATTTTGCCGAAGATTCCAGCGTGCTCTTCGACGGGGCAGCGGTGCGCAGCCGCTTCACCTCGCCCGAGGCGATGATTTTCGCGGTACCGCCCGTTGCCGGCGGCCTGCATAATATTCAGGTAAGGAACAGTGATGAAACAACATCGGGGACGATTGCCCTGCTGATTGATGCCCGGCCGGAGATCACCAGCGTTACAACCGGCACCGAAGCGGTCAATTACTATGAACTGCATCTGCGGGGGAAAAATTTTCTGCAGGGCTCAATGGTCATTGTTGACGGCCGGCGCATCGGCACCGGCCAAGCCAACCCCGGCGACCGCGACCGGATCATCTACATGAACTGCAACCACCTGATCTACCAACGCTACCCCTACGACCCGACCGCCAAAGAACTACGGCTCCAGGTGGTGAATGGCAACAACGAGCAGAGCTTGGCGGTTTCCATCAGCGCACCATAATATAACCTGCCAGTAATATGGAACACTTAATCTTTCGCAGCAAACCCCTAGAAGTCTCCCCTTATCAGGGGAGACTTCTAGGCCTCCCCCCGGTCAAGGGAGGACTGAGGGGGGTTGGTTTTGACGTTACAGGGTACTAGTACTGTTTTTCTCCTGCGGACAACAGTCGGCCAGAAAACCGGCGAGCTCCGCTTCCGCCACCCCGGCCAGACTGGCGATACGGGCCAGGCGCGGGAAAGACCAGCTACTCTCCCCCTCCGCCAACACCTCACCGGCAGCATTACGGATTTCGGCAACCACCACGGCCGTGCGGGCATCAATCGCCTGCACCCGTCCGGCGACCTGCAACGGCGCGCCGGTCGGTACCGGCAGCAGGAAGCGGACCGTCAACTGCCGTGTCACCCCCAACCGCCCATAACGGGCAAACAGCGCCCAACAGCACGCCTCGTCCAGAATCATCGCGATAAACCCGCCATGTACCATGCCGTCAAACCCGCAAAAAGTCGAAGGCACCGTGCATTTAGCCGCCGCACCATCCTCGGCATGCCAGAAGCGGAGATTCAACCCGCTGGGGTTGGAACAGGCAAAGCAGCTGCCGGGCCACTTCCCGTTAACCATGGTTCTTTCTGTACCGGAATTCTCAGTCATCACATGCCTCCCCGTTTATAATATTTTACGTTTCTGCCTGCAAACCAGATACTAATTCAACCTTCGGCGATCTTATACGAAATATCCCTGAAGAATCATTAGATTTCACTAGAGTGACCGGGGGAGTTCAGGTATTTTGAGGCGAACTACCCGAGAAAAATGCATTTGGAACGCAAAGACGCAGAGACGCAGAGAGAAAACAGCAACTTGATGGGTTTGGTTTTCTCTGCGGCTCTGCGTTAAGTAACTTAATTTTTAGGATTATTGTTGATTGGAAGGGAAATCAATGACCTGCGAAGAAGCGAATCAGGTATTGAACAATGCCGACCTGCTGGCCGACGAAGCAACGGTGATTTTGGCTATTGATAGACTGGCCGGGGAGATAACAACTGACCTCGCCAATAGCCGCCCCCTGGTTATCTGCGTCATGAATGGCGGGCTGATCTTTGCCGGTCAACTGCTGACCAAGCTGGTCTTTCCGCTGGAGGTGGACTACGTGCACGCCACCCGTTATGGCAACGAGACCAGCGGTGCCCTGCTCCGCTGGCTTGCCCGTCCTACCGGCGATCTGCGCGGCCGCACCGTACTCTTGCTGGATGACATCCTGGACGAAGGGGTTACCCTGAGCGCCATTGCCGACTGGTGCCGGAACCAGGGTGCTGCCGAGGTGCGGCTGGCGGTGCTGGTGGAGAAGCGTCATGAACGAAAGATCAGCCCCGACTTCCGGGCCGACTTCGTGGGGATTGAAACGGTGGATCGATTCCTCTTTGGTTATGGATTGGATTACCGGGGCTATTGGCGGAATGCGCCTGGGATCTATGCAGTAAAGGGATTATAACGTTGTAAACGGCTGTTGAATAACACGGAGACACGGAGAACACTGAGAATTCAAGGTCTTGAATTCTGAGAATTCAAGGTCTTGAATCGATACAACCCCGTTGACAAAGTACTTCTTTATCGTTCAATTTTTAACTCTCAGATTTTACTCAGTGCCCTCTGTGTTTTAAATGCTTTTCAGGTCACTTTGAGGTGGTCCAGATTCCCGCCCCCATCTCCACCGGCAGTTCGGCATGGCCCAGATAATCGCTCTGAATCCGCAGCCCGCTTTCCCGCAGTGACATGCTGACCTCCACCTCATGAAATGCACCATAGCGATTGCGGTCGCCCACCACCAGCAGCACCGTCGCCTTGATCTGCCGCAGCTTCAGGTAGAGTTCAGCAATGTTTTTCAGCTGTTCCGGGAAAAAATCCTCCACCGGATCCAGAACAATCAGCTTGGTCTTATAGTATTCGCTGAACTGCTGCAGATAGTTGTAGGTCTTGGTCATGCTGCCAGAGCCATCGACCAGGTTGGGCGACAGGCCATAGCACTCGTCAAAAAGCGAAATATGGGTAAAATTGCCGTTGTTCGCGGCAATCCGCTCCGGCAGATCCGGCACCGATTTTGACCACTCCCGCACCAAACGTTTGAAGCGACGATGGGAATCCGCATCCGAATCGCGGCCATTGATGAACAGCACCTTCCCCGGCTGCAGACAGGCATAGCGGTCAAGAAATGGCAGATCAAAGGCCACGGACATGGCCAACTGCACCGCCATGGTCGTTTTGCCGTAGACATCATTGGTCTGCATGCAGACCAGGGAGTTGGCCGGAATCAGCCCGTCAATCAGGTACTCCTCCGGCTTGGGGACAAACAGCTCCCGCTGCAACCACTCCTGCACCCCGATCTTTTCCGCCAGGGGATTCTCTTCGATTTTGAACTGCGGCATAAAACCTCTTCCATCGAACCGGTGAGAACCGGGTCAGTTCACAACAGGCCAAGATGCAACACGTCATTTTCCTGCAAGGGTTTCGATAAATATGCCGCAACGGCAAGGTCATGACAGGCTTGCTTACTCCGTTGGTCTTCGGCCGAAGTCAGGATCACTACCTTGATAAATCTGGTCTGCTCGCCAGCACGGATTCTTCGCAGCACATCAACCCCGTCAATCTTCGGCAGTTTCAGGTCCAGAAAAATCACATCCGGACGGCAGCTCGCCTCAACCCCTGAGTTTGCATCCCCCTGCAGCATTTTGATGGCCTCCAGACCATCTCGGGCAATAGCAATAGTATCCAGGCCCACCTTATTGAGACACCTGATGGCCAGAAACTCATCGTCAGCGTTATCCTCGACCAGCAATGCAGAAATACTTTTTTTCACCTGCTCTCTCCGGTAATTCCTATGGTAAAGGAGAACATTGCGCCGCTGCCCGGTTCTGCCACGGCCCAGATAGCCGTGGAAAGGTGAATGACTTGCAGCGTTTTCGTTTCATGGCAAGTCACCGCAAAAGACTGAAATTATTACATTAATGCGTATTTTATAGCTCTTTCCGTAGAAGACAAGGGTGCTTAACTGCTCGCCATGCGCTCTTTCAGGTAGGTCACCATCTCCCGGTCATCTTTCTTGATATGTTGAATAATCCAGCGGATTAATTTGCCGGTGATCATCATGGCCAATTCGCGAGTTGCCCCCTCGGCTTCAACCTTATCCCGGAACGATTCAGCATCCAGGGTAAAGCATTTGTGCTCGGCGCGATGCTCTTCAATCTTCGGGTAGAGCCATTTTACCATCAGCTGATCTTCGGTAGCGAAGTGCTCCCCGGCATAGGCCACGAGAAACTGCGTCAACTCCTCCAGCAGTTCCTTGCCGGCGCCTGCCTGTGCCGCTGCTGAAAGTCGGGAAAAATGCTCGACAATTGCCTGATGCTGGGCATCGATTTCGGCGATTCCCAGAGTCATTGATTCATCCCATTGTAATGCCATCTGTCTCTCCTTCCTATTCACCAAAAGTAAAAAAGAACCGCGACCCTTTACCTTGCTCACTTTCAGCCCAGATACGCCCGCCGTGCAGACGCACAATCCGGTCCACCGTCGCCAGGCCGATGCCGGTGCCGGCAAACTCGTCCTGGCGATGCAGCCGCTGAAACGGCGTAAACAGCTTGCCGGCATACTGCATATCAAAACCGGCACCCTTACCCCACCGGCGCCAGATCATACAGATCAAAATAGCGCGCCCGCTGGGCATCCAGTTCATGCTGGGTGCGCCGCAGTTCATCATTCTGCATCTCCAGCTCGACCTGGTGCACCCGCAACTCGTGCAGCATCAGCCGCGCATCCGCCGGGGTCAAGGTTTCCAGAACCGAATCCAGAACCATCTGCTCGTCACCACTGGTGTGCACTTTGGCCCGCTGGCGGAGTTCCTTGGCGGTTTCTGGTTGGTTGGTTGTCATGGGTTGTGATCTCCTCACAGCAGTGCAAAACGGTAGAACAATAAACTCCAAGTCCCTAATTATTCGTCAATCTTGTGAGCATTCATCGGCTATGCTACCCTATTTCCACAAAAACAAGGAGATACGCTCATGTCCCGTTCTGTATCCAATATGCTTGATCTGTCCGAACTACCTGCTCCCAAGCGCCGCGAGGTGCGGGATTTTTTTCAGTTTCTTTTGGCGAGCAGTGCCGCTGCAAAGAAAACGCCACGACCAAGGACTCTTCCGGCAGCGTTTCAAACACCGATTCAGGTAAACGAGTACCTGAAAGTATCCCGCGATGAGATCTATGATGCAATCTGATTGCTTTATTGACACCAACATCTGGGTGTATGCCTTGCTTGAAGCCAGGAATGATGCGGTAAAACAGCAGACCGCCCTTGAGCTGTTGCAGAATCTGCCGACAGCTGTTTCCATTCTGGATTCCGTCAGGTCATCAATGAATTTCACTGGACGTTGACACGAAAATACCGCCTTTCGGATGATCTTGTTCTTGATAAGGCTACAAACGGCATTGTAGCGCTTACCTCCGCGGTACTTCCTCTCGAAATTGATACCTACATTGAAGCGTCCGATATCAGAAAACGGTACAACTTCTCTTTTTGGGACAGCCTGATCGTCGCGTCCGCGTTGCAGGCCGGATGTAGAACCCTGTACAGTGAAGACCTGAACCACGGCATGATTGTTGGCAAGAAGTTGCATATCGTTAATCCGTTTCTTTAGCTTACTCACCCAACCCACTCGCCCGCTCCGTCGTTGCAATGGCATAGACCTGTGCTGCCTCATTCAGCAGGGCGGTGGCGGTCAGCCAGACTTCCACCACCGTACCATCCTTGGCGAGCCGCCGGGTGCGATACGGCTCCAGAATGTCTTTCCGGCACAGCTGCTGAATCCGCTGCACATCTTCTGCGCGCAACTCTTCCGGAATCAGCTCGCGAATATTCATCCCCAGCGCCTCGGCTTCACTCCAGCCGTACATTCTGCTGGCCGCCGGATTACAGGCCAGGATGCGCCCCGCCAGATCCTGCAGGACGATGGCATCGTGGGCATCACGCACCACCACCGCCAACCGGAGCAGATCATTGGCTTTTTTGAGCGCTTCCCGGGTCTGCTTAATCTCGCTGATCTCAAAAAAGGTGATGACTGCGCCTTCGATGACATTGTCCAGGGTGCGATATGGGCGGATCCGCAACAGGAACCAGGCCCCTTCCCGGGTCTGCACCTCAACCTCTTGGGGAACCAGGGTATCGAGTACCGCCTGAATATCCGCAACCAGGGTAGCATAGCCGATAAGTTGGAAACAATATGTCCCACCGGTCGCCCCAGATCGGCCTGGATCAGGTTGATGATCTGGGTGACGGGCGGGGTAAAGCGCTGGATCAGCAGCTGGAAATCCACGAAAATGGTGCCGACCCCGGTGCCGGCCAGCAGGTTGTTCATGTCGTTGTTGGCCCGGGAGAGGTCAACCACCTTGGACTGCAGTTCGTAGTTGACCGTGGACTGGTCACGGCGGATGGCGTCAAGCCCATCAAGGCCGTCAACGGCAGTCACCACCTCATAGCCGACCCGAACCAGAAGATCGGCCACATAAGTACGGATCGACCGGCTGTCGTCGATAGTGAGAACAACGGGCTTGTGTGCCCCATCGCGCGGTATTACGGTTGCATAATTGTCCATACTTGTTGTTATCGGAACCCAGTAAAAAAAACTTAATAATAAAGAACACTACGGCGAGTCTGCGAACCGCGCTGATGACGGGAAATCAAGCAGCGCAGACAGCAATCTGCCAGATCAAGCACAAAAATGGGCGCTGCCTCGCGACACCACCCATTCGGTATTTTTTTGCAATAAATCAACGTATTGCACCTTGCAGAACTCGCGCAGGCTCTACGTATCAACCATGACCGCTTTAACAATCCCCTGTTTTTTGTCCGTACAGAGGTGCAACTGGCAATGCAGACAGCGCCGCAGGAACATCAGCGTCATGCCATGGACATGGAAATAGTTGCCGCAGCGGGGACAGGGGGCATACGCGGCATAGAGACCAAACCCCAGCAGGGCAGCGAACCAGCTACCGAAAGCCGGCACCGCCCCACTTATCGATCCGGTGGCTTTGAGCACCGCACCCATCAGCGGCAGATAGATCAGGATTACCAGCCAGACCAACCACCTTCGGCGACGAATGGTTTTTAACGCCTGCCGCAACTTGACTGGATTGACCTCATCATACTCGTTCATGACACCCCCTCATGACCAATAGAAAATGAGAAATATTTACTCTTTGTCGCAATCATGTCAAGCATTCTAATACTGATCGTTCTGGCGCAAAAAGGGCGCCCACCCTGCCCCAAACCCTCCTTTTTGTTATGCTAGACTGCCAGAATATGATATGCCGGAATTGCTTCGCGATTACGTACCGCAAATGCTGGCTGAAGGGGATTGAACTACCATGGTTAAACCTGCAGGAAACATGCTGCCGCCGCAAGAGCAGAAGGAAACCTTTGTCCAGGAGATGTTCAATGGCATCGCCGGACGCTATGACCTGATGAACTCGCTCATGTCTTTTGGCCTGGACAAGGGATGGCGGAAGTTTACCGTACGCTGCGCCGAGCTTAAGGCCGGCGGGCATGGCCTGGATGTCTGCTGCGGCACCGGCATGCTGGCCATTGAACTGGCCCTCGCTGCGGGCCCTGACGGCCAGGTGACTGGTCTGGATTTTTCGGAGAAAATGCTGGCCGTAGCCCGGCAGAATATCGCCACCGCCGCCATGACCAATATTCGGCTGATTCAGGGGAATGCCATGAAACTCGGCTTTCCTGACAACTCCTTCGACTGCATAACGGTTGGCTGGGGGCTCCGTAACGTGCCGGATATCGCGGTGGCGCTACAGGAGATGGTGCGGGTGGTAAAGCCGGGGGGCAAGGTAGTTTCGCTGGACATGGGACACCCGACCGCACCGGTATTCAAACAGCTCTACTGGCTCTGGTTCGACAAAGTGGTACCAGCCATGGGGAAACTCTGGGGCCGCAACCAGGGGGCATACGCCTATCTGCATGACTCGGCCGTCGCCTTTCCGAAACAACAGGAATTGACCCGGATGTTCGCCCAGGCCGGTTTGAGCGACACCACCTATCACAATCTGGTCGGCGGGGCGATCGCGGTGATTGAAGGCCGAAAACCGCGCTAACACTAAAAAACATTTGAAACACAGAGCAACGGAGCAACGGAGTAAAAACAAAGAAGAATTCTCTTGAAAAAGCTTTTTTGAGACTCACTTTATTGGTGAATGCCGTTTCTAATGTAATGTCTTGATTTCTCTGTTGCTCCGTTGCTCTGTGTTATTCGAACTGCCGTTTACAGGTTAATTATGGTGATCAGTAACGGTAGTGCTCCGTCTTATACGGGCCGGTCACCGGTACGCCGATATAATCGGCCTGCTCTTTGGTCAACTCGGACAGCTGCGCATTCAGTTTCTTCAACTGCAAACGGGCAACTTTTTCGTCCAGATGCTTGGGCAGGACATAGACGCCAACCGGGTATTTGCCCGGGTTGACGAAGATCTCGATCTGCGCAATGGTCTGATTGGCAAAGGATGAGGACATGACGTAGCTCGGATGGCCCGTACCGCAACCGAGGTTGACCAACCGTCCTTTGGCCAGCAGAATGATCCGCTTGCCGTCCGGGAAGATGACGTGATCCACCTGAGGCTTGATCTCTTCCCACTGGTATTTCTCCAGCGCCGCCACCTCGATCTCATTGTCGAAATGACCAATGTTACAGACAATGGCCTGATCTTTCATCTTGGCCATATGGTCGTGGGTAATGACGTGGTAGTTGCCGGTGCAGGTCACAAAGATGTCGGCCTTGTCAGCGGCATACTCCATGGTCACGACGCGGTACCCTTCCATGGCCGCCTGCAGGGCGCAGATCGGATCAACTTCAGTTACCCAGACCTGTGCGGACAGGGCGCGCATGGCCTGAGCCGACCCCTTGCCCACGTCGCCGTAGCCGCAGATCAACGCCACCTTGCCGGCAATCATCACGTCCGTTGCCCTCTTGATGCCGTCCACCAGCGACTCGCGGCAGCCGTAGAGGTTGTCGAACTTGGACTTGGTGACCGAGTCATTGACATTGATCGCCGGGAAGCGGAGTTCGCCCCGCTCGTGCATCTGATACAGCCGGTGCACGCCAGTGGTGGTCTCCTCGGTTACCCCTTTGATCTGGGCCAGACGAACCGAATACCAGGTCGGGTCAACGGCCAGCTTGGCCTTGATTGCCGCAAAGAGGATGGTCTCCTCTTCGGAACCGGGCTTGGCCAGCACGGACATATCCTTTTCTGCCCGGGCACCCAGATGGAGCAGCAGGGTTGCGTCGCCACCATCATCCAGAATCATGTTGGAGAAGCCACCGTCCTGCCATTCAAAGATGCGGTGGGTGTAGTCCCAGTAATCAACCAGCGTCTCACCCTTCACCGCAAAGACCGGAATCCCCTGAGCAGCAATGGCGGCCGCCGCATGGTCCTGGGTGGAAAAAATATTACACGATGCCCAGCGAACTTCAGCCCCCAGAGCCACCAGGGTCTCAATCAGCACCGCAGTCTGGATGGTCATATGCAGGGAACCGGTAATGCGCGCCCCCTGCAACGGCTGACTGGCGGCAGATTCGTCACGAATGGCCATCAGGCCCGGCATCTCGGTTTCGGCAATCTTGATTTCTTTTTTTCCCCAGTCAGCCAGGGAAAGGTCAGCAACGATAAAATCTTGGGACATGGTTAATTCTCCTTTTGTGGTGTTTTGTTGCATTGATTTTATGTAGGGGCGGGTCCGTGACCCGCCCGCTTTTCTGCTCGCGGACAAGGGCGGGTTTGGAACCCGCCACTACGATGCCTGCACCACCAGCACCGCTTCCTGGCCATTCTGCCCACCTATTCGCTCACAGGTTATTTCTATGAACCCTGCCGCCTGGAGCCAACCAGTCAACTCCGCTTCTTCAAACCCAAGCCACTGATCCGCCAACCGCTCCCGGGCGACCTCCCGCTCGTGCCGGGCCAGGTCGGCCAACACCAGGATACCGCCGCTCGTCAGCACCCGCCGGACCTCGGCCAGCACCGCCAGAGGATCAGCCGCATGGTGCAGTACCATATTGGCCACCGCGCAGCCGACACTATGATCCGGCAGCGGCAGGTGGCTCATCTCCCCCAGGCGCAGTTCGACACCGGCAATACCCGCCTCGCCCAGACGGCGACGCGCCTCGGCCAGCATGGCCGGCGCATGGTCAACCCCAATCACTTGAGCCGCCCGCGCGGCCAGCTCCGGCAACAGAGACCCGGTGCCAACGCCGATTTCGAGCAGAGTGCCGCCAGCGGGAACAAGCTGCAACAAGCGCGACCGATATTCCGGCACCGGCAACAGGGTCCGGGCCAGCTCATCCCACTGCCGGGCATGCTGCTCAAAGAACTCCTGGCTCTTGCGCCGCCGCCCTTCCAGCACCTGTGCTACCGCCGCCAGATCCTGCGCCCGCTCCGGTAGCTGTTGCAATCCGTCGGTAACGGCAGCCTGAATCGCCGCAAAGAACTGGTTACTACCGGCGACGCGGTAATAACTCCAGGTCCCTTGCCGTTTCACCGCCAGGATGCCCGCCTCGACCAAAATTTTCAGATGCCACGACACCTTCGACTGTCCCAATTGCAGAATAGCGGTCATCTCCTGCACGGTGAACTCACCGGACAGCAGAATCGCCACCAGACGCAGGCGGATCGGGTCAGCCAAGG
The DNA here is from genome assembly GCA_031412995.1 of Geobacteraceae bacterium. Lineage (GTDB taxonomy): Bacteria > Desulfobacterota > Desulfuromonadia > Geobacterales > DSM-12255 > JANOEC01. The sequence continues at coordinate 47,271 of JANOEC010000146.1, forward strand.
CTTTTAAGATATCGAGCATAAATCAACAACTCCAACTTACATATATCAACTTAAATTGATATATCATGTAATCGTTTCCGTAGCAAGCCCAATTATGTCTGCTCCGCTATCTCCGCGCCTCAGGGCCACAGCGTTAAGCAGGTGTTTGTTATCAATAGTCAACAGACACAACTCCGCCATAGTTGCTAATCCTCCAATAATATAAAAGAAACGATATTCTAGTAAATTAACACTTGCTAAAAAGCGTTTTCTTATGTTTAACTGCACCAACAAATCTGCTGTCGGTGCTGCAACCAACAGCAGCTGTGCTACAACGCCAGACCAGTAAGACCTGATTTTTTTGTTATTTTGTGATTTGTTGCGGAGGAACTTCAAAGACAAAGTCCGAACCTTGCCACCGGCAGAGGTTGGATTTTAGTGCTTTGAAGGCATGAGGTAGCAGTAACCCGCCCCAGAAGCCACCTTCGAAACAACCCAGCACATATCCCCTGAAAAGTAGCTATTACATTCATGGCCCCAGCAGATGAGGCCATGCAAAGGATCGTCTTGTGAAAAAAATCATCCTCCTCGGCTTGATTGCCACCCTGCTGACCCTGTCCTCCCTGTCCGCCCAGGCCTTGACCTACAACAGCACGCTGACATTTGCTCCGGCGATCAGCTTGAACGTACTTGACGACATAGCCGGCAATGCTGCCTCCTTCAATAACAACTATACATTCCTCTCCCTTGCACCGACCCTCGGAGACTTTACCAGCGCATTCCTGATCCTGAACATCCTTGAGCTAACCGCTGCAGCCACCACAGACAAAGCCCCGCCGCGGATTCAGCTCTATACTAACGACTATCTGTTGTCGACTGACCTGCACCTCGGCACTAACCGGATTGACCTCAATGACAAACTCGCCATCCTGAACGGGGACAAAACAGCATTCGGTATCGATATGCTCCTCTACCTAGATCGTGGCGCCATCACCTTTGATGCCGCAACCCTCACCGGCGACCTGGCCGCCGCCCCGGTCCCTGAACCATCAACAGTTATATTAATGATTGCCGGCTTGTTGTGCGGCCTCCCCGTGATCCGTAGAATCAGAAACGCTCGTTAACTTTTTAATGCTCAATTTGAGGAGGTAGATCATGAAAGCACCTTTTTTCCCCGCCATTCTCGCCGCACTCCTGCTTCTGACCACGGTCAACGCCCATGCCTTGGCACCCGGCTATGACAGCAGCTTTAACCCGGCAACCCCCATTACCCTGTCAGCCGGGCAGTCTTCACTGCTCACATTTGCTTCCGCGTCAGGTCCATTTACCAGTGCTATCCTTGACCTGAACGTATCCAGCCTCACCAACGCCACCTTCAGCATCGGGCCAATGACCTTCACCTCGCCGCCCAGTGGCGTGTTTGTCGCTTCAAGCTACATGTTCACCAAAGATCTCCAACTGGGGCAAAACACCTTTAATCTGGGAAATTATCTCACCAATCTGAATCTCGCCAACAGCAGCGCAGGGCTTAATCTTGGCTTCAGGCTGGATCGTGGATCAGTCACCTTCAATAACGCCCGTCTGACCGGCACCGTGGCCCCGGAACCTGCCAGCATGGCCCTGGTCGCCGCAGGCCTGGTGGGTCTCCCATTCGCCCGCAGGTTGCGGAAGCGGTTTTCCGCCTAAACATCCCGCCTTGTCGCAGATAAAACTCCATGCAGCCATGAGCACGTAGTGTGCCATGGCTGCTTTTCCGTTCAAGGAGTCACCGTTGCAAACATTTTTTCGTCGCTGTGCCGCATTAGTAACGATTCTCGCCGCACTGTTTTTCACTGGCTTTCCGGCTGCGGTATCGGCCCAGGATTATCTCATCGGCAGTCAGGATGTGCTGAAGATCTCGGTATTCGAATACCCTGACCTGACCACTGAGGTCCGGGTCAGTGAAGACGGCAAGATCACCTTTCCGCTGCTGGGCGAAATCGATGCCAAGAACCTTTCCCCGCGTCAGGTGGAAAAGAGCATCGCCGAAAAACTGACGGCGGCCAAGATCGTCAAGACCCCCCAGGTCAGCGTCTTTATCCAGCAGTACCGCAACAGCAAGGTCACCATCATCGGCGAAGTGGTCAAGCCGGGCCAGTATGAGATCGTCGGCCCGACTACCCTGCTTGATGCCATCTCCCTGGCCCTCGGCACCAACCAGAATGCCGGCCACCTGTTGACCCTGTTCCGCAAGGTGCCAACCGACGGGGGCAAGGAAGTCACCAAGAAAACATCTATCGATGTTGACAACCTGCTGAATGGCGGTGACCTCACCTACAACGTCGATCTGCGCAACGGTGATGTGATCTATGTGCCCAAAGCCATTTTTTATATCTACGGCGAAGTGAATCGACCCGGCATCTATCGTCTCGACAAAGGGCTCACCATCAAGCGGGCCATTGCCCTGGCCGGCGGTTTAAATCCTAAAGGGTCAGAAAACCGGATAGAAGTCACCCGGCGCACCGGCATCAAAGAAGTAACCGTCGCGGCCACCATCGACGAACCCGTGCACAACGACGAAGTGGTGCGGATCAAAGAGAGCATTTTTTAGCAGCTAGCCGCTGAAAGGATTCACCTATGCAACTGCACGACTTCTGGCAAATCATCTTAGAGCGCAAACGGATTGTTTTGCTGGCATTCTGCGCCACGGTGCTGTCGACCTTGGTTGGCTCGCTCCTCTGGCCCGCCAAATATCAGAGCACCGCCACCCTGATGCTCGATTACGACAGCAGCAATCCGATGAACATGGGGGTGGCAGTCGCCTCGGGGCTCACCTCCATCGAGTATATCAACACCCAGACGGAGATCATCAAGAGTCGCCGCATCGCTGAAGGGGTGGTCGATATCCTCAAGCTCGACAAGGTGCCCGAAGTCGTTACCGCCTACAACGCGGCCAAGGCCGGCAATCCGCTGTTCTTCTGGCGCCAGCCGCTGGAGCAGGATATCAAGGCCTGGCTGGCGAGCAATTATCTCACCCAGGGGCTCAAGGTTGAGCCGGCGCGGGATTCTCGTTTCCTCTACATCCGCTTCCAGTCCCAGGATCCGGCCTTCTCTGCTGCCGCAGCCAACGCCTTTGCCCGGTCCTACACCGACTACAACCTGGAACTGAAGGTGACCCCGTTCCGCGAAGCAGGCAAGTGGTTCTCGGAAAAGCTGAAGGATGCCAAAGGTTTCTCAGACAAAGCCTCAGAACAGCTGCGCGAATACCAGCAGAAAAAAGGGATCATTGCCCAGCAAGGGGCGATTTACGACGACGCGGTGCAACGGCTGGACCAGATCAACCGCGAACTGGCGTCGGCCAAGGCCAGGCTCTACGAGAGCCGAATCGCGCTCAAGCGGGCCGATGATGCCCGGGGCACTTACGACAGCCTGCCCGAAGTGCTGGCCAACAGTTTTGTCCAGAGCCTCAAGGCCGAAAAGGTCAAACTGGAAACCCAGTTAAGCGAACTCTCGGCCAAGGCCGGCAGTGGCCACCCCCAGTACATCCGGCTGCAATCCAGCCTGGAGACCGTCAATGGCAAGCTGAAGGCTGAGGTACAGAACATCATTAATGCCATTCGCCAGGACAGCGCCTCGGCCACCCAGCGGGTCACCCAGCTGGAAGCCGCCGTCGGCGGCCTGAAACGGGAATCCACCTCCACCAACGTTTCCCGCTACGAAATGGATTCCCTGTCCCGCGAATCCGAAAGCTCGAAGCAGGTTTATGATGCAATGCTGAAGAAATACAACGAAACCTCGATCCAGGGGGACATCAACCGGACCAACGTCTTCATTGTCGATGCCGCAGCCCCGCCAACGGGCAAGACCAGTCCGAAGATTGTCCTCAACCTGGCGCTATCGCTCTTTGTCGGCCTGTTCCTGGGGATTGGCCTGGCCTTTTTCTTCGACTACCTGGACGACACCGTCAAGAGCGCCGAGGCCTTGGAGCGCCAGTTCAACATCCCGGTACTCGGCACCATCGGCAAACCGGTGGAAATCTGACAAATCAGCAGCTAGCTGCTAGTGGCTAGTGGCTAGCGGCTAGCGGCACAAGGATCCAACCATGACCTCAGTACAACTTGCGACGAAAGAACCGGAACGGATCGAAGGTGATTCCATCGGCCATATCCTGGGCAAGGCGGGTCGCCTGACCAGCCAGGAACTGCAGCGGATATTGGCCCTGCAGGCCAAGGAAAACATCCTCTTTGGCGACGCCGCCGTGAACCTCGGTTTTCTCACCGAGGAAGACATCCGCTGGGCCTTGGCCAGCCAGTACTCCTACCCCTGCTCCAGCGCTGACGATGTCCGCTTTGCCCGCGAGCTGCTGGTGCTGCACGAGCCATTCAGTGCCCGGGTCGAAAACATCCGCTCCATCCGTAGCGCCCTGCTCCTTTCCGGCGTCGGCAAGCGGGTCAGCACCCTGGCGATACTGAGTCCCGGTGCCGGCGAGGGTAAAACTTTTGTCGCCGCCAACCTGGCGCTGCTGTTTGCCCAGCTCGGCAGCAAAACCCTGCTGCTGGACCTCAACTTCCGGGCGCCACGCATCCACAGCCTGTTTCAGTTGAAAAACAACTGCGGCGCCAGCAGCCTGATCATCAAGCGGGCTTTTATGGACGAAGCAGTCCAGCAGACTGCCATCCCGACCCTGCAGATCCTGTCAGCCGGGCCCAAGCCGCCCAACCCGCTGGAACTGCTCAGCTGGGACGACAGCCGACAACTGCTGAGCTCCCTCAAAGAGCAGTATGAAGTCATCATCGTTGACACCCCGGCCTTCAACCAGACTGCCGACAGCCAGGTCATTGCCGGGCTCTGCGACGCCAACCTGCTCGTCGCCAGCAAGGGGCAGACCAAAAACACCGCCATTGCCCAGGTCAAGAAACAGCTGGAAGCCGCCGGCAGCAAACTGCTCGGTGCGGTGGTGAATGAAATTAGCTGCTAGCGGCTAGTCGCTAGCGGCTGGATTCAGGAGATCAAATGACAAAAAAGACCATCGTAACCATCTTGGCGCTGACCGTTGCCGTTACCCAGCTAACTGCCTGCGGCAAGGATGACATTACCAAGTCCACCCAGGTGCTGGCCCGCATTGGCGATAAAGAGATCACCACCACCTATTTTGATCGCCAGGTCGGCAGCCTGCCGGAATCAGTGCAGAAACTCACCACCAACGGCGCCGGCAAGAAGGCGATCCTTGAGGCGCTGGTGAACCGGGAACTGCTTTATGCCGCGGCCCTGGACAAGAAGGTCGATAAAACCGCTGACATGCAGAAAAAGCTCGAAGACCTGAAAAAAGAAATGATCGTTAACAGCTATCTGCAGAACACCATCATGGACAAGATCAAGGTTGACGACAAGGAAGTCGCCGACTTTTACGCCGCCAACCCGGGTGAATTCAGGAACCGCGAAGAGGTCAGGATCAGTCAGATCGTCGTGGCTGACGCGCAAAAAGCCGAGGAGATCCAAGAGAAGCTGAGCATCCGCCGCGCGTTCGGTGAACTGGCCGAGGCCCACTCCATTGACAAGGCCAGTGCCGCCCGCCAGGGTGATGTGGGGTGGTTTACCCGCCAGAAGCTCCCGGAAGCAGTGCGCGACAGCGTCTTCAAGCTTCGGGTCAACGAAGTCAGCAAACCGTTCAAGCTGGGCGAAGGGTACGAAATTTACCGAATCACCGACCGTAAAACTGTCTCCTACACCCTCGATCAGGTAAAAGACGCCATCAAGGTGCAGCTGGGCAACGAAAAATATCAGGCCGAACTGAAAACCCTGGTGGACGGACTGAAGAAGACGACCACGGTGCAGGTCAACGAAGCTTTGTTGAAGTGAGACGGTAGTCAGGGGATCAACTAGTTAGTCACGAGGCGACTGGACTTGAGCAACGGAATATGCAATAATTGACTTCTAATATAGGTCATATAACCCTATAAGGAGGTCATCATGATTGAACCGATACTAGGTTCAGTGAATTGCGAGCGGGTACTCATCTTCCTGGCGGCACGCCAAGAGGGGTATGCACGGGAAGTAGCCGGTTTCTTCAAGTCAAGCCTGGGGCCGATCCAGAAGCAATTTGAAAAGCTTGAGATCGGTGGAGTTATTTGCAGTCGGCTAGCCGGGAGAACGCGCCTGTATACGTTCAATCCCCGCTACCCATTTCTCCGAGAACTCCAGGCCCTACTGGATAAGGCCCTGGCCTTTTATCCCGAAGCGAGCAGAAATGAACTGCTTATGGACCGGCGGCGACCGAGACGAGCCGGGAAAGCGTTATGAAACCTATTCGCGAGATGACTGTCGGAGAATTCGGCGCATTTGTGGCTGGCACATTGCGCGACCACGGCATTGACGTAGTGCTGACGGGTGGCGCCTGCGTCACTATTTACAGTGAAAATCGTTACCAGTCGTATGATCTCGACTTTATTGACAACCAGGGCAATGCCAGAAAACAAATCAGAGTTGCCCTTGAGTCAGTCGGTTTTAAAGAAGAAAACAGGTACTTTGTCCATCCAGATACTGATTATTTCGTCGAATTTCCCGCTGGTCCACTGGCGGTTGGCGACGAGCCGATCAGGGAGATTGCGATACTAGAGTTTTCAACCGGAGCGTTGCACCTCATCTCGCCGACGGAATGCGTGAAAGACCGGTTGGCCGGCTATTTCCACTGGCACGATCAACAGTGTCTCGAACAGGCATCCATGGTGGCCACCATGAATAATGTTGATCTGACCGAGGTTGAACGCTGGTCGATACACGAAGGTATGCAGGACGAATACAGTCGGATTAAAGAGTTGCTGGCCGCCCGCCGGTAATAGCATCGGCCAATGAGCGCAGCGAACGGGTGAGAGACAAGATTTTGATGTAACAGAAACAGGAAAGGCAGCCGTTGCAAAGTTCACCCACGATAAACAGACCAGCAACGCTAGCGGGTATTCCGCCGCTTGCCGTCCTCACCTACACAGCCTTTGTAGCCATGTTTGTGCCGACGTTTTACAAACTGTTCAGCTATGGCTGGAAGAATGCCGACTACAGCCATGGGCCGTTGATCCTGGCGGCCTTTGGCTGGCTGCTCTGGCGTAACCGGGATTTTCTGCAGCGCCCTGCCAACGACCGCCCCAATCTCTGGTCATTGGGCCTGCTGCTATTCGGCCTCACCTGCTACACGGTCGGCTCCATCCTCAGCTCCATGGTGACTGAGTCCTTTGCCCTGATTCCGGTCTTCATCGGCATGACCGGGTTCCTCTTTGGCCCGCAGGCGGTTCGGCAAGTGCTCTTCCCGGCCCTTTTCCTCATCTTTTTGGTGCCGCCACCCAGCTTTGTCATTGATCTGATCACCGCGCCGCTGCAGCTGCTGGTGACCAAGGCCTCGGCGACCCTGCTGCAGAGTACCGGCTACCTGATCAGCCGCGACGGGGTCATCCTGCATATCGGTGACTACACGATTATTGTCGGCGAAGTCTGCAGCGGCCTCCGCTCGCTGATCTCGCTGATGGCCGTGGGGGCGATTTACGCTTATCAGCAGAGCATTGGCAACGTGAAACGGACGGTGCTGTTTCTTTCCATCATCCCGATTTCGATCATTGCCAACGTGTTCCGGTTGGTCACCCTGGCGCTGATTACCTACTATTTTGGCGAGGCGGCCGGGCAAGGCTTTTTCCACAATTTTTCGGGATTTGTGCTGTTTGTGGTAGCGATGATCTGCCTGGTGATTGTGGATGCGCTGCTGGACAGAAAATCCGTAAATCCTGTTTAACCGACGGAACGAAGCAGTTCTTCTGTCTGTTTGGAAAAGATTGCGGGAACGAATAGTGAGGCAGGATAACAGTAGTCTTCACCGGATTCATCTACTATCCGATACAAACCGTGGGATGACGAAACCGGATCCGGCAATAACTCATAAAGCTTACGGGGTATGAGGGATACATTGTGACCGGCAGTATCTATGCAGATAACGAAATGTGGGGCAGGATTCTTTTTCATGACTTGTTACTCCCGTATCCGTTTGATTTTGAACTCTTTGCGGCCAATGCCGGTGGCTTCATACCAGTGTATTTCAGCCGCAACTAATTCACCGTTTGGCAGTCTTACATCTGCAAACCCTTTGCGTTTGCGCCAGCGTCCAAAACCGTAGAGTTTTTGCAGGCGGGCCAGTCGCGGATGGTGTTTGCTGTGGCAAAAGTTTCAATGTCTGTGATGGGACCTATTATCTCAAACATTAAGTGTAATCCTGGACTTTATAGCTTCGGGGTAACGGATCTTCACAAATTTCAAGATGAAATATAGCATAGGTCGCCTGACACATCAAACTGAAGAAGTGTCTGAAATGGCAAGATAAAAAAGAGAATTATGAATCATAAGTTTAAATATATTACCGTGCTTGCCCTCTTCGTCCTGGCCGGGGCCTTGACCTTCTTCTGCCGGGTGGAGCGCCATGCCCAGGCCAAGGCGATCAACCTCGCGGCAATTCCGACGACCGTCGGCGAGTGGCGGATGGTCAGTCAGAATGCGGCAGTCGGGGCCAAGGAAGGAAAGTTTCTCGATGACGTGCTGGTGCGGACCTATCAGCGACCGGATGGCAAAGAAGTGATGCTGGCCATTGCCTATGGGGCGGATCAGCGGAAGAACTTCAGTATTCATCTACCGGAGGTTTGCTACAAAGACTCGGGGTGCACGGTCACGTCGGTTGGTCATGCCACGATGGATACTCCCCGCTTGAACCTCAAGCAGATGCTGGCGAAAAATCCTGATGGCAGGTTAGAGGCGGTGCAGTATTGGATCACCCTGGATGGCAAGGTGGTGACGAGCGACTTCGAGCGGAAACTGAAGCATGCCTATTATGGTTTTTTCGGTGCCGAAGCTGGCGGGGTGTTGGTGAGGGTTTCTTCGTTTGTAACTGATGGGGAGTACAAAAAGAACCTAGAAGAGCAAAAGACCTTTGTATACAGCTTATATCAAAACATCAATAGTGAGTTAAGGTCTCAGCTTTACGGGATATTTTAATTGGAGATCAGTTAATCTTGGCAGTATTTATATTTGAGTCTTATTGGATAATTGATGAGCAGTAGTGGTTCAGGATCATATACAAGCAATAATATTCGCCGTAGTCTTACTCACTTTTTATTGGGCAAGATTGTTTCAGCTCTGATTGGCATTGGATCCCTTTTATTTATAGTTCGTGTGCTATCTAAGAATGATTATGGTAATTACATAGTTCTACTGGCAACGCTAGAGATTGTTCAGATAATTAGCAATGCTGGTGCTATGTCGGTATCTTTCAGATATATACCTGAACTTAGAAATAAATGCGATGTGCGAAGTCTTAATTTACTAATAAGCAAACTTGTAATATACAACTTAACTACTCTCATCTTAATTAGCATAATAATTTCATATAATAATCAGTATATTTCGTATGTATTTGGTTCAAATTATCCTGGCAAAATACTTTCTGTTTATTGTTTAGTCATAATTACAGAATGCATTGCTCGCTTGTTTGATATTATTTTTGACTCACTCCTTCTTCAAGGTTATACGCAGATTAACATATTGCTCAGAAATGGGATTCGTTTAGCAGGTCTGATTATTTATTCTTCTTTTTACAATAACTCTTTGAGTTTGCTTACGTGGATAAGAATTGAGTTTATCGCGAGTTTGACAGGGGCAATTGTAGCCGTTCTACTTTTAACTACATATCTTCGAAAATTGCCTCGGAATCTTCCCGATACTGAGACACCAATAAGTTTGAAGAGAGTTTGGCGTTTTGCGGCACCTTCGTATTTAGCGCAAATATTCTGGCTAGGCCAAGGCCCAGATATTGTGAAGCTTTTTGTAAGTAAGCTTGAAGGTGTCGTTAATGCTGGTGTCTTCGGATTCGCTACTGCCCTGACAAACATGCTTCAGCGTTACCTTCCGGCCTTTCTATTGATAGGCATGGTACGTCCCTTGTTTGTGACTGCAACACATAAAGAAAATAGTAAAGCAGTACTGGTCCAAATGGCTGGCCTTGTGTTCAAACTTAACATTTTAATGTTGGCTCCAGTCTTTGCAATTGTCGTGACGTTTGGCGATGAATTTACACGAGTTTTGTCAGGCGGTAAATTCCCAGAGGCTTCCAACTATTTAATCATTCTTCTTATTTTATTGGTTTTCCAAACACTCTATACGGTATTAGGTCTTTTGGCCTTGGCAGCAGAAGATGGTCGGGCAAGCCTAATTGGTGCGGCGGTAGGATTGCTGGGGATTATTTTTGGGCTTACGACATATAAGTTTTTTGGACCTTTGAGCCTCTGTTTTGGCATGGTCATAAGTGAGATTTTAAGATGCATCATTGTTGGTTATAGATTGAGGACGTTAGGATTTAATTTACAGAATGACTGGATAGGATCACTTAAGATTTTAATTGCAGCTACAGTTGCGATTGTGCCGAGCAGTATTTTCTTTGCCGGGGCTATTCATCCAAATACTATTGACATGCTTATAACAGCAACAATAGCAATCTCATGTTTCCTCATAACTGCGTTCTTTATAAAACCATTTAATTCAACAGACCGAGAACTAATTATTCGTATATACCCAAGGGCATCAATGTTTATTCGCGGATGATACTACTGATTTAATTTTGAATAAGGACTGTGGATTGAAAACTTTTTATCTGGCAGGTCACGATAGCTTTGGGAATCGCGGCTGCGAAGCCCTTGTTCGTTCGACGGTAAGTCTTGTGAGATCCAATCTCGGTGCCGATTTTCGATTTTTGGTTCCTTCTCGACACATTGAATTGGACAGGCAGCAATGGGCTGATCATGACCGCTGGGGAGTAGAATTCGTTTCTGCCCCGAGTATCCCATGGCTTGTCCAGTACTGGTGTTCAGCACTGTCACGCACTCACATCCTAGATGGACTCAAGCCGCCAGTGCCAAAATTCTCCAAGGAAGTTGAGCATGATTTATTGCGTGCTGATGCGCTCCTCATGATTGGAGGAGACATCTTATCTCTCGATTATGGGACACATTCACTTTATTTCTGGACCAGCCTCGTTGAACGGGCGAGGCAACTAAATGTGCCAACTGTATTGTGGGCCGCCTCAGTAGGACCATTTGGCAAAAACCATCTAATTGAGCGAGCAATGATTCATCACCTCAAAGGCTATCAAGGTATTACTGTTCGCGAGGCAACTTCTGCAAAGTATGTGGCGCAGTTAACGGGACAAGATGTCCGTGTGGCAGCAGACCCAGCATTTCATTTGTGGGCAGAAGAATCTGACTTGGTAAATATCGGTACTGGTTTCTTCAATAATGACGTTTTGGGCTTCAACGTAAGTCCGCTGATCAGTAAATTCCGTGGTAATCAAGCAGACTCTGGCCAAAATATTGAGCAGGAGTGTATTGCTTTTATTCAGTGGGTATTGGAGAAAACCAGTCATTCAATGCTTCTTATTTACCATGTGGACCCCTTCACCGGACAAGGAAATAGCGACTACCACTACCTGAAAAAGTTAATGGATTCTATACCGCCAACCCCGCGGTTGAAGTTAATACCACAAGGCTTAAACGCCTCACAACTAAAGGGGATAATTAAACAGTGTCGCTACTTTATCGGTGCGAGAACCCATGCAACCATTGCCGCTTTTTCAATGGGAGTACCGACAGTTTCCATCGCGTACAGCACCAAGGCCAGAGCAATTAATAACGAGCTTTTTGGTAATCAGGACTTTGTTCTTGAGACACCGGCTTTATCCAAGGACGCTCTTGTGTCAGCTTTGAATCGTTTAGAGTCTCGAGAAAATGAAATCCGTAATTTATTGCTAGCAAGCATGGAACGAGTGCGGGCGCTGTCGCTTGAATCTATTTTTGAACTTAAACGAGTTCTTGATATTAATTCGGCCCAAGCGTCTTCGTAGGTACATTGGTGAGTAATCCACTACGTATATACCTGTCAGTTGCAACTCTCGCCTTAATTGGCGGCGGAATAGCCTCGCTTGGTTCACCCATTGCCGTTGGCCTTTTCTTGTCAATGTTGGTCTTGGCAATGCTGCTCCTCTTACCTTTGCATCTTGTCTGGATCAGCTTGATATTCAGTTTTGTGATCGGCGGCGTTCTCGAATTCTCCTTTGGAGTTGGACAGGCGAACTGGCTGGCTTCCATCATATGCACAGCAGTATTTGGTGTTGCAGTAGCATCAAGATTGACAAAACATCGCTCCTACTCTGCTACACACAATGATCAGACGAGCATTTTCCCACTCATCTGGGCTTATGTACTGGCACTGTCTGTCTCATCACTGACAAGTGGAGCTTCCTTTGTGCAGACAATTGTCGGCATCAGAAACTACATCCCATTCATCGGCATCTGTCTTGCCCTGGCATACTGCGATTTTTCTGAGCGACAGGTCAGAGGTTTAATCTGGGGAGTAATTGTTGTTGCATTGATACAGTGGCCGTTTTGCTTGTATCAACACTTGTTTATTGCTCCCATGCGGGCCCATTCCCTGGCCGCAGTCGGTGGAGGTGCAGAGAGCATTGTCGGCACTTTCGGAGGTAATCCCCTTGGTGGTGGCTACACGGGAGAGATGGCGATATTCCTGGTGATCGCGCTCGGGATGGTGCTCTCACTTTGGCGAGCATCGCAGGTTCGATTTTGGCTATTTCTCGTGACCGGCTTAAGTGCATTTCTCTGTATTGGCCTCGCTGAAACTAAGGTTGTAATTGTCATAACACCGCTGATATTTGGAATTATCCTCTGGGATGAGATCAAAAAGTCTCCATCACGAATAATATCCTTTGTTGCTTTGTGCTCGTTATTTGTTGGCGGCATAGCGGCGATATATGCGTGGCGTTACTGGTCCCCATCTGGTGACTTTTTTCACGCATTCACCTATTCGTTTGACCCTAAGTTTATGGTGGATCGCTTTCATCGTGGGCGAGTTGGGACCATTGTCCATTGGTACATGTCAAATGTTGCCACCGGCGACCTATTTCACACGCTTTTTGGCTACGGCATGGCTTCGACCTTAGAATCCAGCCGAGTGATGGGCGTCGGGAATGCTGTTCGTAAATTCGGAGTTGGATTAGACGCCCACGCCATGAGCAAATTACTATGGGATGGTGGGACCGTCGCGTTTGTGATCTTTGTAACCCTGATTCTTCGTTCCATTTTCATAATTAGAGGTCTTCTCCGCCTCGACATAGTTCCACCTTGGCACGCTTCTGTACTCCGTGCTTTCTTCGCCGGATTAATTTGCTGTCTCGCTATTATGCCGTATCAGGACTCTATCCTCGCAGGCCCGCCGATGCAGTTCCTTTTCTGGTTTATTGTCGGTTATGTCGAGTATTGGCGGATTCAGGTCACGTTGCACCAGCAGATGAATGTTCAGGAGGCATCATGATAATGCGTAATTGTTTGGTGATATTAGCGTTCATCTGTCTCTATATAGCTTCGATTGGCCATACCGCCACCCATGAAGTCAATATTGGTTCAGCGCGCCTCGACATTTCAATGCGCCAAGCGTCCCCGCATTCTGGCAAGGAATTGCTTGGCGTACACAGCCTTTGGTGGGGAGTTCAGGATGATCTCTTGGATAAAACCACGCTTCGCCTCTACCCACCGGTTGAACAATTGCTGAAGCAAGTTGACAGTGTGATGCGCTACGGTGGGGGCGCGAATGAAATCTCCTGGCGAATGTGTATTGGCGAGATGTCGTCGCGTGAGGCCCGCAAAGTAGTGAACTGGGCAGGTCCCATGCGGTGTCAGTTTGGCATCAATGAATACCTAGAGGTAATGTCATCACTCGGCGTTTCAGAAACATGGTTTATTGCCAATCTGGTCAGCGATGGTGAGGGCGATGAGTCGATATCTACTGTTGCCAAGGAAGCAGCAAGTTGGGCGTCGTATGTCCGAGAACGCGCAACGCGCAGTACGCGATATTGGGAATTAGGCAATGAACTTGAACGGGGGAAATACCGCTGGGAGTCCAGTCGCATTGCCCAAAGGGCCTCAGCCGTCGCAAACGCGATTCAGCAAGTAGACAGCAGCGCCCGGCTTGTTCTGCCGCTGATAGAGTACAACGCGGCGGGCCAACCGAAACGCGCGGTGTTCAACGAGCAACTACTGCGCGACTTCCAAGAACCGCTGACCGGGGTGGCACTGCATCTTTATTACGACGGTGCACCAGGTGGACCTTCGATCAGGACGCAATTAAAAACAGTACAGGAAAGCGCTGACCTTTTCAGGCAGATCAAAGGCAAGCCTGCTGAAGTCTGGATAACTGAACATGGGCGCTGGCCCGAGGGTACGCCTGCTGATCCGGACTGGAAAAAGAACTGGCATACGACAAACGATATTGAGGGAGCCTTGTCGACAGCCGATTTTCTGATTGGGATAGCACAGATCAAGGATGTTGCCGGAGCAATGGTGCATGGACTGAGGGCAGGACCATGGAATGTTTTTGAGAAGACACCGGCAGGTTTGAAGCCCAGTGGTATTGGGATGCTTCTTGAACTGCTGGCTTCGACTCCCCATGACAAACGGCTGCAAACTAGGTCCAGAAGTCAAAACTCTTCCTCCTATGCTGGCGGGTATGACTTTCGCGGTACGGCGTTTCTGGATAAGTCGGGATCGGTAATGAGCCTGTGGGCGGTAAACCGCGCTGACAAACCAACTACCGTCAATCTCGATTTCGAAGGCAGAAATCACCAGCTTCAGTTTTTGACTGGCAATGCCCTTATCTGCACCGAGGCAATGGCGAAAAACAACTGCGACTCCGACAGTCTGAGCGTTGTGCCCCTGGCAAGTTCACATTTTCAGACCAAAAATGGTGAGCAGTTTATTCTTTTACCGGCAAAATCGGTGGTGGCAGTCAAGTTTTCGCTAAAGGGCAATCCATGAGGGTTTTGCTGTCGGCATTTGCCTGTGATCCCTCTTTTGGCTCCGATGAGGAAGTGGGGTGGCGCTGGGCAATCGAATTGCGGCGCAGTGGCCATGAAGTCATTGTCATTACCCGGACATCACATCGCAAAAGCATTGAACAGGCGGTAGCCGAAACGCCCGCATTGGAGCAGATTCAGTTCCATTACGTTGACCTTCCAGGAGTCCAGCGATGTCTCGCCAGGATTAATCGCCGGAACCACCTTTATTATTTCATCTGGCAAGCTGCCGCGACGTTAGCGGCACGAAGAATTATCGCCGCGCAACAGATTGACTTGATCCACCACGTTACCTGGGTTAGCGCCCGCCAGCCCAGCTTTATGGGGTTGCTGGGCCGGCCTTTCTGGTTTGGCCCCGTGGCTGGCGGCGACACCGTGCCGCTTCGCCTCCTGGGCTCAATGAGTTTCAACGAGAAATGTTATGAATCAGTGCGCGTAATCATCAACCTGACAAACTTCATAAATCCGTTGATGTATCTCACCTTTCTCACTGCAGACCGGATCTTTGTCACTTCCGAGTCGACCAGAAAGAGCATGGTGCCTGCGTTTTTTCACGGGAAGACCAGGACAAGGTTGGCGATCGGCATCGATGCTGCCCCGGCAAAGCCCGGGCGCAGCAACATCCAATCAGCCCCCGCAGGGTCAGAGCTCCGCTTGCTTTACCTAGGGCGCCTACTGAGCTTAAAGGGACTTCAGTTACTGCTGCCCGCCATTAAAACGCTGGCGGACAAGGGGGTCAAGATCACGCTGACCATAGTCGGCTGCGGCCCGACCGAGCAACGGTTAAAATCCCTCAGTTCATCTCTCGGGTTAGATCAACACATAAAGTGGGCTGGCTGGGTACCCAAAGCCGAGGTGGAGCAGTGGTACGCGCGCCATGATCTATTGGTTTTTCCCAGCCTGCGGGATTCTGGTGGCTTAACCACCTTGGAAGCCATGCGGTGCGGGCTGCCGGTCTTGTCTCTCGACCTGGCTGGCCCCGGAGAAATACTGAAGAGCGGGGGCGGGATGCGGGTCAGTACCCAAGGGAAAAGCCTGCCCGAGATTAGTGCCGGAATCGCGGCGGCCATTGAGTGCTTTGCCGCGGATGCGGTATTACGTACCCGGCTCAGGAACGAAACCTTGGCCTGTGTCGATGCATATTCCTGGACGGCACTGGTTGCGGATATTTATGGGTCTCAGCTGGAGATGAGAAAGTGACGATTACAGTCGCGCCAACATGTCGCAAGAAGCTTGCGCTTGTCTGCTTCACGGGGAACTCCGGGTTGACCGATTACACTGTTTCGCTGGCCAGGGCGTTAGCCGGCATTGCTGAACCATGTCTGGTCACCGCCGATTCACTTGATCCTCGCTTCTGTCGCCTGGGTTTTCACGTCCGCTTTGACTTTCGGCGTTCGCGCCACTATCCAGTCGACTTCTGTCGCTTTATACGGCGCACGTTGGCCGACCGACCCGATGTCGTTCTGTTTCAATCGCTCTTGAAAGTGCCGGCACTTGAGGCTCTTGCAGTAGTGTTGTTCCGCAAGGCAGGGATTCAAACCGTGCTGACGATTCACGATGTCTTGCCGCACTATCCGCGACCGTGGAGTCGGGGTGAGCGAGCCTTCTTTTATCAGCAGTTCGATCGGCTTGTCGTTCATTCAATTGCGGCACGTGATGCGGTCCGGGCAATGGGGGTGACACGACCGATTCTCGTGGTTCCCCACGGAGTCTACGATATTTTTAAAGTCACTGATCTTTCGTGCGCGGCTGCCCGTAAACATATTGACGGTCTTGAGAAAGATGACTTTGTCGTGCTTTTCTTTGGTCATCTCGAGCCCCGTAAGGGATTGATGGAATTCATCAGTACTGCTTGCCGCATGCGTGATCTGGCCGGCATCAAGTTCTTGATCGCCGGTGGTAACGATCTTGCTCGACACGGGAAAGTGTATGCCGATGCGCTTAATGAGGCAAAGGGTTACCCGAATATGTTGGTGCATGATATGCGCATCCCTTTTGAAGATGTGGAAAAGTACTTTGCCGCCAGCAACCTGGTTGCGTTGCCATATCTTGAGGGTACAACCAGCGGCGTTCTCAAGTTGGCGATTGCTTTTGGTTTACCGGTCATTGCCACAAACGTAGGAGATTTGCCGGAGCAGATACCAAACGGTGCCGGGCTGTTGGTCGAAACTGGGCAAGGACTGACCGAAGCGCTCGTTGCAGGGGTGACGCAAATTCAACGGAATTATGCTGAATTTACTTCAGCCATGCACCACGCAGCCGCAGGTTGCAGCTGGGAAACTATCGCCGATGCCTACTACGAATTTATGTTTCCTGGAGACTGAACAATGGCGCGAGTCCTGAGTGTTAATAGCTACCATTATCGTCGCGGTGGGTCAGATGTTGTCTATCTCGATCATGCGGCATTATTGGCAGGCCAAGGTTGGGATAATGCGTTCTTTTCAATGCATCATCCGAAAAATTATCCCAACGAGTGGTCAAAATATTTCATCAATGAACTTGAGTTCGGCCACGCCTACTCCCTTGGTTCCAAGCTGGTTATGGCAACCAAGGTTATCTATTCATTCGAAGCGCAAAGGAAACTCAAACAATTACTGAAAGATTTCAGGCCGGATATTGCACATCTCCATTGCATATATCACCATCTGTCACCAGCGATTCTTCCGGTGCTCAAAGAGCGGGGCATTCCAACCGTAATGACCGCTCATGACCTGAAGATTGCCTGCCCCGCGTATAAGATGCTGAACGACAGTGGCATATGTGAACAGTGCAATACCGGCCCGCTGTTAAATGTTATAAAGAATCGCTGCGTCCGCAATTCTCTTGCCGCCAGCACGACCGTTTTTTTTGAAAGCGTAGTGCATCGTTGGCTGGACACATACCAAAGAAACCTGGATCGGGTTGTCGTGCCGAGCCGATTTTTTTTAGAGAAATTTGTTGAATGGGGATGGCCACGGGAGAAATTCAGTTACATCCCGAACTATGTCGATGCGACAGTCATGGAACCGGATATTCGCCCCGGAGCATATTTTCTTTTTTTTGGTCGTCTGGCACCGGAAAAAGGGGTAGCAACGCTGATCCGCGCCGCTGCTTCAGCTAAGGTCCCACTGAAAATAGTCGGCACCGGTCCGATTGAATCTGAATTGCGTAAACTGGCGGATGATCTCGGCGGAGATATTGATTTTGTTGGCTATCTCTCGGGTGAGAGGTTGCACCAGTGCATCAGAAACAGTAGAGCGGTCGTACTTCCTTCCGAATGGTATGAAAATGCTCCCATGAGCATATTGGAGTCCTACGCTCTGGGGAAACCGGTAATCGGCGCACGCATCGGCGGCATACCTGAACTGGTACCAGAGGGCGAAACGGGATGGCTTTTTGAAAGCGGGAATGTTGCGGCCCTGGCAGATCTGCTCACCCAAGTTTCCAACCTTGATACCAATAAATTGTCTTCTGTCGGTGCGATGGCGCGTAATTTCGTTACTGAACGGTTTAATCGGAAAATGTATCTGGAGTTGATGATGTCCCTATACGCAGAGATGGGAGTGAAGTGTTAGAGCGGGAATGATATGAAGATAGAGCAGACGTGGAGTAGGCGATGAGAAATGTTGTATCGGAAGTGGTCGCTAATGGAATCTGTATTGGGTGTGGTGTATGTTCAGGTGTTTGTCCTAATGCAAACCTCACTATAGGGTTTAATAGTTACGGTGAATACAATTCAACCGCTGGTGGAAATTGTCTTAAAAACTGTGAACTATGCCTAAAAATATGTCCATTTTCGGAGCATGCAAAGAACGAAAACACAATCGCGACTGAGAAGTTTTCACAGCAAGATGGCGTCAAATACAATGATGTAGCCGGCTATTACCTGCAGTCATACGTTGGCTATTCCCTAGTAGGCAATCATCGGTTAAATGGCGCTTCTGGCGGTTTAGTTACCTATTTACTGGAAACGATGCTTAACAATGGACTGATCAATTTTGTTGTATCTGTTTCTCCAACTGATAATCCTGATAAGTTATTTAATTATCAGATCTTTGACAACATAGAAGATGTCAGAAACTCATCAAAATCAGCATATTATCCGGTTGAATTGTCAGACGTCATAAACGAAATATTAAAGACTGATGGCAAATTTGCCGTTGTGGGCCTGCCCTGTTACTTAAAAGGCCTTGAACTGGCTAAAGAGCACAATAAATTGCTCAAAGAACGCATTGTGATGACGATTGGGCTGGTATGTGGCCAGTTAAAGAGCACTCACTACACAAAGTACTTGGGATATTTGTCAGGGGTAACAAGTAATCTTAATTACGTTTGTTACCGGAGTAAAAAAGAAACATCTTCAGCTATTGATTACAAGTTTTTATGTCGCGATATCGATGGAAACGAAGGTAAATTATCTTTCCAGAGAGACATTAAGGATATTTGGAACGGACGATGGTTTACTCCGATCTCCTGCAACTTCTGTGAGGACATATTTGCCGAGGTAGCAGATGTGACTGTGATGGATGCATGGCTTGATGAATATGTTTCTGACACAAAAGGTACAAGTATACTCGTTGTTAGAAATAAAGAAGTTGATGCTATAATTAACGATGGAATTAATAATAATGAGCTAAATATATCTTTGATAGATATTGATTCTGTAATAAGAAGTCAACGAAACGTTGTTGATATCAAGAGAAACCAAATTAAGTTTAGACTTAAGCGCTTAGCAAAAGTAAATAAGCATATTTGGAAAAGATCAACAGAGTCAAGCGATATTAGTTTATTAAATAAGTTAGAAATATTAATCAAAGATGAAATGCAAAATAAAAGCAGAGAAAACTCTTTTTATATAAATAGTGGCAAAACAATAGATTATGCTGCATTCACAAAAAAAATGTCAGGACCTACCCGAAGGCTAAAGATGGTTACCTTCGCGATGAGGATCTGTAATAAAGTCAGACGGATGACAAGAAATACGTAGGTTCAGATACGTTTATTTTTGCAAGCTAGGCACATGTTGCCATATGGAATGCTTTAATTACATGGCAATATTGGCCAGAGGTTTTAAGTGAAATCAGTTCGTATATTGGGCACCCGTGGCGTGCCCGCCGCCCACGGCGGCTTTGAAACATTCGCCGAACGGCTGGCCCTTTATCTGGTCGAACGTGGTTGGCAGGTTACGGTCTATTGTCAGGAAGACGGCACTGGACCTGCCTTTGAGGACACCTGGCAGGGTGTGCGCAGGGTACGCATCCCGGTGACCACTCCCGCCGCCGCCGGCACCATTGTTTTTGACTGGCAATCTACGCTCCATGCGGCAAGGGAAAAGGGAACGGTTCTCACCCTCGGCTACAACACCGCGCTCTTTTGTGCCCTGTACCGCCTGAAGGGGCTGCGAAACGTCATCAATATGGATGGCATCGAGTGGCACCGACAGAAATGGGGGCTGGTGGCCAAGGCCTGGTTCTGGTTTAACGACTGGGCGGGCTGCTGGCTCGGCAATCATCTGGTCGCGGATCACCCGGAGATCAAGCGCCATCTGGCCACGCGGGTACGGGCGGACAAAATCACCACTATCCCCTATGGTGCGGATCGTCTCGACAGCGCCGACAATACCCTGCTCAGCCGTTTCGGACTTGAACCGGGGGGCTATGCCATCCTGATCGCCCGAGCGGAGCCGGAAAACTCAATCCTGGAGGTCGTGCGGGCCTGGTCACGCCAACCACGCGGGCTGAAGCTGCTGGTGTTGGGGAAATACGAGCCTGGCCACGTCTACCAGCGAGCCGTGATGGAGGCGGCCTCCGAAGAAGTGCTGTTCCCCGGCGCCATATATGACAAGCCGGTGGTTGAGGCCTTACGCTTTTTCGCCCTATTCTACATCCACGGCCATCAGGTCGGCGGCACCAACCCCTCGCTGGTCGAGGCGCTGGGCGCCGGGAATGCTGTGCTGGCCCACGACAACCGCTTCAACCGCTGGGTGGCCGAATCTGCCGCGTCCTATTTCACGAACGAAGAATCTTGTGCTCAGCAGATCGAATTGCTAGTGGCCGACCCACTCATCTTGCAAAATCTGCGTGAAGCAAGCCGCGTTCGCCATACGGCCGAGTTTACCTGGGAGAAGGTGTTACGGGAGTACGAGTTATTACTGGGACACCATTGCTGAGGCAACTGCAGGTGTATGAAAAGGCGCTGACACCCAGAGGCTAACCCTTAGCCTTGCCTTTCTCTGTGAGCTCTAGTGAGTGCAGCGAACGGGTGAGAGATAAGATTTAAAGGCGGTCTCTCACCGAGAGCACAGAGAGAAGCTTGAAGACAGGAAAAGGCTACCCCCTGGAGCAGGTACTCCGGGAGGCAGACATCCTGCTGGTGCTGGTGGATCATGACGAGTTCAAGGAGATCGACCGGGAACTGCTGAAGGAAAAGGTGCTGATCGATACCCGCGGAGTCTGGCGGTAGAGGCTAACCCCTCCCCACCTCC
>JANOEC010000147.1:0-71182 GCA_031412995.1 Geobacteraceae bacterium
CAAGCCCGACAAATATGGTATTCTTCTTCATGACCTGCCTCCTTGGTTGTGGCTCTGTGTGGTGAACTTCGCATTCACAACATAATCCACGTTTGCAAGGGGCAGGTCGCTTATTTTCTACTGACAGACATTATGTCTAGACCGCCTTCGCCCAAATCACTGCCCCACCGACAATACCTTTTTCAACCAAACTCAGCAGGTCGGCATAGGTTGTATAGGCATAGTTGTACCAATCCTGACCAAAACGGTTAATGATTTCCTGTTTCCTGGATTCAAATCTGGCACAAAGCTGCTGATACCATAGGAGGTACTCAGCTGAGATGTCAGTGACCTGCAGAAGCTCCCACCCGGCTGTTTGTAGAGATTCATTGAATGTCCGCAGGTTGATTGGCTGCCAGAATGATTGCTGCTCGTTGGCGAAATCTCGGAAATTGCCAGTTATGTCGACATACTCAAAGATCGCAAGGAATGCATGATGCTTTGCCACTAGCCGCATCTGCCGAAGCGCTTCCTGCTGATCAGGAAAGGCATAGAACGAGTTAAACAGATAGAGCAGATCAAACTTCGCCTGCCAGTGACGGCCGATTTTTGTCGCATCATCCACGACAAAACTCACTGTCGGATAACGCTGCGGTGCTTCAGCCAAGGTTTCCGCATCAATATCAACCCCAGTGACCGTTCCCCAGCCCTGCCTCTGCACATAGTCGGCAGTCCCCCCCTCCCGCACCCCAGATCAAGCACCTGACAATCTGACTTTTTCAGGAAAGTCCTGAAGACGAGGTCAATGGCCTGCTCTTCGCCCGGATGCGCGTAATCGCCTTCCCGCACCAGGGAGAGGATTGCTTTGCCGGATGCTGAATTCATCCGCATACGTTCTCCTTTACTGCTGCTTCAGTGGCGAGTAGCGTTATTTCATCTTCGTGCGGTAAACGAATCAACTGCACCCCGACCAGGGTGACCAGAGCCAGGATCGCTCCAGCGATGAACGGAATCCGATAGTCAACCATCCAGAGTAGACCGCCCACCAGCGGCAGTACCACTGCCGCCACATGGTTGATGGTAAATCCCACCGCCATGCTCGGTGCAATATCAGCCGGATCAGCGACCTTCTGGAAATAGGTATTAATGGCCACCGCAAAGTTGAAGACAACGAAATCAACGATGTACATGGCCGAGGCCAGCAGCCGCGAACTGGTGAAGGCATAGGTGAGAAAGATGGCAATGACGCTGGCATATTCCAGCGACAGGATGCGCCGCTCGCCGAAATGGGCAATAGCCCGGCCGATCAGCGGATTGAGGAAGAAGTTGATGGCGTTATTGATGATGAACAGGATCGTCATATCCCGCACCGTGAAATGGAAGATCTTCACCAGCAGCAGCATGGAAAAAGCGATATAGATCTGCCGCCGGGCACCGCCCATGAAAGTCAAAAAATAGTAGAGGGTGTAGCGGCGGCGCAAGAACATCTGTAGCCGCTGCGGCGGAATCGATGCGTGGGTTGGATCCTGGCTCAAGCTCCAGAGACCGAGGATTGCAACCAGACCGCCCACCACCAGATAGAGCCCCCGGTAATCGAGATATGCGCCAAGCAGATAGATTGAACTGGCCGCGATGATGCTGGAGAGTGCAGCAAGACTGCGAATGCGTCCGTACACTATCGGTGCCGAGCTGCGGCTGAAATACTGCAGCGTCAGCGAATTATTGGTGGTTTCGAAATAATGGAAGCCAAAGCTCATGAACATAGTGGTCAGGATCAGGCCAAACTCTGACGGGAAAAAACCGGTCAGGGCCACACCTAGCCCAAGACAGATGATCGACAGCCCGGCCAGTCTGTGCTCCCGCATCAGCAGCAGGGCAAAGACCACCAGAATCGACAGGAAGCCGGGGATCTCGCGCAGCGACTGCACCAGGCCCACGTGGCTGCCGTCGAGCTTCACCACATCCACCGCAAAGTTATTGAACAGCAGCTGCCACCCCTGTAGACCCAGAGTTGAGGCGACGGTCAGCACCAGCAGGAAGCGGAGCATGGGACGCTGTTGATCAGCGGTCATGCTCTTTCCCCCTGGCCAGCGAGCGCTTCGTGCACCAGTCGGACATTGCGCTTGAGAATATGCCGGATCGGCAGTTCGTAGGGGCAGCGGGGTTCGCAAACGCCACACTCGCGACAGGTGGCAACCTTGGGCAGCAGATCCTTCCCCCAGCTATTGATGAAGAAATTCGGGCCTGCCCTTTTTATCAGGGTGTGCATGATCATGCCGGTGGGGATGTAGATCTCCTCCGGGCAGGGGCCACAGTAGTTGCAACGGCGACAGAAATCCGTGCCAAGTTCGCGTTTGACCTGCTCAATCTCGACCAATTCGTCTGGAGTCAATGGCGTTGCTGCGGCATCAATGGCGATGATTTCTTCCAGTTCGGCCAATGATTCGAAGCCGGGGATCTGCAACGCATCCGGCAGCTGCTGCAGGATGAAGCCGATAGCCAGGCTCGCCTTGGCCAGCATACCGCCGCCCAGCGGCTTCATGATGATAATCCCCACATCCAATTGCCGCGCCAGCGGAAACAGCTCATCTGCAGCCGCCAGTTCGATGAAATTGTAGGGCGCCTGCACCGTGGCGAATTCACCGGTCTTCAGGGCATCCACCAGAACATCAGGACGGTGGCCGGTGATGCTGATATGCTCTATTTCGCCCCGGTCCCGCGCCCGCTGCAACCCTTCCAGGGCGCCACCCGGTGCCAGCACCTGCTCCAAAAGCTGATAATCGTTGATGGCATGGAGCTGATAGTTGTGAATCCGCTCCACCTGCATCCGCCTCAGGCTGAGCGCCACATGCTCCTGAACTCCCTCCGCATCACGGGCCATGGATTTGGTGGCCAGGATCACCCCGTCCATGTCTACTCCCTGCAGCGCCTTGCCAATTTTTTCTTCGCTGTCGCCGTAGCCGATGGCGGAATCGATATAGGTCACACCACGCTGCAACGCCTGGCGCAGCAGGAAAGTAGCGTCATCGGTGGTCAGCTTCTGGATCGGCAGTGCTCCGAAGCTGATGCGGGAGACCTGATAACCGGTTCTCCCCAGCCGTATTGATGGTACTGCCATACTCTGTTCCTTTCCGTCCGGTGATCCGGTCCGATTTTTAACATTACAGCATTTATTTAAATACTTTTATGTAAGCATCTCAATAAATGCTTTAACTCTGGTCAACAGCTGACCGGATGGCGGACCCACCTGAAAACTTCCTTCCAGAGAGATGGCCGGCGTACCCCGCTTGTGGAAATATTCACGAAACATCTCCCGGTCGACCCCGGCAAAGGAGCAGCCGAGATAACCGTAGAGAAGAATACCTTTGGCACCGGTTTTGCCGATCTGCGCTTCAATGGCGCGCCGCTGGTAAATGGCCGCACCAGCTGACTGCCCCTCCATATAGTAACGGGCCATAGCTTCCAGGGGCGGGACATCTTCGCGGTAATCAACGGCATACAGTGACGGCAGCACCCAGCCGAGCACCGCGCCGCCGGCGTCATCCACTGCCTTGTAGACCCCGAACTCCTGCCCGCGACCACCGGCCCAGACCAGCGGAATCACCGATTCATCCGGGGCAGAAACGCGAGGACTGTTCTCCAGTTCATCCAGCAATTGGTCAACTGCCTCGGTATACTCCTCCGGCTTCCCCATATAGTGACCGAGACCGGCAATAAGAAAGGTCATGGGGAGACTGCGGATATGGAGCGGGTATTCGAGTCGCAGCTCCATGATTCGTCGCACCTTGCGCATCAGCCCATTGCGGCGGCGTAATTCGAACCGAAGTCGTTCCTCGTCAACTCCGCCGGCCAACCACTGGGCTGTCTGACGGAGCTCTTCGGTAAAAAAGCGGATGATCTCTTCGTACTGCTCGGTAGTGCATGTAGGTGGCCGATAGATGATATCGATGGAATGCACCTCGAACCCGGCCTTTTTCATCAGTTCCCAGGCGATGTTGTACGGTTCACAGACCGAACTGAAGCCGAGGATGCGCTTGATCGGTCCGCTCCGGCGCAGATGCCATTCACCAATAGTGGACTTGATCATGGAGCAGGTCTCCACCGGCATCTGGTAATAATCTTCCGCCACACTGAGGGTCTCAATGCTCCCCAACCGTCCCAACTCGCTGAAGGAGACCGGAATGGTGTCGCAGGCATAGAACAGCGGCGACTCCCAGATGCCAAAGGTCCAGGCCGCCTTCTTCCCCTGCAGGGCAGCCGCCTCGGCATCAAAGATATAGGAAACAGCCAGGTCAAAGATCTTCGCAACCCCTTTGGAATGGCCATGGATCACGTCACGGCTGTACTTGATGTATTCGAGCTGACTCTGCAGTTCTACTGTTTGCCCACCCATCGATTCACCTCTTTTTGCTATTGACGATTGCCTTCACTACACTGAAACCACACCTTTTACCCAGGGAAGCCTGCTTTTCAGCGTCCGTTCAACCCCATGCTTGAGGGTCTGTGTCGACATGGGACAGTGGCCGCAGGCACCGGTAAGCTGCACCATCACAATGCCATCATCCGAGACGTTGACCAATTCAACATTCCCACCATCCGCTAATAACGCCGGACGAATCAGATCTAAAGCCGCTTCAATTTCTGCAGACATGGCTGCCTCCTTACTGTTGGCGAATCCAGTTCGCCGGTAGTGCGGGCGGAGCCCGCCGGGGGTACTCTGAATCGTTATGGATTAATCACGATCAAGTAGCTGTCATCGACGAATGAAGAATCAACCATGGTTAACTGCTTTATTATGACCCAACCGCTCCCGCTCGTGAAACACCTCAACGAACGCCTCAACCCTTGTTTTCAACTGGCCAAGGTCACTTTGGGAGTAGTCGCTCGGCACCTCCAGCACCGGCAGACCCAACGCCTGATAGTGGCGGAGGAATTCATTCTTGGTCTGGCCATAGCAGGGGCAGAACTTGAGATAGTAGTAGATCACGCCTTCCACATCATATTCCTGAGCCAGACGGCCGGAAAAATCGATCCGGTCCGTCAATGGTTTCATTCTGGCGCAGGGGGCCCGGTCAAGATACCCCTCAGCCAGTGCGACAAAAGGGTCTTTTTGTTCATCGATATCGTTGTAAAGCGGTGTCAGACCGGTGCAGTTGTCCTCCACCACGATTCGCGCCCCAATCTCCTGTTCCAGCAGATCCAACAGGCGCCGGTCGCCATCAGCCACGATCCCACCGGCCAGCATCAGGCGGATCCGCTTGACCCCATCGTCAGGCACCGCAGCCATACGTTGGTATATTTCCTCAAATACTGCCACCTGCTCTTCCGGCGGCAAGTAATAGTACCCCTTGACGATCTCTACAAATTCGGTTCCGGTTAAAGGTGGCGAAGGTCGCTTGCGCAGTTCTGAGATCTTCCGGAGCACGGTGCGGATTTTGTTGTACAGAACTATATTTTCCCGTACGGCCTCCGGAGTGATTATCCTATCGGTGAAATTCTCCAGGTCCTTCTTCAGATGAAGTATCTCGTTACGGAAATAGTTGCGGGAATTGGCGCTATCCTTGATCCGCGGCAGCACATAGATGCCGGTCGGCACGTGGTACTCGTTGATCGCCTCAGCAGCTTTCTTAATGCAGTCGCAGGTGAAAAAGGTATAAAGCCTCTCTACCGAGTTATAGAGGGGATTATCCTCTTTAAAAGCACCGATGGTGCTCTTGGTGAAGTCACAGAAAACAGACTGGGTCACCAGCTCGCCGCTGGCTACTTCATTGATCGAGCCGGCCTTTAGCAGCCTAAAATGAGAAACATTGGCCGCATTCAGCAGCTCCGGCGGCGTATAGGAGCAGAGGTAGGCGACGATCTTCTTACCGGTAGCCTTCTGAATGATGCTCTCCTGCTGCTTCTCTAACCGATTATGGTAAGAAATAAGATCAAACCCTACATGAGCACCGTTTCTTAGCGAACGACCGGCCCCAACTTCCAGATAACTGCGGGCATAGGCGGCTGCACCCAGCGCTCCGGCATAGACCGTATCCAGGGCAAGTTGTGGAATTGGCTGCTCCAGCAGCACCTCTAGAGCATGACGCATACCGGCGTTGTTCGAGACCCCACCGGTAAAAACAATGTCCGGTTCAATACCGATCCGGTTCAGCAGATTTCTCACCCGCCTGGCCGAGGCGAAATGGATACCGGCGGCGATGTCCTCCCGAGCGTGGCCGGCAGCCCGCAGCGAGATTACCTCAGACTCGGCAAATACCACGCACTGGCTGCTGATATCACAGGGATTGGTGGCGGCAACCGCTGCGTCCCCCAGTTCTTCCAGCTCCAGATCCAGCAACTGGGCTACTTTTTCCAGAAACCGACCGGTGCCGGCGGCGCACTTGTCGTTCATGATAAACTCAGCCACTTTACCGGTGGCTGGATCAACCCGAATCACCTTTGAGTCCTGGCCGCCGATATCTACGATGGTTCGGGTTTGCGGATTCAAATAGTGAGCCCCCATGGCATGGCAGGATATCTCGGTCACTACCTGGGTTTCCACCCCTGCAAACCCCATGGAAATTCGTCCGTAGCCGGTACCAACCACATAGCTAATTTCATTACGGGCAATTCCGGAGGTAGCTAACAGTGATGCCAGCAGATCATCAGCCGTTTCCTGCATGTAGAGGCCAGTCGGAATGGCGGTGGTAAACAGTTCATCGCCAGACAGCAGCACCGCCTTGGCTGAGCGTGAACCGATGTCAATTCCGATAACCGGTCGACCGGAAAGGCTCTCCGCCAGCTCCGTTGGGATTACTTCGCTGATTTTCATATTCTGATCTCCTGATCTTCAACTATAGAGACGCTGCCAGGTGCACTCCCAACCAGAGGGCAGTAGCTTTACAGCGCAGCCGCTTCTGCGGAGCGGTCTTCACGGTAATATCTTTGTGCATAGACTGCTGCGCCGAGCGCTCCGGCATAGGTGGTATCGAGCTTCACGTCGCTGATGCGGACCTTGAGCAGCTCTTCCAGCGCTTTGCGCATGCCGACGTTGTTAGAGACACCGCCAGTAAAGACGATGTCAGGTTCCAGACCAATTCGGTTGAGCAGGTTTCTCACTCGTAAAGCCGTTGCATTATGGATACCGGCGGCGATGTTTTCCCGCCGTTCTCCCCTGGCACGTAGCGAGACAACTTCGGACTCGGAGAACACTACGCACTGACTGCTGATGGCCGACGGTTTGTCTGCAGCAAGGGCAGCGTCACCCAGTTCGGTCAGGTTCAGATCGAGCAAGAGTGCCGCCTTCTCAAGAAAACGGCCGGTTCCGGCAGCGCACTTGTCGTTCATGACAAATTCCAGGACTTTCCCCGACTTGGTATCCACCTTGATCGCCTTGGAGTCCTGACCGCCGATATCTACGATGGTGCGTGTCTGGGCATTCAGGTAGTGGGCTCCCATGGCATGACATGAAATTTCGGTCAAGACCTGGGCCGGCAGATCCTTGAACTCCAGGGAAATCCGGCCATAGCCGGTACCGACTATATAGACAATTGAATCCTGCGGCACACCGGACACGTCCAGCAGCTTCTGCAACACCGCCTTGGCCGTGTCCTGGGTACGAAAACCGGTGGAGGTAATGGCCGTATGAATGCTGTCGCCAGTAAGCAGCACCCCTTTCCCGCTGCGGGAACCGATATCAATGCCGACCACTGTCAGGTCATCCAGCTTCCCTAGATGCTTTTCGTCAATCACTTCACTGATACGCGCCATACAATCACCTTTCAAAATTAGGGTTCAGGAAATAAAAAAGGCCAGGAATAATCCTGGCCTCCAGATGCCTGGTCGGCTGAAAAAATGTTTATTTATATTTAACTACATGATCTACTATTTTTATCGTTTATAGCTTTAATTAAATTGACTAGTCAAGCATAATTAGAGAAATGCTCGATGCATCCTCTGCAATGCTTCAACCAGCACTGACCTGGGGCACCCAAAATTGAGTCGCACAAAACCTGGAGCACCAAAATCGGCACCATCCGACAACCCAACTCCATGCTGCTCAAAAAACAGTCCGGGCTTTTCGATTCCGGTACTCCGAGCATCAATCCAGGCCAGATAAGTTGCTTCCACGTGGGTAATGGACAGCCCCGGAATGGCGGCAATTTCGCGTTCCACCAGATCCCGGTTATCTCTCAAGTACACCAGCAGTGCGGCCCGCCATGGCTCGCCATCCCGATAGACAGATTCCGCGGCTACATAGGCAAAGAGATTCAGGTGCGGCACCAGCCGCCCCATGGCCTTCTTGAAGCGGTTGCGTAACGCCGGGTTACTGATCACGGCGAAAGAACAGCCCAGCCCGGGGATATTGTAGGTTTTGCTGGGCGCAAGCAGCGTGATGGTGCGGTCGGCGATTTCCGGAGCAAGGGAGGCAATCGGGATATGCCGTACCCCTTGATCGAGGATCAGCTCGGAATGAATATCATCGGAACCGATTACCAGGTCGTGCCGCTCGGCAAACGCGTAAAACTGCAGTAGCTCCCCCTTGTCCCACGCTCTGCCGACCGGGTTATGGGGATTACAGAGCAGCAGCAATCTGGTGCGCGGCGTGATGGCCCGTTCCAGGGCGTCAAAATCCGGCACCCATCGTCCATCCACCAGCTTCAGCTCTGCCTTGGACACGGTGCGATCGGTCAGCAGCGGCGCCGACATGAACGGTGGATAGACCGGGATGAAGGTCGCTACATCGTCGCCTGGTTCGCCGATGGCCCGGCAGACCAGATTCAGACCGCAGACCAACCCCGGCAGCCAGACCAGCCACTCCTGGTCAATGGTCCAGTCATAGTCACGGACCAGGGCCGATGTTACGACGTCGATCAATTGTGGTTCGGGGTAGCTATAGCCGAATATTCCGTGCTCTACCCGCTCATGCAGAGCCTTGAGCAGTGTAGGCGGCGACCGGAAATCCATGTCCGCCACCCAGAGCGGGATGATGTCACGCTCCTTATATTTGTTCCATTTTTCACTCCCGGTGTTGCTCCGGTCAATGATCGTATCAAAATCAAACTGCTGCTCAGACATGCATTTACTCCTTCACTTAACGATAAACAACACCACCCACGACCGCAGATGCCAGAACAACAATGGCAGGATTAATTTCCGTAAAAGTCAGTACGGCAAAAGATACCGCCACGATCAGCAGCTTATCCCACCCCAGGGTCATTGATTGCAACGGGCCAAACCGTTTGATGCCGAAGACCGTGACTGCCATATCATAAGCGGTCCAGAGCAGCAGTCCAACCACCACCGGGCGGACGGCCCGAAGCATGGACTGGACTAGCAGGTTGTCCTTGATCCGAAAGAAATAGGCTACCATGATCAGCATCAGCAGAGTCGTGGGTAGGACTGTACCAGCGGCAGCCGCAATGGCACCCGGAACCCCGGCCATCTTATAGCCCACATAGGCGGAGACCTGCGGAGCAATGGGACCAGGCAGGGCATTCCCCACCGCTACAGCATCGGAAAACTCCAGCGGCGATACCCAGGGGAGCGACTCGGTCGTGCCAGGCGGGATCCAGAGCGCCTTCGTGGTTTCACGCTGCATCAGCGCCAGCGAAGCCGGCCCCCCTCCCCATGAAAAGAGCGCCACCCGAGTAAAAAGAATAAATATCTGCCAAAGCAGCATACATGTCCCTCCGCGAAATGATTGGCCCAAAAAAGAGAGATCAGGCAAATTTCTCAAGGACGTAGATACATATCCGCACAGTACTGACCGCAACCACCAGAAACAGGAGACGCCGCAGGGTGATGGTCGATAGCCGGTGGCTGACCACCCCGCCCAGTTGCCCGCCCAGCAGCGCTCCGGCGGCTACGGCAACTCCCCAGAGCAGGGGAACCTGACCGGTACTCCATTTGCCGAGGAATCCGGCAGCGGCAGATACAAATGCCACCGCTACGGTGGTGCCGATTGCGGTTCGGAGCGGCACCCGCAGCAGATAAATCATCAACGGCAGCAGGATAAACGCCCCTCCCTGGCCGATGATCCCGGCCAAAAAACCAACACCTCCACCCAATAGCGGTGCCGCGGGATAGCGCTGATGGGTGGAGTTTTCGGCAGACGACAGATGCACTGGTTCGGGAAACAGCTGAAACAACAAACTGGTTAATGCCATAGTGGCAAAAAGAATAGCGATGGAATTCTCACTCAGCAAGCGGGAAAAGAGCGCGCCACCCAGTGAACCGACGGCGGCGCTCCCCCCCACTGCCAGCGCCAGGGGGACGTCGAGGGCCTGATAGCGGCGGTGAATCAGGACGCCGGACAGGGAACCGGTCAGGCTCTGGAGCATAGTAATCCCCACTGCCGGACGGAGACCAATGGAGAATCCCGCCAACTGTGGCAGCGAGATGAGCAGCGGCAGCATGACAATGCCGCCGCCAATCCCCAGGAGTCCGGACAAAAAACCGCCGGAAATGCCGAGCAGAAACAGGCTCCCTAACTCCAGTCCGGTTGTCATGCCTCTACAGCCTCAGATCAATCCGGCTGGCTGGATCAGTAACGATCTCTCCGATTTCAGCGACAACTAATACGCCCCGGCTGGTAAGTTCCGCCTTTAACCGTTCAACGTCCGCTGCCGGCACGGCAATCAGCAACCCACCTGAGGTCTGGGCATCGGCCAGCACCAGCAGCTCCTCTTCGCCGATACCTGGAGCTACCGTGATCCGGTCACGCAAGAACTCCAGGTTGCGCCGGCTACCACCCGGGGCAATGCCCTGGCGGACCAGACTCCACGCCTCGGCCAGCACCGGCACCAGCGCCAGGCTGATTACGGCACCAACACCGCTGCCACGAACCATTTCCGAAAGGTGGCCGAGAAAGCCGAAACCGGTGACATCGGTGCAGGCGTGGGCACCAACGCTAACCATCGCCTCGGCGGCAGACTTGTTCAGCGTTGCCATGACGGCAACTGTTTCACTGATCGTCCCTGCCGACACCTGCCCAGTCTTCATCGCCGTTGTAATGATCCCTATGCCCAGCGGTTTGGTGAGAATCAGCCGGTCACCCGGCTTGGCTCCGGCGTTGCTGATGACCTTGTCGGGATGGATGACCGCGGTGACTGACATGCCATATTTCGGCTCCGCGTCCTTGATGGTGTGGCCGCCAATGATGCTGATCCCGGCTTCGGCAGCTTTATCAGCGCCACCTTGCAGAATTTTTGCCAGCACATCCAGCGGCAAGGTGTCAGTGGGAAAACCGGCAATGTTCAGGGCAAAGAGCGGCGTCGCCCCCATAGCGTAAATGTCGGACAACGAGTTGGCCGCGGTAATCTGGCCGAAGGTATAGGGATCGTCCACCACCGGGGTGAAATAATCAACGGTCTGCACAATGGCCAGATCATCGCTGATCCGGTAAACTGCGGCATCGTCAGCGGTTTTGGTGCCAATTAGGACATTCGGATCGGTAATGCTTGGTAGCTGACTCAAAACTTGAGCCAGGTCCTGAGGACTGATTTTGGCCGCTCAGCCGGCGCAGGAAGCCAGGGCCGACAGCCCGGTCTGCACGTGATTATGGGAGATGCCACCCCGGATGGCACGAATCTCCCTGACTTTCGTCGCGACCAGGGAAGCGACCTGTTCCAGCTCTGCAGCGGTGGTCAACCGGCCGAGACTGAAGCGCACGGCGCCGAATCCCTGTTCCCGTGGGATGCCCATCGCCTTGAGCACCCCGGACAGTTCACCGCTCCCGTCATGGCAGGCAGAACCGGTGGAGGCGGCAATCTCCGGCAACCGCGCCAGGAGATCCGACCCGACCACGCCGTTAAAACTGACATTAAGCGTATTGGGCAGGCGATCCGTTGGGTGACCGTTCAAGGCCATACCGTCCACCAGTTCCCGTAACCGGTCATGAAACGTTTCCCGCAGGCCGCGAATCCGATCCGCTTCCCTGGTCAATTGCTCGCCCGCCAACTCTGCCGCCTTGCCCAAGGCCACGATGTAAGGCACGTTCTCGGTACCTGCTCGACGGCCACCTTCATGCCCGGCGCCGTGCAGGTAGGAATCGATCTTCACCCCCCGCCGCACATAGAGGGCGCCGACCCCTTTGGGGGCATAGAACTTATGACCAGCAACGGTCAACAGATCCACATCCAATTCGTCCACCCAGGTCGGGATCTTCCCGACCGACTGGGCGGCATCGGTATGTAGCAGAACACACTGCTCATGGGCAATGGCGCCGATCTCCGCCAACGGTTGAATGGTTCCCACCTCATTATTGGCGTGCATGATACTGATCAGGATCGTGTCCGGGGTAATGGCCTGACGCACCACCTCGGGATCAACCCGTCCGGTTTCGTCCACCGGCAGATATGTGACGGTAAACCCCTGTCCTTCCAGCCAATGGAGCGGATTCAGCACAGCCGGGTGTTCAATGGCCGTGGTGATGATGTGCCGCCCACGGTCACGATTGGCCAGGGCGACTCCAATCAGGGCCTGGTTGTTGGCCTCGGTGCCACCGCTGGTGAAAATAATCTCATCGGGATAGGCCCCCAGCAGGGTTGACACCCGGCGCCTCGCCACTTCAACTGCCTCCTTGGCCCATCGGCCATAAGGGTGATTGCTGGAGGGATTACCGAAGCCTTCCCGCAGATACGGTAACATCTCATCAACCACCGCCGAATCAATCGGCGTTGTCGCGTTATAATCAAGATAGATTGGCTCCATGCAAGCTCCATTTAAGTTTTATTGTCTATCGATTTTATAGCTTTATATACCACAATGCGCACTGCCATGTCAAGCAACCCATCGTTTTTCACAATACCAATCGATAAATGTATCGTAATAATCAATACAAGCCCGACCAACTCAGCTACACTGCAGCCAGAGCCCGCTCGATCCTCTCCCACAGCTCATCAGGGTCTTCAAGACCGACGGAGATCCGGATCAGGTTCCGCGGTACACCGCAGGCTTCGGCCCAATCCAGTTCGGTATAGTGCGCAAGCAGAGTAAAAGGACACGCCAGGGTAAAGTCAGTACCGAGACTAGGCCCCTTACAAACCGCCAGATTGTCATAAATCTGCGGCGATCTCTTTTCGGCGTTCTTCGGCAAAAAGGTGACCAGCGACCCCCACCCCCCTTCTGGACGACGCACCGCCTCGTAGGCCTCACCAAACGCCCACTTCGGGTACCAGACCTGATCGATAGCCGGGTGCTGGCGTAGCCGCTCGGCGATCAACAGTCCATTGGCATTATGACGCTGCATTCGCTCCGGGAAACTGTCTACATGTGCCGATAACACGGCAGCATCTTCATGCCAGAGCAGCTCTTCGTGCAATTCAGTGGCGTATGCCTTTAGTTCCCTATAATAGGGGGATTTGGGATTGCAGATCAAAGCGCCGCCCATGGCATCGCCGCTGCCCACCAGGTATTTGGTCAAGCTGGTGGCAATCAAGTCCGCATGACTGCTCAAGTCCACGTTGAAGGGAGTGGCAACTACATCATCAGCCACCAATGGTATTCCCTGTTCCCGGAGAATGGGGGAAATCAGGCGTAGATCAACCGACCCAAGCAGCGGATTACCGGGGATCTCACTGAAACAGCCGGCCAGCGGTCCACGGCTGAGCATGGCCCGCAGGTTTTGCGGCGCCCGGTGCAGATCATGCAGCAGTGTAGCGCCAACACCAAATTTCTCCTGCAGTTTATAGGTATCTACATAGGGGAAACCAATCTGGAGCGTCGGCAGACCGGGTGAACGACGCATGACTACCCTAAGCGCCGCATATTCGGCGGCCATGCCGGTCGGCTGCAGAAAGACATCGCCGGCCGCACAACCGTATAAATCGGCCAACTGCTGCCGCAGTTCGCCAAATACCGGATGATCTTGAGCGACAGATAAATTGCCGGACAATTCAGCTACCGCCTGGCGGGTAGAAACAATCAAGCCGGTATGCTGCCAGAATGCCTTGAGTGCATCCGCCCCCACGGCAGTGGTGACGACGCCCCAAACAGCGCCGAGAGGGACAACTTCGGTCGGAGCACCGCTTTGCCGGTCAATGAAGTCAGCGCAGAGGCGGGCCGTCGTGGCTGAAGGAAAGACCAGACAGGGTTTTTCGCCGCCGACCCGCTGGGCTAACTCACGCACCAGCAGGTGAATGACAAAGCGTGGATACCCACTTTGCAACCGCTCCACTACCTCGGGCCATTTCTCCTCATACCCCACCACATCCTGCCAACGTGGCAATGCTACAGATACGGCATGCAACGAATCAGGAAGCGATTTACCAAGTTCTTCTCCCTGCCAGATAGGGTTCAGCAACAGATTACGAACAGCCATGCACACCTCTCACCACGTGCAAATATTATTTATCTGCACTCATACCTGCGAACATCTCCATAAAGTTAAATCTGTAGAAATACCGTACGTCCCAAGATGAATTCACCTGTTTTCAGCAATAATTGCCACGACCCATTCGGTCAGCAAAAGCAGCTGGGCCAGTGGAATCCGCTCAGCAGTGGTGTGGACCTTCTCATACCCTGAACTGAGAACTACTGACGGCACCCCGCGATGGTTGAAGATATTGGCGTCGGAACCGCCACCGGTTGATTTGAAACGCACCGGCACTCCGATCTTTCTGGCGGCAATGGCGGCCAGCCTGGCTGGAAGTGCTTCTTCCTCCAGTTTATACGCCGGATAGCAGGGCACCACTGCAATCTCTACCCGTCCACCGAACTCTTTGGCCGTTGACTCCAGGGTAGCGGTGAGTGCAGCGATCTGCTCTTGCACTTTTGCCGTATCCAGGGAGCGGATTTCACCCTGCAGTTCGCACCGGTCAGGCACGATATTGGTCGGCCCGACAGTCGAGATGCTGCCGACATTGGCGGTGGTTTCCGGGTCGATCCTGAGTAGCTGCAGCCGGCTGATAGCCACGGCGGCCACCTGGATTGCCGACACCCCCTGCTCTGGAGCAAAGCCGGCATGGGCGCTCCGGCCATGAAAAACTGCGGTGTACTTAACCTGTTCCGGCGCCTGAATGACGATTTCACCAACCGGACCACCCGCGTCCAAAATAAACCCGGTCCGGGAGGTTATCTGCCGAATGTCGAAATGACTGGAGCCAACCAGCGCCAGCTCTTCCGCCACGGTCAACACCAGTTCCAGCGGTGGATGGGCCAGTCCCTGCTCCTGCAGCGTGGTCACTGCCTCCAGAATGGCGGCCAGACCAGCGGCATCGTCGGCGCCAAGCACCGTGGTACCATCGCTGACAATATAGTCTCCCTCAATACGCGGCTTGACCCCGATTCCTGGCACCACCCGGTCCAGATGTCCGGAAAAGAGCAGCGGTTCGCCCGGCCCGGTGCCCTCCAGGTAGGCATAGAGATTCCCAGCATTGCCGCCAATCTTATCTCCGGTGTCATCTTCCGTTACTGTAAAGCCAAGCCGGACCAGCAGTTCGGTGACGCAATCCGCCAGCAAGCGCTCTCTGGTTGGCTCGGAATCGATGGCGCAGAGATCCAAGAATGTGGCAATAAGTCGTTCCTTATTAATCACGTATTCCTCCAATAATAATGATTTTGCCTGCTCGTCTCTGCCGATCAGCATACGAACAAATGCAGTCCAGCTCACTTTGACAGTGGCGGGGCAAACGGTGGACGTCCCGGGCCACTGCGTTTAACTTTTGTCCCAGGTTTATCAGCTGAATTCTGCTTCCGCAGGGCCTTGGCCGCTGCCAGCAGAACCTCCGGATCAACCCTGATTTTGAAGTTGACATTCACATAGGCAAAGTGCACCAAGCCGCTTTGGTCAACAACAAAAACCGCCGGCACCGGCAGTTGATGATGCGTCAGCCCCGAAGCCCCTTCCAGGTCGATCTTGTACTCGTTCTTGTATTTCAAAACCGTGGCATCGTCCAACTGAAAAGCAATCCCCAGCCTTCGCGAAAGCTGCATATCGCTGTCGGAGAGCAGGCGAAAGCTGAGCTGGTGCCTGTCTATTGTCTGTTTCAGGCGATCAGGACTATCCGGACTGACCGCAACAACCTGAAATCCAAGTTGAGCAAATTCATCCAAGAGTGATTGCAGCTGGACCAGCTGCTCGGAGCAGAGCCCTCACCAGCCCCCGCGGTAGAAGATAAGTATTGACGGTTTATCGGCCAGCACGGTTGTAAAATCCACGGTTGCGCCGTCAGCCGCCTTCAGTACAACCTTTGGAAATTGCTGGCCGACCAGAATCGGTTGAACGCCTCCTGGCTTGGCAGCAACGGGTTTATACCCCCCGTCGATTTCCGCCATGACAACGTTGCAACCAAATAATGAAATAAGTATTGAACCAACCGCTAAAGCGATGATTATCATTCGCTCAGTCGCCATCGTGCCCTCCAATCATGTGTTGCCGAAATTTCCTACAATTCCTGCACAGAAGCCTGCCCCTTCCACCTTCTTTGCCATGTCAACTGGGAGTCACCATCTTACCCATTAAGACTCTTCATCATGACATGCTCCGCATACCCGGCATGGAAAAGGTCGGGAATCCGCGCTACCTCAGTATACCCGCGTCGTTCATAGAGACGTTTTGCCTGGTCGTTGAATTCCGCCACCGTCAAAAACACCTTGCCAGCCTGGCGCTGCCGCAGCAGCACTTCCACATAATCGAGCAGTTGCGAGCCGATGCCGGCGGAACGGCTGCCGGATTTTACGGCAATGAGCCGGATATACGGAAAACGGCAAAACATGCCGTTGCCGGCAAACCAGATGAAACCGCTACAACTGTCCGTAGCGGTTGCCGCAATCCGTATTTCTCCCTTGATCAACCCTTCGCGGATAATCCCGACCAGGCGGGATTCATCCTGAAAGTAGTTACGCCCCAGGTCCGAATCCCGTACCGCCGCCAGACAGGCGTCCAGATTGGCCGGAACACCCTCCTGGATGGTTACTGTTGTCTGACCCATTTCATTCCTTTAGAGCTGATCTACTGCCTTAGTTTAAAATACGTGGCCGGAGTAAGCCAACCGGATAAAAAAAGGCCATGGAATCTATCCATGGCCTCCAGTTATCTGGTCAGCATTGTGTTGTTATATTCTTTTTATCCTACGGAACTTATAGATACATATCATGCAGCAGGAATATTGACAAGGTTTTTCGGGTTTATCGGGGCTGGTATTCTCGACAGCAGCCAATACTACTTGTACCTGAAGACGCTACACCAGCTCGCCGACAACAGTTAGACGGCCAAGGATGTTCGGCTTGTGGACAAACTGCTTTGAAACATCCTTGCCGCCGGTAACGCCATAATGCTTGCCATCCTTGAACAGGTGTACATTGGTAATGTCGTACACCTTGCCATTGATGGCGATATACGATGGCGCGCCATCTTTACCGTCAAATTTTCTCAGCTGACACGCACTGAATTTTGTCAGGCCATTCTCCTGCTTTTCAGCACAATTGCCCTTGCACATACTATCCTCCTCCTTTTGGTAGACACTGCGCACGCCAATACATGACGTGCGCAGGTCAAAACAGGTTAACCCTACTGGAAATCACCCATGATGACCGAATAGATATCTTCCACCAGTCGCAAGCCACCGGTGTAACCGACATAAGAGCGGTCAAAGACCAGCCGGTCGCTGACCGGCATGGAGACTGACAGTACAAAACCGTTCAGCTCTTTGGCCAGGGGACGTTCCCAGGAAGAACCGAGGATCAGGGGGCGGGAGCGAAATTTGGTTGCTCGGATCAGCTCCTGCGCCTTGCCACCGTCCGGGGTAAAGACCACGTCACCACTGATCCCCTCACCCAGATCCTGGAAATATCCCCGCACCTCCTCCTGCAGATGCTCGGGGGTGCCGTCGACAATATAAAGCTGGTCGGGAATCAGTCCCAGGTCGCTGACTAGAAATTTGGCCAGCGCCAGGGTGTAAGCGCTGTCGGCAACGATGGTAAAGTGGCGCGGCAGAAAACGGGTTTCCAGCAGCACCTCGGCAGCTCGCTCAATGTAATGGTAAAAATGCTCCTCCCGCTCCTTGATGTAGGCTTCCACCCGCTTCTGATCGAGGTGGGCAAATTCTGCCACCCGGCGCAGAAAGGCACTGGTTTCGGTGGGACCGATCGGGAGCGCCGGATAGTGGAGGAACGGCGTGCCAAACTTCTCTTCCAGCTGCTGCACCCCTTTCAGCCCGACCCAGGGAGAAATCAGCAGATTGAACTGGGCGGACGGCACCTTGTCCAGCGCCTTGATCCCGCCGCCGGGGCCGAAGATGATGTTCGGCTTGAGGCCGACCGCCTTGAGCAGTTCCGCCAGATCGGCATAGACACCGGTCCAGAACGGGTCCTGGAACGGTACTACCGCCCAGACATTAACCTGACCGGGAACTTTTTCCGTTGTCGGCTGCAGGTACTGATCGAAGATGGCATCGAGCACCATTTCGTGACCCAAAAAGTTGGACCCCTTGAAGCCGCCGGTCTCAGCGTAGACAATAGGCTTCCCCTGCTTCTGGAAACCGCGCACCACATCGCCGACATCATCACCGACGATATCGGAGGTGCAGCCGGTCAGGACGGCGAAAAAATCGGCATCAATCACCTTGAAGCTGTTTTCGATGATCGCTTCCAGTTTGTCGGTGGCACCGAACACCACGTCCCGCTCGGTGAAGTTGGAACAGGGAACCGTATGGCCGCCGGCATAACCGGAGCCCTGGCCGCCATTCTGCAGGCCAAGCGCCCCCCACAGTTTCTGGCCGCAACCGGGACCGGCATGGAGCACCGGGATAGCGCGGTCGATGGCCAGAACCGATTGCAACCCCCCGAGAGTGCAGACGTGGCGTACCTGATCGATGATCTGTGTCATTAGAAACCCTCCGCTTTCATCAGTGAGTACGTATCCTGCTCAAGCCACCAGTCACTATAGGGGAGCTTGATCCGTTCCGCCAGTTTGCGCGCCAGGGAGCGGTTGGTCAGCTTGTCGATCAACACACTGCCGAAGTCGATGATGCCGTTGTAGCCAAAGGCGGCGAATTCGTCGGTGATCATGTAGGAAGCGACCCCCATCTTGGTGGCCCAGACCGATGAGCCGCTGTGGCGGGTGATGTAGATATCTGGCTTGAGCTTGTCCAGCAGGTTGACGATCTCAAAGTTCTGTACTTCGCCGACACTAACCCGCAGATTTTCATCCTCAGCCGCCAGCCGCTTGGTCGATTCCGGCACCTCGCCATTGTCATAATTCTGGTCAAAATGCCAGGTTGAGGCCCAGAGCACCTCCACCCCCAACTCCCGCAACACACGGGTATAGTTGTGACCGAAGCTCGGCCCCATACCCACCACGGCAGTCTTACCCTTCAGTTTGGCGCGGATCTCGGCCAGATCCGTGGCAATACGCGCCTCCTCGGCGGCGATATGGGCCTCCACCGCCGCTTCCTCGCCCAGCACCGAGCCTAGTGAACGGAGCCAGTTTTTGTAGCCAATAATGCCATGGGGTTGCTCGGTCTTGACGTAGGGCACGCCGTAGTGCTGCTCCAGGCCATTCCCCAGATAGCTCCCCAAGGTACCGCAGATACTCACCGTCGCCCTGGCCTCTGAGAGTCGGCGCAGCTCCTCCACACTGCTGTACTGCAGCAAGAAGACCGGCTCCACCCCCAGTTTGGCAAAGGTATTGATGATCTCCTTGCGGGCACTGGCGCGAAAATTGACGAAATTCACCTTATTGGTTTTAAAGCGCGGTGGCTCGACAATCCCGTGCAGCACCGCATGAAAAGCAGCATCAAAGCCGGTGGCCCAAACCTTGGACTTAAAGCCTTCACAAAAGGCAGGTACCAGCGGAATGTCCAACTCTTCTTTCAGGTCATTCAGCACGCTCTGCAGATCTTCACCGATGATCCCGGAGACGCAGGAAGCGGTGACAAAGATCGCCTGCGGCTTATAGCGTTCATAGGACTGCAGGATCGTATCGCGCAGTTTACCCGTGGCACCGAATACCGTGTCCTGCTCATCCAGATTGGTGCTGACAATGCGAACATTGGTGTATTCAAGCCCGCGCACCCGGGCACCTGATTTAAAGTTAACATTGCTGGTTACCGCGTCGGCAGCACAACCGACCGGAGCATGATTGACAACCAGCGCGTCGGTGATGTTCGATAGCTGACTTTGACAGCAACCAGAAGAGCAGGCGCTGGCCTGCGTGAAGCTACGTTCGCGATTCTCCAGACCGCAGCCTGTTGCCCGGCTATGCAGATCGCCGATGGTGCCGACGTAGCCGGTTACAGCACCGAGCCGATTTTCCCGGATCGGTGCTTCGTTTCGCTTAATATCAATGCTGTTCATGGCCTCTCCTTGGGTGATTACATTTAGATTATGCTTTTTTCAGCTTGTTCGCCTTCTTCAGCTTCCTTTTCTGATAGTCAGGATCATCGTTGCCATATGATTCAAACTGGTGAGTAATCAGATTTTTCTCCGTCACTTTACCCTTTGGGATAACCTTCTTGTCCTCCAGATCCTTGATCCACGGAGTAATCTGCGACTCGATGATAGTGGCATCCTCAGAATAGTAATGGTTACCGGTTACCGGAACGCCGATCGCCTCTGCAACCCACTTGGCGGTCTTTTCCGGGTTGGCGTTAGCCCAGCGCTGCCCGCGCTTGATCGCGCGGACAAAGCCGCCCACCGCCTTCGGGTTTTTCTTAATGTAATCCTCGGTAAAGTAATAAAAACCGAGCCCAATTGTCTCTCCCAGGCCAGTATCGGTCGAATCGGCAATTTTCAGGGCACCGGCATCAACATTCCCTTTGTAGAACGGTGGGTGCGCCGTTCCTACATCCACATGCCCCAGCTTAAG
This sequence comes from Geobacteraceae bacterium, assembly GCA_031412995.1. GTDB lineage: Bacteria > Desulfobacterota > Desulfuromonadia > Geobacterales > DSM-12255 > JANOEC01. Next base: position 20,768 of record JANOEC010000147.1, read on the forward strand.
CGCCTGAATCCCCTGAATATCCGGCATAGTCACCCATTCGAACTTTTCGCGGGGAATGCCGTGCTTGTCTGCCAGCAGATTGATCTGAAAATCGGTACAGATATTGTTGGTTATGGTGGAGATCTTGATTTTCCAGGGAAATTTCTTCAGGTCAGCAAAGGTCTTGATCTCCGGATGTTTCTGCGGATTGATAAAAAACCACATGTGGCGGAACTTGGGGTCAATGCTAGGCGCAGGTTCGATGCCGCCGCGGACCACGCCGACCAGCTTTGCTCCGCCGGCATTGGCCACCGCCATGGTATTCGGATGCCCGCTGGACACATCATTATTGCCTCTGAGGATGGACGGGATTACCAGGTTCGGCTGAGTCTCGCCGGTATAGACCATCTTGATCCCTTCATCCTTGAAAAAGCCGAGCTTATCGGTCACCAGCCACGGTGCCAGCCCGCAGTTTTTCAATGTAGGCGTCTTGATCGGAAACAGGTCCTTCTCTGGAGCCGCCTGGACCTTGCTTGTCCCCATACTTGCTGCCGTGACTACACTCAAAATACCTACAACCACTCCCACTAACCATTTTACTTTCATTACATTCTCCTCTCTTGCGGTTATGCGCTCCGGTGGTCCAGTCACGACAGTTATAAACAGATTGCCCAGAAACAGAAAAAGACCGGGCGCAGGTCTGCAGCCGGTCTCTCGTTTATCGTGTCGACATTTGTGAAACAAACAAAGGTTTTAGATCTTCACTGGAGCACGCACAATTCTTTCAGCAACTAAAAAGGGCCAAACGCATTGCGTTGGCCCCTTGTCATTCAAGTAAAACCTTGTTGCTCTATTAGTTTTGTATCTTTATATCTATTCCAACGGTCGATTGTCAATAACATTCTTATACAAATTCACAATTAACCTACTTGGCAAATCTGTTCAGGATCCAGCGTGAAATACTTCTGATGCTACCGGGGGATTTCGGCAGGGTTTGCTTCGTAAACCAGCGGGCCTCGGCTACCTCAACACCATCTGGATGAATCTCGCCTGAGGAGTAATCGGCAATGAAGCCGATCATCTGCTGGCTCGGAAACGGCCAGTTCTGACTCCCGACATACCGGATATTTGTCACCTCAATACCGGTTTCTTCCCTCACCTCCCGTTGCACGCATTCCTCCAGAGATTCGCCGACATCGAGAAAACCGGCAACCAGACTGAATCGATCTGCAGGCCAACTGACGTTACGCACCAGGAGGAATTCGTCGCCCCGCCTGACCAGCACGATAATGCAGGGATGGATATGCGGGAAATGTTCGCTTGAGCAGTTCATACAGCGCTTTCCCCAAGTGCCGGGAATGGGGATCAACCGACTGGCGCATCGGGAGCAGAAACGGCTCTGCTCCTCCCAGTGCAGCAGCTGATTGGCCAGGCCGGCCAATGTGGAAAGGCGTTCATCAAGAACAGCGTCCACACCATGAAACGGCTCGGCACGATATGGCAACGGGATATCACTATCTCGATCCAGACGCTTGGCCCATATCGGCTGCTCCTGCCAGTAGCCAATACAAAGCGGCTCTGCAGAGCTGGTTGCCCAAACCGGCTGCACACCTGATATAAATCCAGCATTGCCAGCTTCTTCAAGTATCACCAAAGACAGCCCCTGCAGCAGCAGCCACCACCCCTTAGAATCAGACTGTACGGCACCTGGTTTGCGGGGTTTGAAGTCTCCCCCGAGCAGTTTTGTATTAAAAGGAAGACATGTACTGTCAGGCATATGATCAGACATCAGGAGTTATCCTTTGCAGTTGTTTGCACCTAGATGCCTCAGTTACCAAAACGCAAGATTCCGGCGGACAGGGTCATGCCGACAACGAAGCAATTTCCTCTGCCTGGGGTACGGCACGGTTCGCTGCTCGCAACCTGATAACACCTTTTGCAAAGATCACCAGACCGACGGTCAGAGTCATGCCGGTAACCATGAAAACAGATCGGATTCCCCAGTGATCAGCCACTAGGCCCAGTATCCAGGGGGCAATCGTCGCGCCAGCCCCCATGGCCATGGCATAGACGCCACCCGCGGCACCGCGGTTTTCGGCACTGGTGTGATTGGTCATATAGGTCAGCCCGGAAACCATGAATCCGCCATAGGCAAGCCCTTCAACCGCCAGGCAGGCCGTTATGAACCCGGGGCTGGTAGTACTACCGACACCAAAGGTAGCAACAGTAATAACGAGAATCGAGACCAGCATCATTGACAGGTTACCCACCCGGCGGGAAAGCAGGCTACTGGCAACTCGCCCGGCCGCCGACACCAGTGCCCGCACGGCAAACATGGAACCGATAGCTCCCTGGGACAGGAGCAGCTCCCGCCCGTAAAGCGGCAGAAAAGTGGCCAGTGTCGCCGCGAACGTTAGTCCCATCAGCATGTTGCCGAAAACAACCAACCTCAGGTCTGCTAGGTCGAGCATTAGTCGCACGCCGGCGAGCAAGCCACTGACCGACCGTTTTCGCTCGCTTGTCACCTGTTTCCGGAGGGTGACGAAGGCCAGCAGTAGCCCAATGAAGCCAATAGCTGCACCGCAATAATAGGCCAAAGAGTAGCCAAACTTGTCAGTTATCACCCCGCCGAAATACGGACCCAGTCCGAAGCCGAGCGCCATGGAGGTAGTATTCAAACCGAATGCCAACGGGCGTTGTACCACTGTGGTTATATCGCCCAGATGGGCGTGGCCGAGCTGAAAAACAGCAATACAAGACAGGCTATTTAATATCAGCCCCACTACCATTAGCGGAGTGCTGGTAAAGGTCGCCAGGATGAGCATATTGAGAATGATAGCGACGATGCCGGCGCAGATCAACCCAGGCCGGCCAATCCGGTCGGAAAGCAGCCCCAGTGGGATAGAAGCGCCGAGCTGAATAATACCAGCAAAGGTGCTCACCAGACCAAGCGTTACCAGGGACATGCCGTTTATCCGGGCGTAGACCGGGAATGAAGCCACAAAAAATCCGTAGGACAGATCAGTCAGAAATATAACCAGACAGAGTGCAAACACCTGACCGCCGAGGTCACGAAGTGCCATGGTTGCCTGGCGGCAATATGTCTGGAGCATGCAAATGGCCTCCTGGTGAATTGATAATTGGGCCAGCGATACAGAAAAAGGCCAAGGAAAATTTCCTTGGCCTCCTGTTGTCAGGTCAGTCAATCGTTACGATTAAATTTTTCGCAACATACCTTATGTGCTATTGCCTAGCAATCGAAAATCGATTTCTAACTTCAAACCACAACTGGCCTGCCTACAAAGATGGCGCGTAATAGACTTTGATCAATATATCACTCTGATTTCGAAGCATATGAACGGACCCTTGCGAAACACAACCGAACCTGCCTGTTGATAACCAAGCCGCTCGTACAACGCCACAGCCCGCAGGTTAAGGGCAATGGCGTCCAGGCGAATGGTCGCATACTGTCGTTCCTGGGCGAATGCGTAGGCGAATCCCATTAAATCCCCAGCAAAACCTTTCCCCTGGCAAACCGGATCAATCGCCAGACGGTGGACCACCAGGGCTTTCCCGCCAAATTGCCAGGCCACCTCCTGATAAGCCATCTCCTGGAGTTCGTTCAGCGTGATGATGCCGCACAGCCGTCCGTCCTGCTCCAAAAGATACAGCTCGTCTGCATCCATATCCCGCCGGATAGTAACTTCGTCCGGATAGACTTCATCCCACTGGTCAATTCCCTGAGACTCCATATGACGCACACAGGAGCAGATCAGCTCCATTGCCCCTGGTAAATCAGGTAGACTCGCCGATTTGATCTTCAACTCAACGAACCTTCTTCGCTGTTTTGAGGCGTCCGCTGCTCTCGTTGCAGCAGATCCCGCAGAATTTCAGCCGCACCGATAACGTAGCGTTCGCAGTGAACGTGATGCTCGGGAGTCCCCCACTCCTGCTTTTTGGTCAGCCCCCGGCAGCAGACCTGGCCGAAACGGCTGCGAAAGGTGTCATGAAGTTCTGCGGTCAGCGGAAAGAGCCGATCAACGGACTGCTCGGCCGAAGTTCGGCCAAGAACCGCCCCCAGCAGGATCACCGCACCGGTCAGGGAGCCGCAACTGCACTTGGCCCCGCCAAAACCGGCGCCAAAGGCGGTTGCCACCCTGAGCGTCGCCTCGTCCAGCCCCAGCTGCAGATCGGCGTTAAACGCCTGCACGATCGCTTCGGAGCAGAACAGGCCATTGCGGAACAGCGCCAGCGAATGGGCAACCGGATCAGACATGAGCGTTCTCCTTCTTCATTAATGTCATCTATCCCAAAGGACAAACAAACAATTCGGGGATTTGCATATACAGCCCCCACACTGCCTGCTACTCACTGAAAGCAACCTCAGAAATGGGCTCAGGCGCCCGCTCGCGGCCGATCCGGAGCACCAGCCCCACGGCAATCAGACAGAGCAGGCCCGAGGTGAGAAATGCGCCTAGGTAGTCACCCAGGTAGGTGCGCACTGCACCGGCACCGAACGCCGCCAGGGACGCGCCGATCTGATGGCAGGCAAAGATCCAGCCGAACATGACCCCCACCTGCTGCCGGCCAAAGGCATTGGCAGTCAGCCGGACCGTGGGTGGGACGGTGGCAATCCAGTCGAGGCCGTAAAAGACCGCGAATACGGTCAATCCCCAGGAGTGGCCGGCCAGGGCTTGCGGTAGCCACAGGAGCGACAGCCCCCGCAGGCCGTAATACCAGGCCAGCAGATAGCGGTTGTTATAGCGGTCGGACAGCCACCCGGAGAGGGTGGTGCCGGCCAGGTCAAGGATCCCCATCATCGCCATCATCCCGGCCGCCCGCACCTCCGGGATGCCATGATCGACACAGGCCGGAATCAGATGGGTGCCGATCAGGCCGTTGGTGCTGGCGCCGCAGACAAAGAAACTGCCACCGAGCAGCCAGAAATCCCGGGAGCGCAAGCCGCGGGACAGCCCAGCCAAAGCGGTCCGGAAAGGGTTGCGATCGCTACCGGCTGCGGACGTCAAGGCAGGATCACTGTTGGTTCCGTCATCACCATATGGTCGCACGCCGAGGTCCGCCGGAAAGTTTTTCATCAACAGCAGTACCAGCGGGATCACCGCCAGAATAATCCCCACCATGCTGAAGGTTGCGGCCCGCCAGCCGTACCGCTCGGTAAGGTACGCCAACAGCGGCAGGAACAGCATCTGGCCGGTAGCCGTACTGGCCGTCAGCACCCCCAATACCGTGCCTTGGGAAGCATGGAACCAGCGATTCACCACGGTGGCGCTCAGGCTCATGGTGGTCATGCCGGTACCGCAACCGACCACCACCCCCCAGAGCAGCACCATCTGCCACGGTTCGGACATGCGGGTGGTGAGGCTTGCGCCGGTGGCCACCAGGGTCAACGCAATGGCCATGGTCCGTTTGAGTCCGATGGTATTCAGCAGCGCCGCAGCGAACGGACTGATCAGGCCGAACAGAAGGAGATTGAGCGACACTGCTGCCGAGATGGTTGCCCGGCTCCAGCCAAACTCATGCTCCAGCGGCACGATCAGCACCCCGGGGGTGGAGCGGATGCCGGCCGCGGTCAGCAGGGTCAGGAAAGTGACGGCAACGATAATCCAGGCGTAGTGAAACTTCTGTGGGAGGTATTTTCTCATCAAATCAACCATACTTTTTCCACTAACTCCTTACGGTCGCCATTGAAAACGGGGCAAGACAATGCGCCCCTGCGCATCAAACTCCACCCCTTCGGCCTCAAGGCGCAGACGCTGGATCAAATCGGCCGGGCTGTCGCCTGAGCGCGGGCTGACTCGGCCTTGGGCGTTTACCACCCGATGCCAGGAGACGGCAGAGCCTTTCGCCAGCGCGTGCAGCGCATACCCCACCTGACGCGCCCCTCCCGGCAGACCCGCCAGTCGGGCTATCTGGCCATAGGTAGCGACAGAGCCGGGTGGAATCCGCTCTATTACGGCGTAAATAGTCTGATACCGGTTATCACTCTTTACCATCGCGGTAGGTTTCACCAATCAACTGCCGTAAACAGGAACATTTTAGCTGATCACGTCGTCTAATCTCAGACTTCGACCTTAAACCCCAGATCGACCTCGGACGCCGGGATACCACCGCGGATGCCCCAATTATCCAGGGGGACTTCATGTAGAATGATGAAGATGTCCGCAGCGGCAATGCCAAGTTGCCCAAGTTATTGACGATACCTTGGTACAGCTCCCTTTTTGCCTGCAGAGACCACCCTGCAAAGAGGGTGACTTCAAGAAGGAGGTAATTTTCACTCTTACCGGGCGGCACTTCGAAATCTTCCTGTGCGTAGGACTGGAATCTTACATTTCGGTCATCTGTAGGGATTTTCAGCGCATCGCGCAGCGCAGTGTGCACAGCTTCGATGATCACTATCTTCTCCGTACTGCTCCACAATTTTCTGGCTTCGATTTTTACCAGTGGCATGACTTCCTCCAACGTGATGATTATTGACTGGTTGTTTATTGGAAGTACTCCTCTACTCCAATCCCATTGCTTCCCACGCTATCCGTTTCGCCTCAGCCCGTTCATCATCAGTAAGTCGGGCATCCCGCAGGGATGAAAACCTCTTGCCGATCATGTCATTGAGGAAACAAAAGGTGGCTGATTTCTCCTCCAGTTCGGCCTTCATGAAACGGATGCAGCCGTGGCAATCCGGATTACAGACGCCATGGCTGCGAGGATCGATGCGATGTCGCCAGGCCAGAGTGCGCATCCCCAGCAGCAGCGGCTCCCGCAGCAGCGGGAACCACCAGTGCCGTTGATAGGCAAGCCGGGCAAGGAGCAGAGCGCAGTTCTTGCAGATAATTGGCGAGAGCGTTTGGGGCATTATATTCCTGTCATTGACTACTACTTGCTCGCCTCAATAATCTTCAGCAGCCAGGCGATATTCTCCCCCAGCACCTCCATATTGCGCAGCCCTTCTTCATCCTTTTCCACATCGCCGATTTCGCGGCCGATCCCTACGTTCCAGTAGCTGGCGCCGGGGACGACCATCTGGGTAATGTGGAGAAAATGGTTAATGGTATCGAGGGCGTGGATGGCGCCACCCCGCCGCACCGCGATGACACCGGAACCGACCTTGCGCCGGTACAGTCCGCCATTGACGCCCCCTACCCGACCAGAGCGGTCAATGAGCGCTTTCAGTTCGGGGGTGATATCGGCAAAGTAGGTGGGCGAGCCGAAAATGATGCCGTCCGCTGCCACCAGTTTGTCGATGATCTCGTTGACGACATCACCCTTGAGGGCGCAGTGACCGTCCAGGTTGACCCGGCAGAGCTGACAGTCGGTACAGCCCCTGATGACCTCCCCTGCCAGCTGCACCAGCTCGGTTTCAATCCCCTCTTTTTCCAGCACCGCAAATACCCGCTTGATCAGAATGGCCGTATTGCCATCCTTGCGGGCGCTGCCGTTGATCGCTACTACTTTCATGTCGAGTCCCTCACGTGAATTGTATTAATGCTGAAAAACAATCAGCACCGAATGCTATTGGTACCTTTCATAAGAAACGATCTCTGCCAGCGGCTTGCGGGGCTTGGCCTCCGGCGCTTCAGCAGGATAACCGAGCGGCGTAATGGCCACGATCCGCGCCTCGGCCGCAATGCCGAGAATCTGCTTGACCGACTCCTCGCTGTATCCCCCGAGCCAGCAGGTGCCGAGGCCTAGCTCATGGGCCTGGAGAATCAGGTAGGCCAGGGCAATGGAGCTGTCCACCGTTCCGGCAAGCTGACCACAGGACATGACATATTCTCCTTCGGTAGCAACGGCAACGATGGTCACTGGTGCCTGGATCAGGAACCTGCCGGACGGGGCCGCTTCGGCCAGTTTCGCCAGAATATCCCGGTCCCGCACCACGACAAATTTCCACTCCTGCCGGTTGCGGGCTGATGGGGAAAGCCGGGCTGCTTCCAGCACCTGCTGCAGCTTTTCTTCCTCTACCGGTGTATCCTTGTAAGCACGGATACTGCGCCGTTCACTGATTGCAGTTTGTACGCTCATAGCTATCTCCTGTTTCAATCTTTAGTAATTGTAAGCCGTTTCAATACTAGGCATCTTTTCATGAGCGCCTGACTGTCACCAGATAAATCCCCCCCAGCACCAGCCCACCACCAGCCATCTGCTGCAGACTCAGCCGTTCACCCAGCAGCGGCATGGCCAGCAGCACGGTGACCACAACCTGCGAGAGGAGCGACACCGACACAGTCGAAGCCTTCAGATAGCCGAGGGCATAATTAACCCCCAACCAGCCACCAAGGTGTGAAATCAGAGCCATGGCGATGAGATAGCCCCAGGCGCTGTTGCTGTAGCCCACGAGAGGAAGCCCCAGGGAGAGGGTAAACAGCAAGGACAGAACGGCCCCGGTTACCACCGAAAAAGTCATGAAGGTCAGGGTGTCCACCAGGGTGCGCGCCTTCTGGGTGGTCAGCATATAGGCGGCGTAAAAGAGACCGGCGGCCATCGCCATCAGATTGCCAGGGCCATGGCTTGAAGCATGCCACCCGCCGACGCCGACGACCAGAATCATCCCCAGCAGGGCACTGGCTAATCCGAACCAGTAGCGCCCGGTCAGCTTCTCCTTGAAGATGAGCCAGGCGCCGATGCCCACCCAGATTGGGGCATTATTGCCAAGGATGGTGGCAGTTGAGGCACTGGTCAACATTATGCTGGTGTTCCAGAGAAACAGGTCCATCGCCAGAAATAACCCTCCGGCGACAGAGTAGCAAAGCCTGGATTTCACCGGCCATGGCGTTCTGCTGCTGAGCCACCAGGGAACCAGCACCATACCGGTGAACAGGAAGCGATAAAATGCCGATACCGGACCTGGCACTCCGGCCAACTTGACGAACAGGGCCGAGCCGCTGATGCAGAGTACACCGGCGAACAGTGCAAGCCAGGCCTTCACCGGTGTACCTGTACCAACCACCGCAGATGCTGTCCCTGCATTGGTTGCGACAGCCAATATGTCAGAGGGCAATTCGATATTCTCAGACAGTTCCATGCCTCAACTCCTGCCAAGCAAGCTCACTGATCTGCTGCGGCGAGCACCGGCAAGGTACTCTGTTTTGCTCCCAGCCAGAGCAGCCCTACAGCAATCAGGGCAATACACCCCAGGGAAAGATAATTCAGCAGGTGCCAACCACCGGAGCTGATCAGCACTCCGGAAAAGATTGATGAAACCACCTGCATGACGGAGATCACCAGGTCATTCAACCCCTGGCTTCTGGCCTTGTCAGCCGGAGGACAAGACTCAGACAGCAGCGTTGTGCCGCCGATAAAGATCAGATTCCAGCCGATGCCGAGGAGAAGCATGGCGGTCCAGAAATGGGCGGTGCTGTTTCCGGATAGGGCAACTGCCACGCAGCCAAAGAGGACTACCGTTCCTACCAGCATGATCCGGAGAGTGCCGAAGCGGTGAATCAGCCGTCCGGTAAACAGAGATGGGGCAAACATACCAATGAAGTGCCAGCCGACTACCGAAGTAGCAGCAGTATAGGGGTGTTCACAGAAGGACATGGCCAGCGGGGTAGCCACCATGAGCAATACCATGACCGCGTTGGCAAGTGCCGCACTGAACATCGCCACTAGTACCACCGGTTGACGGGCGATTTCTCTCAGCGGCCGCCCGGTAGTCTGGGCTGCAGCTGCTGCCGGAGGAGCCATGCGCAGCCACCTCAGCACCAGCAGTGCCAGCAGGAAATAGACCGTCAAGGATAGATAGCTTCCCAGATAGCGTTGCGGCAGTAATTCGACTGTGAAGCGGCTCAGGGTCGGTCCGAGGAGCCCACCGAGCAATCCACCGGTCAATACCAGTGAAATGGCCGTACTTTTGAACCCGGCAGATGAAGTATCGGCGGCGGCAAAACGGTAATATTGGCCAATGCCGTTACTGGAGCCGATCAGCAGGGCACCGCCGCATAAAAGCGGGAAATTGCCGAGCTTCACCGCCAGTGTCGCCAATAGCGCACCCAGCAGTCCGACACCGGCGCCCAGGCGGAAACCGGCCCGCCGGCCGGCCCGCTGCATGTAAAGGGACGCCGGATAGGTGGTCACGGCTGCACCGAGCATGAACGCCGTCACCGGCAGCGAAGCCAGCAGCTTGTTCTCAGCCAGGGAGTGCCCCACCAGGGAACTGATGGAAATGAACGTGGAACTCATGGCCAGGAGCAGCACCTGACCAACCACCAGCACCAGGATGTTTGATTTTGCGTTTTCCATGATCAGACTGACTACAGTTTTGCCAGTAGCGTGCTGAACCGTTCGACAAATATCTCCACTTCTTTTTTGATCCGTTCATCAGGTGCACCGATGGCTACCGGACCGAAATGGCCGATACCGGTCAGCCCCTGCACCACACAGCCATGGATCAGGAAGCTCTTGAGGATATCCAGCACCACCAGATCGCCGCCACCGCCGATGATCCCTTCCGAAGTAAAGGCAGCTGCAGCTTTACCTTCCAGTTTCTTGTAGTATTTGACGCTTTCATCGATGAACTTTTTCACCGGCCAGGCAATGGAGCCGAAGTAGTTGGGGGAACCGACGATAAAACCGTCATAACCCGGCAGTGAATCGATATCCACCTCTTCCACCGGAATCAGATCCACCTTTACACCTTTAGTTGCCAGCCCCTGTGAAACCAGTTCTGCAAGTTGTTTGGTATTACCACTGCGTGAATAGTAGGTGACAAGTGCTGTTTTCATAGAACAAACTCCCAATAGTTTATTTGTTATGAGACTATCCCACCACCGCCGTTGCTTCGATCTCGAACAGGTATTCCTCGGAAGCAAGGGCTTGAACTCCGATCAGTGTGCTGGCAGGAGGCGGCAGGTCCTTGAAAAATTTCGCCCGCACTTTGTTTAGAATCTGTCGATCAGCCGGCTTGAAATTGACAATGTACACCGTTACGGCAATGATGTCTGATAGCCCTGCCCCGGCCGCGGTAAGAGCAATTTTCAGATTCTGCAGCGCCTGGGTTGCCTGGGCTTCAAGGTCCCCCGCTCCCACAATCACCCCTTGAGCATCAACCCCCACCTGCCCGGCCACAGCAACAATCCGCTTGCCATCGGCAATCACTACCTGCGTATATCCCGAAGGCTTAGGCAATCCCGCAGGGTTTATATATTGTAAAGCCATGAAAATCCTCCGATTGTTCAGATGGTACCCGTTACTGAGATGGCTCTCTATTAACATCGGTAATTATGGCTCCGGTACTGTTGTCAACCACCACAGGAGTATCCAGCCAGATAATTGAGGGCTGGCTGCCATATTTGCCGACAATGAATTCTTTCCATTCTTCAGTGAACAGCTTTTCTGCATCCGCCCGCGACTCCCAGAGATAGGCGCCACCAGCGGAGCGCCGGTCTTCGGCAAGCAGGTAGTGCTTGCGCAGCAGGCCGGGAACTTTAGTGTATTTGGTTGCGGTACTGAGGAAAAGCTCCCTCGCATGTTCCAGTGTAACTGCTTCCGGCAGGGGAAATTGAACCAGTGTGGTAATCATGAGGATCTCCTTGTATCGTCGATGTTTGTTCTTCTCAGTTTTTGTTAAAAGCCAGCCTGATACCAAAGCCGAGCACGGCCAGCCCTGCCAGGTGCCGGGCAACCAGCTGCACCCGTTGCATTCCGGACAGCCGTCGACAAACCCGATCGCCAACCAGAACCAGGAATGTCTGATAACAGAAGCTGATAAGGGTGACGTGCAGCATCATGATCACCAGGGTCACCGGCTGAGTTCCGCTGGACATGAACAGCGGGAAAAATGACAGGAAGAAGATAATGACCTTCGGGTTGGTGAGCCCCACGGCAAATGCCCGGCGAAAGGCCGTCCTGCCTGACTTGGCAGCATGCCCATCTCCCATAACGTCATGCTCCGCAACAGCACACAGCAGCTGGCAGCCAAAGCGGCAGAGAAATACAATACCGACCCATCTGACCAATGAGAAAAACGCCGGATTGGCAGCCAGCAGTGCCGCCAGGCCGGTTACAGCAGCGGTCATGTACACCAAATCCCCGGCCAACGTCCCGAACACCGCTCCCATGCCGACACCGGCGCCCCCCCGCGCGGTGGCGTGAAGAATGGCGATGGTGCCGGGACCGGGAACCAGTTGAAACAGGATAATGGCGCTGATAAAAGCGGCATAGTTTTGGATGTCCGATATCATTTAACCCCGCCGAATGCAGCAAAACGGGCGTTCTTGTGCAGCAGATCGATGCGGGAAAAACCGACCGTTCGCAGCAACTCTAGCTGAAACTGCAGGCTGCGCGGGGTATCATCCTCTCGGATGCGGGTGAAGACCTGCTCCCGGTATGCTTCATCCCGCAGCGCCACCAGATAGTCACCATGGCGCGTTTGCATCTGCGCTTCAATCGCCGGAATCTCATGGGCCAGCAGATCGAAAATCCAGAATGATCCGCCCGGATTCAGCGCGGCATGGAGGCGACTAAACACCTGATGCCATTCAGCATCATCCCGCAGATGATGAAGTACCGCGGAAGCAACGATAATGTCGTAGCGGCCGGAGGGTGAAAAGGTACGGACATCCCCTTGCACCGTTTCGACCGTGCCGGCACCGGCGTTTATGACCCGTTGACCGGCCCGCTCCAGCATAGCGTCACTCAAATCAAGTAAAGTCAGATCCAGCCCGGGCAATTTCTGCAGCAGCTTCAGAGCATAATTTCCCCCGCCACACCCCACATCCAGTGCCCTGCGGGCCCCCGGGGTAACGGCAGCGGCCGCGGAAGCAACCAATTCCAGGGCCAGGAGCGAATCCATGGCCGCTTCATGGCCCCGTTCCAGATCGGAAAACCGCTCCACATCCACGTCGAACTTGCGACGAATTTCCTCAGTTGTTGCCTTCATTGGCTGTCTCCTTATGCATTGCGTCAATTCCCCGAGCTGTTAGCAGATGTAGAATCACTTCAACCGCCTGTTCAACACCGATCCGCTCCGTATTCAGGGTAAGATCATAAGCAGTGGCATCGCGCCAGTTGATGCCGGCCACCGCCTGCAGATAGCGTTGCTGCTGACGATCACTCTGATCAACAGCGGCAGCAGCCTCCTGCGCCCGATACTGGGGATAAAGTTTCCCGAGCCGTTTAACTCGAAACTCCCGCGGCGCGTGGCAGAATACCGTGAACAGACCAAGCTCACCTTGCAGCACCGCTGCCGCTCCATGCCCGATGAATACGCCGCTCCCCCGCGTAACAGCTTGACGGATCACTTCTGCCTCAGCGCTGAACAACTCTTCATCCTCAACAATCGGGAAAGGCGGTGGTGCATACTCTGTTTCCGGAGTGCCTGCCGAAAAGGCACCAAGCAGCTTTTCCCAGAAGGAGCTCCGGCGTTCATCCCGACCAAGCAGAATACTTTCTTCCTGTCGTAATAGCTGCGCCGCACCGGTTACAATCTCCCGATCATAACAGGGTATCTGCAGCCGTTCGGCCAGGCGCTGCCCGATATACTGCCCGCCACAGGCGGTTAATCGTTCAATGGTGACAATGGTTCGCGCTGTCATCTCTATCCTCTCACTCGCCGGCGATTTCAACCGCTACGCTCCCCTTTCCTTTGCGCAGCAGAAACAGCAGCGGAAAAGAGCAGACAAACAGCAGCACCAACAGGGCAAAAATCCGGTTACAGGAAAGCATGGCTGCCTGGCGCATAATCATATTGTCCATCAACTGCTCAGCCATGGCCCGGGCAGTCAGTAAATCAGAACTGCGGCTGGACAACACTCCGGTAACCCGGTCAAGCCAGTCGTTTGCCAGGGAGTTATATGCGGAGGTATGCTCCACCAGCAGCGCCCGGTTGCTGTTCTGGCCGCTGGTAAAAAGGGTTGCGGCAATGGCAACCCCAATACTGCCAAACACCTGACGGAACACGTTGTACAGCCCGCTGGCCGCCATGATCTGCGACCGCTCCAGCGAGGCCATGGCCGAAGTGCTCACCGACACAAAAGTCATACCAAGGCCGAAGCCCTGTAACACCTGAGGATACAATAATTCCCAGTACCCGGAATCAAGGGACAGTCTGGTCATGAGCAGAAATGAAAATGCCGTGCAGACCAAACCGCCTCCAACCAGCAGCCGTGCCCCAAGCCGGTTATAAAGCCTGCCGGCAAAAGCCAGGGCCACCCCCATGGCAATACTGCGTGGCATCATGGTAATACCGGAATCAAGGGCAGAATAACCCAGCAACTGCTGTAGAAAGATCGGCAACAGGAACATGCTGGAATAGAGCCCCATGCCCAGCACACCGCTGATCAATACGCCGGAGGCAAAGTTGTAATTGCGCATCAGACTCAGATCAACTGCCGGCTGGTCAATGACCAGTTCCCGCCAGGTGAACAGCAACATCCCGAACAAAGCCAGGGCAGCAAGAGCTATGTTAGAACCGGACGCAAACCAGTCGTTCCGCTCCCCCTGCTCTAGCAGCAGTTGCAAAGCGCCAAGGCCGATGATCAACAGGGCCAATCCTGCCAGGTCCATCCGCCCCTTGGTCCTGACGAGATAGGGAGGGTCGTGCAGATAGCGGTAGACCATCAGAATGTTGATCAGGCCAATGGGGATATTGATGTAGAAAATCCACGGCCAGGAAAAATGATCCACCAGCCAGCCGCCGCAGGTGGGGCCAAAAGCCGGTCCCACAACCACGCACAGGCCAAAAATCCCCATGGCTGTCCCCTGCTGATGGGGCGGGAAAGTTTCCCGCATGATCGACTGGGAAAGGGGGCTGAGCGCCCCGCCGCCGATCCCCTGGAGGATTCGGGCCGCCACCAGCAACGGAAGGGTGGTGGCCAAACCACAGAGCACTGAACTCCCGGTAAACAAAATAACCGCAAGCAGATAGAACCTGCGGCGACCGATCCGTGAGCTGACCATGGCAATCAGCGGCATGATAATGACGTTTGAGAGAATATAGCCGGTCACCACCCATGAAACCTCTTCCACTGAAGCCCCAAGGTTCCCCCTGATATAAGGGATCGCCACGTTAACGATGCTGGTGTCGATAGCGTTCATCATTGTCCCGACCATCACCGTCAGGGTTAGTAGCCATTTATTGACCGGCGCACTCATGACCCACGCTACCCTTCAGAACCGTTGCGGCGCAGGTCAACTTCCACCACTGTTGACATCCCCGGCAGCAGGCTGCCTGCCAAGGCCTTGGCATCTTCCTGGACCAGAGTGATTTTGACCGGCACCCGCTGCACCACCCGCGTGAAATTGCCGGTGGCATTATCCGGCGGCAGCAGGGCAAACTGGGCACCCGACGCCGGGGCGATACTGTCGATCCGGCCATGTATCGTTCGATCGGGCAGGGCATCAGCCCGAAGCTTGACCGGCTGTCCGACCCGCAACCCGGAGAGCTGGGTTTCCTTGAAATTGGCAGTTACCCAGACTTCATCCTGCACAATCGCCAACAGCTGCTGGCCTGGCTGCACCCTTGCCCCGACTTCCAGCACCCGCTTACCGATCCGCCCGGTAACCGGGGCAACAATCCGGTTAAAGGCAAGCTGTAATTCCGCATCATGCAGTTCTGCTTCTAGCACCTTAATTTGCGAATTGAGGGTCTGCCTTCCGGCAACCACGACATCGATCTGGGCAGTAGCAGCCGCTGCAGAATTTCTCCTGGCGTTAAGAGTGGCATCTGCTCCAGACAAGGCAGCTTCGACGATATCGACCTGCGATTTCGATACAACTTTATGTTGGCCGGAGTACAGCTCACGATAGCGAACTGCTTCCTGATATGCATACAGCTTCTCCGACTCAGACTGGGAAGTTAAGGCCATTGCAGCTTTTTCCTGCGCCTTTGCCTGATTGATTTGGGCTTCGGCCTGCAGGATCTGCTGCTGATTAGCGGAGATCTGTGCCTTGATCTGCTCGATTTTCAGCCGATGCTCGGCGGTATCCAGCTCCGCCAGCAAGTCACCTGCCTTTACCTCCTGATTGTCGTTAATCAACACCCTGGTTACCACCCCGGCGATCCGGGCGGAAACAGCATGCACGTGACCGTTGACATAGGCGTTGTCGGTTTCCCGGAAATAGTTGGCGCGCCACCAAAGATACCCACTAGCCAGGCCAATTGTCACCAGCGACACGACAATACCGGTCAGCATTTTCCATGCTATCCGGCGCCCTTTTCCCACTTGCAACGCGGCAGAATCGCCGCCGGCATGCTTTGTACTTTCAGGAATCAATTTGGTTCTCCTGCTGCCAGCAGGGCATGCAACATCTCAACTCTGACCATGGTGACGTCTTTTGCCTCAGTCTGCTGCAAGGGAATCTGAAATATTGACGACAACTCCAGCTGCCGGCCGGCAACTCGGTCCAGCATAGTACTGGGGCGGTATTTGGCAGTGTGCTTTTCGGTTTTGTCCAACTGGGAGGCGATCATCTCGTCCACAGGTATCAGCTCCAACAACCCCTGGGCATTGGCGCCGTCGATTACTTCGGTCATGATGTCAATCACCAGCGTGCGGGTCTCCGGGCGGGCCAGCAGTTGTCCCGGCGTCTGATTCAGCAGGGTGCAGAGGCCGTTGAACGGGATGTTCCAGATCAGCTTTTCCCAGCGAACCTGCCGCACATCAGCCACAGCTTCACAGGGGATACCAGCAGCAGTGAAGGCAGCTGCCAGTTCAAATATCCGGGGTGAAAGCCCGCCGGAATACTCGCCAATCCTGATTGACCCCAGAGCCAGATGATGGATCACGCCAGGCTCACCCCGATTTGCGCCAATGATCGCCACCCCGCCGATTACCCGTTCAGGTCCGAATAGTTCCGCCAGCAACTCTTCGTTACCAAGACCGTTCTGCAGGGTCAAGACAGCTGTTGTTTCGTGCAGCAGCGGCCGCACCAACTCTGCAAGACGATGGTTATCAAACGTCTTGATCGCCACCAGCACCAGATCTACCAGTCCGATTTCCTCTGCACGCTGAAATCCTTGCACCTGGTCCAGGTGAAAATCACCAGCCACGGAATGGACTGTCAACCCATTGCGGCAGATGGCACCATAGTCTCGCCGCAACAGGAATTGAACCTCATGTCCGGCCTGCTGAAGCCTGGCACCGTAGTAGAGGCCAATGGCCCCGGCACCAATTACCCCAATCTTCATCTATTTCTCCTTACACTACTGCTGCGGCAACTTCCAAACGGACCATCTGCACGGTGACATTGCCAGTGGCATCCAGCGGCCGGTCGGCAATATAGGCGTCGGTTAATTCATCAAGGAACCATTCCCGCAGTTCAACCGGCAGGCAGTCCGTATATGGAAACCAGGTGGTGCGCAACCACCCTTTGAACCCGTCAACCGAATGCACCATCTCCTTGGGAATCAGTTCAATGCGATCGGCTCGGAAGCCCTCCTGAATCAGCCAGACCTCGTAATCGTCAGGGCCATAAAATGAATAGGGGTCAGTAAAACCGGCGAAATAAGGTTGCCTGGGAGGTACGGTAATCACCTGTTGCAGGGCGGCGAATACGTCTCTGGCGTTACCACGGCCCCCCATCTGTAGCAGAATTCTACCACCCGGGTTGAGGCACCCCTTAATGCCGCGCAATACCGCGCCATGGTCCTGAACCCAGTGCAAGGCTGCCGCGGAAAATACCAGATTGAATTGCTCCGGAAGCTTAATTTCGCGGGCATCCTGCTGCACGAATGACAGATTGGCGTGCTCCTTGCCGCGATATTGGCTGCGAGCCAATTGGATCATCTCCGACGAAGCGTCGAGTCCGACCACCCGACCGCCTGGAAGTAGGCCTGCAATCCGGGCAGTGATCTTGCCGTCGCCGCAGCCGATATCGAGTAGTGATTCGTCACCCGCTATACCCAGCTTGCCGATCAATTCCTCAGCCCATTTCAGCTGGGCACTTGAATGTAGGGCGTATTCTTGGGCGTCCCATGCATATTCGGTCTTTGCCAAGCAGTGCCTCCTCTATTACTATCCGCGATCTGTCGGGTAAGCCGACAAATCACTTCTTAATCAACGTGCGACTTTTCCGCCACGGCAAAGATGGTATAGCCGGTAAATTCAATCAGACCACCCGCCTTTTGGGCATCGAATTCGGCCACGATTCCCTTTCGAGCAGCTTCCCGCAAATTGTCAGGAACATGGTGCAGATAATTGCCAAAGGTGCTGGCCTCAAGAAAATCGACAATTTCCCGACCGCTGGCGAACATTTTCACCCGCTTGCGGATCTCCACGCTTAACACCTCAAGTCCTGCGCCAAGTAGCTGCTGAACGAGCTGAGTAGCGGTAACCCCATGCCTGGCGGCAACAAAGTCTTCGATATTGACCACTTTATTGTAGGGCGGACGCGACAGTATCCGTTCGGTTACCTTCCGGAACGAGGCTTCCCGCGACAACTCCTTGGCAAAGGTGGTCAAACCAACCTGGCCTCCCGGTTTCAGCACCCGGGCAATTTCCCGCAGCGCCTTCTCCTTGCGGGTAATCCAGTGATACACCGCACTCAGGTAGACCAGATCAATACTTTCACAGTCAAGGTAGCCAAGGTCTTCACCGATCCCCACATGGAAATGGACGTTGTCCGGTTTCTTTTTACTATTGGCAATCCTGATTCGCTCCTCCAGCGGATCGATACCGATATAACGACCGTCCGGGCGCAGTTTTTCGGCAACGTACAGCCCGAGGCGACCGGTGCCACAACCTATATCCAGCACGGTACCGTCTGGCTTCACGGTGAGAAGCCCAACCAGCTCGCGACCGTTGTCGAACTGGGCATCACTCAGCTCGTCGTAATTTTGCGCCAAACGCCGGCTGTCCAGATCCAGCTGTACCATTAACCATACCCTCCGTGATATTTCACCGCGACTTTTCTAACACCGCACCTGCCAACCCCCTTGCCGAAACAAAAGGATTGGCAGGTGCTCTACTTTATTTCGGCGCAGCTGGTACTTCCGTAGCTATTGGGGCTGGGGCAGGAACTGGTGCTGCTGGTGCAGCCGGTGGTGGCGGTGCGACAACTTCCAGGTCAAGCTTGGCTAGCGATACCGAGCCACTGACATTGGTAGCGGTGATGACAATATCGGCATACTTGCCAATGTCGGTTGTTTTCGGCGTACCGGTCAGCCCGCCGGTCTTGACATCGAAGCTGGCCCAGGCCGGCTTGTTGCTAATGCTGAAACTGGCAGAATCAGTGGAGTCGGGGATGAATTTATAGACCTTGCCATCGACCACACTGGTGGCCGGGGTACCAGTGATGGTCGGCTGGGGAATATTCCGGTCCGGACCGTAGACGGCCCGGGTAATGTCAGACAAAAAGCGCTCCTGCGTACCGGTTCCCGCGGTATTGGTCAGCACCACGACGGTCAAGCCCAACTCCTGATCGACCCAGAAGTGGCTGCCGTACTCGCCGCTCAATTTCCAGGTGCCGGTGCTGTGGAGCGATTCGGCAAAACCCTGGTTTTTCAATACCGCTACGCCATAACCATAGCCCCAACCGTTGCCAAGTACCGGCGAAGTGATCAGACCGAGGGAATTTGTCGTGAACGAGTAGACGCCGGCCCGGTCAAGAATCGGGTCACCACCTTTACGGATGGCTTCGAGAAATTTCAGATAATCGTCGGCAGTACCCACCAAACCGGCGCCGCCGGAAGTATAGGCTTTACGATCTAAAACCCGACCAGGGGCAACTGCCAGCGGTGACGTGCCAATTTCAAGGGTATCGTTTTCAGCTACTTTTCGTGGTTGCGGAATGGCAAAGGTATACTGGGCAGCCACTTGCTTGCTGTTCTTCGGGGTGAACGTTGTCGCTTTCAGCCCAAGAGGCTTGAGAACCGTACGGCCAACCAGATCGGGAAGAGTTCTTTTGGTGGCCTTTTCCAGCAATGCCCCCAGCAAGTCATAGCCAATGGAATAGGACCAGGAGGTACCCGGTTCATACAACAACGGCGCTGTGGCGATCCGCTGCAGATTTTCGTCAAATGACTTGACGGAAAGGTCGAAGCCATCTGACACTTTGGCCTGATGGTATGGACCGTCCTTCTTTTCAAGATAACCATAATTAAGACCAGCAGAATGGGTGAGCAACTGATAGATGCTAATCTCCGCCTCTTTTCCATCGCCATATTTCGGTTTAAAGCCGGAGAGCCATTTGTCAATCGGCTCATCCAGCCGGAAGATCTCGGCTTCCACAACAGCAAGTGTTGCCGCCGCGACAATGGGCTGGGTCAGGGATGCCAGTCGGAACTGGGTTTTCAGGGTCACAGGTCGCTTAGCCTCGCGATCAGCAAGACCGGCTGCCTTCTTGTACACGACCTTTCCATCCTTGGCCACCAGCACCACCGCACCCACAATCCGTTGATCTTTAATCGCCTGTTCGATCACCGGGTCAAGCCGCTTCTGCAGCGGCACGTCGGTAGCTGATGCCGTAGCCGCTACGGCGGTTAAACTAATGAATCCTGCTAAAATCTTTTTAAACATGTCCTTTCCTCCTGTTGGTTATGGGGCTTTGAAGATGTTTGCCTTCTCGCCCGGATATGCCTGCCTCGTATGCGATTCCTGTTCGTCGGGCCAGGATTTTGCCTGCAGCTTCCTTCAGATTCCGGGTCGCCCCGGACACCCTTGCTGTTCGGCTAACGGTTCCCACCATCAGGGTCCGTAGGGGACTTGCACCCCCAAGTCAATGATCAACCACCATAGTTGATCATATGGCGCTTGCGCGCCACGCGCCCTGCCGGGCGCACAAACGGAAAAAGGCCGGGGAACTTCTCCCGGCCTCCAGTTTTTCTGGTCAGCAACAACAATAATTAACTATTTATGTTGTAGGATATATATTTTTTATATTGACAAGTCAAGAATTAAATTGCTAGAGTTCAACAACAGGTAGAAATAATTATTCACAAAGCAGGGCTAAATCGCTCAGGAGGCTGAAGATGGCTGATAAAAAGAAACTCTCAATCATCAGCATGAGTGGTGACTTCGACAAGGTGATCGCCGTATTTACGTTGGCCTCAGGTGCTGCAGCAGTCGGCTATGAAGTAAATATCTTCTTCACCTTCTGGGGCTTGAACAGCATTAAGAAAATTACCGGCCGCAGCTTTATCGGCTCGGGCATCCTCGCCCCGCTTTTTCAATTTCCTGCTTGGCGGCAGAAAAAATCTGCCCCTCAGCCGTCTCAACTTCGGCGGTTTGAGCCCGATTCTGATGACCGGCATGATGCAGGGGAAAAATGTCGCCACCCTTGAAGAACTATTCGCTGCATCAAAGGCCCTTGGCGTCAACTTCTATGCCTGTGAGATGGCCATGCATGTTCTTGGGCTCACCAGAAACGATTTTATTCCCGAGGTCAAGGATGTGCTTGGTGTTGCTACCTTCCTGGAACTGTCTGATGGCGGACAGACGCTCTTCATATGATCCATTAGCAGACTGTTGAAAGTGAGGTAGGCAATGAACGCATTAAACAAGGATTCGCACGACCCGGTATGGATACGCCTGCGTAAAGAGGTGAGTGAAATGGCCAGAAGCGAAGCCATGCTTGCTGGCTTTCTCCACGATATGGTGCTCAAGCATCATTCGCTGGAAGCAGCCATCGCTTATTTCCTCGCCAATAAACTCGCCTCACCTTACTTGACCCCCACCTCACTGCGGGACGTGATATTTGAAGCACTGCAAAATTCGGCTGATATTCGGGAGGCAATCCGCCGGGACCTCGGCGCCGTTGTTGAACGAGACCCAGCGGCCCGCAGCATGGCCCTCCCTTATCTCCATTTTAAGGGATTCCAGGCCCTGCAGTCATACCGAGTGGCCAACTGGCTCTGGAACCGGGGCCGTAAACCACTGGCGCTCTACCTGCAGAGCCGGATCTCCGAGGCGTTTGATGTTGATATCCACCCGGCGGCGCGGATCGGCAAAGGGATACTGATCGACCATGGCACCAGTGTGGTGATCGGTGAAACCGCCGTAGTTGGTGATGACGTCTCAATGCTCCATGAGGTGACCCTGGGCGGTACCGGCAAAGAGTCCGGCGACCGGCATCCGAAAGTTGGCAATGGGGTACTGATCGGGGCCGGGGCCAAGATCCTCGGCAACATCAGAATCGGTGATGGCTCAAAGATCGCCGCCGGCAGCGTGGTTCTGAAAGAAGTCCCAGATCACTCAACCGTTGCCGGAATCCCGGCCAGAGTTGTCGGCCAACTGAAAGTCAGCGAACCGTCACGACAGATGGACCAGGCGTGGGATTTCGACTTCGCAATCTGAATTCGACTCCGCCATAGTTCGGCAACGCTGACTCAACAACCGGACTCTGCCAGATCCGGCAGATTACAAGTAGATCTACAGACCGACCAGAAAACTGGAGGTCAGGGACAAGCAAACAGCTTGCTGCCTTGACCTCTTTTTATTTATTAACGCACTTCAGTGCAAAGCATCGCTACCCATGAAAGGAGCACATATGCCACCAAAGCACTACCTGTTCACCTCAGAGTCAGTCACGGAAGGACATCCGGATAAACTTGCCGACCAGATTTCAGACTCAATCCTTGATGCCTTTCTGGAAAAAGACCCATTGGCCCGGGTTGCCTGCGAGACAAGTGTCACCACCGGCCTGGTGGTGATCATTGGCGAAACCACAGCCAATACCCAGATCAATGCCGTTCGAGTGGCCAGAGATACCATCGCCGATGTGGGCTACACCAAATCCGAATACGGTCTTGACGCCGAGCATAGTGCGGTCCTTGTCTCGTTGGATCAGCAGTCAACGGATATCGCCCAAGGGGTCAACTCCGCTTACGAACAGCGTAGCGGCGCTGATCATGATGGTTATCTGGATTCCGTCGGCGCCGGCGACCAGGGTATGGTGTTCGGTTATGCCACCAATGAGACCGAAGCCTATCTTCCCACCAGTATCCATCTGGCACATGGCCTGACCAGAAAACTGGCATCGGCCCGTAAATCCGGCGAGATCGACTACCTGCGCCCAGACGGTAAAAGCCAGGTAACCGTGGAGTTCATCGACGGGAAACCGGTAAGGATCGATACAGTGGTCATCTCCACCCAACATGCGCCTGATGCGACATTGGAGCAAATCCGCGCAGACGTAATCAGCAAGATCATCAAACCGGTGATTCCGGAAGGTCTGCTGGACGATAAGACCCGCTATTTCATCAACCCCACCGGCCGCTTCGTTGTCGGCGGTCCCCATGGTGATGCCGGCCTCACTGGCCGCAAAATCATTGTCGACACCTACGGCGGCGTAGCCCGCCACGGCGGCGGCGCTTTTTCGGGCAAAGATCCCACGAAGGTCGACCGCTCCGGAGCCTATGCCGCTCGCTATGTGGCGAAAAACATAGTCGCCGCCGGTCTCGCCGCCCGGGTCGAAATCCAAGTAGCCTATGCCATCGGCGTTGCCCGTCCGGTGGCAGTATTTGTGGAATCCTTCGGCACGGCCAAGGTTTCTGACGAGCAACTGGCCCAAATCATCAAGGACAATTTCGACCTGCGGCCGGCTGCCATCATCGAGCAGCTCGACCTGCGCCGCCCGATCTATCGCCAGACCGCAGCCTATGGCCACTTCGGGCGACTGGACCTAGATCTCCCCTGGGAACGGATCGACCGGGCCGCCAAGTTGGCCTGATCTGATTCAATACGTCACTGCGGCTGAATATCCGCGGTGATCAATTTTACCTAACAAACTTGTACCAACCGGAAAACCGGAGGTTCCCCGCACGAAGTGCGTCAGGATACCTCCGGTTTTTTATCCCAATATAGCAACAGCTGTTCATTTCTAAGGGACCTGCAATGAATAATAACAACCAGCTGCCTGAATTGACTGCCCGGCAACGCATTGATGCCCTGCTTGCCGGGAAACCGATTGATCGAATCCCCTGTCATCCGTTCATTGGTGACCATGCCGCCACGGTGCTGGGGATCAAGGTTTCATCCTATCACCAGTCCGCCAAACTGATGGCCGCAGCGCAAGTTGCTGCCTGGCGCACCTACGGTCACGACTGGGTCGGCATTGGGCCGGTGCTGGGGATTACCGAGTGCCTTGGTTCAATATTTACCTATCCGGAGTACTCCGCTCCCTACATCGTCAAGCATGCCATTAACGAACCGGCAGATCTGGAAAAGTTGTCGCTTCCCGATCCGCAGGACCGGCGGATTTCGCTCTATATTGAGGCAAGCCAAAGAATTCAGGAAGAAATCGGTGATCAGGTCCCGGTCTCGCTCAATGTCCGCTCCCCCTTCAGTACCGCGGCCAATCTGCGTGGCACAGAAGAGTTGTTGCGCGACCTGATGTATCGGCCGGATTTTGCCCATCGTCTGCTCCGTTTTGCCCTTAACGCCACACTGCCGGTACTGGAAGCCGCTGCCCATCTTGGTGTGCGCTTTGGCAGTTCGGATCCGGTGGCCTCCGGGAGCCTGATCAGCCCCAAGCATTTCCGCGAATTTGCCCAGCCCTACCAACGGGAACTGATGCAAGCCATGCAGCGACTGTCCGGCTACCCCGGTCTGCTGCACATCTGCGGCAACACCAAAAAAGTCTGGCCGGACATGGCAGCGACCGACGCCGGTTTCCTTTCTCTGGATGATGTGGTGGATTTGGCGGCCGCCAAGGAAGCGGTTGGCGACCGAACTATCCTGGTGGGGAATGTCAAACCGACGGAGAGTATGTATCTGGGAAGCCCTGAGGAGGTGCGGGCGGATGTCAGATCTTGCATCGCCGCTGCCGGCGACTCCCCCCGTGGCTTCATCCTGGCCGTCGGTTGTGGCCTGCCGATCCACACCAGACCGGAAAATGTCCACGCCCTGGTTGCCGCGACCCGCGAATTCGGCCAATTCCCGCTGAATCAAGCAGTATTAAACGGGGAGCTGGCTGCATGACAGCATCCGCTATCCATATCATTGCCTGCGACGTGATGAAAGAAGAGTTGCTGGCAATTACCCTGGATAGGCCGGTGACTTTTCACTTTGTTTCCATGGGGCTGCACCGCTGGCCGGACAAACTGCGAGAAGAACTGCGGGAAAGACTGACAGGAACTGATCAGGTCAGCCGGGTGATCCTGGCCTTCGGCCTTTGCGGCGGAGCGGTGGCCGGCCTGACGGCACCGGGCGTGCCGCTCTTGATCCCCCGGGCCCACGACTGTATCCCGCTAATGCTCGGCTCGCGCTACACCCATGACGAACTGGTGCAACAGGAAAAGGGCACCTACTTTCTCTCCGGCGGGTGGCTGGAAGGAGAACGAACTGTGTTCACCGAGTACCGACGGGTACGGGACAAATACGGCGAGCAGAAGGCCAAGCGGGTCATGGCCACCATGTTCGACGCCTATCGGCGACTGGTGTTCATCTACACCGGCCATCCGCGGGAAGAGGAACACTTGACCACCGGCCGGGAAATGGCCGAACTGCTGGGACTGGAATTTGTGCTGGTGACCGGCCGTGATGCCTGGCTGCGCCGGATCGTCAACGGACCGTGGGATGGCGATTCCTTCATCAAGGTGGCACCTGGCAACCGGCTCAGTGAAGCAGATTTTGGGGTCGGCTCTTCAGTGTCTATACAAGGGATGTAAGCGATGGAATATCTGATCTTTATCTTGGTGGGCGGTTTGTTCCTGCTTTCCCTGATCTCAGGGATGCTCGGCTTGGGAGTGGCCTTTGCAGCCATCCCGTTTCTCGGGTTTTTTTTCAGCGATCTCGTGCATCAGGTGCAGCCGCTCAGCCTCTTCCTGAACGGGATCACCGCCATTTTTGCCGTTCTCGGTTTTGCCGGCTCGGGACAGATCGAGTGGCGCCGGGCCGGACTACTTGCCTTGGTGTGCACAATAGTCGCTCCACTCGGCTCCTGGCTGGTGCAGGGGGTAAACCAGAGCGCCGTCTGGAGCTGCTATCTGGCGGCAGTGATCTTTCTTTCTTGGCGTCTCTGGCACCCGGTGCCCGTCATCGAAGAAGCGGAGGAGAATTTCCGCCTGGTGCTGGTACTGGCCATCCCCATCGCCCTCTTGAGCGGCCTACTGGGGGTGGGTCCAGGTTTCCTGCTGGTGCCGACTTTAATTATTTGTGGCTTCGAGACCAAGCGGGCAGCCGGCATCAATGCCCTGGCCGTGGCTCCACCGTCATTCAGTGCCCTGCTCCCCCATCTGACCACCGCAAAGTTCGATCCGGCAGTGGCCATCCCGCTGATTGCCGCTGGCGCAGTAGGCTCGTTTATCGGTGCCCGTTTTTCGAGCCGCTATCTGCCCGGGCAACAGATCAAGCAGCTGTTTGGCTTACTGATCGTGGTTATGACCGCCTTCCGGGTCTACAAACTGCTGGGCTAACGTAGATAATTTCTAACATTTAAGCTGCCTGAACAGGCACCCAAGGAGGTACGAATGAGTACACATGTTGATCATCCCCGTTTTACCTGCGCCCTGGGAGGGGCGCTGAGCGCCATTACGTCACTACCAAAGGTGATACCGATCATTCACGGTGCCGGAGGTTGTGGTGGCAATCTGCACATGGCCCATTATGCCGGCAGCGGCTTTTACGGGGCCGGCTACTGCGGCGGCACCTCACTGCCCGGCTCCAATATCGTCGAGCATGAAGTGGTGTTCGGCGGCGGTGACCGACTTAGCGAACAGATCCGGACCACTCATGAACTGATGGATGGTGATCTGTACGTGGTAGTGACCGCTTGCATGACCGACATCATTGGTGATGATATCCAGTCGGTCATTCACGAACATCAGGCAAACGGCATACCGGTCATCGGCATTGAAACCGGCGGCTTCAAAGGGACATCCTACAAGGGATACGACCTGCTTTTAGAGGGGCTCTTCCGCCACTATCTGCAGCCTGCCCAGGACTGGAATCCCAAGCTCGTCAATCTCTGGGGGCTGGTGCCAGGGCAGGATCCGTTTTTCCGCGGCGATCTGCTGGAATTAAAACGACTGCTCGGCCTGCTCGGTCTGGAGGTCAACACCTTCTTCGCGCCGGACGAAACCCTGGAGAACCTGACGAATGCCACGTCAGCTGCGGCAAACATTGTGCTGTCCCGCGCCTACGGTGTGCAGCCGGCAAGGGTCTTTGAGGAGCGGTTCAATGTCCCCTTCCACGTCGTTGATCTGCCGATCGGTGCAGTTGCCACCGCTCGGTTCTTGCGGGAAGTAACTGAATTTCTCAAACTTGATCCGCAAGTAACCGAAGCGGTCATCAACTTTGAAAACGACCTGTATTACCGGATTTTTGAGCGCGCGAGCGACCTGTTCACCGACGTGGACATGCAGTTTTACACGGCGGTGGTCGCCAATGCCACCACCACCCTTCCCATCACCCGCTTCCTCAACGAGGAACTGGGCTGGCTCACCGACCTGGCCGTGATAAGTGATGGCCTGGATGATCTTGTACGACAGTTCATCCAGGCCGTGATAAGTGATGGCCTGGACGAGCAGTTCCAGGCAACGGTCACCGCAGGGTATGACCGGCTGCCATCGGGCTATCAGCCCACCATCGTCTTTGAAACCGATGCTTCACAGATCCCGGCCCACCTGGCCAAACTCTGGCCGGCAACCAACGGCAACCGCTACGCGCCGACCTATGCACCGGCCTATATCCTGGGGAGCACCATTGAAGGGGAGCTGGCCGCTAACATCGGCGCCCGGCACCTGGGGATCAGTTTTCCGCTCAACAACCGCGTCGTTCTGGGCAAAGGATATGCAGGCTATCGAGGCGGGCTGAATCTGACTGAAGATCTGCTGTCGTTTGCGATTCCGGGCCGTTAGAAATTTAATGACAACTCGGGTCGCTCAAAAGTATTCAGATCGTCGCACCCACAGCAAGCCCCGCGGAGGCGTAGCAGCGCTACGTCGCACAAGGAAGCTCGCGATGACAGCGGCGAGATTGCTGGTTTTCAGCGACCCTCAAGGAGGATGAAATGGGATATACCGATCAAAAAGTACTACCGGTTCGCGAAAACCGGCTCCGCACCTGTAACGCCTATGGTGGCTGCTCCAATGGACTGGTGAAGGAATCGCGTGGCGGCTGTCTGCAGAACAGCGGCCGCTCCTTTTCCCAGGCGGGCGGTTGCCAGATGAACCTGGCCCTTACCATCATCGGCACCATACCCAACGCCTATGTGCTGATGCATTCGCCCCCCGGATGCGGCGGCTCGCTGCAGCAGTTCGACGGCATGTTCCGCATTGGTCAGAAAGCACGGGGCCGGGTTCAGGACCGGATCGTTTGGGGGACCACCAACCTGGATGAGTCAGACGTTGTGCACGGCGGTGAAGAAAAGCTTGAAAAGGCGATTCTCCAGGCCGACCGACGTCACCGGCCGGAGCTGATCTTCATCATTACCACGTGCACGCCGGCCATCATCGGCGATGACGTGGATGGCGTGGCGGCCAAGCTCCAACCCCAGGTCACGGCCCGCATTGTGCCGGTGCACTGCGCCGGGTTCCGTACTCATATATCCGCCACCGGCTACGATGCCGCCTATCACGGCCTGGCCCGCTTCCTCGACTTTATCCCCAAAGAACAGAACCTGGACGAAGGGGAGCAGCGTTTGCGGGATGAAGAAGCGAAACGGACCGTCAACCTGTTCAATGCGGTTTCAATTGGTCGGCCCGACGAAGTGGAACTGGAGCGACTGCTGAACGCCCTTGGCCTTAAGGTGCAGGTCTTCCCGCATTTTTCCGATGAGCAAAGCTTTCGCGATATCACCAAGGCTGCACTGAACGTCAGTATCTGCGCCACCCATGACGACTATTTCCTGGAATTCCTCAAGGAGAAGCATGGCATCCCCTACATCATCGACACCATGCCGATCGGCATCCGCAATACCGCCCTCTGGCTGGAAAAAATCGCCGCGCATTTCGGCCTGCTGGCGGAGGCCAAACGGTTGATTGCCGCCGAGGAGGCCGCGCTAGAAAAAGGACTTGCCCGTTATCGCGACATTCTCAAAGGAAAACGAATCTACCTGGGTGGCGGCGAGATGCGGGTAGCGACCATGGCCATGCTCTATCATGAACTGGGGACCAATGTTATCGGTTTCAGGGCCCATCATTATGACCAATTCGGTGATGACCTCTACCAGCGGGCAGCTGAAGATAACCCTGGCATTGAGGTGAACGTAGCCACGGCCCAGGTATTCGAGCTGGTGAACCTGATCAAGCGCAACCAGCCGGATCTGTATGTCGGTCATGGTGGCAGCAATTCCTGGGTAGCAAAGCTAGGGGTACCCTGCATTCCGCTCTATGCCACGCCGCAGACCTATCTGGGATACAAGGGGATGTTCGAGGTGGCGCGCCGCTCGGCCAAACATCTGCTGAACCGCTCGTATCAACAGAATTTGCTGGGGAATGCCCCGCTCCCCTACCGCGCCGATTGGTATGATAAAGACCCGTACAGCTATATTACCGATGACCGCTATCACAATGGCGGACCAGCTGAAACAAACGAACAAACTGTACGTTTGGCAGTGTGAGATTTTCTGCCACATCGCTTAAGGTAACAGCTACTTACTAAGGTAATCGCCATAGGTATAGCCTACTAATTCGGTAGGCGATACTCGTGGCGATTAGTTTATCTAGCTAATATTAATCGTATTTATTGCTTGACGACTCTTTTACTAGTGGTATGTTCAAGGAACAAAACTGCACGGTTTATAAGCTGCATAACCATTACCCCCCAAAGGAAACGCCTATGTCAGACAGTCTATTGCAACGAAGCGTGACCACTACGGTCGCCAGGAACCTGGCAACCACCACCAAGACCAACCCGAAAATGATGTCCATAACCCCACGGCTGCTGCTGAGCCTATTGCCCTGGGTCCAGGTAACCGGCGGCACCTATCGGGTCAACCGGACCAAGATCGAACTGTCCCGGGCAGAGCGGATCGAGGTGGACCTGGAATCGGGCCAACCGACCTTTGCCCCGGAGGCACTGCGCAGCGTCCCCCTCTTCTCCCGCCTCCCGGATACAATCGTGTTCCGCATGGCCACCAAGTTCCGCACCGAAAAGGTGGCACTGGGCAACAATCTCATTGTTGAGGGGGCTGAGGACAACAAGTTTTTTGTCATTGCCCAGGGTCAGGTGGAAGTGCTAAGCAAGGGCGCCCACGGCAGCGACCTGCGGATCGCCTTGCTGACTGAAGGGGAGTATTTCGGCGAGATCGAGCTGCTCACCAACCGCACCTCGGAAGTGACGGTCCGCACCATTACCCCCTGCACCCTGCTGACCCTGTCGCGCAACGAACTGGATGCAATCCTCGCCGAAACCCCGAGCTTGAAGGACGAGTTCAAACGGGCGGTTGAGGAGCATCTGGAACTGCTGACCACGGTCAACAAGTACGGTGAGCGAAACATCGACCTGGTATCCGGTTTTGCCGAGAACGTCGAAATCCCCGAAACCTTCGTTGACTACTCCGCCACGCCCCGCGAATACAACCTATCTGCCGTGCAGACCGTGGTGCGGGTACATACCCGGGTTTCCGACCTGTTCAATGGCCCCTATGACCAACTGGAAGAACAGATACGACTCACTATTGAGGGAATCAAAGAGCGTCAGGAATGGGAAATTATTAATAACAAAAAATTCGGCCTGCTGCACTCGGTGGCGCCGTCCTTCCGCATCAGCACCCGCTACGGCGCGCCAACCCCGGATGACATGGATGAACTGCTGGCCCTGGTCTGGAAAAAGCCGGCCTTTTTTCTCGCCCACCCCAAGGCCATCGCCGCCTTTGGCCGTGAATGCACCTGGCGCGGCACCCCACCGCCAACCCTGAATGTCTTCGGCACCCAGGTCATCACCTGGCGTGGGGTCCCGCTAATCCCATGCGACAAGGTGGAGATCAAGAGCCGTTACAGCTCCCACCGCTGGCTTGGAACTACCAGCATCCTGCTGATGCGGCTTGGCGAGGCCGACCAGGGGGTCGTGGGGCTGCATCAAACCGGCATTCCGGGCGAGATCCTGCCGAGCCTGTCCGCTCGTTTCATGGGGACCGACACCCTCGGGGTCTCCTCTTACCTCCTTTCACTCTACTCCTCCTGCGCCGTTCTTACTGACGACGCCATCGGCGTCCTGGAGAACGTGGAGGTTGGCTACTATCACGATTATGCTCATCGTGAGCAGGGCGGCTTCAACCTTGGCCTGGGAATATAACCAACTCTGCAAGCGGCGCCTGACACAGGCCAACCGCAACCATGGAGGATTGCATGTCTGAGAACAATCTACTGCAACGAAGCGTAACCACGGCAGTGGCCAGCAACCTGGCAACCACCACCAAGACAAATCCGAAAATGATGTCCATCACCCCGCGCTGGCTACTAAGCCTGCTGCCCTGGGTGCAGGTAACTGGCGGCACCTACCGGGTTAACCGGACCAAGGTTGAGCTCTCCAAGGCTGAGCGGGTCGAGATTGAACTGACCGATGGCAATGCGTCATTCTCCCCGGAGTCGCTGCGCAGCGTGCCGGTTTTTTCGCGACTGCCGGATGCGCTGATTGCGCGCATGGCCGCCAGCTTCAAGACCGAACAGGTCACCCTTGGCAACAAACTGGTAGTTGAGGGCGAAGAGGAGAACAAGTTCTTCATCATCGCCCAGGGGCAGGTAGAGGTGCTGAGCAAGGGGGCTCACGGCAGCGATCTACGGATCGCCCTGCTGACTGAGGGTGAATATTTCGGCGAGATCGAGCTGGTCACCAACCGTACCTCGGATGTGACGGCCCGGACCATTACCCCCTGTGTACTGCTGACTTTTTCGCGTAAAGAGCTGGACAGCATCCTCAGTAATGCCCCGAGCCTGAGCGATGAGTTCAAGAAGGTCACCGATGAACATCTGGAACTGCTGACCACGGTCAACAAATATGGCGAGCGGAATATCGACCTGGTCTCCGGTTTTGCCGAGAATATCGAGATCCCGGAAACCTTTGTTGACTACTCGGCCACCCCCCGCGAATACAATCTTTCATCGGTGCAGACCGTGGTTCGGGTGCATACCCGCGTCTCCGATCTCTACAATGGACCCTATGATCAGCTGGAAGAGCAGATGCGGCTCACCATCGAAGGGATCAAGGAGCGGCAGGAATGGGAACTGATCAACAGCACCAAATTCGGCCTCCTCCACTCGGCTGACCCGTCTATGCGGATCAGCACTCGCTATGGCACGCCGACCCCGGATGATCTGGATGAGCTGCTGGCCCTGGTCTGGAAAAAGCCGGCTTTTTTCCTCGCCCACCCCAAGGCGATAGCCGCCTTTACCCGCGAGTGCACCTGGCGTGGGGTGCCACCACCAACTGCCAACGTCTTTGGTACCCAGGTCATTACGTGGCGCGGCGTACCGCTCATCCCGTGTGACAAGCTTGAGATTAAAAGCCGCTTCCACTCAAATCAATGGCTTGGCACCACCAGTATTATTCTGGTACGGGTCGGCGAGGCGGACCAAGGGGTGGTCGGTCTCCATCAGGTCGGCATTCCGGGCGAAATAATGCCCAGTCTCTCGGCGCGGCTGATGAAAACTGACAACCTTGGGGTTGCATCATACCTGCTCTCCCTCTACTTCTCCCTGGCAGTGCTGACCGATGATGCCTTGGCAATCCTCGAAAACGTCGAGGTCGGCTACTATCATGATTACGAGCATCGTAAACCAAAAATCAAGTAACCAGGGGCATATATATGAACGATATCATTACGCCTGAACTGGTTGCGTCCATTGCTACCCGGCTCTATAACGAGATACCGGGGGCTAATCTGACGCCGAAAACGGAAACTGATCTCCCCACTGGCGTCCCCAACGCCGGAAATTTGCCTGGGATATCTGCACCGGTCAGCGCCGGCGCCTTTACCTTTCCCACCGCGCCGGATGGGGTAAACATCCCGGCCCTGCCGGCGGTGACGCCAAACCTTTCCGCCCTTCAGTCACCTTTTGGTGCGACCCAAGATGGGTTTGAACTCCAGGGGATATCCGGTATCAGCCCATCCTGGCCAGGAAACAGCGGCGGTGCCGGCAACAGCGCCGAGAGCTTCACCGCGCCCGGCGCGGCCGGACTTGGTTCCCACGGCTACAGCGCCCCAAATCCCAAGGCGATACCGTCAGATCAGGCTGGGGTTCCCGGTCTCTCCGGCATCTCACCATCCTGGCCTGTCATCCCGGCTGAAACAACAATGACGCCGGAGAGCTTCACGGTTCCGGGTGGAGCAACCAATTCACCCAGCGGCCTGAGCGCCTTTGTCCAACAGGTCCGCGCAGGGCATATGCGTGACGAGAACGGCAAATGTAAGGCCGGTCACGATCCGGACATTCTGCAGCGGCTGTTTTCAGGCAAATCGGCGGAGCAGAGCGGCTCGCGTCCCCTGGATATCCAGGCCATTCGCAAGGATTTCCCGGTACTGAATCAGAAGGTGCATGGCAAGCAGCTTGCATGGATGGACAATGGCGCCACCACCCAGAAACCGCAGAGTGTCATTGATGCCATCTCCTATTTCTATGAAAACGATAACTCCAACATCCACCGTGGCGCCCATACCCTGGCGGCCCGGGCCACTGATGCCTTTGAACGGGCCCGGCAAAAAGTACAGACCTTTATCGGCGCTGCGTCCACCAAGGATATCGTCTTTGTTCGGGGCACCACCGAAGGGATCAACTTTGTTGCCCAGACCTATGGCCGCAAGTTCCTGCAGCCGGGGGACGAAATCATCGTCTCCACCCTGGAACACCACGCCAACATCGTTCCGTGGCAGATGATCGCCAAGGAAAAGGGGGCTGTGATCCGGGTCATTCCGGTGAATGACCTGGGCGAGATCATGCTGGAGGCATACGAGGCTTTGCTTGGCCCGCGCACCAAGCTGGTCGCCCTTACCCAGGCATCAAACACCATTGGCACGGTTGTCCCAGTGGCGGAGATGACCCATGCCGCCAAACGTTACAATGCCCGGGTGCTGATTGATGGTGCCCAGTCGATCTCCCACATGCCGGTAAACATGCAGGAGATCGGCTGCGACTTTTTTGTCTTCTCCGGCCACAAGATCTTTGCCCCCACCGGCATCGGCGCGGTCTATGTCAATGAGCAGCTCCATGAAATCCTCCCTCCCTGGCATGGCGGCGGCAACATGATCAAGAACGTCACCTTTGAGGAAACCACCTATAATGAGGCTCCGGCCAAGTTTGAGGCCGGTACCCCCAACATCGCTGACGCGGTGGGCCTCGGCGCCGCTCTCGATTATGTCAACCGCCTCGGGCTGGTGAATACCGGCAAATACGAGCATAAACTGACGGAGTATGCCACGGAGCAGCTCTCCCGGATCAACGGGTTGCGGATTCTCGGCAACCCGCGGGAAAAAGTTTCCGTTATTTCCTTTGTGATGAAGGATCGGGATAACGAGGAAATTGGCCGGTTTCTGGACCAGCAGGGGATCGCCGTGCGGACCGGTCACCACTGCGCCCAGCCATCACTGCGCCGTTTTGGGGTTGAAACAGCGGTGCGACCATCCTTGGCCTTTTACAACACCTTCGACGAAATCGACCGACTGGCCGATGCAGTCAAACAAATTGCCCAAAAATAAGGGGTTATAATGAGTACGATCAAGCTCGATATTACCAAAGACCGTTGCCCCATGACCTTTGTCAAAGCAAAGCTGCAGCTTGAACAGATGGAGGATGGCGATATACTCGAAATACTCCTCACTGAGGGAGAGCCCCTGGACAAGGTACCCAAAACCTGCACCGAGCAGGGTTTTCAGGTACTGGAAACGTCCCACGTCAAGGACAACATCCATAAAGTCGTCGTTAAAAAATAGGAGAAACCTGAATGTCACGAATCTATGCAGACAACTCGCAATCCATCGGCAATACCCCGTTGATCCAACTGAACCATATTACCAAAGGTGCCAAAGCCACGGTTCTAGTCAAGGTTGAGGGGCGCAACCCGGCTTATTCGGTTAAGTGCCGCATCGGCGCAAACATGATCTGGGATGCCGAAGAGCGGGGAATTCTCAAGCCGGGGGTTGAAATAGTCGAGCCGACCAGCGGCAACACCGGCATTGCCCTGGCCTATGTGGCAGCGGCCCGTGGCTATAAACTGACCCTCACCATGCCCGAGACCATGAGCATTGAACGGCGCCGGGTACTGGCGGCACTGGGGGCAAATCTGATCCTTACCCCCGGCCCGGAAGGGATGAAGGGGGCCATCGCCAAGGCGGAAGAACTGGCTGCCTCCGATCCCAAGCGCTGGTTCCTGCCGCAACAGTTCAAGAACCCGGCCAATCCGGCGATCCATGAAAAGACCACCGGCCCGGAGATCTGGAATGACACCGATGGCGCCATCGATGTGCTGGTGGCCGGGGTCGGCACCGGCGGCACCATTACCGGCATTTCCCGCTACATCAAAAACACCATGGGGAAAAAGATCCTCTCCGTGGCGGTGGAGCCGCAGGAGAGCCCGGTCATCACTCAGAAACTTGCCGGACAGGAGCTGAAACCAAGCCCGCACAAGATCCAGGGGATTGGTGCCGGTTTCATTCCGGATACCCTCGATCTGTCGGTGGTTGATCAGGTCGAACTGGTCACCAGTGACGAAGCGATTGAATTCGCCCGGCGACTGGCAAAAGAAGAAGGTCTGCTGGTCGGAATCTCCTGCGGGGCAGCTGCCGCAGCCGCAGTACGGCTGGCCTTCAGAGACGAATTTTCCGGAAAGACGATCGTGGCGATTATGCCGGATCTTGCGGAGCGTTATCTATCAACGGCGCTCTTTGAGGGGTATTGACTGCCAAATTCAATCGGCAATAAAAGCCCCCTTTGAAACAGGGGGGCTTTTTATTTGGAAAATAACAATTGAGCACCCCACGGCAAAGAGGTTCAGCCGGCTTCTTTCCCTTTTTTACTGTCTTGCTTCTTTCCATTCAGGTCTTTCAGAACGTCCTCCTTGATGGTAATCCTGGCATTCTTCCTGAGATCCTCCTTGATTCTCTTGAAAACTTCCTGCTGTTTGGCAGGAATGATGGCTGTTTTTATCTGTTCCCTGACTTCGTCGAATGTCTGCGCTTCAGCCGCCCGCTTGCCGGTCAGCTTGATGATGTGATAGCCGAGGTCCGTTTTGACCACTCCTGAATACTCCCCTTCCTTCAGCGCTAGGGCGCCATCCTCGAAGGCCTGAACCATTACTCCTTTGCCGAACCAGCCCAGGTCGCCACCCTTGGCGGCGGAATCGCGGCAGGCGCTCTTTTTTGCCAGTTCTTCGAAGTTGCCACCAGCTTTGAGTTGATCCAGAATCGCCCCGGCCTCCTTATCGGTTTTGAGCAGGATATGGCTGGCCCTTATCTGCTCGCCTGACTGAAACTTGTCCCGATTCTCTTCGTAGAACTTCTGCAAATCTGCATCTGAAACCTGAGCACCAGTTTCGACCTTCCTTTTCAAGAATGACTCGACGATCAGACGTTTCTTGATATCCCTTAGTGTTTTAACGATCTCTGCATCTTTATCCAATCCCTCTTTGGCAGCCTGCTGCAGGATCAACTCGCGAATCACCATCGACTCCACCATGTCTCTGCGTCCCTGCGGAGTTTCAGCCATCGACTTGAGGTGTTCTGGAAGGTTTCCCAGTTCAAGGTTCAGGTCAGCTTTTGTGATGGTGCTACCATTGACCTCGGCCAGAACCTCCCCGCCTTTCCTGCTGGTCTTGGACTTTGAGCCGGCGGCCATTACATCTGCCTGGCAGACGAAGAGTGTCGCACAAAGGACAACAGTCAATACTTTTGCATTAGATAATATGTTCATGGGTTCTCCTTTGCTATTGCGCCGATTTGTCCAAAAGAAGCGCAGGGCGGGCAGATGACTCTACCTGCCCTGCGCCTGCCAATTTATGGCGTTGGCGGTGGTGGTGGAAGCACGACTCCGAACTTCTGGACATAAGCGTCCCATTCGGCGATCAGTTCCTGGCGCTTGTCCGGGTTCACGCTAGAGAGGTCGTTGAGTTCGGCCAGATCGTCATACCCCGCATAAGCAGGTTGACCGGCTACCGTTCCATTGGGGGCGTTCTGGAATTCGCCACTGGCGCCGCGGGTATACAGATGGAACAGTTCCCAGTCCCCCTTGCCGAACGGCGGCTGGAAATACACGATCTTCCAGTTCCCTTTGCGCAGATAACGGCGATTACTCTGCTCGTTAGCCAGCACCGTGGACGGGCTGCGTACCCATGAGACTTTGTCTTCCAAGAGCGGCTTCAAGGAGAAACCAGTGATCGGGTTAACTTCGCGCCCATTATAATTACTTCCCGGGTTGGATATCCCGCCGAAATCGATGAATGTTGGCAGCCAGTCCTGGATGCCGGTCAGAGCACCGATCGGAGCCTTTTTCCCGGTCTGGCCCGGAAGATGGACGATGGTCGGCACGTGATGTCCACCTTCGGTCGAATAGGACTTCCACTGGCGGTGCGGCGCCGCACTGACCTCAGCCCAACGTGGTCCGATATAGATGTAGGACCCGTACCGGCCGATGTTCTCCAGACTGTTGTTGTAGCCGTTATTGAGATTACCCTTGGTGGATTCGGCTCCGTTATCCGAGTGGAAGATGATCAGCGTCTTGTCATACTCCCCCTTCTCCTTCAGGTGATTGATGAGGCGGCCGATGTTGTAGTCAAGGTTCTCGACCATGGCGGCGTAGATTTCCATTTTCCGCGCCTCGAATTTCTTCTGATCATCGGTGAGTTGATCCCAGGTCGGATAGGTTGCCGAAGCTGGTACGCCCGGGTAGGTCACGAGATCGGCCGGGATGATGCCAAGTTCTTTCTGCCGGGCGATCCGGGCATTCTTGATGACATCGTAACCAACGTCATAACGACCCTTGTAACGATCGATGAAATCGTCCGGCGCCTGCAGCGGCCAGTGCGGCGAGGTAAAGGCGGCAAAGGCGAAGAACGGCTTGCCGTCACCCAGGTTTGAATCGATGTAACTGATGAGCTTGTCAGTGAAGAAGTTCGTCGAGTAATAGTTTTCGGGCGGAGTTACAATTACGCCGTCCTCCCGGAATGGTCCCTTGTTGTTGGGGAGCTGAAAAGCTGGTGCCGGCCGATTCCCAAAATGGTTGGCGACGCCGGGCAACAGCACGTAGGAGCGCTCATAACCCCGGTACGCCGGGGCTTGGTTATCCTCGCTCCCGAGATGCCACTTGCCGGCAATATAGGTATGGTAGCCGCCATCCTTCAGGAGCTCCGCCAGATAGAGGGAGCGTTCATTCAGATATCCTTCATAGCCCGGCTTTCCCTTCTGGTAAGGAGCAATCGACTGGCTACCGATGCCGGTCACATGTTGGTCAGTCCCGGAGTTGATCATCGCCCGCGTCGGCGAACTGGTGAATGCCGTGTGGTGATCGAGCAGCAAACGCCCCTCTGCGGCAAGTTTGTCGAGGTTGGGGGTGTTGATTTCGCCACCGAAGGCGCCGATGTCGGAATAACCAAGATCGTCCGCCAGAAGGAAGAGGATGTTCGGTTGCTCTGTGGGGGTATCCTGTTTCGCATAAGAGTTGGTCGCCAAGCCCAGGCTGGCCACGGCCAGGGAAATGCACGTCAGCTTGCTGGCACGCCTGCGACTTTGTGTTGCGTACTTCGACATAAAAGACTCCTTTCCTGTTGTTAAAAACTTCTTTCCGGTTGAGATCTAAAACCCATTTCGTTTCGCCAACAACCTCCTCCTTCATTATTTGGTTCATTTATTCCATGCAACGGGTATCAGGGCTGCAGATGCATGTTCAAAAAACCGTTGCCAGCCACTGCAGAGATAGCTCAGGTTGCCTTCGCCAGGCCGGGTGCGCAGCAGACGGGTGCGCGGGCAGTCGCCCCAGCAGAGCCGCAGGTGGCGGCACTGGCGGCATTGCTCAGGCAGGGTATTGCGCTTGTTCAGGCCAAACTCCAGCTGCCGCAGCGAGAACACCATCTCGCTTAAGGGCCGCTTCAGTACATTGCCCAGCTCGAATTCGGGATAGACATAGTGATCACACGAATAAACCCGGCCGTCATGCTCAACGGCCACGTTTTTGCCGCAATGGGGACTGCTCGTGCAGTGAAGCGCAGGACGCCCGGCAATCTGTTCGATTACCGTCTCGAAATGATTGACCCTAATATTCTTCTGATCCTTTGCCAGCCATTCATCGAGCACGCAGCAGAGAAAATCACCCCAGTCATCTGGATCAACGGACCACTCGGTGACAACGGACTGAGGATGGTCAGGTTTGGCCCGCGGACTGCCGGAGTCGGGAAGCGTTCCGGCTTCCTCAAAGCCCGGCGCTACCTTTTCGAACTGACGCGGTTCGACACAGGGTAGGAACTGCATCCGGGTCGAGCCGAGCTCGTCGCGCAGAAAGCGATAAACGTCAAGCGGCCGCTTTGCGTTCTGGCGGTTGACGACCGTCAGCGTGTTGAATGGCACACCGTGACGTTGGAGTCTTTCCACTCCCTGCAGCACAGTGTCGAAACTTGATTTCCCCTGTTTAGTCGGCCGGAATGCCTCGTGCAAGTCTCGCGGCCCATCGATGCTCAGGCCGACCAGAAAGTCATTTTCCTTCAGGAAGGCGCACCATTCGTCGTCGAGAAGAGTGCCGTTCGTCTGCAGGTCATTCAGTACCCTGCGGCCCGGCGGAGCGTATTTTGCCTGCAGTTCCAGGACTCGCCGAAAAAAACCGAGTCCCAGCAAGGTCGGTTCTCCCCCCTGCCAGATGAAGGGAATTTCCTCAGCCTCCTGCCCACTTATATAGCTCTTGATAAATCGTTCGAGCGTTTCATCAGACATGCGCCGATTGTTCTGGCCGAGCAGCTCCTTCTTGCCGAGGTAATAGCAATAAGTGCAGTTCAGATTGCAGGCCGAACCGCCCGGTTTGATCATGGCATGCATGCGGCGCTGCGCGCCTGGCGCAAGCACGCCTCGGCCGGCATCAAGGTAGACGGCAAGCGATTCAGGTGTAAGGTTCAACCGCGAGGCGTGATCTTTCAGTTCTTTTAATTTGGTCATGATCTCACCGATATTTTACATTCCGTTAGATCTGCATCGCCGTATCTTCGGACGATTTTCGAACATTCCAATAGCGGAAAAAAATGAGGCCAGAGATTTCTCCCTGGCCTCTGGTTGTCCAGTCAGCCGCTCTGCCCGAAGAGCTTAGTTGGTAACTTCATCATCAATTGATTTGCTGCTGGTGGCTAGACAACTATAAGCAAAAGATTGCAGGTTAACTCATGCTGCCTGACTCATTCCAAACCGACCCGGCTCAAGCGGCCATCGACCATATTCCCGCGCCGCATTCACCAGCGCATGAATATTCTCCGGTTTCGTATCAATAGGCAGGCCGCAACCAAGCCCCAGGATGTACCCCTTCGGATTGTCCCACCCCTTGGCCAGACACTCCAGGGCATTGGCCCGGACATCGTCCGGCGTACCCAGATACATGGTGGCAGTTGGCCGCACATTCCCCAGCAGCGCCACCCGGTTCCCCACCAGCGCCTTGGCTTCGGCCAGATCCACCGCATCGTCCAAACTCAGGACTGACACTCCGGTGTCTGTCATTTCCGGCCATATCTTCGACGTATTTCCGCAGATATGGAGCGACGGTGCCACCCCGGACAGGGCGGTGATTTTTCCAACCACTTCCGTCAGGTACGGCAGAGCAAATTCCCGAAACTGCTTCGGGCTGATCATGGTACCGGATGCCGTCGGGTCGGCCAGGCCGGCGCGAGCCCCCACCGCGTGTGCCGCGGCAGCAAAGCGGACAATGCTGTCCGACGCCAGGCGTAACAGGCGATGGGCAAACTGCGGATTTTTGTGCAGATCACGGAGAAAACGCTCGGTCCCCCGCAGGGCAGCAGCGGTAGTGAATGGCCCGGAAATGGTCATTGCCAGACCGACCTGATCACCCACTTCTTTCAGCACCAATGATGCCGCTTCGAGAAACAGCGGCAGACGGCCGTCCTTTTCCGGGTCAGGTACCTTAAGCCGATCAAGATCCTTCTCTTCCTTCACCGGATTGTCTGCCACGTAGGGGGTACTGTCCGGAAAAGCTATTTTACTGCCAATGGCCTCGGCAATACCGGTCAAGCCTGGGCCGGTGTTCACGTTGTCTGCCCCGTAGAGCCGCCAGGCGGCAATCTGCCCCTTGGCCAGCAAGGCGGCCGAGTTGTTATAGTCGCCGACCGTGACGCCAATGACCCGGGCCGCATGATCGCTAATCAGCAGGTTGACCGGAATCCGGTCGTAAGGCTTTCCGGTAAGCGCCGCAATCGTGCGCTCCTTGGAGGTCATGGTTTCCTTGAAATCTGTTCCTGACATAGCAACTCTCCTTATCGGCACCCGCCGCGACCTTTGCCACCACCACAGCCGCCGCCGGAACCGCAGCTATGAGAAACACCCGGCAAGGTCTGGTCGAGCAGCTTATGCCGCTTGCCGTAGGAGGTGAGCGCCTTGTCAATCAGCCCTTTAACGCCAAACGCCTTGATCCCTTTAGCCTGGAGCGATTCCGCGGCACCGGGGCCGATCTGCAGGGCCAGGACCGCATCGACGCCGACCAACTGGGCAACGGTTGCTTCATGGCCATGATTGACTGCATCATGGGAGTGGTCGGTCGACCCGCAACCGCAGGAGGGTACAATGTCCCGCGTTTCCTGCTGCTGATAGGTGCCATCCTCGGCCACCTGATAGATCAGAAACTGCCTGCTCTGACCGAAATGCTCGTTGATGGTGACTCCATCACTGCTTGCTACGGCGATAATCGGCATATCAGTCTCCTTGCGAGGTAATGGACGCAATCACCAGATTCCCCTGGGAATTGTTCTTGATCCCGTGATGGTCATGCGCCGGCACCACTACAATGACACCAGGCTTCAGCGGTTGTGACTTTCCACCAGCAAGGTATTCACCCTCCCCTTCAATAACCACAAAGATATGGCTGCCGTGATGGGTATGGGTGACGATCTCCTGGCCCGGCTTGAGGCCCAGCAGCGCAATGTTGCCGTCGTCGCCCGACCAGATTGTCTCCTTGTGACGTTTGGCATCGTCGAATTTTTTCAAAAGTGAAACATCCAGCAGAACAGCGCTCATTTCAGACTCCTTTATGATGATAGTTTGGGAAAGTACAGCTTCAGTCCGGCCAGGCTCAGTTCTTCCACATGACCCGACACCGCGCCATCCTCGGTCAGCAGGTGCAGGTGCAGATTGCTGTTACCGGGGGTAAAAATGCCGCGGTGGTTGAATGAATGGAAACCGATAATCTCCAGTTCGGTGCGATATAGGGTGAAATGGACTTTAGCTTTTTCATGCAGAGGTGGACTATGCAGCAACCCGTCCGTTTTGTTCAGAATGTGAAACTCGACCTGATCCGGTACCCCCCAAAGCAGAAATGGGAATGGCTCATCACTATTTATGCCTGTCTGACTGGCCAGTTCCGGCAGGATTCGTTCCAGTTGGTTGAGATTAGCTACCTCTGCCGGCAACGGAACCTCCTGCCATTCCTTTACCTGGGCATACACCAAAAAGCAGGCGCTCTGCTCGAAACCATGTTTCGTGGAGATCTTACCGTGCTCATCAACCCGGGAAATTACCGCCTCAGCATGCAGAATAGTAACCTCACCCTTTAGTTCAGCCAATGGCCCCAGACCGTAGAGGTTAGGAAGTTTTCCCAGCGACTCCAGATCAACAATTCCGCGGATATCACCATTCAGCACATTTTTCTGGGCTCCCTGCCACCGGACAACAGCCCCAACGGCATCTTCGCTACGACCCGCACAACCGCACCCATCAGTGCGACAGGAAATAACTGTTTTGCTCATTGCATCACCATCTTCTTTCACCTTTTCACCAGTCAACTTCCTTGCTGCCTAAGACCGGGTTTGCATTGGTGCCAAACAGCTTCCTGGCAACAGCTTCTGCTTCAGCGACAAATTCCGGCCTCTTGGCTGCGTCATCAGGTGCAGCAACACCGAATGCCCGCACCAGATGGGTTTCACTAAAACCGATCCGCTTGAAAAAGCGGTCATAACGAGGATAGACATCATCAAAAAATGATGGGTCCGGTTGCCCTTGGGATTGGACAAAAATCAGCTTTTTCCCCGGCGCCAGGCGGCTCGGGTTGGCTGCAGTGCGATAGTCGGGGGTGAAATAGGAGAAAGTCCGATCAAAGAACAGTTTGAACTGGCCGGTCACATCGCCGAAATAAACCGGGGTGGCAAAAATGACAACATCGGCATCAGCCACCGCCTCCAGTACCGTGGTCAGGCTGTCATCCAAAATGCAGTGATCCACATTCTGTTTGCAGGCATAGCAGGCATAACAGCCACGGTAGGTCAGGTCATTCAGAAAGAATGTTCTGGTCTCTCTTCCGGCCTTTTCGGCCTCCCTGAGGATGATTCCCGCCAAACTGGCGCTGTTACCGTCACGCCGTGGACTACCCAATACCGCAACAACACTCATCTCAATCCTCCTTAAAACAATTAATGGGGAAAATAAAAAACCGGAGGTTCAGCCCATGCTCTGCATGGGGAACCTCCGGTTTTTCCGGTCAGTGCCAAGTTTGTTCAAATATTCGATTAATTTATTATCTATCGTCTTTATGGTTTATAGCTAAATATTTAGCGATTGTCAACGCCTGATTGCCCTGCCAGCAACTTTTCCGAAAATCAGCGCAGGGTAAAACTGGTGGCAACAATCGGGACCGTTGCCAGGATCGTCAACAGCGCCAGTGACCAGAGGGCAGTCAGTGTAAGTTTTCGCTGCACTAGCGGCAATGTGTCCTGCAGACTCGGCACCTTACGAAATCGCTGCAGCAGTCCAACCCCGAGCCCACAGACTGCTGCCGTCAGGATGGCGATATAAAGGGGATAGCCGATGAACCAGTATTCCTGCTGCAGGATGCAGAACGGGCAGTGGTGCGCCGGCATCTGATAGATGTAGAGGGAGATCACCGAAACGGTTGCTGCCAGGGCCACCAGGAACTGGCAACCACTGAGCAGCGCAAAAAGGTAGCCACCACTCCCTCGCCGCAGGAAAAAGAGTCCGGCATTAAACGTCAGCAGTGTAATCCCGTAAAACAGTGCCAGCATCGGCAACGGCGGTGCATTGACGATTTCGGTCGCCAGGGTGCGGTCTTTGCTGCTGAAGAGACTGCCGCAGCAGGAGGTGATGATGTCCGGCTGCATGCTGAGGAAGTAACCGGCCTGCAGCAGGGTTTCCAGCAGGATGATCGGCACCAGCACCAGTAGCAGACGCTGCTTGCAGCGGATCAGC
Source organism: Geobacteraceae bacterium (assembly GCA_031412995.1). GTDB lineage: Bacteria > Desulfobacterota > Desulfuromonadia > Geobacterales > DSM-12255 > JANOEC01. The sequence continues at coordinate 64,964 of JANOEC010000147.1, forward strand.
GGGTAGTCGTACCCCTGATTGTCGGCATGGTTGAGAATCAGCCAGAGCCCGGCCAGGATAAAGGTGATGATTTTGAGCAACAGAGTCGAATAGCCGAGGCTGTTGACGGAGAGCGAACCGACGGCGCACATTGCCCCGACAAACAGGGGCGCCAGCCCATCGACGGTAAAGAGAAAGAGGAACAGGGAAATCAGCTGAAAACCGAGCAGGTAGCTGACAATGGTGGAAACCAGGTAAGTCTTCCGCTCAAGCTGCAGTTGGCGCTCGCTGCCGCTGGTAAGGTCCCAGTGGCGAAGGATCTGCACCCCGTAACTGCCGGCGTAGAGCGACATCAGGGCAATGAGCAGTGACGATACCAGCAGGGCCAGCACGCCGGGGTGGAGGATCACGTCACCACCTGCCCGTCGCGCAACTCAATGGTCCGCTCCGCCAGATCCGAGTCGTAGACGATTGGATCGTGACTGGCGAGGATGATGGTCTTCCCCTCCCCTTTCAGCTGGCGCATGATCGCCATGAACTCGGTAGAGAGTTTGCTGTCGAGATGGGCGGTCGGTTCATCGGCGATGATCACCTGTGGGTTATTGATCAGTGCCCGGGCAATGGCCGCTCGCTGCGCCTCGCCGCCGGACAGCCACTCGATCTTGGCCTCCGCCTTTCGTTCCAGGTTAAACTGCTCCAGGATCGCCAGCGCCCGCTGCCGCAGTGGCGTGTGCTTCTCGCCAGTGGGATAGGCAGGGATCATGACGTTGTCCAGCACGGTCAGCCCTTTGATCAGGTTGAACTGCTGGAAGATGAAACCGAAGGTTTCCCGCCGGATGCCGGTCAGAAAGCGCTCCGGCAGGCTGGTAATCTCCCGCTCGCCAAGAAAGATCCTGCCGGTGGTGGGCCTGGCCATGCAGCCGATGATGCCGAGCAGGGTGGTTTTGCCGGAACCGCTCGGCCCCTTGAGAATCGTCACTTCCTGAAAGTTCAGCTCAACCGAGACGTCACTGAGGGCCGAGAATTCATTGGGACGGCCGGCATTGAAGGTTTTGCTGATGCCGCTGGCTCTGATCATGGCGTCGCCCCCTTCACCGCAGCACCGAGTCGGGGTCGATGGTCGCTACCCGCCACGACGGGATAATGGTCGTCACGGTGTACGGCACCACCGTCAGGAAAAAGATCGCTGCCAGATGACCGAAATTAACGAACGGTACCAGCCGGAATTGGGGGTAGAGGGTTGACCACCCCTTGAGCACCGGCACGAACAGCAGTGACGAACCGCAGAAGACGTGCAGGTACCCCAGGGTCGTCCCGAGCAGGAAGGCGGTCAGGGAGATCACCACCCCCTCCCAGAATTTCATCAACAGAACATCCGCACTCTCCCACCCCACCGCTTTGAGTATGCCGATCTCCTTCCGCTCCTCGGCGGAGAGGCCGGTCGCCTTGTCCCAGGCAAAGATCACGAACGCCAGTGCCGCGATACTGAACAGCACGACAATCACCCCGGAGCGCCAGTTGAAGACCGCGTCATAGGTGCGCAGAATCTCATTACGGATGATCGGCCGGGTGTCCGGCAGGAGTTTGGTGATCTTCTCGGCAATGGTGGCCAGCTCTTTCTGGTTGCGAACTTTCAGTACCAGGTCTGTTGCCTGATCGGCTGGGATGCCGGCAAGTGCCCGGTAATCCGCCTCGGCCAGCAGGATCAGGTCTGCGGCCACCAGCTGCGATGCTGCGGGGATGGTGCCGGCCACCCGGTAACTCTGAGCCTTGCCGTCAAAGCCGGTGAAACCGATGATGTCCCCCGGGAAAGCATCGCGTACCCGTGAGATGCCGCTGCCAATCTGAATCTCTCCCGGAGCTGGCGACGTTTCAGCAGGTACCATCAGCGTATAGTTGGCCAGGAAGTTACCGTCGTAGTAATAACCCCAGAGCCGTGGCTTGACCGAGATCACGCCACGGATATCGCGGATCTTGTCGGCATAGGAGAGCGGTATCGGGTGATAGCGACCGGTAAGGGTACGCTGGACAATGATCTCCGGCGCTTCCTGCAGTACCAGCGCCGCTTCCCGCTTCAGGGCGTGGGTAAAAAAGATGATCGACGCCAGCAGAAAGATGATCAGGGTGTAGACCAGCAGCAGAGTGCTGTTCTTCCCTTTGCGCCGCAACAGGGAGACAATGGTGAAATCAAGGATGTGGCGTTGTCGCTCAAATGCGTTGGCCATGTTTCCTCACGGTCATCCGGGTTGCGCCAGCGGCGGCCAGGTGCTCTGGCGGCGCCACCAGCGACCCGGTGGGAAAGTGTTCAAACGCCAGCGGTGAGTCCTGAAACGGCGTGTTCCGGTCGGTCATAGCGAGATGGCGGGTATAACTCGCCTCGGTGAACAGGCAGAGATCGGTGAGCTGCAGGGTGCGCACCAGTGAGGCTTTATCGGCCAACGCCGGACCGGACCAGACCACCGCAAGGCTGCTATGGATAGCAAGACCACCGAGCATTAACAATAGTGCTGTCAAACCGGCACCGTATGTTGTGGAGTAACGAAAAGCCATCAGTCCAGTTCCTTGAGCAGAGCCGAAGTTACCTCTTTGAAAGAGAGAGATTTCTTTCCCTTGTGATCCTTGAGAAATTCCTGTGCATCTTTTGCCTTGGCAAAAGGAATCAGCTCCCGCCCCATAGGGCCAAAGACGTCACTGCCGACGATATAGGTGGCAGTGAAACCGTCGATCGGAGTAAGGGTGTAGTAATCGGTTACATAAAGGGCCGAAATATCTTTACTAGTTGCCTTCGGATTGTACCGACCGATCTGGTGATAATATTTAAATAGATCTTTGGCGCCATCGAAATGGGCTAGCGTGCCGTTCTTAAAATGAACCTGCGCGGCAAAATCCGGATACTTCGCAACGAACATGCCGCAGACCTGGCACTTGTCTTTGCCACCCGGCTTTACCGGCTTGCCACCGACAGCCAACGCACCGGTCGCCAGCAAGAGACCTAAAGCAATGACAATGAGAATGTGAGCGATCTTCATCCGATTCCTCCATAAGCGGCCCTACAGATACCGCCCGATGAGCGTCTGCAGCTTTTTCGTGTCCACCACCCCGATCAATTTTTCCCGCAGCACGCCATCTTTGCTGATGATAAAAATAGTCGGCAAGACCTTGATACTGAACTGATCACGGGCCACACGGGCTTTTTCATCGAGCAGAACTTCGTAGGGGATTTTATTATCAGCAACAAAACGACCTACCTTGGACCGTTCCTGCCCGACATTGACGGTCAAGAAAGCAACTGGTCGGTTCTTCAGGCTGGCGATGTAGGGTCGCAGTTCAAGCAACTGCTCTTTGCAGCCACAGGCATCAGTCCAGAAATAAATGACCTGTGTCTTACCCTTGAATGCCGCGGTATCCAGCTGTTTTCCGACTAATGTGGGGAGCGCGAATGCCGTGATCTGTTCACCGATGCGGGGTGCGCGGGCTTCAGCCTGTCCCTGCAATAACTGGAAAACAACTATCAGAAAGACCAGCCATTTCATAGTTCAGCTCCACGTTGCAATTTCAGGAAATCTTCATTGGAATTATCGTTCCAGACCACCACTTTCCGCTCTATTAATTTGATCAGAAGATCGGTCACAACGGCAAGAAACGTTATGATCGAGGCACCGGCAAATATACGGGGAGCGTGATAACTCACCTGACTTTGAACCACCAGCCAGCCAAGACCGCTACTTGCTCCCATCATCTCTGAAGCGATCAGCATGATAAAGGCATAGCCGGCAGCAAGCCGCAGGCCGGTAAAGATGGAGGGAGCCGAAGCAGGAAGGACCACACGCACAAACAGTTTCCACCGCCCCAAGCCAAAGGCTCGGGCCGCCTTCAGCAGATTCTGGTCAACGGTGCGGATTCCGGAAATGGTACTGAAGGCAATGGGCCAAATGCAGAGCCAGGAGATGATAAAGGTCTTGGCCGGCTCACCAATACCAATGAAAAAGATAATGATGTGAGCAAGAATAATCGGATTGGCCTGGGCAAACAGCTCCATCAACGGCTCCACGCCCTGTTCCAGACGCGGGAACCAGCCGCCAAGCAACAAACCGAGGGGAAGTCCTACCATAACGGCAGTGAACAGGCCGACATACGCCCGCTTCAGGCTGATCAGGATATGTGCCGTTAAATCACCGTCAACAAACTGCTCCTGTATCGTTGCCAAAACCGTTGACAATGGCGGAATGAACTGTGAGTTCAGCAGGCCGCTTCGCGGCAGAATCTCCCAGAGCACCAGAAACAGGAGGACAACTGCAACTTGATTAAATGTTGTCTTATTCATCAATAACTGCTCCCGCCGCTGTCAACCGGCGTACCGAAATGGAGGGAGTGATCACCACCAAGCTCTGACGATTGCTTGCCAATGACTTGAACGGCAAAGCCACCAAAAACGATCAGGGTCAACAATATACCAACCAGCACTGTCGCCGCCTGCCTGCCGGGACGCCAGGGGGGTATGGCTGCAGCATCTGCACCAGGGAGGAAAAACACTTCTTCCTTCCAGACAAAGAGAGCGCGTTCCAGCCAGATCATGAAACGGTTGAGCAGAAACCCGATAATGACGATGAAGATCGCGCCGGCGTAGATCCTGGGGATGATATAATTCATTGCCGCATTATGCACGAGCCAGCCAAGTCCGGTGCCGGCGCCAAGCATTTCAGCGGCTACCAGGATATAGAACGTTATGCTCGTCGCAATCCGGATGCCGACAAACGTTGTCGGCAGCGCACCGGGCACGATTACCTTGAACAACATGTCAACGGAATTTATCCCCATCGATCTGGCGGTCTTGATCTGGATCGGATCGACCTCTCTTGCGGCAGTAATGCTGTAAAACAAGATCGGCCAGACTGACACCCAGGCGATAATCGCCACCTTGGCTGTTTCGCCGAGGCCGAAAAAGAGCATGAATACGGGCATCAGGGTAAAGGGGTTCACCTGGCTAAACACCCTGAGAATCGGATCGACCGCTTCAGCCAGTGACTGGTAGCGGCGGGCCAGCAGAAATCCGAGCGGCAGGCCGATTGCCAGGGCCGTAAGCAGACCGACTACTGCCCGCCAGAGACTGACCAGCAGATGAATAGGCAGGGTCCCGCTCAACAGCAGAGACATAATTTCTGCGAACACCGTCGACAGGGTGGGGATAAAATACGGATCGACCCACCCCAACCGGGGAGCCAGCTCCCAGAGAAGCAGAAACATTATTACCCCGGACGAGCGAAGTAATAACTTTCGCAATGTGTCACCAGCAATAGACGGCATTATCTCACAAAACCTTCCCTACAGAGCTGCAGTAGGAGATATGGCGTCGGCTACCGGCAGCGTCTGCGGATGCACTTTTACTTCATGCGGTACATTCTGCAGCAGTTCCCAGATCTTATGCCGAATCCAGCCAAATTCTGCCGAGGAACGGATATCGCTGTTTTGTCTCGGTCTGGGCAGATCGATCTTGACGATATCCCGCAAAGTCCCCGGATTTGCCGTCAATACCGCCACCCGATCGCCAAGGAACGCCGCTTCTTCAATGCTGTGCGTAACAAAGATGATGGTCTTGCCGGTTGCCTCCCAGATGCGCAACAGTTCATCCTGCAGGTTTTCCCGGGTTTGGGCGTCTACCGCGGCGAACGGCTCATCCATCAGCAGCACTTCCGGATCATAGGCCAGTGCCCGGGCTATGGCTACCCGCTGCTTCATGCCGCCGGACAGCTCATGGGGAAAGCGGTCGGCAAAACCATCAAGCCCGACCAGTTTGATAAACCGATCGCTGATCGCTGTGCGCTCCCCCTTTGGCGTCTTATTGATCTCCAGTCCAAACTCGATATTCTGGCGCACCGTCCGCCAGGGGAACAGTGCATACCCTTGCATGACGATACCCCGGTCCAGCGCCGGACCGGTGATCTGCTTGCCATCGATGTAGACTGCGCCAGATGTCGGATGAGCCAGACCGGCAAGGATATCGAGCAGGGTCGACTTGCCGCACCCGGAAGGGCCGACCAACACCAGGAACTCACCTTTTTTCACCTCAAGGTTGATATCCTGCAGGGCAACAAAGTCCCGAGCCGGCTCGGTTTTTGATTTCTTGATATGAAAGACACGGTTGATATCCTTCACCACAATCTTTGCTTCGGTCGTAATCTGTTTTGGTATGTCCTTGATTGTTCCCATGGTTTTTCCTTTTTGTGCTGTTTTTCAGAAACG
>JANOEC010000148.1:0-8127 GCA_031412995.1 Geobacteraceae bacterium
CCCACCAGGGTCATGACCCGGTCGCCTTTGTTCCACCCGGTAACGCCTTCCCCCAGTTCTTCGATGATGCCGGCCACTTCCAGGCCGAGAATCGTCGAATCACCCGGCGGCGGCGGATAGTTGCCAACCCGTTGCACCAGGTCAGGCCGGTTGATGGAGGTGGCTGCCACCTTCACCAACACCTGCCCTTCGCCTGGAACAGGCTTGTCCACCTCACCGATCTTCATCACTTCCACGCCGCCAAAGCCGTCCATTAATACTGCTTTCATGTCTAACCTCCGTGATTTTTTTAAAAAAAGCTTTGAACCTGGGAAATCATTTGAAACACGGAGCAACTGAGGAAAATCAAAACAATATTTTCACAAAAATCTTTATAGGTTGCCTTGTAGACGATACCAAATTTAAGGTTTCGATTTCTCTGTTGCTCCGTTGCTCCGTGTTATTCCGATGTTTGTAGTTAATGTGCTTCGTTCCAGTTCTTGCCGTAATTTACGTCTACTTTCAGCGGCACCTGCAGCGGCACGGCATGGGCCATCTCGTGTTCGATCAGTTGCTCCATCTGCACCAGTTCGCTCTCCGGCACTTCGAACACCAGTTCGTCATGGACCTGCATGATCATCCGGCTCTGCAGCCCATCAATCTTCAGCCGCCGGACAATACGCACCATTGCTTGTTTGATGATGTCCGCTGCCGAACCCTGAATCGGGTAGTTGATGGCGTTTCGTTCGGCAAAGCCGCGGATGTTGAAATTCTGGCTGTCAATCTCCGGAATCGGCAGGCGCCGACCGAGCAGGGTGGTGACAAAGCCATGCTCCCTGGCGTGGGCTATGCAGGAGTCCAGGTAGGCCATGGCGCCGCTGTGCCGTTCCTTGTAGGTAGCAATGAATTCTTCGGCGGTCTTGCGGGTGATGCCGAGCTGTCCCGCCAGACTGAACGCACTCTGGCCGTAGATGACGCCGAAATTGATGGTCTTGGCCTGGCGGCGCATCTCCGGGGTAACCATCTCCGGAAACAGACCGAACACTTCGGCCGCCGTGCGGGTATGGATATCCTCGTCATTGGCAAAGGCGTGACAGAAAACCTTGTCCCCGGACAGGTGGGCCAGGACCCGCAGTTCAATCTGTGAGTAGTCGGCGGAGATAATGACCTGCCCCGGCGGGGCAATAAAGGCGCGGCGAATCTGGCGTCCCTCGGTGGACCGGATCGGGATATTTTGCAGGTTCGGGTCTGTCGATGACAACCGCCCGGTGGCCGTGACCGCCTGGTTGTAGGAGGTATGGACCCGGCCAGTTTTCGGCTGGACCATTTTCGGCAGGGCATCGGTATAGGTCGACTTCAGTTTGGACTGGGTGCGGTATTGCAGCAGCAGCTTGGCGACAGGGATCTCCAGAGCCGCCAAGCGTTCCAGTTCGTCCACATTAGTGGACCAGCCGGTCTTCAGCTTGGTCTTTTTGCCGGTGGGCAGCTGCATTTTCTCAAACAGGATTTCGCCCAACTGCTTCGGGGAGTTGATGTTGAACTCCTGACCGGCGGCGGCGTGGATCGCAATCTCCAGCTCGGCCAGGTCAGTGGCGATACTGGCGGACAGCTCAGCCAGCAGTGTCAGGTCCAGCAGTACCCCGGCCAGCTCCATTTCGGCGAGGATCGGTACCAGCGGCATCTCCACTTCGTGAAATAGTTTCTCCGTACCGGTTTCCGCAACTTTGGGCAACAGCAGCTGGTGCAGCAGAAAGGTGGCATCGGCATCTTCACTGGCGTAGCCGGTTGCAACATCCAGTGCCACCTGGGCAAAGCTGATCTGTTCCTTGCCTTTGCCAGTCACCTCGGCGTAGGAGATCATCTTGTGGTCCAGCAGTTCAACAGACAAGGCATCAAGGCCATGGCTGTTGCGGGACGGATTGCTCAGATAGGAGGCGATCATGGTGTCGCACCAGAGCCCCTGCGGTCGCAGGCCGGCGCCACGCAGCACCTGGTAGTCGTATTTGAGGTTCTGGCCAATCTTGTGCCGGTCAGGATCTTCCAGAAGCGGTGCCAAGGCAGACAGGACCACTTGGCGCGGGAGTTGATCGGGAAGAAGCTGAACTGGCTTTGACTCTGAGGCGAACAATCCTCCCTCTCCCCCCGGGAGAGGGGCGGGGTGAGGGTGAATATGTCCCACCGGGATGTACCAGGCGGCATGCTCGCGGCAGGCAAGGGAAATGCCGACCAGTTCAGCATCCAACGGATTGAGGCTGGTGGTCTCGGTATCAAAGGCAAAGGCGTCGGCGGCGGTCAGTTCGGTGATGACGGACTGCAACTCCTCAGTTGTTGTTACACAGCGATATTCCTCCGCTGACAGCGTCGCACTGCTGGTCAACTCCTTCATCAGGGTGGTAAAGCCATAAGACTTGAACAGTTCGGCCAGTTTGCCATTATCCGGCGGTTCCATGCGAAACGTGGCCAGGTCATAGTCAAACGGCACGTTGCAGTCGATGGTGGCCAACCGGTAGGAGAGGCGGGCCTGGTCGGCAAACTCCCGCAGCCGTTCGCCGTTTTTCCCCTTTATCTCGTCGGCGCGGGCCAGCAATTCCTCCAGTGAACCGTATTCCTGAATCAGTTTCGTTGCGGTTTTCTCGCCAATGCCCGGCACGCCGGGGATGTTGTCCGAAGCGTCTCCCATCAGGGCGAGGACATCGACCACCCGCTCCGGCAGCACGCCAAATTTCTCTATGACTTCGGCAACACCGGAGGCCTTGTCCTTCATCGTGTCCAGCAGGGTGACGCCGTTGCCTACGACCTGCATCAGGTCCTTGTCACCGGTAACGACAATGGTCGGGATTCCCTGCGCCTGGCAGTGGCGGGCAATGGTGCCGATCAGGTCGTCGGCCTCAAAGCCGGCCTTTTCCAATACCGGAATGTTGAAGGCACGAATCAGCTCCTTCAGCGGCTCGATCTGGGGGCGGAGGTCTTCAGGCATGGCTGCCCGGTTGGCCTTATATTCGGGATACAGTGTGGTGCGGAAGGTCTCGCGTCCCACGTCGAAAACCACGGCCAGCTGTTCCGGTTTTTTATCGCGCAGCAGCTTCAGCAGCATCTGCACGACGCCGAAGATGGCATTGGTGGGAAAGCCGGTGGGTGAAGAGAGATGACGGATGGCAAAGTAGGCACGGAACAGATAGCCTGAGCCGTCGATCAAGTAAAGTGGGGAAGTAGGGCTAGTGGGCATCAATCTGTTTCCTGCCCTTCTCGGTTAAAGATGACAAAAGCCATGGACGGACGTTTCTGCGATTCGCGCATGGCGAAATGCATGCCGTCGAAGCGCCACCCCTGGGGGGTCCACTCGTTCAGGGTCTCTTCCAGTATCTCTTCACTGACGGTAGTGATTTCGACAACTTTGTAACGCAGCATGGAGCCTCCAAAAGTGTCGTGTATACTAGACGATAACCCCTTGCCGTTCAAGGGGAAAGCAGGTATGCGCATCAAGGGTTGACATTGCGGAGATGTGGCTTGTCTTGCCGCTGCATGTGCCAGTATGCGGGCTTTTCAGAGATAATCTCCAGGCAGACTCACTTACGCATATCACCTCAATGGCCCCCACTGTACACTCTTGGATGGTACTTTGGTGGCTGACGGGGTTGCAATTCAGTAAGAGCGCCCGCTTGGAAGCGTCTGACAATAAGGGATATCAGTGTTAATAGGATATATTCGTGTTTCAACACAGGACCAGAACATGGATCTGCAGCGGTCGGCCTTGGAGCAGGCTGGCTGTGAAAAGATATTTGAAGACCAGATCAGTGGCTCTCGTGCCTGCCGGTTTGCAGCGGACGGCATATACCGTCTCGACTGATGGTCCCAGGCCCGCCAGTACTGTTCATCCTTGACTCGGGTATAGCGATACCCTTCCAGGGTTTTGATCACTTTGATCGTTTCAAAGGATCGCGCCCGTTCCACCGCTTCCCTGTACTGGTGCAGAATGACATAGGCTGAGGCGGCGGATGTGGTGGGGTAACGCTGGTATTTTGACTCAAACTTCATGACGAAGGCTTTACCGGCTTGATAGTTGTTGGTAAAGGGTATTTCCCCGAACCATGGGGTCGCCCCGATGATGCCGGCCATGGCTTCAGGCCCTGCACCTTGGGCCATGTCGATGGTCAGGTTGGGCACGATGATCTGCAGTTTATTCTTCAGTCCCATTTCGTAGGCCTGCCGCACGGCAATTTCCATGTCGCGGCCAAACAGTGACAGGACAAGTACCTGCGCCTTGCTGTCCCGGGCAGCTGTCAGGGCTGCACTGAAATCACTTGAGCCAAGCTTGGTGAGGATTTCCGGGTTGCCGGTTGTGTCTTCAGTGCCGGTGAACTTCCTGATGACCGACTCGGTGGTCCAGCCCCAGGTATAGTCGGCGGTGATGTAAAAATAATGCTTAGAAGCGTATATAGTTGAACTATCATACGAATAACGAGCATGTAAGGGGGGGGTATGTGAAAATAATAATAAACCACTGTTTTTAGTTGTTCACTGTTGGCGCAGTGCATCAGGGATACGGTACGCAAAACGGCCCTGATTATCGACATAACCAGGGCCGTTTTGTTCTTTCGTGAGTGGCTACGTGTCAGATGCCGAGGGTCGGTAGCAGATACTTACCCACCCAGTTTTTGGAAAACTGGTAGGCGGTGCGGCCGCAGCGTTTGCTTTTTTCATGGGACCACTGGATCGCGCCTTCTTCCAGTTCCTTGCTCCAGGGAATGGCGACCTTGCGTTGCCGTGCTTCCCGTTCAATACAGAGTCGGACGGCATCAACATAGCGGTCCTGTGAAAAGGCATAAAAAGCGATCCAGAGACCGAACCGGTCAGAAAGGGAAACCTTTTCCTCCATTGCTTCACTTTGCTGTAATTCGCCCTTGACGTATTTGCCGCCCAAGAGGTCAGAATCGTATTCCGGCAGCAGATGGCGGCGGTTTGAGGTGACATAAATGAGCACGTTTTCCGGCGGTGAGTAGACCGAGCCATCCAGAGCGCTCTTGAGCATCTTGTAGCTCAATTCACCCACCTCAAAGGTCAGGTCGTCGCACAGCAGGATGAAACGATACGGTTGGTTCTCTACGGCATTGAAGATTTCCGACAGGTAGATCAGGTCTTCCTTTTCGATCTGAATGACCCGCAAACCCTTGGGGGCAAACTTGTTGAGCAGTGCCTTGACCAGCGAAGATTTGCCCGTGCCGCGCGAACCCCACATCAGGGCATTGTTGGCCGGCAGACCGGCAAGAAATTGCCGGGTGTTGTTGGTCATGACCTCTTTCTGCTCTTCCACCCCGAGGAGCTCATCCAGCGTGGTGGAATCGGTAACTTTAACCGGCTCAAGGTAGCCGGAGAAAGAGTGGCGGCGCCAGTTAGCGGCGTGGCAGGTCGCCCAATCCACCGGCTTCACCATCTTGGGCAGGAGCATTTCGACAGAGCCGAGCACACGCTCAAGCTGGGCAACAACTTCAGGCTTCAAGTTCATCATGGTTCATTTTCCCTATCAGAATAAGATGGCTATGGTGCGAAATTCCGGATTGATACAGGTCGGCTGGAGTGCAGCGGATGAAATGATCGGGCAGTAGGGTGTAGGGTGTTCATTAATTGCCGCTAACTACCCGTAATGATGCTGGAAAGTGCCAACGTTTGTGTATACGTCAACTGGTCGGATCTGTCAAAACAAAATAGTTTCTATCCGGAAACTCCGGGTGAGAAACTATTTGTTTCCGAGTTGGCAAGGAGGGACTTTTGACTCGGCCTTACGGTCGCCTCCTGCGGAGCGCCTTCGCGGTCCAACTCATTACACTCGTTGTCGTTCTGGCAAGGAAAGCAATGGATTGCCAGGAGGCGTACTCCTGTACGCCGCACAAGAAATCCCGCAGATTGACACCGCCGAGCCTAGTATGTCCTTGTCGCTGTTGAACCGCCAGCTACTGACAGCGTTGTTTGTGGCTGGTCATGCTGGTCTGCGTGACAAACCTGCGGTCAGGGTGTATGAAAAGGTAAATATTCCGTCATCAGCATGGGGTTGTTTGATAACCCGGTTGCCGGCGCCATAGACATTTTCCACAACCATATTGCCGTTCTCGGTGATTTTTGCCATGTTGCCATTGGCATCGTATTCATAGCTTCTCGGAGTCTGACTCCTGCGGCTTATTCCGATAATGTTTAAATGTCAATCCTGACCCCCTAGGTACTGTAGCTATGCGAAAACTGCCAGCATTCCCAATCCGGGTCTTTTATGATGGATCATGCTCGGTCTGCGCCACGGAGTTAGAGCACTATCTCCGTCAGGTTCACGGCGGCAAACTCCTGGCAGTCGATATCAGCAGCTCTGACTTTGACCCTGTTCCCTACGGAATCTCCCTGCAGGCATTCATGTATGAGTTGCATGTCATTGATCAGGGCGGAGGAGTGTATCGAGGGGTAGAGGCGTTCTGGGCCATTTGGCAGGCATTCCCAACCTCTGTCATGTACGGTGTCATGGGCGCAATTATCAGGATGCCGCTGCTCAATCCAATTGCCCGCCTGGTATACAAAGCATTTGCCCGCATCCGCCCGTACTTGCCGAAAAGAACCAGGTGTGCCAGTGGAACCTGCAGGATCGGCAGAAAGCATTGAAAGCTAGCCCAAGAAAGATCCTGATAGAATTGCGGAATCTCCAGCCGGTAAGCCAGGAAACAACTGATAATCACGTCACTTTGGCTGGCTTGCTCTGGCACTTGTTCAGAATGAAGAGATTCACCTTGAAACCTACGGATTGCACGGGTAATTTGCAGTAATCATTGACAGGGGGGAGAAATGACTAAAGCTGAAATTGTTGAGAGGATCTACGAAAAAGTCGGATTTGCGAAGAAGGACAGTGCTGAGCTGGTCGAGACAGTTTTCGGTATCATGAAGACCACACTCGAAAACGGTGAGACCCTGAAAATCTCTGGATTTGGCAATTTCGTTGTCAAAGCAAAGAGTGATCGTCGAGGCAGAAACCCACAGACCGGCGAGGCAATCACCATCCAGGCCAGGAAGATTCTGACCTTTAAGCCGAGCAACCTCCTGAAACAAGCCCTCAATAGGGACTAGAGAACCAGCTGGGTGATTGCTTCGACATGTTCGGAGTTTTGTGAATACAAGCAGCAGGTTATGGATGTAATAGCAAAAAAACAAACAGCGTCCTTGGGCGCTCTGAATTCTGGTTGTATTCGGTTGCAATCTTGATTATTCTTACAGTAAGGAGGTAAGGAAAATGCTTGCGAAAAAAACATCGAAAAATCAGCTTACGCTGCCTAAGGAAATCGTTGGCAACTTCCCCGGCATTGATCTGTTTGATGCTGTCGTGGAGGGTCACCGGATTGTGCTGACCCCGGTAAAGGTGGTACCGCTGAATGCCTCTCTGGATAGTCTGCGTGAGAAAATCCGCAAACTCGGCATTGATGAGAACGATGTGACCGAGGCGGTGAAATGGACAAGAAGTTGACACCCATCCGGGTTGTGCTTGATACCAATGTACTCGTATCAGCACTTCTCTTCGGTGGACGAACCGGAATGTTGCGTGATTTATGGAAATCCGGTCGCATTATTCCGCTGGTATCAAAGGCGACTTTTGCTGAATTTAGAAAAGTCCTTTCGTATCCAAAATTCAAGCTCACCCAGAGAGAGATCCGCTCCATACTGAACGAGGAAATCCTGCCATTTGTGGAACCGGTGGTTATTGCCGAACAAGTTAGCGGTATCTGCCGCGATCCGCATGATGACATGTTTCTTGACGTGGCTGCTGGTGGCGGGGCACGGTTTATTGTCACCGGAGACCAGGATCTACTGGCATTGCAGCACTACCATCAAACACAGATAGTGACGTTGGCTGAGTTGTTTTCTTTTGTGGGTGGCAACTGACGCCCTGAACCATCGTATCGATTTACAGAAAAATTAACGGCGCAACTATTCAAAAACAGGATCGCACATGAAGCGGAAACTCAAAAATAAGAACAAAATAGTCAGCGTTGTCCGGTTAGGTAATTGCATCGTTATTTGAGCTAAAAATATGTGTAAAAACAGCATGCTGCTTCATTTTTTCGCTTGACTTTTGGTTATAAATTCGGGCCGCGCATTCGTAACTATCTGATACTAAAGAGG
>JANOEC010000149.1:0-6110 GCA_031412995.1 Geobacteraceae bacterium
CGCACATGATGCTGCCGCCGCCAGGGCATGCATGGCCTTCTTCTGCTGCGCCGCCAGAGGGGCCCGGGGAGGCGCGCGCGCACGCGCACGCGTGAAATTGGAGTTTTGGGGCATAGTAGGTAGTGGTGGCTCGACGATAAAAACTAAAGGCCTCCCCCTCATAGGGCAGGCCTTTATAAATTATGATCTACCAGATGGCTAGATCAGGTGGATTCAGAACAAGTTGCGCACTACCAGCGAACGAACTGGCTGACTTCTTGGCCACCACGACGCTCTGGCCCGGGGTACTGACCCTGGCGCGAACATTGGCGGACGTGATCTCTACCGACTACAACCCAGCCCTCGGAACGCTGAAACCCAGCAACGTCACCTCGCTCGATCATGCTGTCAAGCATTTGCCCTTTTACAATGTCGTAGGCCCCGTTTGCGTAGATTACTCGTATCATCATGGCTGTTACCTCCCAAACATCAAATACTGTTTTGACTATCAAAGTTTATCCATTGTTACGTAACATGTCAACTGAAGTCATGAAATTCCAAACATCAAGCGGCTTTTGGCATTAATGCCGTTGCCTCACCGGCCTTTTCGTCTTTCTTACCGCGGATATCCTGGACAATCTGGCGGGCGGCATTGGCCAGCTCGACGGGAGACATATTATCCACATCCAGTTTTGAACTGGATTTAGCGTTTTTATTCGAACCAGGCTGCAAATATACCATTGCCGCTTCTTCCTTGATCTGCTCCACCCGTCGCCGGGCCTCAGCAAGACGCTTCCGCTCATCCGCCAGATCCTTGGCCGTTTTTTTGAAGGCAAGCACCCAGGTTTCGTAGGCAATAACCACCAGGCCGATTCCCCAGGCAGCTTGCGGCGCGGCAAAGTAGTCACCCGCTAATGGGGCCAGCAAAAAAGCCATGATAATCGTGATTATTGCCCGTAGATGACGCATATGCCGACCTCAAGAGAAGGTAACGAATAGTATCGGCAGATGCGCTGAAAAGTTTAGGCAGTTGTTGAAATTGAGCGGGCTGACTGCAGAAATATCGTCCCGAGCATGACATCGGCGATAGCGCCACCGACAATGGCAATCGGCACCAGCACGATACTGGCAAGACAGATCCCCGTAATGATATTGAGATAGGCGTATGGTCGACGCAGACCATTGAGTTCGTCTGGCAGAGCTAATAGGAGATAGCCAAACCTGGCTTGCAGCATACCCATGGCAATCGCCACCAGAATCAGCACTTGGGCAATGACTTCTTCAAACCCGGGAAGTGCGGTACCCAGCAACGACAGAATTCCGATAAGCAGATTGCTGATTATCAGCAGATTGATAATTCGGTCAGTCCCATGAAAAGCAAACCGGCGATTAAGAAATCGGCGCAACAGCAGGCTCAGCCAGACAAACAATACGGTTCCCACTACCTGAATGGTCGATTCAATGACCTTACCCTGCAGGTCTTTGCTGGCATGACTGGCCAATGACCACCAAAACAGCGGCAAGGTAATGATTGCACTGATCATGGCCAGCCAACCGGCCCGCCTTAAACTACCGCCGGTCATAACTCCTCCTGAAAAGTTCATTGAGCACTGAGCTTTTGTCGCGCCAACCTGTTGACCTCACCGCGCCGGTAATGCTACCTTGCCTGGGAGCCTGTCGGACTTAGAATAAATCTGCTGCAAATCCGTCTGGGCGGGCCATATTTCGCCGCTTTCTTGGTCAATAGAACAACTATTGACCTGCAAAATCGACAAAATCTGACCTCGCCCAGCCGAATTTTCGCTCTGATTTCCTAAGTCCGACAGACTCCTAGCCAAGGAGGATTCCATGACCATGTTACCCATTCGAACTGTCATTTTCACCATCCTTACCCTGATCATCAGTGCATTCCCATTGCTGGCTGCAAACCCGCCATCATCGCTCATGACCACCATCTTTACCAATTACGGCGGCAAGGCCAAAATCGCCGATATCCGTACCATCACGGCCAAGGGCCAGATTTTCGACCTGCGCAAAGGCAAGGAAGGCCCATACCGCTGCTATCTGAGCAAAGACCGTAAAATGCGGACTGAAGCCCTGGTAACCCCTTCATCCACAGGTGATGTGCGGGTATTAAACAGCGACAAGGGGTGGAAAAATACCGGCCAGAGCATGAACCCAGTCAGCGGTGCCGACATCAAATCACTGCAGGCCCAGTATGAGGCGCTGGCATTCCCCCTTACCTTCCTGGCCAGCAAGCTCTCACTCGTTTATGAGTCAGCAAACGTTGTCCGCGACCATCCGGTAGAGACCTACACCCTTAAATTACCGGACACCCCCACAATGACCATACAGCTTGACGCAACCAGCATGCTGGTCCATCAGGTCGAATGGCAGGGGCAGAATGACGCCCACCTGGCCATCGAATTCTCCGATTATCGCTTTGTGGAGGGGGTGTTGTTCCCGTTCAAACTGGTTGCCTACGCCGCAGACATCAAGGTTTCAGAAATTATTCTTTCTTCGATCACCATCAATGATCAATTGGCAACCAGTACCTTTAAGCCGTAAATGAGCCGGCGGCGGAACAGCTGGTTCCGCCGCCGGCATAAGAACTTATGACTTTCACCCTGCATTGATCAGACCTGAAAGACAACATCCTGCGCAAAAAAGTGCCGAACTTCTGCCGCCCCCACCGGATGACTGATTAAAAATCCCTGTACTTCCTGACACCCTTGGCTGAGCAGATAGGTCAACTGGTCCCGCGACTCGACCCCTTCGGCTACCACCGCCAGATTCAAGCTTCTGGCCATGGCAATAATTGCCGTAACAATGGCCAGATCATCACGACTATTGGTAATATTCCAGATAAATGACTTGTCGATTTTCAGGATATCAATGGGAAAACGCTGCAAATAACTTAATGACGAATAGCCGGTCCCAAAGTCATCAACCGCGATGGTTACACCAAGCTGCTTAAGTGCCTTCAGTTGCTGCGCTGAAGAATCCGCCAGCAACAGCGTCCCCTCGGTAATCTCGATCTCCAGGTAGCGCGGGTTAATGCCTGATTCAGCCAAGGCTGCCGTGACCATTGGAATTGCCACCTGGCGCCGGAACAGCTGCGGCGAGAAATTGACCGCAATGGGCACCAACGGCAGCCCCTGTTCCTGCCACTCGCGCCCCTGCATACACGCCTTGCGGATCACCCATTCGCTCATACTGACAATGAGGCCGGTCTCTTCGGCCAACGGTAGAAATTTGGCCGGCAAAAGCAGCCCTTCATCAGGGTGCTGCCACCGGATCAAGACCTCCATACCGGTCATCCGGCCACTTTCGAGCGATACGCGCGGCTGATAACAGAGCCGGAATTCCTGGCGGTCCAGCGCATAATACAGGCTGTTCTGCAGCAATAACCTGGTCACCGCGTATTGGTTCATCTTTGGCTGAAAGAACTGGAAGGAATTTTTCCCTTTTTCCTTGGCATAGTACATAGCCAGATCGGCGTTGCGCAGCAGCTCGTCAAACTTGCTACCGTCCTGCGGGAACAGGGTCAGACCAATACTGGCCGTAACAAACAGTTCATGTTCATCAACCCGAAAAGGCGTTGAAAACAGGGTAATAATGTTCTGGGCCACGATTTCAGCCTGGGTCACCGTCACCACATTCAGCGCAATGACCGTAAATTCATCGCCACCGAGCCGGGCCACCGTATCGCACTGGCGCATCGCTCCGCGCAGGCGGCGCGAGACCTCCATCAACAAAACGTCACCGATCTGGTGGCCAAGTGAATCATTGATCACCTTGAAATGATCGAGATCAATAAACATCACCAGTACGCCGTCTTGCACCCGAGCAGCATGGGCAATCGCCTGTTCCAGGCGGTCGCTGAACAGTACCCGGTTGGGCAGACCGGTCAGACTATCAAAATGGGCTAGATTCTGCAGCCATTCCTGGCGCTGCCGCAAACGATCATCACGATCCTCAATTTCGGCCAACATTTCGTTAAAATTGTCGAACAGCTGGCCAATTTCATCATTACTGGTCCGGGTTACTCGTAAAGAAAAGTTTTTCGTGGCAGACACCTGCTGCATCGCCTCAGTCAGGCAGAGCATTGGCGTTGAGATAATCCCCTGAAGGCGCAGGGCAATGATGTAGCCGGCCAGAAACGTGCCGCACAGCACGAATAAAGAGAGTGCGGCGTAGCGGATCAACGCATTGTAAAAGGGGGTAATATCGCCGATGACCGCCACAAAACCGACTTGCTTACCATCGAGAACAACCGGTAACACAACATACGGTTCGCCAAATAAGGTGTGATCGTTTTGGGATTGCATCTGACGCAAACGCGCCAAGTTTTGCGCAGATGGAGCATCTTTGGCCAGACTAAACTGGTCTGCAACCCCACCTCCTTGCTGCCGAAAAGACGCAAATTGGGCGCCTTCCATCGTGAACAGGTGGGCCGCAACGATCTGGCGACTGGTACCCAGCGTCGATAAGGTGGATTGAGCCGGTGCCGGCTCGCCGAATGACAGGTCATAATTGGTATTTTTGGCGATAATGCCCGCAAAGGTGACCAATTCCTGCTGCTGCTTTTGGTGAAAGGTATAGGCCTCGTTCAGCATGAATACGGTGGTGGCGAAAAAGAGCACCATGCCGCAGACAGCCATGATCAGCACAATCAACTTGGTCTTAATGGGTAGATTACGCAGGTATTTCAGCAACGCCGCAAGCACAATACTTATCCCTTACCAGGCTTCCGGGGCCTCTCGACTGCGGCTCCAGATCTGTTATCTGCGTCAGTAAGGAACTGTGCAATGCAATAGCCGGCACTGGCAGCACGATCCATTAGGGTTGCCGCAGCTTGATCAATCGCTTTGGTCCGCGTTCGCGCCGTCGGTGCCGCCTCGCCAGCATCTGCCCCGAGCACGGAAGACGACAGAGCAAGCCAGGCAAGCAGCAATTCCCAGCGCTCCTGGATAAACCATTCGGCATTACCGCTTTCGTGGCGGCCGATAAACAGCGCCACCTGCCGATCATTCACCAACTCCATACGGGTACCCGCCTGCTCTTCCTCAGGCTGCAACAAGAACCCCTGCCAGCGGAGCATGATCTGCAGGAGCAGTGACAGATTTTCCACCTCAAGTGATGCCAGCGGGTCGCTGCCGGTAACCGCTTCGCCATAGAGCATTTCCTCCAGCGGTCGCTCCAGCCCAAAACGCTGTACCAGTTCATGGCTGGCCGTTGCCAGTTCATCGACACGGTTCAACATGCCGCACCGATGCAGGCAGAGCCAGGCAAAAGCCAGGCAGCAGGCAGTCTGACCGGCGAGAATTGTCCCTTTACGCCCAGTCTCGGCCTCCAGGAATGCCAGCTCCACAACAGTTGCAGCTACCAACCCTTGGGCATTTTGCGGTAAATCGGCACGAGCTGCCAACGTTACAATAAATTCAGTAAAAGCGATCGTAAAATCCAGCTTTTTCTGTTTGAGACTTTTCCCATCAAGGTCGGCAAAGTCGCCGGTCAGCAGGCCGGCATGGGTATCAAGCAGGTTACGGAACAGGTCGATCAGTGATGCAAAGCGGATCTGCTTCACCTCATCATCGATACTTGCCACACCGCCACCTTGCAAGTAATGGCACAAGGCACCCCAGGTACCAAACTCATCATCCCATACTTCGCGGAAATCCAGGTCCAGACGCTCGACGGCCTTGTCCAAAATGGGCGGATCGTGATCGTCGGCGCGATGTACGATGTCGTCACGGGAGAGATCGAGTTTCTGTCGGAACCGGAAACCAACCTGCTGCGAACCCTGGACCCGGTTTGATCTTCACTGTTCAGTTGGTGTATTCCAGCGGTCATCCGCACAGGGGTGGGGATATTCTTTCCCTCCTCACCGTTGCAGCTGGACACATCTGACTATTTCCCATCCATCCCTGCATGGCAGATGGTCGGTCAGGAAATTTTTATCATGAACCTGGTTTTTGAACTTTTACTCTCGGAGGGAAACCACAATCATATCTTCGGTGAGAATTTAAGAAAAATGGCTCATTGTTATTTATTTGAGGCTGAGCAGGAGCAGGGCAGGGAGGAATATTTTCCTTGTTCTCCTGCCTACACCGTGCCTACACGGAGGC
>JANOEC010000150.1:0-2674 GCA_031412995.1 Geobacteraceae bacterium
GCATTTTCACTGCGGCCAGGTGCTGTCGCGCATCGGGCGGCGTGACGACGCCATCGCCCAAAATGAGCACGCCTTGGCGCTGCGGCCGCGATACACCCGTGCGCTGGTGGAGCTGGCACGACTCTACCAACTCACCAATCGCAACGACGACGCGCTGACGAGTTGGGGATAATCAGCAGGGTATTATCCAGGGTCTTGATCTTGGTGCTGCGCAGACCGATGGTCACCACGTCACCAATGCTGCCGTCCTTCAACTGAATCCGGTCACCGAGACGAAACGGCCGATCCAGCATGATGGTGAAACCGGAGATGACATGGGCCAGGGTATCCTTGGCCGCCATACCAATGGCCAGCGAACCGATACCTAAGGCCGTTACCAGCGACAGGATATCGTAGTTAAAGTGCTTGAGAGTGATAATCAGGGCGGTGACAAAGAGAAATATGGAGGCCAACTTCTCGACGATCGGCAACATTTGCCGATCGAGACCACCACTGTCCCGCTCCGCCAGGCGACCCGCGTACCACTGCAGCAGTTCATCCATGGCGCGCCAGACAATATTGGTCAGGATGATGATATTGACAATGAAAATGCTGCCGCTGACCAGGGTTTCGGCCTTGGCTGACAACGGCAACGAACGGACCGCATAATAGAGACCGGCAAACACCACCAACTGGGAAATGGGCGGCGTGATCCGTGCCAGCAGCCGGTCATCAAGATCAGAGGCAGTAAAAGAGGTAAACCGCGGGCCAAGGGTGAGCAGCAGCCAACGGACAACCTTCGCCAACACCCAGAAAAAAATAAAAATCAGCAGACCGATCAGGATTTCCTTCAGCCAAAACATGTACAGACTGTCGGTCTCCTGCAAACGGTAGAATTCTAGCAATTTATCCACCGAAGACCCTCGTGAAGATTGTATCAACGTGCTTCAAGTGATAACTCAGGTCAAAAGATTCACGAATCTTCGTCTCACCCAGGGCACCAACCACTTCCGGATCCGCCAGCAGCTCGGTTTGGAAGTCCTTCCCTTCTTCCCAGACCTTCATGGCATTTTTTTGCACCAGACGATAAGAATCTTCGCGCGACACCCCGGACTGAGTCAGATCCAGCAGGATCTTCTGGGAAAAGACCAGTCCCTTCATCTGATTGAGGTTACGGAGCATATTTTCCGGATAGACCACCAGGTTCCGAATCAGACCATTCAGGCGGCGCAGAGAAAAGTCCAGCGCCACGGTAGCATCCGGGCCAATATAACGCTCCACCGAAGAGTGGGAGATGTCCCGCTCATGCCAGAGGGCGACGTTTTCCAGCGCCGGGATACACATGGAGCGGACATACCGGGCCTGACCGGTAAGATTCTCGGCAAGGATCGGGTTCCGCTTGTGGGGCATGGCGGATGAACCTTTTTGCCCCTTGGTGAACTGCTCCTCCACCTCCAGCACCTCAGTCCGCTGCAGATGACGGATCTCGACGGCAATTCTTTCGATCGAAGACGCAATAATGGCGAGCGTGCAGAAATACTCGGCATGGCGATCACGGGGAATAACCTGCGTCGACACTGGCTCCGGCTTGAGCCCCATTTTCTCGCAGACATACTCTTCGACAAAGGGATTGATATTGGCAAAGGTGCCGACCGCACCGGAGATGGCGCCCGTGGCAATGTTCTCGCGGGCCGCTACCAGACGGGTGCGATTGCGCTGCATTTCCGCATAAAAAGAGGCCAGCTTGAGCCCGAAGGTAACCGGTTCGGCATGAATGCCGTGGGAACGCCCCATGCAGACCGTATCCTTATGCTCCATGGCCCGCACCTTGATCGAATCGAGCAGCAGGTCCAGATCAGCCAGCAGTTCATCGGCGGCCTGCACCAACTGCACGGAAAAGCAGGTATCCAGGACGTCAGAAGAGGTCATCCCCTGGTGAATGAAACGAGCTTCCGGACCGACATATTCGGCAACCGAAGTCAGGAAAGCGATGACATCATGCTTTACTTCCGCTTCAATGGCGTCGATGCGGGCGATATCAAAGTTCCCCTTGGCACGGATAACCGGCACAACGTCCTGGGGAATGACGCCCAGTTCAGCCTGGGCTTCACACGCCAGGGTCTCGATTTCCAACCAGATACGAAACCGGTTTTGCGGCTCCCAAATTTGTGCCATCTCTTTACGGGTGTAACGTTCAATCATGGGGCGAATATCCTCTCATCTCGTTAATTCGGTCTATTATTAAAGGTGCAGCACCGGGCTTGGTTGGTTCTGCCCCCCCACGAACAGTGCGGGTGAGCAGACATTTTGCCCGGCAAGCAGTTTGGCCGTTGTGTCATGTGCCAATGCGGGATCATTATTTGTTTCGGAGAGATGCGCCAGAAATATACCTTCCAGGTGGTCATGCAGGAGTTCAGCTGATAATTGCGCGGAATCGTTATTGGATAAATGGCCATGCCGCGACTTGATGCGCTGCTTTAAATGCCACGGATACGGCCCGTCCAGCAACATCTGCTACCCAAACCAATGAACGAAATGGCTCCGCCGCCGCTGGCGACCATGAGTGCAAATGCAGCAAACGGAACTGCGGCGGCGCAGATGTAGTGCACGCGTTGGGATTTCGGCGCAACTCGCACACGTCCCGGGCAAGCACATTCGGGACACGGACAATGCGGCAAGCCAGAAACGTCATACC
>JANOEC010000151.1:0-15319 GCA_031412995.1 Geobacteraceae bacterium
GGCCCTGTTCCGGCATCTGGGGTGCACAGTGATTATCCCGAAACAGCAGCAGTGCTGCGGTCTGCCCGGCATGTCCGGCGGCGATCTGGATACGGTGCGCGGGTTGGCGGAAAAGAATCTGGCTGAGTTGGAACGTTTTGATGCCGATTACATCATGACCGCCTGCGCTACCTGTGGCGGGGCGCTGCATAAATTTTATCCTAACTTGATTGGTAAGCGGCATCCGGGGCTGGCAAGCCGCTTGCAGGCCATTGCCGAAAAGACAGTTGATGCGGCGCAGTTGCTGCAGAAATTGGGACTTAACCCGGCGGAAACAGGCGCTGGGGGTGATGTGCGGATAACCTACCACGACCCGTGCCATCTGCGAACCCGCGCCATTACCAAACAGCCGCGGGAATTGCTGCGCGGTACCCCGGGTGTAGAGCTGGCGGAGATGGAGGGGGCTGACAAGTGCTGTGGGCTTGGTGGAACCTTTAATGTTTATCACTACGAAAGTTCTCTTGCCATCAACAAGATGAAGAGCGCGGCTATCATTAAAACCGGTGCCCAGGCCGTGGCGACCGGTTGTCCTGGCTGCATGATGCAGTTGTCGGATGGCTTGAAGCAGCATGGTTCGGCGGTGCAGGTGGTGCACACCCTGGAGATTCTGGCCCGGCGTCTGCGGGCATCAAAGTAGGATGTCAGGAGGAGAGCATTCTCCTCCTTTCCCCATTCACTGGTAATTTTCCCCATTTGGGCCGGAAATTTCGGCCATCATCGCAATTTTTACACCCCTTTCCCCTTTTAGTTAGCCAAGTTAGCTCCTGTGTGTATACAAAATAACTGTTGACAGACTCCAATCATTTGAGTATTTTTAGCCGCAATAAAAAAATAGAAACCGGTTTTATTTTTTTGTTTATCCTGGAAACGGCAGTTCGAATAACACAGAGCAACGGAGCAACAGAGAAAACAAGGCCTTGCATTAGAAACGGCATTCACCAATGAGGTGAGTCTCAAAAAAGCTTTTTCAAGAGGATACTTCTTTGTTTTTACTCAGTTGCTCAGTTGCTCCGTGTTTCAAATGCTTTTTTTAGGTTTATCCCTTGAGGGCACTGCATGTCAGAATACAATATCGGCGCCAAGATCAAACGGCTCCGCCTTGCTAAAAAACTTACCCTCCAGGCTGTTGCCAGGGAGACCGGATTTTCTCCTGCGCTCATTTCGCAAATTGAGAATAATAACGTCTCGCCGCCGATTGCCACCCTTTCAAAGATTGCCAAATTCTTTGACGTAAAGATCAGTCTTTTCTTTACCGAAGATGAGGAAGAGCATCGTTACGAGATTGTCCGCCACAATGAGCGCAAACTTATTCCGCGGGTCATTTCCCGCTCCGGCACCAGTCAGGGCTATTCCTATGAATCGCTCTCGTTCCGTAAGCAGAACAAGAAAATGGAGCCATTTCTGCTGACCGTAGTGGAGAAAGCAGCGGAAGAAAATACCTACAGTCATGATGGGGAAGAGTTTCTCTTCATCATGAAGGGGGTTGCGGAACTCATTCTTGATGAGGAGCGGATCTCCCTTGAAGAGGGTGATTGTGTCTACTTTGACTCCTCGCTGAAGCACCGTTTGTTGTCACGAGATGGCAGCGAAGTCAAAGTGCTTGCGGTGGTGACCCGGTAGATCGGGTGTTGTCTGGGGAAATATTGCAGTGCGCCATTTTTGTCAGTGACGCACTGTTTTTGTCTGCTGAACCAAGAGCTGTGAAATCGGAAACAGTAGTATGTGCTTGCACACTATTCCAATATCTGGAAGGAAGGCCGAGATGTCCAAGAATGCAATCAAACCCCAGTTGAAGAACCCGTTTGACCCACCTGAAAAAGTCGAGTTCACTATCCCGGGGGAGATATCCCGGACCACCGGCGGCTATGAAGAGGCGATGAAGGAAGGCTATGACCTGATTCAACGCCCGATTAAGTCGGTGAGCATTGCCCAGATTGAGAAGCAGCACTTCAAAAAGCGGATGACCGTCTGGGAGCGCCTGCGCGTCCTGTCAGACAAGTCGCCCAACGTGCTGTATCAAAACTGGGGTAAGAATCTTGATGGTGCCTCGTTGGTTACGGCCATTCTCAATATCGGTGGTCGTGATGTTGCCGTTTACGGACATGATTTCACCGTACGAGCCGGTTCCATTGATGCCACCAACGGCAGCAAGCTGGCCCGGCTCTTCAATATGGCCGGCGAGAAGGGGATTCCACTGATCGGCATGAACGACTCTGCTGGCGCCTTTGTGCCGGCCGGCGTTGGCGGTCTTGACGGTTATGCCGAGGCCTTCACTGCCCTGCGCAAAATCAGTGGTGTCGTTCCTTCCATTATGTGTATGTTCGGCTTCAATGCCGGTGGCGGGTCTTATCTGCCGCGGCAGGGCAGCTTTGTTATTCAGCCCAACGATACCTTTTTCGGTTTAACCGGTCCCGGTGTTGTTAAATCCGTATTGGGTGAAGACATTACGCCGGAGGAGTTGGGCGGACCCAAGGTGCATGGCAAGACCGGGGTTGCTGATCTCACGGTCTCTGACGAAGTTGCGGCCCTGCGGACGGCGGTGCGTCTCCTTTCCTATATCCCGGACAACAACAGTCTCTCTGCTCCTTTCCAGGAGACCAGCGATCCGCTCGACCGGAATACCTGGGAAATCAACACCCTGCTGAAGAAGGCCTTCAACTCGCCGACCGGCTTCAATACGCCGTTCGACGTTTCCATTGTTATTCAACAGATTTGCGATCATGGCGATTATTTTGAACTCCAGCCGGAGCGGGCCCGGGAAGTTGTCACCGCCTTTGGCCGTCTGGGTGGCCACGTGGTCGGTTTCTGCGCCAATAACTCGGCGGTTTCGTCTGGTCAGATTGATTGTGATTCGGCGGTGAAGATCGCCCGGTTTGTCCGTTTCTGCAATATCTACAATATTCCGATCATCTTCATGGAAGACACCACCGGCTTCCTGCCCGGTCGCGAGCAGGAAGCGCGCGGCATCGTCCAAGCTGGCCGTACCATGCTTGATTCCATCGTCGATGTTCGTACGCCGCGGATCCTGCTGATCCTGCGGAATGCCTATGGTGGCGCCTATGCCTCGTACAATAACTACCCAACCGGTGCCGACCTGGTGCTGGCACTCCCCACCACCCGCCTGGCGGTTATGGGGCCGGCGGGCAAGGAATTCGTCTACAAGGACGAAGTACGAAAGGTACGGGCCGCAGCTGCAGACATGGCCAAAAAAGGTGTGGCAACGCGGGTTGCTGCCGGCATGGAACCGGGTTCAGCCAAGTTTGATGCGGAAAAGGAAGCGGCAGACTGGCTGAAGCTCCAGGATGTGGCCTTGAACCAGCGTTATGAAAAAGAGCTGATGAACCCGAAGGAAGGCCTGTCCCTCGGTTCCATCTCGGCGATCGTCATGCCGACCGACCTGCGGAAGGTGCTCGGCGAGAACCTGCACTTCCTGCTGCGGCACTACAAGCCCGGCCCCATGGCCGGCCCACAGCGCGAGTTCCACTAAATTCGTGATGGAATAACACTGAGCAACGGAGCAACGGAGACAGCAAAAAAACTTTTATGTATTTAGGCAACCCAAAGAGATTTAGATTTGCTTGTTGAATTGATTTCTCAGTTGCTCAGTTGCTCCGTGTTATCGAAAAGATTTTTTATTCACTCTTTATGAATTGGAGATAGAGACCAATGACTGACTTATACACCAATAACCCGCTGATTCACCGGGACCGCCGTTTGGGCCAGTCCCCTTCTGCGTGGGTCCGCTCGTTTGCCTGCGAAGACCTGAAGCCGCTCATCGTTTGCCGTGGCCCGATTCGGAAAGAAGCCATGGATGTCTTTGAAGAAATGGGGATCAGCCACTACGGCATCCTGCTTTCCGAAAAGGATTCCATTGTCTATGCCAATGCCCTGGCCCCGGAGCTGCGCCAGCTGACCGATTCAAACCGTGTCCACCGGGTACCCGACTATTCCGGCGCCAGCAAGGAAGAGCGGGTTGAGCGGATCAACCAGATCATCCAGATTGCCAAGGACAACAATTACTGCTCCATTTTTGCCGGTTACGGCTTTATGGCCGAAGATGAAGAGTTCGTGGCCGCCATCGAGAAGGCTGGTTTGGCATTCATGGGGCCCAACTCCAGGACCCAGGCTGATGCCGGCAAAAAGGACGAAGCCAAGCGGACCGCGCTGTCGGTGGGGGTCAGCGTGACTCCCGGTATCAACAACATTACGGCGCGCACCCTGGTAAAAAAGTATCCGACCCGGGAAAAACTGCTGGCCCTGGCCAAAGCGGAAGGGGTCGACGTTGACGCCAAGATCCTGAAGGATACAAAGCTCTCACTGGAAGACCTGGCCGATGAAATCCTTTATGCCTCCTATGAGAAGGGGCTCGACCTCTACTCCATTGAAGATATGAGTGCCCAGGTGCAGGTTGAAGTTGAAAATATGTTCCGCGAGTATCCGGGCAGCCGGATCCGGATCAAGGCCATTGGCGGCGGCGGTGGCAAAGGCCAGCGGATTGTTGGCGCTGCTCTACTGTCAATCAAAAAGCCCACTGAAAAGCAGATCAAAGAAGCGGCGGTGGAAACCCCGACCCTGGTGCGCGAAGTTCTGAACGAAGTAAAGGCCAATGGCGTTGGCGACAACAAGAACGTACTGGTTGAGCTGAACATCGAGCAGACCCGCCACAACGAAATTCAGCTGGTCGGTAACGGTGAGTGGTGCGTGTCGTTGGGTGGTCGTGACTGCTCACTGCAGATGCACGAGCAGAAACTGCTGGAAATCTCCGTGACCCAGGAAAGCCTGACCCTGGCCATTGAAACGGCGAAAAAGGCTGGTCGCAAGTTAGAAGTAACGGCTCTGGAGAGCGATCTTAAAGTGCTCAAGCGGATGGAAGACGATTCCACCAAGTTCGGCACTGCCGTCGGTCTTGATTCTGCTTCGACCTTCGAGTGTATCGTTGACCGTGACCGGTACTACTTCATGGAAGTAAACACCAGGATTCAGGTGGAGCACCGGGTTTCGGAACTCTGCTATTCGCTGAAATTTACCAACCCGAAAGACAAGACTGATTTCTTTATCGTTGAGTCGCTGGTGGAGGCCATGGCCCTGCTGGTGCGGCACAAGAAGCAGTTGCCCAAGCCTGAGCGGATCCCCCGCTTTGGCGCTGCCGCCGAGGCCCGCCTCAACGCCACTGACAGCTCCCTGTCCCCGCACGCTGGCGGCATGATTCGTTACTGGTCCAATCCGATTGAAGGCGAGATTCGTGACGATCAGGGAATCTGCCTGGTTAATCCGGACACCGGCATGTTCATGCGCTACAAAGTCGCCGGCGCTTACGACTCCAACATTGCCCTGCTGCTGACCAAGGGTGAGGATCGTCTTGCCAGCTACCTGCACCTTTCCAAGGTCCTGGGCAAGACCATCCTGCGCGGTTCCGACCTGGCTACCAACCTGGAGTTCCACTACGGGCTGGTAAACTGGTTCCTTGGTCAGAATGTCATGGCCAAGCCGACCACCCGTTTTGTTGTCCCGTATCTCACGCTGGTTGGCCAGTTAAAGGAAGAAGCCAGTAAGCTCGATACGGTGGCGGCATTCCTGCAGCTGAAGAAGCACTATGCCAAGAAAATGGCTGAGCAGTTTCCCGATGATGCCAACGTTGGCAAGACCATGTCGGCTATTCTTGACCGTAAGGGCACCCTGGTTACCCGGCCGATGGATAAGCTGCTGGAAGACCCGCATCTGCTTTCCGGCTGGCTCTCCCTTAATCGGCGGAACTTCACCATGGAGCAGGGGAAAGTGGTCTGGCATGGCAACCCGTTTGTCATCCTGGCTGATACCTATGAATATTTGAATATGTCCTTTGACCCGACAGCACCGGCCGCCGAGGTGATCTGGAACCATGACAACGATCTGCTGCAGAAAGGGCTTCGTTTCTATATGACCCTGTCCGAGCGGTTCAAGATTGATATGCTCGATTTTGATAAGTTGTCGGCGGTGCTGGACAAAGAAAAGCCGCAAGGCGGGTTCACTGCGGAAGAGTGGGCAGAGGTGCAGTCGTCCCACATCGGTTTCGAGGCAGGGCTGGAACTGCTCGGCATGCTGTTCATTGTTGCCGATCACATCAAGTTCTGGGACTTCAAGGTAGAAGATGACCTGGAAGTCACAATTCCTGAGCATCTCCACGACACCGAGCTGCAGGTGCGGATGAAGAAGATTCTGGTGCCGCCGCCAGCAACCAAGGCCGACGAAATTGTGGCCATTTGTGGCGGTATGTACTACGGTCAGGAAGCGCCCGGTCTGCCGGCATTCATTCACGAAGGAATGCATTTTGAGAAGGGCCAGGCCCTGTATATCATCGAAGTTATGAAAATGTTCAATACGGTTCGGGCTACCTTTTCCGGTACTATTGACAAGATCATTATGCAGGGCGCGGATGGCAGTATTGTGCAGAAGGGCCAGCCGCTGTTCAAGGTCACTCCGGACGAGAAGTTCGTGGAAGTCAACCCTGATGAAATCAAGCAACTGAAGCGGGAGCGGACCATTGCCTATATGAAGGCAATTATCTAGGAGGATGTCATGAGAAAAGGGAAATTTATCGTTATCGAAGGTATCAGTGGTTCTGGCCAGCAGGTCAAGGCAGCCATTGTTGCCTTACATAAGGCGCTGGTCGAACTGAAATATGATGTTGTTGAATGTGCCAATCCTGATTCCGGGCGGGTGAAGGAGTTGGGGATGGAGTCCATGCTCAACTGGCAGTTTGGTAAAAATGCCAAGGCAGACTTCATGCTTGAAGGGGCGGTACGCACGGAAATCTTCAATAATATCGTCGGCCCGGCGTTGGAACAGGACAAGATTGTGCTCTGCAAGCAATCGAGCATCTCATCGCTGTCAAATGCCTGGGTAAGCGGTTTCACCAAACACTTTGACGTATTGCGGCATCTGGATAAAATTTCCCGAGGCTTTCTCTCAGAGGCGGAAATATTTCCCGATATGACCATTTTCATCGACGTGCCGGCCGAAGAAGCGTACGAACGGATTGAAGATGTGCTGCAGATTCACCATGAAGGTGGTCTCGCCTATTACGAAAAAATGCGGGATTTTTATCTTAAGGAAATCACCCGTTGGCGTGGGGTCAGGATTGACGCTTCAGCCGTTCGTCATCAGGACGAGGTCAACGCCGAAGCCTTAGCCTTGGTAAAGTCAATTCTCTGAGCCGTCCGCCCGGGTTTTCTAATGCCAATTACATCCCCTTTTCCCTGTCGGCATTGCGATTGTTCTGCCGTCACGGGTGAAGGGGATGTTCTCATTTATCCCTAATGAAAAGAGGAGAATGTATGAGTATCGCTGATCGTAAGAAAAAATGGCAGGAGACGATAGTTGCCAAGAACATTGCCAAGTCACTGGAAAGAAGAGCGCAGTTTCTCACCAGCTCAAACATTGAAATGGAGCGCTGTTTCGCCCCGGGGTTTGATTATCCCGGTTTTGATGAGCAACTCGGTTTTCCGGGCGAGTATCCCTATACCCGTGGGGTGCAGCCAACCATGTATCGTGGCCGCTTCTGGACCATGCGCCAGTATGCCGGCTTTGGTACCGCCAAAGAATCGAACGAGCGCTACAAATATCTACTTCAGGCCGGTCAGACCGGCCTCTCCGTCGCTTTTGACCTGCCGACCCAGATGGGGTATGACTCGGACGCGGCCATGTCCCAGGGCGAAGTGGGTAAGGTTGGGGTAGCCATCGACTCGCTGGCTGACATGGAAATTCTCTTCGACGGCATCCCGCTGGACACGGTCTCCACCTCCATGACCATTAACTCCACGGCCGCGATTCTGCTCTGCATGTACATCGCCGTGGCGGAAAAGCAGGGGACTTCGGCTGAAAAGATTTCCGGCACCATCCAGAACGACATTCTCAAAGAGTACATGGCGCGCGGTACCTATATCTACCCGCCGAAAGAGTCGATGCGGATCATCACCGACATCTTCGCCTACTGCAAGGACAACGTGCCCAAGTGGAACACCATCTCCATCTCCGGCTACCATATCCGTGAGGCCGGTTCCAGCGCGGTGCAGGAAGTCGCCTTTACCCTGGCCGATGGTATTGCCTATGTTGATGCGGCGATTAAGGCTGGACTGGACGTGGATGAATTTGCCCCACGCTTGGCGTTCTTCTTTAATGCCCATAATAACCTGTTTGAAGAAGTCGCCAAGTTCCGGGCCGCCCGCCGCATGTGGTCCAAGATCATGAAGGAACGTTTCAAAGCCAAGGACCCCAAGTCCCAGATGCTCCGCTTTCATACCCAGACGGCCGGCTGTACCCTGACTGCCCAGCAGCCTGACAACAACATCATGCGGGTCACCATGCAGGCTCTGGCGGCCGTGCTTGGTGGTACCCAGTCGCTGCACACCAACTCCCGTGACGAGGCGCTGGCGCTGCCCACGGAGGATTCGGTCCGCATTGCGCTCCGCACCCAGCAGGTTATTGCCTATGAGTCCGGTGTTGCTGATTCCATCGACCCCTTGGCCGGCTCGTTCCTGGTTGAGTCGTTGACCGATCAGATCGAAAAAGATGCCTTGGCCTATATTGAAAAAATTGACAAGTTGGGCGGTGCCGTTGAGGCGATTTCTCGCGGTTTCCAGCAGAAGGAAATTCAAGATTCGGCCTATGCTTATCAAAAATCGATTGAGAAAGATGAGTTGATTATCGTTGGCGTCAACAAGTTCACGGTCAAAGAGCCGCCTCCGACCGGTCTGCTCAAGGTCAAGGAAGAAGTTGAAATCTCGCAGAAAAAGTCCCTCGGCGCAATGAAGGCCGGCCGGGATAACGCAGCCGTCAAAACGGCTTTGGCCACCCTGGAAACCGTTGCCAAGGGCACCGACAACGTCATGCCGGCCATCCTGGCTGCAGTAAAAGCCTACGCCACCCTGGGTGAAATAGCCGACGTCTTCCGTGAAGTATTCGGGAAGCATACCGAGACGGTGGTTTTATAAATCTGTAATGAAACACGGAGACACAGAGGCACAGAGAAAGACATATTACGACCTAGAGCTAAC
The DNA here is from genome assembly GCA_031412995.1 of Geobacteraceae bacterium. Classification (GTDB taxonomy): domain Bacteria; phylum Desulfobacterota; class Desulfuromonadia; order Geobacterales; family DSM-12255; genus JANOEC01. The sequence goes on from JANOEC010000151.1 coordinate 9,072, forward strand.
TGAGCTTATTATCGGTTCAGCTATTGAGGTTCATAGGGCGCTGGGGCCAGGCTTGCTTGAATCAGTCTATGAAGAGTGCCTGTGTTATGAATTAAGTCGAAAGAAGGTTCAATTTGAGCGGCAGAAATGTTTGCCGGTAAGCTACAAGGATATACAGCTTGAGGGTGGCTATCGAATTGATCTGATAGTTGAAGGTAAAGTCATCGTTGAGTTGAAGTGTATAGAAAAGATCATGCCGGTACATGAAGCCCAGATCATGACGTATTTAAGGTTGGCCAAAATAAAGACCGGCTTGCTGATTAATTTCTTCACTCCGGTATTAAAGGATGGAATTCGACGTATCGTTTATTAGGTTTTCTCTGTGTCTCCGTGTCTCTGTGTTTAAAAAGAAAGGTTCTGATAATGCTAACAAAAATCAATCATATCGGCGTTGCCGTGAAATCAATTGACGAAACTCTTCCCTTTTACCGTGACCAGCTTGGCATGGCCTTTATGGGGGCCGAGGAAGTGGTTGAGCAGAAGGTGCGGGTGGCGATGCTGCAGGTGGGCGAGTCGAAGATCGAACTGCTGGAGCCGACGGCCGACGACAGTCCGGTGGCCAAGTTCCTCGAAAAGAACGGTCCTGGCGTACATCATATCGCCTACGAAGTTGCGGACCTGGAAGCCGCCATTGCCAAAATGCTGGCCGATGGCGCGCGAATGATCGACGAAAAGCCGCGCCATGGGGCACACGGTACCCGCATTGCGTTTGTGCATCCAAAAAGCAGCAACGGGGTGCTGACCGAGCTGTGCCAGGATGGTGCGCATTGAACTCTGTGAAATAGCAGATAATTTGCCATTTTTGCCGTAGGCAGATAAAAAGAGTCCGCCAAAAAACAGTATTCAGTTTTAACGATCATTTGTAACGCTGTTTGAAAAAAGTTGACTTTTAGCTTAAAGCAGGTAATATTGCAAAAAAAATAAAGCACAAAAAAGAGGCATCCTGCTAATAATGCAGAAATATTATGGTGTCTGCTTGACAAGGTACCAATCAGCGGTTAGTTTATTAACGATTTGTGTGGAAAAACCAATTATGAAAATACCCACAAAGAACATACATTGGCTGTCCCTCGGCATGGGTAATAATTCTGCTGCGGAAGACAGCTGACGTGCCAAGACCCTGTTTCGTTTGGCCTGTCATTTGATGGCAGGAACGAAGTAGGGTCTTTGTCTATACGGGTTACAGTTGAGTAGGGCAATGAGCCAAAACTATTGACAAAAGGAGGTATGAACAGAACGAAACCGTAAGTGGCTGTACACGTTAATCGCTATGTTCATTCAATGATTTGTTGTAGTTGAGATCAAACACCAACCAAGGAGGTAACACATGAAAAAGAAGCTTATTATCGCAGCAGCAGTTGCTGGCGTCGCCGCCGCCGCAGTCCCGGCCATGGCCCTGGAGAACGAGTTCCACGGCATGTACAAGTTCTCTGCCTATCAGAGCAATTTTTTCAATGGCGCAACCATGAGCGCAACGCAGGCCAACAACGTATTGAACAAAGATGTTCACTCGGGGTTCTTTGCCGAGCAGCGTGCCCGCTTGCAGTACATCGCCAAGGCTAATGATAATTTGAAGTTGGTAACTCACTTTGAATTGGATACCCGTTTTGGTGGCAAGGCAGAAGGATACCTTGGAACAACAAGTAATGACGCCGGTAGTTTGGACGCTGACCAGTTAACCCTTGAAACTAAGAATATCTACCTCGACGTAAACTGCCCGATCACTGGTGCCAACTTCAAGGTCGGTATCCAGCCTTGGGCGGATGCCTACCAGAGCCTGTTCCTGCTGGCTGACATGACCGGTGTGTATGCCACCAAGGGCTTTGGCCCGGCTACGGCATCGCTCGGCTGGTTCCGCTTCGATGACAATACCGTTGCTCCTAGTTCAACCGCGGGCACTACCTTTACCTCCGCACCAGGTAAACTCACCTCAGATCTTTTTGTTCTTGACGGTAAATATGCCATCAATAAGGAAATGAAGGTTGGGGCATCTTACTACAATGTCCAGGCTGATACTGGTGCACAAACCGGCGGGGATAACTTTCAGCTCCTGCATATGATCGGTCTCAATGCTGACCTGACCTTCGGGCCAGCCAACATTAAGCCGATGTTCGCTTATCAGTTTGGTGATTTTAACACTAACGACAAGATTACTGCCTTCATGCTGGGTGCGGTAACCAAGACCAAGGTTGGTCCTGGCGCGGTTAACTTCAGCGCAATCTACCTGTCTGGTGATGACAGCACTGCTGCCGGAAGCAAGCGTAAAGACTTCCAAACAGTTGGCGCTAATCAGACCTACTTTAACACTGCTAATATGTGGCTGTTGGTACGTAATGGCGGCGCTGTCAATTCGTCTACTTCGATTCTCGGTAACGACATGACTGTTGGTGGTCGTGGTCTGATGGGTGTTTTCGCTGGGTATGAAGGGACCATGGACAAGGTTTTCTACAATGCAAACCTTGGCTATGCTCAGATTGCCAAAGCACAAGCTCAAGAGAAGAAGACCATCGGTACTGAAATCAACGCCCAAGTCGGCTATAAACTGTACGATAACCTGTCAGCCAGTGCCGCTGTTGCTTATGCAATCCTTGGCAAAGGTATGGACAGTGCTACTGCAGGAGAGCGCTTCGCTGGCGCTAACGATGCAAAAGACCCGTACGCAATCAACTTGCAGTTGAGCTACGTATTCTAAGTTGAAACCCTGGGGTCGGCGGTTTGCGCCGACCCCACGTTACACCTTTAAACTATTCTCTCCAGGAGGCATAACCCATGAAAAAAATCGCAATTCTTGCGCTAAGCGCATTTATCATGACTTCGGTTTCGGCGTTTGGCGCTGATATGACAAAAGAGCAGAAAGACCAGTGCCTGTTGGCTTCGAAAGAGTGCCGTGGCGAGGTTGACAGCATTCAGAAGAAAATGAAGAAGCTGGACGCTGAAATCAAAAAAGGCAAGAAAGTTTATTCGGCTGAAGATCTGAAGAAGCTGCAGCAGAAGCTTGACGAAGCCGACAAGATGCTGGACACCCTGACCGCTCCTTAGTCAGCAGTATTTGAGGTAAATGAAAAAAGGCGAGCCGGTTCCGGTTCGCCTTTTTTTTGACGTGAAACAGTTGATGTGATACTGCACTTACAGCAGAGAGTGGTAGGATGTCGCCATGGCATTGAGCCTTTAGACCGTAGAGACTTGCAACCCAGGGATGTCGCTGAAATAGCGCAGATTGCGGGTAAGCAGTCTGCAGCCATGCTGAATCGCCTGGCTTGCCAGCCAGAGATCCTGGATTCGGGGGCGATGGGTTTTCCCGCTTTGCCGCAACTGGGCGGCAAGTGAGCCAAAGATTTCGCCAGTTGTCTCATCTATCCGGAGCACCGGTTTGCTGCGGATTCTGGCCAGCGCAGCCAGGCGCTGCTGGCGTATCCCTGGAGACTCCGCGCATTCCGCGCCGAACTTAAGTTCGGCGATAGTTACTGGAGAAAGAAAAACCGGTTCGCTGCCCGTTACTGCAACGATTTCCGTGGGGGTAAGGCTGCCTTGTTCGACATCGATCCAGATGCAGGTATCAATCAGGAAGCCCATGGATTGCGCACCTCATCGGATCTGGAGTCTGCCAAGCGGCTGTCAGCCAGCCAATGCGCCCCGGCTGCCGGCGGCAATGTCTGGTAGATGTCGGCAAAGGCTTCAGCTGCAGTCATGGTTGCCGGGCCAGGTACCAGGCGTGCCACCGGGCAGTTGTTGCGCACGATCAACAGCTCTTCATGCTGAAACTCGACCCGATTGAGCATGGCACGAAAGTTTCGGGAAAGATCGGTTGCGGTAACGGTCTGCATGAATACCTCCGATTATCTGATAATCTGATTTTACTGTATCTTAAAGAATGGATGGGCAGCAAGGAATAAATGCTGGTCTGGGAGGTTTAATGAAAACTATGATAAAGGCAGTTGTGGTGTTGCTTCTGACAGTCAGTGTGGCCTTGGCTGCCCCTTTGAAGGTGCAGGTGGGCGAATTTACGGTGACGGGTGCCGCCAACAAGGATGAGCTGAAGGCGGCATTGCCCGCGCTGCTCGCCTCACGCCTCGGCAGTGATGAAGTGCTGATTGTCGACCAAGGCAATGATGTCGGGGCCACAATCAGCGGCAGCTATACGACCTTTGGCAAAACCTTCAGTATTGATGCAGCAGTTAAAAACAGTGCCGGAGAACTGCTCGGTCGTCGCTATGTGCAGGGTGATGGGCCGGATGAGCTGATTCCGGCGGTCGGCAAGCTGGCTGAGCAGCTACGCTCGCTGCTGCCGAAAGGAGCGGTTGCGCCGGCCGCTCCGGTCGTTGTTCCGGTGGTTGCGCCCAAGGCCGAGGTGCTCGTTGCCCCAGTGGGTGATATTGTCCGGGCTGCGCCGGCTACGCAAGCAGTGGCACAGCAATCGCGCCTTGAAGGCGCACTACTGGGCATTGCACCCGGCCGGTCGCAAGCGAATGGCGAACGGGAAATGGTGGTGGCTGACGCCAAGCGGGTCTATCTGTATCGCAAGGCAGCCGGTTTCACCAAGCTGGCTGAATTCGCCCTGAAGGGTCAGGGAAAGATTCTGGGCGTGGATACGGCCGACGTGGATCAGGATGGCCAGCTGGAAGTCTATCTGACGGTCATGGATCAGGAAGAGCTGGTGTCAGTCGCGCTGGCCATCAGTGACCAGGGGTTTACACAGATTGCTGAGCGCCTGCCCTATTTTTTCCGCGCCATTGCCGCTAACGGCAAGGAAACCCGTCTCTACGCCCAGCAGACCGGCCGGGGTGTAGATGACTTTTACGGCGATGTCTGCGCGGTGGTGAAAAAAGGGAAGGTCTATTCGCTTGGTACGCCGATCAAACTGCCGAAAAAAGCGAATATTTTTACCTTCAATCGCTTCACGGATGTCACTGGTAAGCTGCGCACGATAACGTTTGACCGCGACGGTAATCTGCAGGTGTATGATGAGGCCGGTGCTGAGCTCTGGCAGGGTAACGACCGTTTTGGTGGTAGCGAAGTTTATTTTCAGCGGGATGAGCAGCAGATGCAAAGTGTTGCCCTGGATCGCTACCGGTGGCGGTTTATCGAGCAGCGAATAACTGTTTCCCCGGCCGGTGAAATTATTGTGCCGCGCAACAGTGGCCTGCTCTCCATCGGTAATAACCGCTCATACAGCAAAAACTCAATCTCCGCCTTTGCCTGGAACGGAGCGGCCCTGGATGAGCGTTGGCATACCAAGGAGAGCGCCAGCTATCTGGCTGACTACTTTTATGACGCGGTGCGCAAGGAGTTGGTAACCTTGGAGCAGGTGCAGAAAGAGGGTCTGTTCAGCAAGGGCGCCAGTTCAATTGCGATCAAGAAAATAGACTGAATCCAACCCCCTGTTATGGCGGGGAAAGTCGTTGACAGTAGCGGCGGTGCCTGATAGCATCGCCGCTGTTTTGTTCACATGCAATAATGATTTTGAAATACAGAGCAACAGCCAAAAGTAGGTGCCTCTAGGCAAGCAACTGAGGAAGATTAACGAATAAATAGTGTAGTAACCAAGATCAGCGTATAAGTTCTTGGATATCTGAGTTTGTAGGTCAATTGCTTGATTTCTCCGTTGCTCAGTTGCTCCGTGTTATTAGATTCTTGGTATTAAGTTTGTATTCATTGGAGTCCCATGTTCGATCCTGCAATCATTGCTGCGCCGCTGCCCAAGGGGGTTGCTGATTTCCTCCCGGAGCAGGCCGCCAAGATCGGCTATATTGAAGACCGGGTCTGCCAGGTTTTTGCGCAATGGGGATTTCAACGGATTATTACGCCGTTGCTGGAATTTCAGGATGTGCTGGCTATCGGCATTGATGACGATCTCAAGGACCGGATGTTTCGCTTTGACGATCGCCATACCAACCGCTTGATTGCCATTCCTCCGGATATCACCCCGCAGGTGGCACGGGTCGAGGCTACCCGGATGCGTGGCTATCCACTGCCCCATCGTCTCTCCTATGTTGGCCGGGTGCTGCGCCATGCGGAGTTGCAATCAGGGAAAAGCCGCGAATTACGACAGGCCGGAGTTGAACTTATTGGCCTGGAATCGCCGGAAGCCGATGCCGAAATGATCGGCATGGTGGTAGAAGTGCTGCGCAGCCTCGGGTTTGTCGACTTTAAGATTGATCTGGGGCAGGTGGACTTTGCCCGGGGGGTGCTGGACAGCGCCGGGGTAACTG
>JANOEC010000152.1:0-34198 GCA_031412995.1 Geobacteraceae bacterium
AAACCAAACAACCTTGTCAACTTCTTTTTTTAACTATTATTTTCAAACCCTCTGGCTGACTGCCCTGCTGCCTGGCTGTTCCGCCTTCAAAGGGATCCCGTTTATACCTTGCCACCCTTCATCGGTCAATAGCTTTTTTCAGTAAATCGGGTTATATTTCCCACTAAAACATTTTCTACGTTCATTCAGTCAGTTACAGTCCTAACTAAAGCTCACTTTACCAAAGCGCCGCTTACCAACCTGCAGAATGTACGTCCCCTGGCAAGGCAACTCGAGGAACTCATCACTTATTTTTTCACCATCAACCTTAACGCCACCCTGCACAATAGAACGCTTACCTTCGCCATTGGAAGAAACCAGCCCAGCTTGCACTAATAGCTTGGCTAATGCCAATGGCTCATGGTTGCATGGCAGCGTTACTTCGCTCATCTCATCAGGGGTCTGGTTATCACGGAAGCGCTTGACGAAGTTCTCTTCCGCAGTTGCCGCAGCACCCGTGCCGTGGTAGCGCCCAACTATTTCACGACCAAGTTGCTTCTTTGCTTCCATTGGGTGAACACTCATGTCCTTAAGACCAACCCGCAGTTTTTCCAGTTCAGCCAGCGAAAGATCGCTCAAGAGCTCATAATAGCGAAACATCAACAGATCGGAGATGGACATGATTTTGCCAAAGATTTCATCGGCAGAATCACTGATACCAATGTAGTTGCCCAGCGATTTGGACATCTTATTAATACCGTCCAAACCTTCCAGCAATGGCATGGTAATGACTGACTGGGGTCGTTGCCCCCACTCACGCTGCAGCTCGCGCCCGACCAGCAGGTTAAACTTCTGATCAGTACCACCCAGTTCAACATCGGCTTGCAAAGCAACCGAGTCATAGCCCTGAATTAAAGGATAGAGAAATTCATGAATACTGATCGGCATCTGGTTGGCATAACGCTTGCCAAAATCGTCCCGCTCAAGCATTCGCGCAACCGTGGACTTGGCGGCCAATTGAATCATGTCGCCTGCGGTCATCGGGGCAAGCCAAGACGAATTAAATACGACCTTGGTCTTTTCTGGATCCAGAATTTTGAATACCTGTTCTTTATAGGTTTCAGCATTCCGCAGAACATCTTCCTTGGTGAGCGCCTTGCGGGTTTCAGACTTACCGGTCGGATCACCAATCATCCCCGTAAAATCCCCGATCAAGAAATGTACGTCATGGCCTAGCTGTTGAAATTGCCGTAGTTTGTGCAGCAACACGGTGTGCCCAAGATGCAGATCAGGAGCTGTCGGATCAAACCCGGCCTTGATTTTCAGCGGTACTCCGCTGGAATGTGACTTTTCCAGTTTTTCCACCAGCTCTTTTTCGATCAATATTTCAACAGCACCTCGCTTGATAATCGCGAGTTGATCGGCAACACTCATAATCCCCCCATGACAGGTTCAATAATCAACTGCATGCAACATTAATACGTTCGATGCTCAGCGCCTTGCCGGTGCATTCATCCACCGTCAGCTGGATACCGTTCAGTCGTATATCTTTTTTTGCCACTTCAAACTTGACCGGCAATTGAGTCAGAAACCGTTGAATCGGCTCCTCCTTCCGTACCCCGATGACTGAATCGAACGCGCCAGTCATGCCGGCATCAGTCAGGTATGCAGTCCCCAGTGGCAGAATCCGCTCATCAGCGGTCTGAACATGGGTATGCGTCCCAATGACGGCACTAACCCGGCCGTCAAGATACCAGCCGAGCGACATTTTTTCCGATGTGGCCTCAGCATGAAAATCAACCAGCACAATCGGGGTTTCCGCCTTAAGCTTGACAATCTCGGCATCTGCTGACCGGAATGGGCAGTCGATGGGCGACATGAAAATCCGACCTTCAAGATTGAGGACCCCGATTTTGACGCCACCCGATGTAGTAGCAATTGCTGATCCATGTCCGGGAACGCCTGGGGGGTAGTTTGCCGGGCGCAGCACTGCTTGTTCCCGATCAAGAAAACCCGATGATTCCTTTTTATCCCACACATGGTTACCGGTCGTAATTACATGGACGCCAAGCTCAAAGAGCTCACGAGCCTTTTCCGGCGTGATGCCGAACCCACCAGCAGAGTTCTCACCATTGGCAACAACCAGATCAACACGATATTTGTCGATAAGCTTATGCAACACATGCCCCAAGGCCTGCCGCCCCGGTCTACCGACGATGTCGCCGATAAATAGAATACTAACGGGCATATTCTATGGCCCGCGTTTCGCGGATAACATTAACTTTAATCTGCCCTGGATAGGTCATGTCGGCTTCAATCTTTTTGGCAATTTCCCTGGCCAGCAGCACGGACTGCTCGTCACTGACCTTTTCACTGGTCACCATGACACGAATTTCACGGCCGGCCTGAATCGCAAAGGAATTATTAACGCCATCAAAAGAACCGGCAATCCGCTCCAGATCCTCAAGACGCTTAACGTATGTTTCCATCATTTCACGCCTTGCACCGGGACGAGCTCCCGACAGGGCATCAGCTGCCTGCACCAGCACGGCCAGAGTGGAATTCGGCTTTTCATCTTCGTGGTGGGCCATGATGGCGTGAACAATTTTCGGCGACTCACCGTACTTGCGCGCCAGTTCTGCACCAATGACCGCATGCGACCCCTCAACCTCGTGATCAACGGCCTTACCAAGGTCGTGCAACAGGCCAGCCCGCTTGGCCTGCTTCACATTCAGGCCAAGTTCGGCAGCCATGATCCCGCACAGAAATGCCACTTCCAGCGAGTGGAGATAGACATTCTGGGTATAAGAGGTCCGATACTTGAGGCGACCGATCAATTTCAGCACTTCAGGATGGATGCCATGGACGCCGAGATCAAATGCCGCCTGATCACCAGCCTCCTTGATCGACTTCTCTACCTCTTCCTCAGCCTTGGTCACCACTTCTTCAATACGGCCAGGATGAATCCGGCCATCGGCAATCAGCTTTTCCAGAGCCAACCGGGCCACTTCTCGACGTACCGGATTAAAACCAGACAAGATGACCGCTTCAGGGGTATCATCAATGATTAAATCAATCCCGGTTGCCGCTTCCAATGCCCGGATATTGCGCCCCTCGCGGCCAATTATCCGCCCTTTCATTTCATCAGATGGCAGCGGCACAACAGAGACTGTCCGCTCAGCCACATACTCGCCGGCGTAACGCTGGATAGCCAGGGCCAGGATTTCCTTGGATTTCTTATCCGCCGTCTCCTTGGCCTCGTCCTCGATGAGCTTGACTCGCTTAGCGGCATCAAGCTTGGCTTCGCTTTCAATGGCCAACACCAATTCGTCTTTGGCCTCAGTCGCACTCATGCCCGATATTTTTTCAAGTTTTTGCAGCTGTTCATTGACTATTTGGCCAACAGATTCTTCTTTCTGCTGCAAGGTTTGCTCCTTGTTACTGAGGTTCTGCTCTCGCTTACCCAATTCAAGGTCACGGTGGTCATATAAATTGGCCTTTTTGTCCAGATTCTCTTCTTTTTGCTGCAGTCTTTTTTCCAGAACCTGAAGATCTTTTCTTTTTTCCTTCGCGTCCTGTTCAGCTTCGTCCTTGGCCCGAAGAACCTCATCCTTGGCCTTGAGTTCCGCTTCCTTGACAATGGATTCTGCTTCACGACGTGAATTTTCCAACAGTCGCGCCGCCTCACCTTGCAAATCATCAAGAGAACCGACTTTTTTCTTTTGCAACACCATCCCGATACCAAAACCGACCGCCGCAACAACCAGCGCCAGCACAATCACTAACTGCATTTCCATGGGAACCTCCTTATATGGTTAATCACACGGGCAGATAACCCGGTGTTCAGTCACAACACCATCCATGAGCGCGTCATGGGGCAGATGTAAAATCTCGTCAATCAGTTGGAAATCGTAGCAAAGACCCCACAAGCGCCCGCTACCTTCCAGCGTGTGCAGCACCCGATCATAGTAACCCTTACCGTAACCGATCCGCCGGCCGTGCCGATCAAAAGCCACGCCAGGAACAACAATCAGGTCCAGCTCATTCGGTTGCCAGACCAGCGACCCCACCGGCGGCTCTCCGATGCCAAAACCGCCAGGGACCAGCGAACCATTGATTTCATGCTGCCGAAACTCCAGGGTACGACCAACCACCGCCGGATACAGCACATTTTTACCCGTGGCCATGGCCTGTACGCACAACAGATTCGTGTCAACTTCGTTGTGGGTTGCAACATACAAAGCGATCGAGCGGGCCTGCTGAAAAATCGGCAGGGATAGCATCTGCTCCTGTGCAGCCCTGCTCAAGGCCTGCACCAAGGGAACAGATAGCTTTCGTCGCTGGGCCAGCATAGCTTGGCGCACGGCACTTTTCGGCATAGCCACCACAAAGATGAGTGATTTTAGACAACTACAATGGGGAGGGAGCGGGATTCCGCCTTCATGACCGGCACTGCTGGGGAAAAAACATTCCTGCAGAATGCCAACCACATGGTAGTCCTCCCCCTGGTTGTTAAACGAGATGACGGGGGAAGAACTATGATAAACAGGAGACGGGAAAAAACTTCTCCTGATGAAAGCTGCAACCAATAAAACCCAACCCATCTATATAAAAGCCCTCAGTGAGAGCCTGCAACCAACTGCTCGCTTACCATATCCAACAATTTTTCCAACCGGGCAGTGACATGGTCATCTGGCTGAACATGCTCCCGCAGTGATACTATTTCTTCCGCCATATTCAGCATCGCCAGGATAGCTACCATCTGTTCGTTGGGCAGAGACATTGAGGTGGCAGCAAGTGCCAATCGCTCATTAACCATGGTCTCAATTTTTTGTACCAACTCTGACGAAGCAGTTGTGCGCACCGGGATTTCCCGGCCAAGCACCAGTATGCGGCAGCTGATACTCACGACGACTGTACCGTCAGCAATAAAGCGTCAATGCGTTCACTAGCCAGTTGCTGCGTGATCAACAATTCGCGAACCTGTGATTGCAGTGCAGCGTGTTCTGAGTGCAACCACTGATAACGCTCTACCAGCTGCCCCACCCGTTCTTCCAGCGCTAAGACCAGCTCTTCACGCATATAGACCTCGGTGCGCGCTATTATTAGTTATTTTATCCTGCAAAGTCAATGAAACTTATTGAAACAGCGCTTGAACAAACTCATGCGGATCAAACTCGCGGAGATCTTCGACCGATTCGCCGACACCGATAAAGCGCAACGGAATTTGATACTCATTACAGATCGCCACAACTATGCCACCCTTGGCAGTTCCGTCAAGTTTGGTCAATACCACCCCTGTAACATTGGCAGCTTCCTTGAAAATCCTGGTTTGATTGAGGGCGTTCTGTCCCGTTGCCGCATCAAGCACCAGCAATGTTTCGTGGGGTGCACCAGGGATCTCTCGACCCATTATGCGATAGACTTTTTTGAGTTCTTCCATCAAATTAACCTTGGTATGCAAGCGGCCGGCAGTATCGATGATCAGGATGTCTGCTTTGCGGGCAACGGCAGCTTTACAGGCATCAAAAACGACCGCTGCCGGATCGGCGCCTTCCTGATGACGGACCACATCAACCCCGGTCCGCTCGCCCCAGGTCATCAACTGTTCAGCCGCTGCAGCACGGAATGTATCACCAGCGGCCAGGAGCACTTTTTTCCCCTGCGCGGTGAACTTGCTGGCCAGCTTACCAATGGTCGTGGTCTTCCCCACGCCATTGACGCCAATCACCATGATCACAAAGGGCAGTTCCGCCGTCGGTACCAACGGTTGGGCATACGGGGTCAGGCGGGCAAGGATTTCCTCTTGTAGCGCTGATTTCAGGGCATCACCATCGGCCAGTTCCTGGCGGTTCAAGCGCTGCTCCAAGGTACGCACCAGCTCAATGACTGTTTTTACCCCGAGATCGGCAGAGATCAGAATCTCCTCCAACTCTTCCAGTGTATCTGCATCAATCTGCTTCTTGCCGAAAAGCAGGGTATCAATCCGACCGACTAGGCTTTCGCGGGTCCTGCTTAGACCAAGCTTGAGACGCTCAAACAGACTCGGTTTATTCTGCTCCAGTGGCTTTACTGATCCGACATCAGTGGTGACTTCAGACGACACTGCCTCATCAGCACCTACCTGGTCTTCATTCCCGGTCAGCTTGTCCATCAAGCCACGAAAAAATCCACGCTGTTCTTCAGACATCGCTATTCAATCTCCTTGCGCAATTCCTCAACTGATTTACGAAAATGATATAATGCGCGACCAAGGATTCCACTCCGTTCCATGGTCATAACCAGCGAGTAGTCACGGGATATGGCCCCAGTAATCACATGTTGCGCATCAGTAGAAAATACGGCTTCGTGTAATTCACCCGGTGCCAATTGATCGTGAATATCCCGCATATGGGTCAGAATAATACCTTTATGGGCGGCAATGACCTTGAGTTCGTATTCATCATACAAACAGTAAAATGCCACACACTCACCTTCCCAGTCGGCAAAAATTGCCCCAGTTGCACCTGGTACGGCCGAGACCAGCCGTTGCAAAATTCCCTCGAACACAATCACCCCCTGGTCATTTCCCTACGAATTTAGTTTAGCTTCACTGATACCAGCTTCGACACCCCAGGCTCTTCCATGGTCACCCCGTACAAGGTATCAGCAACCGCCATGGTGGTTTTACTATGGGTAATCAAGATGAATTGGGAAAACGTTGTCATTTCACGAATTATATCGTTAAAGCGACCGATATTTGCATCATCAAGCGGAGCATCTACTTCATCCAGCAGACAGAATGGCGAAGGCTTAATCAGAAATATGGAGAAAATCAGGGCCACAGCGGTCAGCGCCTTTTCTCCACCCGACAACAGGGACACATTCTGCAATTTTTTCCCCGGCGGTTGCACAATTATTTCAATCCCTGTCTCCAGCAGATCATCTTCATTGGTCAAACGCAATTCAGCACTGCCGCCACAGAATAGCCGGGGGAAAATCTCCTTGAATTTCTCATTTACCAGGGCGAATGTTTCCAGGAAACGCTTGCGCGTGGTGCGATTGATCCTTTGGATTGCCTGTTGCAGGGAACGCAAAGATTCCTCCAGGTCCCCTTTCTGGTCCGCAAGAAAATCGTGTCGCCCTTCCAACTCCTGGTATTGTTCAATGGCAGTCAAATTCACCTCGCCCAATTCTTCGATTTGGGACTGAAGGGCCAGGCGACGTGATTCATCAATCGTTACCGCCTCGCTGTCGTGGAGCTGAACCAGTAACTCGGGAATAGTCAAACGATACTTTTCCAGCAGCAGGCTCTCCAGACGGGCGGTTTTAATGGCCAGCTCCGAAAGCTGCATGCCGCTGCGGGAACGTTCACGCCTCGCCTCTTCCAGTTGCCCGCGCAGCCCCTTGAGCTGCTCGGTCAATTCGGCAACTAAACTCGCTGCACCGGCGTGCTGCTCCAGGTTTTGCACGGCGGCAGCTTCTGCATCGTGCTGCTGGCGCAGTAATCCGGCAATAACCAGATTTCCTTGTGCCAATTCAGCCTCAAGTGTCTCGCGTTCAGCGCCTGAGGCGGATGCCAAGGCTTCCTGGGTGGCGCGGCGGGAAGAAATATCCGCAAGGATAGCGTCGATGCGGGCGGTTGCCCGGCTCGTGGCCTCTTGCTTTTCAAGCAAGGCCGCGGCGCGAACCTTCAGCTCGGTTACTTCCTGCCGCAGCAGTTCGAGCTGCGTTTTCCGGGTACCCCCTTGCTGCTGCAGTTCGATCAACCCCTGGTCAAGCCCCACCCGTTTGACTTCACCTTGGCTCCGCTGTTCCTCAGCCTCGACCATTTCACGCTCAAGGGCTACGCGTTCCTCGGCCAACTGCTGTTCTTCATGCTCAATCACCCCAAGCCGCTCAGCCAAATGGGCTAACTCATCCCGACCACGCTGCAGTTCCTTGTCCATGGACAGCAGTTGCAATTCTGCAGCATGCACGTCCTGACGGGTCTGTTGGAGCGAAGAAGAAACCACCAGCGTCTCCTCAGCCAAGGACTCACGTCGACCGCTCAGCTCAGTTAGAGCGGCAGACAACTCCGCTACCAGGCGGCCATACTCCTTGATTTCTCGCTTGGTATGGATTATTCCCGACTGAGCCGCCTCGGTCGAACCACCGGCAACAATCCCGCCACCATGAGCGAGATCGCCCTGCCGGGTGACAAACACCGCGAGCGGATGCTGCCGGGCATAGCCAATAGCTTGCACCAGGTCATCAACCACAAAGATATTGATCAGTAACGGTCGAATACAATTGACGTATTGCGGTCGAACATCCACAAGATCAAGCAAAGGGACTGTCCCCGTGGGGGTCACAATCGCAGCAGGAACAGTCAGGGGTTGGGGAAGAAAGGTACAGCGCCCGCCCTTCTGCTCGCGGAGAAACGCAATCGCCTCCCCAACGCGCGAATCGTCTGCACCGACAAGATATTGCAACCGCTCACCCAGCACCGTTTCAAGCACCACTTCATGCTCGGCCGCAGTCTCAAGAAAATCGGCGACCAGACCAGCAAAGCTCCCGGTAAATTCTGTCGCGGTAAGGAGCCGCTTTACCCCTTGGGAAAAGCCTTCAAATTGCGTCGCAACTTTCTGCAGCGAATGCAGGCGCGCTTCAGCTCGATTCAAGGCAATGCGTTGCGTCTGCAGCTCCTGATCGTGGGCGATCACTACCCGTTTCAGCTCTTCATCACGCAGAGTCAGATCCTGCAAACTTAGCCGCAGGGTATTCAGCCCGGTCTGCTGTGCGATGATTGCAGTGTCAGCCTGCTGCACCCGTTCAATTGACAGCGCGTATCGCTCCGCATAGCCAAGCCGTTCACGGTTGAGGCGCTCAGATTTTTCCTGAACCGCCTGGATGCGACGCCCGGTAGCCGTAAGATGGGTAGTTTGTCGGGCAATTTCCGCCTGGATGCTGAACAGATTGCGACGAACCTCATCGACATGACGAGCCTGGGCCGCGTCAGCGACCAACATCTCTTCCAGCTGAAGTTCGCGCTCCTGCAACTGCTGTCCCTCTCCCACCGTATCAGAGGCAAATGAAGCCCTCCGGTCCAGTAACTGCGCATGTTCGGCCATTGCCTCTTCATGCTGGCGCTGCAACAGGAGCTGATCCTCATGTGCCTGAACCAGGCGGCGTTCCAGCGACTGCAATTCCTTGCGCTGGAACTCAATCCGCTGCTCAGCCGCCTGGACACCACCACGCGTAGTGAAGATCTTCTCTTGGGTTTCGCTGAGACTTTTTTCCGCTTCTGCTAGCAGAAGCTGGCGACGCTCCAGCTCCAGCTCTCCCGTAGAAACCGCTTGTTCCAGCTGCGTTGCTTGTCGGTCAGCAACTGCTTGTGCCGCTTCTTCGCGGGTCCGCTCCTGATCCAGAGTGGCAAATTGCCGGGCTGCAATCGCCAGATCATGACGTTTCAGCTCTTCGCGGAGCTCACGAAATTTCTCTGCTTTTTTTGCCTGCCGCTGTAACGCACTCAACTGACGCCGCAACTCACCAATAATGTCCGAAAGCCGCAGTAGATTTTGTCGGGTGGTTTCGATTTTTTTCAGGGCAACCTGCTTACGGGCCTTGAACTTGGTGACCCCGGCCGCCTCTTCAATCAGGAATCTCCGTTCCTCAGGCTTGGACATCAGGATCATCCCGATTTTACCCTGCTCGATAATGGAGTACGCCTTGGCCCCAACCCCCGTATCCATGAACAATTCAGCAATATCCATCAACCGGCAGGGCGTTTTGTTGAGCAGGTACTCACTCTCACCATCACGGTACAGGCGTCTCGTTACCTGAATTTCCGCATAATTCAAATATTTTGCCGGGACCCGACCGTCCTCAGCAGAAAAAATCAGCGAAACTTCGGCCATTCCCAATGCTTTACGAAACTCGCTGCCGCCAAAGATCACATCCTCCATGGCGCGACCACGCAAGTTTTTCGCCGATTGCTCACCCATAACCCAGCGGATCGCATCAACGACATTGGATTTGCCACACCCATTGGGCCCGACTATTGCCGTGACTCCAGCCGTAAAATCGAATGAAACTTTATCGACAAACGACTTGAAGCCGTGTATTTCTAAGCGCTTGATTTTCATAAACGTCTAATAGTAGCAACCGCCTTTTCTAAAGTAAAGCGGAGAACCCGCCAGCTTGCAGCCGCCAATGAGACAGAGTATACTTTTTCACATCGCCTGCGAACGAACTGGATTCAGATGACCAAAAGACGCCTACTCACCATAACTACTGCTCTTGCCATAATTCTGGTTGCCCTGACCCTGGCGCTGCCACGTTATCTGCAACTGGACACCTACAAATCAACTATTCTGGCGGAGTTGCAAAAACAGCTGCATCGTCAGGTAGGGTACGATTCCAGCCAGGTCAGCATTGGCTTGGGTGCCGTCTTTACCTTCAACAATATACAGATCTCCGAACCAGAAAGTCCGGCGAGCTTTCTGTCGGCCAACCGCTTGCGCGTGACTGTAGCTATCATGCCGCTCGTTCAGGGAAGGCTGGTCATCCGCGACCTTTCCCTGGAACAGCCAAAAGTAACCATTATCAGATATGCGGATGGCCGTTTCAATATCAATGATCTCCTTGAAGTACGTACCGGGCAAACTTCACTCCATCTGCACAAACTTGAACTGAGCAAGGCAGCACTGCGCTTTATTGACCACGCGATCAATCCGCAGCAGCCCTTAATCACTAACCTGACCGCAACCGATCTTAACCTGCGTGGTTTTGAACGGGGAAAGAAGGGGAGTATCAAACTTAAAGCCGCCATTCCCGGTGCAACGAAGAATGGTGACCTCACCATAAGTGGAAAATACATTCTCCCTGGTCCAGGAGCGCCACTCGCTGCAACAAAACTGGAGATGAAATTGGCGGCTCAGCATTTGGACGCGGCCAACACCTGGCCCTACTACCAGCGGTACGTACCATTTAAACAGGTGCTGGGACTCTTTGACCTTGAATCTACTTTTTCCGGCACCTTGTCCGACTTTGCCGCTAAAGGGAAAATCTCCGTTGGTCAGCTGCACTTCGATTATCAACCTGTCTTCCACGCCGTATTACGACCGCAGGAAGTGCGTGCCTCATATTCCCTGCAAGTATCCCCAACTGCTGTTGACGTAAAAGCACTGGATCTAAACATTGACGGCGGACTCCGCGTTAAAGGCAGCTGTACCATCAGCGGCATTAATGGCAAGAAAACACGCATCACGGCAAAAGCAGTGACCTCGCCCATCGATCTGAAAAAGTTCAATGCGTATATTCCTTACGGCATTATCACCAAGGATGTCGCCGACTATATCGAGCAACGAATTAAAGGCGGTATCCTGCACCTGGACGAGGGAAAAATCGACGGCACCGTTGATCAGATCATCAACATGGGAGTAGAAACCAACTACAATATTCTGTTCATCAATGCCCACATTGAAGAAGGCATCGTCAGTTATGGGCCGGCCAACCCACTATTCAATGGCATTAAAGGCCGCCTGCAGCTAAAAGGTAAAGACTTCATTCTCTCCGACATGAGTGGCAAGTACGGCAATTCCCCTTTCACGGCGAATGGGCGTATCACGGATTATCCACCAACTCCTGCTCCATGCACGTTCCCGTTCACCATGCAGATGAACCCACAACAGACTGAAGTAGCATGGCTACTGGGGAAGGACCGAGGGAAGCGTCTTTCTTTCGCGGGTGAAGCACCCTTCACCCTAGCCGGGGAAGGGACGACCGCTAATTACCTGTTGAGCGGCTCCTGGCAACTGACCAAGTCACAGTATGCGTATCCCGATGTCATTCAGAAACCGGCCGGGAAAAATAGCTCCCTCTCCTTCAAAGCGGCACTATTACCAAACGAACTGCACATAAAGAGCACCAGCTACAACCTGGGCCCGCTGCAGCTCTCTCTCGCCGGCAAATGGAATTATGCATCGCCGAATGGTCAAACAAACCTTGTTCTCGGCACCAACAATTTCATGGCCCAGGAGGTCGCGCCGCTGCTACCAAAAGTCAGCCATTACCAACCGGAAGGGTTGCTGCAGGCTGCACTTACGGCAACCGGAACTGATCCAAACCCGGCCACCATGTCCTGGAAAGGAAACATCCGCTTAAGCAAGTTCGGGGTGCGCCCCAGCGAAAACCTCAAACCTCTGCGGAGCGTTTCAGGCACGGTCTCTCTGCAAGACCAGAGTATTGAAACCAGGCAAATTTCAGCAATGATTGGTGACACCAGAGTTTCCGGGACAGGCAGATACCAATGGGACCCGCAACTTGCCTGGAATCTGGCCTTTACCACACCCAAGGTTTATCCGGCTGATTTTGGCTTCACCGCAGCAGGAACAGTTCCAGTCATTAGTAACGTACAAGGCACCGTGAACTATGATAATGACCAGTTGGTAATCAAGCAGCTTTCCGGTCAGATCAATAGATCGGCCCTGACGATTCGCGGCAGCGCCAACCCGATTGACGCGCCAACCGCGACGTTAGCCATTACATCGCCATACCTGGCGATAGCGGATCTGGTCTCGTTATCACAATTCACTCGCCAAACGGCACCCGGCAACAAGGAACGGTCACAAAAACCATGGCATGTAACGGCTGCAGTGAGTGCGAACGCCGGCCTGATTGGCCCCATAGCCTTCAGTTCTCTGCGCACTCAGGCAGAGCTTAAGGATGCAATTCTCTACCTGCAATCCTATGATTTCCAGGCTTATGGTGGCAAAGTAAGTGGCAAAAGCCGGCTTGATTTCGGCGCAACACCCCCAAGATATCAAATTGCAAGCACAGCTACCGACATCGATGCCAGTAAACTGCTAGCAAGCTTTGATGTTAAAGACCGTAGACTCACGGGAACACTATCCATGAATGCCGATATTACGTGCAAGGGGAACAATGTTGCCGACTATAAACAATCAGTACTTGGCACGGCCAAACTAACTATTAGCGACGGCAGCGTAAACCGCTACCCGATTCTTTCCAAAGTTTTCTCCATACTCAACGTATCCCAGCTGCTCAAACTTCAATTGCCGGACATGGTTTCCGGTGGCATGCCATTTGATAAATTGTCTGGATCCTTTGCCGTAAGTGATGGGATCATTTCCACTAAAAATCTTTATATGGCCAGTGATGCCATAAACCTCTCGGCAATCGGCACCATGAATTTGCCCAGGAATGAGCTAATTGCAACCATCGGTGTCCAACCACTGCAAACAATAGATAAGGTTGTCAGCCACATTCCAATTGTGGGCTGGATTCTTACCGGCAAGGACAAAACCCTGATTACCACCTATTTCGAAGCGAAGGGACCGGCCAACGACCCGAAGGTTACGGCAATTCCGGTTAAGTCGATGGCCAAGGGGACGCTGGACATTTTCAAGCGCGTCTTCACCTTACCTGCGAAACTCATTACCGATACGGGCGAAGTCTTACTAAACAAATAAATCTGAATCTTTAATTTCACCCAGTGAAATTATAACCACCTAAAAATTAGCTATTGTCTCTCTATCTCAAGTTATGTTAGGTTACCTTCTTGAAATTAAAACCTAACAGGAGGTTGCCGTGAAAAAGGTTGTTGTGTTGATGGCTGTATGTGCTCTTGCTGTGGCAGGGTGCCAAAAGAAGGATGAGAAGAAAGAAGCTGCTGCACCTGCAGGTGCACCTGGTCAACAAGCTCCGGCTGGTGCTCAGGGTGGGGATCCCCACGCTGGCTTGAAGCCGCAGGAAATTCCTGCTGGTGCTGGCCACAAAGGTAAAGTTATTTCAACAAAGGATGCTGCTGGTTATACGTATCTCGAAGTTGAAGAGAATGGGCAGAAGTTGTGGGTTGCTGTAATGCAAACGAAAGTAAGCGTTGGTGATATGGTCGAATTCCCAGACTCTCCGCCAATGGTGAATTTCCAGAGCAAGTCCCTGAACCGGACATTCGACAAGATCATCTTTGCTCCTGGCGTACGGATCGCTAAATAGTCAATCGTACATTTTCACCATTTCCTGTTCATGAAAAAGGCGGGGCCATTAACGGCTCCGCCTTTAAATTTAGCGGCTTTACCCTCCCCAGCAGTATCGCAAACGCCAAGATCCCATCACGAAACGTCGAGATTTTCTGCGACCGCAAGCCACTTCGTCGTCTGGCGACGGTTCCCTGCTGCAGCGGCTACCTCGGCTAAAGTATGCAAGACCGGCAAATGTCGTGGGACCAGTTGATGCACTCTTTGCAAAGCATCAGCTGCAGCATGCCACTGGCTTTGCGTGACTGCCAACTCCCCCAACGCCAGCCACCCCCAAGGGTTCTCTGGCTCCTGGTGCGTTATTTCCTCATATTCCCTACGCGCATCAGCAAATCGACCTCGCGCAACGAACCATTCCCCTGCCTGCAGGTTCGTTGCATGGCAATACCCCAACCGGTCTTTCTGAGCAATGAAATCGTCATACTGATATGCAGCGGACTTCTCGACCCGCTGCAGGCAGGCGAGTAATCTTTGTACCGTCGGTTTAACCTCTTTATCAGTGCGCACATAAATAGCCTCTGACGAAGAAGATGCAAAGATATTTGCCACAATCTGTTTTTTGGCCACAGCCTCGTTAAAAAGTGCAGTTCCCGGGTAATAGGCTAACGGAGAGACCTGCCCGTCGTGGGGCAAGATCTCAGCCAAGAGGGCTTCAGTCGCAGCGATATCGGTAGCGGCCTCCCCTGGCACGCCGGCAATGAGATAGACAGAAACTTGCAGTCCTACCTTCCTGGCGGCCGACGTAGCTTGACGAATTTGCGGCAAAGAGATTTTCTTCCCCAGAAGGTTGAGGATGCGGGGCGAACCCGATTCAATCCCAAACTGGATACACTCACAGCCAGCACGCTTTAACCAGCCAAGCAGTTCTTCATCAACGGTAGATACCCGTGATTGGCAGTTCCATAAGATATACAACTTTTCATTAATGATGCGCTCACAAATCTCTATTGCCCGTTTTCTGTCCGCAGTAAATGTGTCATCGCGGATTGAGAAATAGAATAATCCCAATTCATTTTGAATTGACCAGAGTTCCTGCAATACCGAACTCGCCGATCTAAAGCGAATTTTGTTCCCCCAAAAATTCGGGGATGAGCAAAAAACACACTGAGAAGGACACCCTCGTGAGGTAATGATGAACTCTGCCTGCTGCCGTAGATCTACACCATAGCCGTGCATTAACCCGTGATGCGCAAAGGGCAGTTGATCCAAATTGTCAATAGGTGCACGTATGGACCGTGCCAGGTGGTCATGGTCAGCGTCACTAGCTAGATACAGACCGGCTATGCTTGCCAGTGGCAATAGATTCGCAGCATGCTTTCGTGCTCGAACAACCTCGCGAAGCACCTCTTCACCTTCACCAATAACTACCGCGTCGACCCCAGGCCAGGCAAGAAGATCATCCATCGCGTGACTAGCGTGCGGTCCGCCACAGATAACCCAGCAATCAGGCAGTAATCGTTTAGCTTCCCTTGCCAACCGCTTTGAGGTTTTACGGTTATGTGTAAACACCGATAACGCCAGAATATCTGGACGCTGCGTGGTCAATAGGTTTTCTATCTGGCGCCAGGAGTTCCCCGTAAAATTCACTACGCTGGCACTGACACCTTCACCCTGTAAAACTGCTGCCATAATGCCCAAACCGACCGGCAAAGCAGCCAGATAGATATCAGTTGCACCTTCAGCTCGATAGACGAGGAATACTTTCATGACTGGGTCTCCAGTTGTAGGAGCCGTACCAATTGCTCGTCCGCCGGGAGTATTTCATACCCTGACAACTGATCAACGGACACCCAGCGATGATCAGCTACTTCCAACTCACGCAACTCCCGCTCAGTCCAGACACACGCATAGGCGATTAACAGCACCTCACGCTCAGGAAAGCGATAATAGACAACTTCGTAGACACGAGCCACGGTAACATGAATTACTAACTCCTCATGGAGTTCACGCTTGATTGCATAACGTGGGTCTTCCCCCGGCTCTACCTTTCCTCCAAGGAACTCCCACATTCCCGAATACAGGGCGTTGCCCAGGAGCTTAGTGATCAAGACCTTGTCATTCTTCCAAATAATGCCTGCTGCAACCAGTAAAAGTGCCATCGAATCCCAAAAAAAATCCGGCCCCAAGAGGCCGGATCATAAGTTTCTATGTGGCTGTGGATTAATTACTACTCGATAACGACGTTACCCCAAGGGTATCATTCTGTTCTTCATTCCCTATAATTTCTTCTTCAGCAGCTAAAATAAGCTCATCAAGATTAAATGCAGTAGGATTAATTTTCTCAATCCTTTTCGCTCCCAAAAAACGAGAACGATAATAAGGGGTATTTAAGGCAGAAATGACTACTCGACGGTCTCGTGAAGATGCATGAATCATGCGATTGTTTCCCAGGTAGATACCGACATGCGACGGGAATGATGCATATGTCCTAAAAAACACCAAGTCACCTTTTTTCAGGTCGGCTGTTGGCACTCTATTCCCAACTTCAAACTGTTCCCGTGCTGTACGCGGGAGCGTCACATCCAACTCACGGAAAACGTGCTGCACAAAACTAGAGCAATCTAAGCCACGTTTGGAGGTGCCGCCGAAACGATAGCGGGTTCCCAGGAAACCAAATGCGGACCGCTTTAGGAGTTTCATGTTTTCTGGATTTAGTTCAGTATTTTTTTGCAAATCAACACTTGTACTCTGCTCCGGCTCAACCAGATCAGCCAAGGTGTTTTCGTATTCTTTTTCACTGAACAGGTCAGGATGCCGCAGCTGCAATTTACGCGTTGAAGCCTGTTTGGCAATCACCTCGTCAATAGTAGAGGTAGCAGCTTCGCGCAATGCCAATACTCGGCCAGCCTTGACATTATTTTTCGATAGTCCGTTAAGACGTTTGAGCTCGAACACCGAAACGCCAGTTTTTTTGGCAATTTTTGCGAGCGACTCAGTCTTTTTTACTTTATACGTTGCGGCCTCTTCGTTCGATATTTCATTGGGGGTTTCAGCAGGGGAAGGAATAATTAATACGGTTCCACGTTTGACCTGATTAGCGGTAAGGTTGTTAACCGCCTTCAATTCAACAATTGAAACATGATATTTATTGGCAAGCGAGACCAGCGATTCATTTTTTTTCAACTTATGTGTTTTGGCGCCAAAAGCGAGGACTGGGATAGTTAGCAGCGCTAGAGCAAATGTAAGGCAACGAGGAAATCTCAGCATGCACCCCCCTTGTTTTAATAATAATTTAGTACAGGCAGTTTTATATAACATTAACCTATTAAAGTCAAGTTCAACAGCTGCTGTTAGTTTCCCACGACTAGTCGTACTTTTATTATGGAGCTCCCGATAACCTTAACTTGCGGCGACGGTGTCAACGCAGAGCGCTCTAGCACCGCTGATTGACTGATTCTAGAGAGATCGATCTCCTCTAATGGCAAACTATGGATATGGTTTAATGTCTGCTCGGCACCTTCTACGGTAATGATTGCTGGTTCCGTTAATTGCCTTTTCACATGAAGTCGACCAGGCAAAGAACCTGTGGTAACAACTCTAAGGGGTAACTGTTTCCGTACTTTTCTTGCCACAGTCACCTTGACAGTATTCGGTTTTACTTGTGTAATTTTTACCCCAACTGGCAGTTTTATATCTTCATTGCGCATTGCCACCTGGTTAATGCCTTCATGCACATTCGCCAAATCAATTTCCGCAACAACGTCCAATTGTTTAGGCGAGGGGATCAAGCTTGATAATACTTTCAATTGCACATCAAGTTCTTCGGGTACATTCGTCTGTAAACTGAATTTATCAGGAAGATTTTTAAAACGAACTGGAGCTGAGACCGTAATTATCTCCCCTTGCTTGGTAGTTAAAATAAGCCAACTAATCAGAACCATTACTAATACCGCAACTTTAGTGCGGAGGTCATGCACACGCCCCTGTTTAATGAACCCGGAGGCAGAATCAACCTTAAGCGCAAGCAGTTCCGCCAATTTCTCCTGCATCTCGTTAACAGATGCAAGGATACGCAACTCTTGCCCCTCAGCCAATGAAACAGTACCACGCTCCTCTGAAACAACTATTATGATGGCATCTGACCGCTCACTCAATCCGAGCGCCGCTCGATGACGGGTTCCACAACCAACGGGTAGTTCACTTTGTGTTGCCAAAGGGAGATGACATGAAGCCAGCTTGATGCGGCCTTCAGCAATCACCACGGCCCCATCATGCAAAGGACTGCCATCATTGAATATTGAATAGAGAAGAGCTGAGCTGACAACACTATCTATTGGACTGCCATGCTGCAAAAAATCATCGAGGCTTTCACGTTGTTGCAGTACGATCAGCGCTCCAGTTCTCGTGGAAGCAAGGGTAAATACGGTGTCGGCGAGTTCACGGAGATCTAACTGTGGCTCCTGAACCTGGCGACCGATAGCGTGACGGAGTAAGCTCACCCGATACAGCGCCTGTCTGATCTCAGCCTGAAAAACGACAATTATCAACACGAACAGTACGGTGCCCAGTTCTTGTAATATCCAACTGGTCATGAACAGCCCTAATGATTTGGTTACAAGATATAGACACCCAAGAAAAACAAGCCCGATTACAACCTGTAAAGCGCGGGTATTGCGGAACCAGCGATACAACTGATAGACAAGCACCGTTATTATTATGATATCAATTGCATCTTGAACGCGTATATACGGCATCATGGGGGTCCCTCTACGCAGCCAACCTCAGAGCGTAGCTATTCAACAATTGATTTTCAGTAATTCAGCATCGTACAAACCAGAGGCTTAACGGTCAATCACTTTAAATACATACGTAAAACATGCCGTATAATTACGACAACTTAGACGAGCAAAGTCTGGAGGGGATTGTACAACAAGTTGGTTTCCGTGAAATCACGTCATCAGATTATACCGGTGGGGTTAAAACAAGCTACCAGGTCATCAAGTCAGTGTGAGAATTTTTCCATTTAGAGACGATAATCTCGACTGTAGCAACAAAAATGGCAAGGTTTCCCTTGCCATTTTTCTATCAACATATTTGCTAAACGATACGTTTAGTCATTCTTCGCTTCGCAGGTCTCTACAGTATCATCAATAGCGGTTTTCACTTCAACCGACTCTTCTGTGCTAGCTGATTCAACTACAGGCTCATGAGCTACCACCTTTACCGCAGGCTGTGCTGGCACCTTTAAATGTACCTTTTTAGGCTTAATTGTCAGTTCCTCTTCAACCAACTCAATAAGCGACACCGCAGCTGTATCGCCAGGACGGATACCAAGCTTTATTATCCTGGTATAACCACCCTCACGGTCTTTATATCGAGGCGCAATAGCTTCAAATAACTTAGTCACGACTTTTTTATCTCTGATATATGATGCTGCCTGGCGTACAGCGTGTAAGTCTCCACGCTTGCCAAGAGTAATCATTTTTTCAGCAATAGGGCGCAACTCCTTTGCTTTAGCATCAGTTGTGTGTATTTTTTCATGCAAAAGCAGCGATGTAACCATATTTCTGAACATCGCAATACGGTGGCTCGTTGTTCTACCCAGTCTTCTTCCAGATTTATTATGACGCATTGCTCTATATCCTTTCCAACAGATATCTCAGGTTATTCTTCGTCTTTACGCTCACCACGAATACGCTTTAACACTTCGGGGTCGGGGAAACTGTCCAATTTCATGCCAAGAGTTAACCCCATCTCAACGAGAATGTCTTTGATCTCGTTCAAGGATTTTCGCCCGAAATTCTGTGTTTTCAACATTTCCGACTCAGATTTGGAAACCAATTCACCAATCAACTTGATCCCAGCATTTTTCAGACAATTTGCCGACCGAACTGACAACTCTAATTCTTCTACCGAACGATACAAATTCTCATTTATTGAATCAGTCTCTTCTTCTGCGACTTCATCAAGCGTAGCAACATCGGATTCATCAAAATTAATGAAAATTGTCAATTGCTCCTTTAAAATTTTTGCAGCGTAAGCAATAGCATCTTCAGGCTTGACACTACCATCAGTAATAACTTCCAGCGTCAGTTTGTCGTAATCTGTTTGTTGGCCAACCCGAGCATTGGTTACAACGAAATTCACTTTTACAATCGGTGAATAGATTGAATCAATTGGGATTGTTCCAACGGGTGCTTTTTCATCACGATTACGATCTGCCGGGACATAGCCACGCCCGATCCTAACAACCAATTCAATTTCGACGTTAGCATCTTTAGAGCAAACAGCAATGTGCTGCGAAGGATTTAGCACTTCAACATTCGCATCACTAACGATATCTGCCGCAGTTATTACGCCTTCGCCTTTATGGACGATCCGTACAATGCGAGATTCATTACCATGTAATTTCAAGCGAACGCATTTAAGATTCAGTATTATATCAGTAACATCTTCGGTTACACCGGGGACCGCAGAAAACTCATGCAAGACACCTTTAATACGTACCGAAGAAATAGCTGCACCCTGCAAAGATGACAGCAGTACTCGACGAATCGAGTTCCCGATAGTTGTTCCAAAACCGCGTTCAAATGGTTCTGCGAAGAATTTCCCGTATGTGTTTGTCAATGTTTCTGTTTCGAATTGAAGCTTTTTTGGCTTAATCAGGTCTCGCCAATTTCTGTACATTCTATCTACTCCTCCCTGCAGCAGTTATCAGTTGTTACTTAGAGTACAACTCGACGATTAACTGCTCCTGAATTGGCATCGTAATGTCTTCGCGGGTAGGCATGGTTTTCATGGTCCCTTTAAAGGCATCTTTATCGAGTTCAACCCACTGCGGAACACCTCTTCTGACAACTGCTTCGAGAGATTCGGTTATTGAGACGATTTTCTTGCTTTTTTCCCTAACGGCTATAACATCCCCAGTGCTTACCTGCATCGACGGAATATTTGCCTTTCGACCATTCATGGTAAAATGACTATGCTTAACGAGTTGTCGTGCCTCAGTCCGCGAAGAAGCAAACCCTAGACGATACACCATATTATCGAGACGACGCTCTAACAGAAACAGAAGATTTTCGCCAGTTATGCCCTTGAGACGATCTGCTTCCTTAAAGTAACTACGAAACTGTTTTTCAAGAATGCCATATATCCGGCGAACTTTTTGTTTTTCTCGCAACTGAGTACCGTAATCAGAAGTCTTAGTTCTGGCCTGACCATGCTGCCCGGGGGGGTAATTACGGCGCTTGATTGCGCACTTGTCTGTATAGCAGCGCTCTCCTTTTAAGTAGAGCTCAATATTTTGCCGTCTGCAAAGTCTGCAGGATGGGCCTGTATAACGTGCCAAGATAAACCTCCTTGCAATTCTGTTTCTTTAGTGCAGAGCCAATAAAAGCTCAAGCCAGCTGTATCGAGATAATTATACCCGACGACGTTTTGGCGGACGACACCCGTTATGTGGAATCGGAGTTACATCCCGAATAAAAGTAATGGCGAAACCTGCTGCCTGCAATGCACGCAGTGCAGACTCCCTTCCAGATCCAGGCCCTTTAACATAAACTTCAAGCGAGCGCATGCCGTGCTCTTGAGCCTTCTTGGCGCAATCTTCAGCAGCCATCTGGGAGGCAAAAGGCGTGCTTTTCCTTGACCCTTTGAAGCCCTTTGCGCCTGAAGAAGACCACGCTACAACATTACCGACAGGATCCGTAATTGTAATCAGCGTATTATTAAATGTTGCTTGAATATGAGCAACACCGGTGGAAATATGCTTGCGCTCTTTTTTCTTTTTAACAACTTTTTTTGCGGGGCTTGCCATTATCCCTCCTACCTAGGTTACTTATTTTTTCTTACCAGCTACCGTACGAGCAGGACCTTTTCTCGTACGCGCATTAGTTTTTGTACGCTGACCACGACAAGGCAAACCTTTACGATGCCGCAGACCACGATAACAACCCAGATCCATCAAACGTTTGATGCTCATGGATACATCACGACGGAGATCACCTTCAACCTTCAGGTTCTTGTCGATAAATTCACGAATTTTACCGACTTCAACTTCAGTTAAGTTGTCAGTACGGGTATTTTCATCAACACCAGCATCAGCAAGTATTTTTTGAGAAGTTGTACGACCTATGCCGTAAACATAGGTCAAAGCGATTACAACGCGCTTATTACGCGGCAGATCTATTCCAGATATTCGTGCCAAAACTAATCCTCCTCTTATTATCCTTGTCGTTGCGAGTGCTTAGGAATATCACAAATTACTCTAACCACACCCTTGCGCTTAACAATTTTACATTTAACACAAATCCGCTTTACTGAAGCTCGTACCTTCATCTTCATCTCTCCATGAACTTTATTCTAATCGTGTCAGTATTTCTGGACCATTTTCCGTAATTGCTACCGTATGTTCAAAATGTGCGGATAAACTCCCATCGACTGTTACCGCTGTCCAGCCATCAGTGAGCACTTTAACGGCATGATTGCCCTGATTTACCATCGGCTCAATTGCCAGAACCATCCCTGGCTTAAGTACTGGCCCCGTACCCGCACGTCCAAAATTAGGAACTTGTGGGCTCTCGTGAAGTTGCGTTCCGATTCCGTGACCAACGAAATCTCGCACTACTGAAAATCCATGCTGCTCTACATACTTTTGAACAGCATTTGAAACATCATGCAGCCTGTTTCCCGGCTCAGCCAAAGCTATTGCCAGATCAAGTGAATCTTGAGTAACTTGCAACAATTGCGCAGCATGTGAAGATATCTTGCCTACGGGCAGGGTTATTGCCGCATCCCCATAAAATCCGTTTACAACCAATCCGAAGTCTAAACTAATTATATCGCCGTCCTGCAAAGGTTTATCAGTTGGCATGCCATGCACAACTCCTTCGTTCGGCGAACAACATAATGAGTAAGGATATCCACCATAACCCTTAAAAGCTGGGCGTGCGTTTCGTTTTATCGCTTCGCTTTCGGCCAGAGCATTCAATGCTTTTGTAGTAACGCCCGGTGTGACCTTATCAGCGATAACCGATAGTATTTCAGCAACATACTTTCCGACTCGCCTCATTTTATCAACTTCAAGAGGCGACTTGAGAATTATCACTGCGCACCCGCTAGAGCCGAATCTATCCTTCCCCGAATCTCTTCAATCGATCCAGTTCCGGAAAGAACACGTAACCCACCTGCAGCTGCATAATACGCAATCAAAGGCTCTGTCTGCTGCAAATAGACGTCTAAACGACGAACTACTGTCTCTTCAGTATCATCTGCGCGCTGCACCAACTCAGCACCACACTCACTACATAAACCTGCCTTCACGGGGGGTTCAAAAAGAACATGATAACCACGACCACATCCAGGGCAAACCCTTCGTCCCACTAAACGTTCAATGAGCTCGTTGCGCTCTACATCTATGCAAAGAACTCGGTCAATAGCGCGGCCAACTTCTGCCAGTATTTTATCTAGAGCTACAGCCTGATTGACTGTCCGAGGAAATCCATCCAAAATAAAACCGCTATCACAATCTGAGTCAGCCAGCCGCTCCTGCACAATACCTACAACCACTTCATCAGGAACTAACCCACCGATATCCATAAAGGACTGCGCCTTAAGACCCATCGGCGTACTCTTTTTAACCGCAGATCGAAGGATATCCCCAGTAGAAATTTGCGGCACGCTCAATGATTGCGAAAACAATTTAGCCTGGGTCCCCTTACCCGCACCAGGAGGACCAAGAAAAATTAGATTTGCCACCTTCACTCCTAACGGCGACCCTTAATTTTTACGCCCTTCATAAACCCTTCATAACTACGCGTTATCAAGTGCGACTCAATTTGTGCAACCGTGTCCATTCCAACCCCCACCGCAATCAATAATGCAGTACCGCCAAAATAAAATGGCAGATTAAACTGCCCGATCAAAATAGAGGGCAGCACACAAACCAATGATATGTATATTGCCCCAGCGAAGGTTAGCTTAGTCAATACTGCGTCGAGAAAGTCAGAGGTCTCCTTACCTGGCCGAACGCCAGGTATATACCCACCATGCTTTTTAACATTTTCAGCTACATCAATCGGGTTAAACGTAACAGCCGTATAGAAATAGCAGAAGAATATTATAAAAACAACAAAAAAGATATTGTACACCCAATTACCAGGGGACAAACTCTTTGCTGCAGTCTGCACCCATGGAACATTGATGAAGTTCGCAACGGTTGCCGGAAACATAATTATTGATGAGGCGAAAATAGGCGGAATAACTCCAGCCATATTGACCTTGAGTGGCAGATGGGAAGTTTGCTCGCCAAAAGTACGCAGGCCAACAACCCGTTTTGCATAGTGTATAGGGACTCTACGCTGTCCCCGCTCAATAAAAACAACAGCCGCGATGACAAAAAACATTACAGCAAGCACAAGAATCAAAACCAGTAGTGATAATTCACCAGATTGAATCAAGCGAAAACAATTCAGTACTGCAGTTGGTATCCGTGCAACTATGCCGGCAAAAATAATCAATGATATACCGTTACCAATGCCCTTTTCTGACATCTGCTCACCAAGCCACATTATAAATGCGGTACCTGCGGTGAGCGTGATTACGGTCATCAGCCGAAAGCTCCAGCCAGGGCTAGGAACAACCAACTCCCCTGCCGGCCCACGCATGCTTTCCAAGCCAACGCTTATCCCAAAACTCTGCACAACACTTAAAACAACTGTTCCGTAGCGGGTATACTGGACAATTTTTTTCCTGCCCGCATCACCCTCTTTTGAAAGCTTTTCGATCTGGGGAATAACTACAGTCAATAACTGAAAGATAATTGAGGAGGAAATATACGGCATGATTCCCAAGGCAAAAACAGTAAGCTTTTCAAGTGCCCCGCCCGAGAACATATCAAACATTCCAAGCAAGGTTCCCTGTGCTTGCTTGAAAAAATGCGCCAACGCCTGGCTATCTATGCCAGGCGTTGGGATATGACAACCAATCCTATAAACTGCGAGCATTCCGAGAGAGAAAAGTACCTTTTTCTTTAACTCAGGAATTTTGAATATATTCTGAAACGCTTCTAGCACGCTCAGATCTCCTCAACTGATCCGCCAGCAGCCAGAATTTTGGCTTTGGCAGAATCACTGAACTTATGTGCTTTTACCGTGAGTTTACGGTCGAGTTCACCAGTAGCGAGAATCTTGATTCCATCAACTACCTTGGACACAATCCCCTTGTCAAAAAGGGCCTGAGCATCAACAACTGAACTCTCTGCAAATACCGATAATTGACACAAATTTACCAGCGCATACTCTTTCTTAGCCAATGGCCGGAAGCCGCGTTTAGGCAAACGACGAGACATTGGCATTTGGCCGCCTTCGAATCCAGGCTTAATGCTTCCGCCTGAACGAGCCTTTTGCCCTTTATGTCCCTTGGTTGCCGTTTTACCATGCCCAGAACCGACTCCACGACCAATCCGTTTTCTATCTTTGCTAGCGCCAAGCGCTGGTTTAATTGTATTCAAATTCATCACACACCTCTGTTTGCAGTTGTCTACTCGTCAACCCTAACCATATGAGAAACTTTATTTATCATTCCTCTAATTTCAGCTGTATCTTGAAGGCAAACCGTCATGCTATGACGCTTCAAGCCTAGGCCGGCCAATATTTTTCTATGTTTTTCAGGGGTACCGATATAACTTTTGACAAGGGTAATCTTTAGCTGGCTCGCCATTTGTTTCTCTCCTCAAAAAGAATCTACTAGTCGTTGCTAACTCCGCGACGTGCAGCAATGTCCTCGGGGCTACGCAACTCTGACAACCCTGCAAAAGCGGCTTTTATAACATTATGCGGGTTATTTGACCCGAGGCATTTAGCCAAAATGTTATGTATACCGGCAGATTCAAATACTGCGCGCGCTGCTCCTCCGGCAATAACACCGGTACCGGATGAAGCCGGCATCATCAGAACACGACCTGCGCCAAAATGGCCTTCGACTTCGAAGGGAATTGTCTGTCCATCAACTATCGGAACGCGAATCAGGTTTTTCTTCGCCTGTTCTACTCCCTTGCGAATAGCCTCAGGAACTTCATTTGCTTTGCCCAGACCGTAACCAACATAACCATTGCCGTCACCGACAACAATCAATGCTGAAAAACTAAACCGACGACCACCCTTTACAACCTTTGCAACACGGTTGATTTGGACCACACGGTCCGTAAGATTCAAATCAGCAGGATTAACCTTCACCTAAATTTCCTCCTTAGAAGCTTCCGTCAGAAAAGCAACCCATTTTCACGGGCAGCCTCAGCAAGTGCCTTAACCCGTCCATGATATAGAAATCCGTTTCGATCATAGACAACAGATTTAATATCCTTTTCAATAGCCAGGCGAGCAATAACTGCACCTACTTTTTTCGCAGCTTCAATATTTCCTGTATATGAGAGACCATCACTTACTTCTTGCGCCAGTGTTGACGTCGCAACTAAGGTAGTTCCGGTCTCATCGTCTATCAGCTGAGCATACATATGCTTAGCACTTTTAAATATATTCAAACGTGGGCGCATACTGGTTCCGCGCACTTTTTTTCTAACCCGTATTTTTCTATGTTCCCGGGCAACTTGTCTAGAGGCTGTGGCACTCACGGCGCAAACTCCTTACCAATCTATTTTTTACCGGTTTTGCCGGCCTTCCGCAGTATTGTTTCGTCGGCGTACTTAATTCCTTTGCCCTTGTAAGGCTCAGGTCCACGGAAGTCACGAATCTTTGCAGCTACTTGACCAACTAGTTCCTTATCAATGCCTTTAACAAGGAGTTTAGTCATCTTGTCAACTTCAACTGAGATCCCCTTCGGCAACTCATAATTGATTGGATGCGAATACCCGAGACTCAGATTGAGAATTTCGCCCTTCGCTTCAGCACGGTAACCAACACCGTTGATCTCAAGAGCTCTCTCAAACCCTTTAGTAACCCCGACAACCATATTATTAAGGAGTGTCCTGACCAAACCATGGGCTGACCTGGCAGCAATACTATCATCTTTACGAACGACAATGATCTGCTTTTCCTCAATGGATACGGTTACCCCGTCCATAATTGTTCGTGACAAATTGCCTTTCGGCCCTTCAACACGAACGTCCAATCCGGCGATTGTTACTTTAACCCCATTTGGTATTTCAATTGGGAGCTTGCCAATTCGAGACATGTACTTACTCCTTGGAACTTTCTACCATACCGTGCAAATCAGTTCGCCGCCGACACCGGTCTCACGTGCTGATTTATCTGTGATAATTCCCTTTGAGGTCGAAAGAATTGCTATGCCGTAACCGTTTTTCACCTTCGGTATTGCATCGGTTGCAACATAGACACGACTTCCCGGCTTACTCACGCGCTTTATTTCACATATTGCCGGATCTTTGTCATTGATGTACTTCAGATAAATC
Source organism: Geobacteraceae bacterium (assembly GCA_031412995.1). Taxonomy (GTDB): domain Bacteria; phylum Desulfobacterota; class Desulfuromonadia; order Geobacterales; family DSM-12255; genus JANOEC01. Next base: position 27,367 of record JANOEC010000152.1, read on the forward strand.
CGCAGAACACCCTGCTTCTGGTCAGCAATTACCTTGAAGTTCTTGATCATGCCTTCATTTTTCAGCACAGTCGCAATACTTACCTTCATATTTGATGACGGCACATCAACCTTTTGCAGGTTAGCCGTCAAACCATTGCGAACGCGTGTGAGCATATCCGCGATAGGATCAGTCATACACATTGTTTACCGCTCCTTAAATCTCTAGTTTCTTACCAACTTGACTTTATAACACCCGGAATCAGACCTGCAGATGCGTACTTCCGCAGACAAATCCGGCACATATCGAATTTACGATAGTATGCGCGCGGTCGCCCGCATATCGGGCATCGGTTATACTCACGCACTTTAAACTTACTGCCGCGTTGAGCTTTTATGATCATTGACGTTTTAGCCACAACAACCTCCACTTTCTACTTAGTTACGAAAAGGCATTCCCATATGCTTTAACAGCGCGCGACCTTCTTCATCAGTTTTTGCTGTTGTTACAATGGTAATATTTAAACCTTTGATCTTATCTATTTTATCGTAATTAATCTCTGGAAAAATCAATTGCTCTTTGATTCCTAGCGAATAATTGCCCTTACCATCAAAGCCCTTTGGCGATACACCCTTAAAATCTCTTACTCGCGCCAAAGATATATTCATCAAGCGATCGAGAAATTCATACATCCGATCCTTACGCAGTGTAACCATGCAGCCAATAGGCATACCCTGACGCAGTTTGAATGCTGCAATGGATTTTTTCGCCTTGGTAATCATTGTCTTCTGTCCAGATATCGCCGTCAATTCTTCGACTGCAGAATCCAGGATTTTTACATTCTGTACTGCTTCACCGAGTCCCATATTGACCACAACTTTCAAGATCTTAGGAACTTCCATGATGTTCTTGTATTTAAAATCAGACGTTAACTTATCAACTACTTCTTTCGTATATATTTCTTTCAAGCGTGCCATGCGGTCCCCCACTTAGTTATCAAACGATTCGCCGCATTTGACGCAGACGCGAACTTTCTTATTATCCTCGAGAACATTAATCCTAGTGCGTACCGGCTTATTACACTTTGCACATAACAATTGAATGTTCGAGATGTTAATAGGTGCTTCCTTTTCGACAATAGTGCCACCTTCGCTGCCACGGGCACGAACATGCCGCTTAACAATGTTAAGCCCCTCAACAATCACATTCCCGTCCTTCTGTACTACCTGCAGAAGCTTACCGGTCTTACTCTTCTCTTTACCGGTGATCACCATGACAGTGTCACCCTTCTTTACCCGAGACTTATAATTAAGCATGATCTATCTCCGTTTCCTTACAATACTTCAGGTGCAAGCGAAATAATCTTCATAAATTTCTTCGCCCGCAACTCACGAGCAACTGGTCCAAATATTCGCGTACCGATTGGTTCGCGCTGGTTATTTATGACCACACCCGAATTGCCGTCAAAACGAATATAAGATCCATCGGGACGACCGATTTCTTTTGCCGTGCGCACAATGACTGCCTTAACAACATCACCCTTTTTCACCTTCGAATTAGGTAATGCTTCACGTACCGAAGCAACAATGATGTCACCAACGCTGGCGTATTTTCGCTTTGATCCACCAAGAACTTTGATGCAGAAAAGCTTCTTTGCGCCTGAGTTGTCTGCAACATCCAGGACTGTCTGCATTTGTACCATGATACGAACCCCTTAACGCTTCCGTTTATATAACCTGGCGAACCTTCCAGAATTTGTCTTTACTCAATGGTCTTGACTCAACAATAAGTACACGGTCACCTACTTTGCACTCATTCGCCTCATCATGCGCCTTATATTTTGCAGTCTTTTTGATGTATTTGTTATACACCGGGTGTTTAACAAGGCGGTCGACTTTAACAACTACCGTTTTATCCATTTTGTCACTGACGACCACGCCAACCTGAGTTTTCCTATTGCCACGCTCTATCATGTCTGCTTGCTCCTAGCCCTTTTTCTGAGTCAAAAACGTCTGTACGCGGGCAATCGTGCGCTTAGCCTTACATATCTGTGCAGTATTCTCCAATCTGCCAGTATGTAACTGAAAGCGCAGATTAAAGAGTTCCTTTTTGATCTCGGCCTGCTTATTTTGCAATTCAGCAGAGGTCATATTGATTAATTCGTTAGCCTTCATTGGTTTCGTTCCTCATGACAAATTTAGTCGCAAGTGGTAGCTTATGTGCTGCGAGACGGAATGCTTCCCTAGCGATTTCCTCAGAAACCCCTTCCATTTCGTAGAGAATTCGGCCGGGCTTGACAACACAAACCCAGGAATCAGGAGATCCTTTGCCTTTACCCATCCGAGTCTCTGCTGGCTTGGAAGTCAGTGGCTTAGCCGGGAAAATCCGAATCCAGATTTTACCACCACGCTTGATGTACCGTGTCATTGCAATCCGAGCAGCCTCAATTTGACGGGAATCAATCCAACTGCACTCTGTCGCCTGCAATCCAAAATCGCCAAACGACAAACTAGTGCCACGCTCAGGAGAACCTGACATTCTCCCTTTCATCTGCTTTCTATATTTAACTCGCTTCGGCATTAACATGGCTATGCTCCTGCTATCTATTCTGTACGGTTAGTATCTCACCTTTGAAGATCAGCACCTTAATGCCAATGAGTCCATAGGTGGTCTTAGCTTCAGCAAAGCCGAAATCTATATCTGCTCTCAGGGTGTGCAGAGGAACTCGCCCCTCACGATACCACTCGGTCCGGGACATTTCTGCGCCGCCCAAACGACCTGAGCACGTGATCCGAATGCCCTTTGCTCCAAACTTGAGTGCGGAAGAAACGCTCTTCTTCATCGCCCGTCTAAAAGCAATTCTTCGTTCAAGCTGCATAGCTACGTTCTCAGCAACAAGCTGTGCATCAAGTTCAGGTTTCCGCACTTCCTGGATATTAAGATAAATCTCTTTATCCGTTAACAGTGCAAGTTCCTTCTTGAGGGTCTCAACTTCTGCACCCTTTTTACCGATAATCAGGCCTGGGCGAGCAGTGTGAATCGTTATCTTTGCCTTATTAGCAGCACGTTCGATATCGATTTGCGAAACGCCTGAGCTATACAGACGCTTTTTGAGGAAATTCCTAATCTTAAGATCTTCATGCAACAGCTTGGCGTAATCAGCCTTGGCGAACCATCTAGAACTCCAAGTCTTTGTATAACCCAAGCGAAAGCTAATTGGACTAACCTTCTGACCCAAAACCCACCTCCACGCTTACTATTTACTTCGTAGCAAGCACGACTGAGATATGACTCGTCGGCTTGCGGATTTTACTGGCGCGCCCCATTGCCCGGGGAACAAAACGACGCAGAACAGTCCCGCCGTCAACGAATATTGTCTTAACATAGAGAGCATCTACATCAGAGACACCTTTTTGTTCAGCATTAGCAACTGCCGATTGCACTAGCTTCGCAATGACTTTAGCCGACGGCTGAGGCATAAATTTAAGCGTTGCCAGTGCACTCCCCACGTTCTTGCCGCGGATCACGTCGGCCACAAGTCTCGTCTTACGAGGCGATAGGCGCACTGACCGTAATTTGGCTGATGATTCCATTGCTGATAGTCTCCTTACTTCTTCTTCAGTTTGCTCTTTTTGTCTGCAGCGTGACCGTGAAACGTCCTTGTCGGTGCGAATTCGCCGAGCTTATGGCCAACCATGTTCTCAGTTACAAATACCGGAACAAATTTACGGCCATTATGCACTGCAAAGGAGCAGCCAATAAAGTCTGGAGTGATGGTAGATCTGCGTGACCACGTCTTGATGATCTTCCGTGTGTCACTCGTTGCTGCAGCTACCTTTGCTATCAAATGCCCATCTACAAATGGGCCCTTCTTAATTGACCGTGCCATTCAGAGCACTCCTCTTCTGACGATTACTTCGTACGCGGCTTAATAATAAATCGCGTGGAAACTTTATTTTTACGTGTCTTATAGCCCTTGGTCGGAATGCCCCATGGTGTCACTGGATGACGACCGCCAGAGGTTCTCCCTTCGCCACCACCATGCGGGTGATCGACTGGGTTCATTGCAACGCCCCTTACCTTAGGACGTTTACCAAGCCAACGTGACCGACCAGCCTTGCCTATTTTGACATTTTCATGGTCGATATTACCAACTTGACCAATTGTAGCCAGACAATCCTGCAACACCATCCGCACTTCACCTGATGGCAATTTCACCTGAGCATACTTACCGTCTTTTGCCATTAATTGGGCGAAAGTACCGGCACTACGGGCCAACTGCGCACCCTTGCCTATTTTGAGTTCAATATTATGAATAATTGTACCCAAGGGGATTGCCTTAAGCGGTAACGTGTTCCCCGGCTTAATATCAGCTGTCGGACTGGAAATTATCGTATCGCCGACTTTCAAGTCAAGTGGAGCAAGAATATAGCGCTTTTCTCCGTCAACGTAGTTCAGCAGCGCAATACGTGCACTCCGATTCGGGTCATACTCAATCGTCGCTACTTTAGCAGGGATCTCAAGTTTGTTCCGTCGAAAATCGATAATCCGATACTTCTGCTTGTGACCACCACCGATGTGACGTGCAGTAATCCGACCAAAACTGTTTCTACCACCAGTCTTCTTTACGCATTCAAGCAGCGAGCGTTCCGGCTTAGTGCAGGTAATCTCTTCAAATGTTGAACATGTTTGATGTCGTCGTCCTGCGGATGTCGGCTTGTAGCTTTTAATCGCCATTGTATTACTCCATAACCATCATTAAACTTCAAAGAAATCTATATTGCTGCCCTCTTTGAGGGTAACGTATGCTTTTTTCCAATTTGACCGCTTGCCGGAGCTCTTACCTACCCGCTTCATTTTACCGGCAGCGACTGCAGTGCGTACATTTACAACTTCAACCTTAAATAGTTGCTGTACCGCCTGCTTAATTTCTATCTTATTTGCATCAGTTGCGACGACAAAAGCAGCAACATTTTTATTATCTTTCTCCAGCGTTGTTTTTTCGGTCAACAACGGCTTTTTTATGACATCAAGTAAATTCATGGCTGCAACACTCCCTCAACTACCTTCACTGCCTCTGGTGTGAAAATAATGCTTTTGTATTTAAGCATGTCATGAACTGTCAGCCCTTGCGGACCCATCAATTTAACATTCTTTATGTTGCGTGCTGACAATTCGAGATTACTGCACCGCTCCTCAGTGACAACGAGCGTCTTAGCTAAATCAAAGTTGTTCAGAACAGAAACAAAGGACTTTGTTGAAATTGCTTCAAGAGCCAAGCTATCAACAACAGTAAGTTTGTTTTCTTTGTACAGAAGCGAGAGTACCGACCTAAGTGCAGCCTTACGGGTCTTTTTGTTCATTGCCAGATCATAATCCTTCGGTTGTGGGCCAAAAGCCACTCCACCGCCTGGATACTGAGGGGCACGTGAACAACCTTGACGTGCGTTACCGGTACCTTTTTGCTTAAATGGCTTTTTACCACCACCAGATACTGCTGAGCGGTTCTTTACGGCAACCGTTCCGGCACGTCTGTTCGCCAGCTGAACTTTAACTGCTTCGTGAATCAGGTATTCTTTAACTTCTGCATTAAAGACCGCATCACTGATTTCAAGGTCTGCAACCTTGTTCTTCTTCATGTCATAAACTATTATACTTGCCATGTATCACTCCACCCTTGTCTGTTTAGGGCTTCACTGTATTCTTGATGACAACAATGCCATTCTTCGGCCCCGGGATCGCACCTTTTACCAGCAAGAGGTTTTCAGCAGCGTCAACCCTCACCACTTGCAGCCTCTGGATAGTCACTTGTTCATTGCCAAGTTGACCCGGCATTTTCTTATTTTTGAAAACTCGCGACGGAGTTGCCGAACAGCCAATAGAACCAGGTGCACGATGGAAGCGCGAGCCATGACTTGCCCGGCCGCCTTTGAAGTTCCAGCGCTTAATTACGCCCTGAAACCCCTTCCCCTTGCTCGTCCCGACAACATCTACAAGTTCGCCTGCCTGAAACATTTCTGCGGTAAGCGCATCCCCTACATTAAACGTATCAATTTCTTCAACCCTTAACTCACGAAGCACACGAAATGCACCTAGTGCGGCACGTTTAAAGTGCCCAAGCAATGGTTTATTGACACGTTGTGTCTCAGTAGTATTAAAACCTATCTGAATTGCGTCGTAACCATCAGTAGCAACTGTTTTCTTTTGAATGACTGAACAAGGTCCAGCTTCCAATACAGTCACGGGGATTCTGCGTCCGTCCTCGGCGAAGATGTGGGTCATGCCGAGTTTTTTTGCTATTAGGCCTTTGCTCATAACATTATTTCCTGTGCAAGTAGTGCTAGAGTTTTATCTCAACATCAACACCGGCTGAGAGGTCAAGCTTCATCAAGGCATCCACGGTCTGCTGCGTAGGATCGAGAATGTCTATCAGTCGCTTGTGTGTCCGGATCTCAAATTGCTCACGTGACTTCTTATCGACGTGTGGACCTCTGAGTACGCAATACTTGTTAATAACTGTTGGCAGAGGAATAGGGCCGGCTACACGAGCACCGGTTCTTTTTGCCGTATCTACAATTTCGCCAACTGATTGATCCAACAAACGATAATCATAGGCTCTAAGTCTGATTCTAATCTTCTGCGTAGACATTATATTAGTCCTTACTCAATAATGGAGCTGACAACACCTGCGCCAACTGTCCGGCCACCTTCACGAATCGCGAAACGGAGACCATCGTCCATGGCGATCGGGGTAATCAGGTTGATCGTTACTGCTACGTTGTCGCCCGGCATAACCATCTCGGTGCCTGCCGGCAGATCCACAATCCCGGTCACGTCTGTGGTCCGGAAGTAG
>JANOEC010000153.1:0-37274 GCA_031412995.1 Geobacteraceae bacterium
TGCGGTGACGAGTGACGAGTAACGAGTAACGAGTAGTATTTTTAGCTCGTCACTTGTCACTCGTCACTTGTCACTGCTTCCGACCAAAGGGAGGAAGATCGTGAGCGTAAGCAATATAACCGAAACCCGGCAATACCTGACTTTCAAACTCGCAGAAGAGACCTTTGCCGTTGATGTAGCCAAGGTGCGGGAAATCTTGGAGTGGACGGTCATTACCAAAGTGCCGCAGACGCCGGAGTACATGTGCGGGGTGATCAACCTGCGTGGCAGTGTAGTGCCGGTCATTGACCTGCGGCTGAAGTTCGGCATGGCGGCCACGGAAAAGACCGTCAATACCTGCATCATCGTCGTCGAAGTGCAGCAGGAAAACGAAACGGTCATCATTGGCGCCCTGGCCGATTCGGTGCAGGAGGTGTTCGAGCTGGAGCCGGCCAACATCGAACCGGCGCCCAGAATCGGCACCAACATGAATACCGACTTCCTGCAGGGGATGGGCAAGCATAACGAGATGTTTATTATGATCCTCGATATTGACAAGGTCTTTACCGGGGACGATATCCAGTTGATCCAGGGAGAGCAAGCTGCCGCCTGATAAGCATATATAATCGGCTGTAATGAGACAATGCGCCCCTTGATCAGGGGCGCTTTGCTGCTTTAAGAGTTAAAAGATCCTTAAGTAATTATTTGTTCAGACGATAATTACAAGATAGAAGCTTACGGTCGTTGTTAGAAAGGAACTGTATGAAAATCAAGGATCTTAAAATCGGCACCAGGTTGTTCAGCGGAATTGCTCTGATTATTGCGGTGCTCTGTTGTGTGATGATTTTTCAGATCTTCCGGATGAACAGCATGGGAGTGATGCAGGATGAGGGGGCCAAGCGGACCCATGATGCGATCCAGGTGATGGAGATCGACATGGGGGTAGATGAGTATGCCATGATCGTTACTGATACCATGGTCACCCGTAACGCCGCGGATCTGGAAAAGGCGCTGCCCAAGCTCAAGGAAAGGGCAGAAAAGGGGCCTGAAATCGTAGCAAAGCTTGTTGATACGCCGGAGGAAAAGAAGCTGGCGGAAGAGTTCAAAACCGGTTATGCGGAGTTGGAAGGGTTTGTTGAAAAAACGGTGCTGCCGGCCTTGAAAAAAGGAGATATTGCCGCAATTCTCAAGGCGAACGAAGACCTCGAAAAAGTAGCCGAACGTACAATGGTCCCCTTGGAAAAAATCAGCGAGTCGATGAAGAAGGAGACTGTGGCCAGTGATGAAGCATTTGACGCAATGAAAAAAAGCGCAATTCTGATTGCTTCAGTTCTTCTGGTAATTGTCATCCTGTTGGCGGCGGTTATTGCAATACTTTTGACCCGAAGCATTACCCTGCCTTTGCAGCAGGCGCTGGAGGTATCCAATAAGCTGGCAGAGGGTGATTTGACCGTGGTAGTAGAAGCCAGCAGTAAAGATGAAACAGGCCAACTCCTTTCGGCCATGCATAATATGGTGGAAAAACTGAAGAGTGTGGTGGGGGATGTGCGCGGTGCTTCGGATAACGTGGCCGCCGGCAGTCAGCAACTATCCGCCAGTTCCGAAGAGATGAGTCAGGGAGCAAGCGAACAGGCCGCAGCCGCTGAAGAAGCCTCCAGTTCCATGGAGCAGATGACCTCTAATATTCGCCAGAATGCTGACAATGCCGCCCAGACTGAGAAGATTGCCTTAAAGAGTGCGACGGACGCCAAAGAAGGGGGCAAGGCCGTGGATCAAACTGTGCGGGCCATGAAGGAGATTGCCGGCAAGATCAGCATCATTGAAGAAATCGCCCGTCAGACCAACCTGCTGGCGCTGAATGCAGCCATTGAAGCGGCGCGGGCCGGCGAGCATGGCAAAGGGTTTGCCGTGGTTGCCAGTGAAGTCCGGAAACTGGCCGAACGGAGCCAGGCCGCAGCGGCCGAAATTTCGGAACTCTCTTCCAGCAGCGTCGAAGTTGCCGAAAAGGCTGGTCAGATGCTGACTCAGATGGTGCCGGACATCCAGAAAACTGCCGAACTGGTCCAGGAAATCAGCGCTGCCTGCCGCGAACAGGACACCGGCGCCGAACAGATCAACAAAGCAATCCAGCAGCTCGACCAGGTCATCCAGCAGAATGCCAGTGCTTCCGAAGAAATGGCCTCTACGGCCGAAGAACTTAATTCACAGGCTGATCAGCTACAACACTCGATTTCCTTCTTTAAAATGGATAACCTTACTGCTATTGGCCAAGGCGGGGCAGGATCACGTCAGGCCAAACAAGGTAAAAAAATGCAGATTGCCCATGTGAAATCCAGATCGGCAGCACCAGTAGCGAAGAGGACCGCAAACGGCGGGATAGATCTAGACCTTGGCAATGACAAACTGGATGACGATTTTGAGAAATACTAAATCGAAGGATGTATAGGTCGGAGTTTCTCGCCCTGCCAACCATCTCGCCATCAAACGGTATTAATCATTAGTTGGGTTGACGTTTTGTCCGGTAGTCGTTGTCAGAAACCTATTCGGCGCCGCTTTTCATCGGAAAGCGGCGCCGTTTTATTAGTAAAGAATTATGGAGCGCTACCGATAGGAATTAATGGCTGTCCATGCAGGGTTCAACTGCCTTTGGGTGCAGTTCCTCAGCTAGTACAACGCCATGCTACCTATCCCCTTTATCCACGGAGCGCCTTTGCACAGGGATATCTGGAAAACACGGCCGACGGTAAAAATTGCTCCGGCAGAGTGGTATGCAACTGCCAACCGTGACGAGATGCTCTCAACCCTGCTCGGTTCCTGTGTGGCGGCCTGTCTGTATGACCGCGACAAGGGGATTTTCGGCATGAACCACTTTATGCTCAGTAATCCCCGCTATGCCCGGAACATTTCCTTTACCCAGACTGAGGCGGGCCGCTATGGCATTCAATCCATGGAACTATTGATCAACGATATGATGAAGTTGGGGGCGCGGCGCAAGGCCTTGCGGGCCAAGGTATTTGGCGGTGGCTCCATTATCACGAACCCGGTGCAGGGTGATAATTTCAGTTGTGTCGGTCAGGTCAACAGCCGCTTTATCATCGATTTCTGCAAGTTGGAGTCGATCCCTCTTGATTCCAGCGATCTGGGGGGGGTACAGGGGCGGGTCATCTATTTTGACTGCCGAGATCAGGCGGTCTATCTGCGAAAAATCAGGAACAGCCGCATGCTGGCCAAGCGTGACCACGACGCGTGGCAGTCGGCTATTTACCGGCACCAGCACGAGGAAACAGCAATGGATATCTGGCTATGACGAGAAGGTTCTTTTCCAGCATCCGCACCAAACTGATCCTGGTGATCAGTACCGGCATGGCTCTGCTGCTCGCCCTGATTGCCATTGGCAGTTATTTCTTCTTCAAGCAGGAAACACTCAAGCTGATTTCCCGTGAGCAGTTTACCCTGGTCACAGCAATTGCTGAGGGTTTTGATGATCAGCTGACCACCGCGCAGAGGGTCATCGCCGGTGCAGCCACGGGGGATTTCGGTAAATCGACGGATCAGCGGAAGATTCAACACTGGTTGGATAACCGTCCCGGCGCGCTCAGTATATTCACTCACGGTCTGTTTTATTTCGACATGCAGGGCACCCTGATTGCCACCGTCCCCCGCTATCCGCAGATTATCGGCAAGTCCTACGCCTATCGTCAGTATTTTCAAGAGACCAAGAAAAGCGGGCGCCCCCTGATTTCCGCACCGTTCGCTTCCACGGTTAACGGACACCCGGTGGTAGCCATGACTGCACCGGTCTTGAATGCGGATCAGCAGATGGTCGGCATGCTTTGCGGTTTTCTGGATCTGCAGGATGAAAACAGCTTTGTTCATGATCTGACCCACATCAAGGTCGGGACCAAGGCTTTAGGTTATCTCTATCTCTATAACCAGGACCGGACCATGATCATGCATCCTGATACGTCGCGGATCATGAAACAGGATGTGCGTCCAGGGGTCAACCGGCTCTTTGACCAGGCGCTTGCCGGGTTTGAGGGGACGGGTGAGACGATTAATTCCAATGGCGTTGCGTATCTGGCTTCGTTTAAACGGTTACGCACCACCGGTTGGATTCTGGCGGCAAATTATCCGCTGGAAGAGGCCTATGAGCCGATTGTGCGGCTGAAGATGTATTATCTGATCGGGTTGCCGGTGGCATTGGTGACCGGAGTGCTGATCATCTGGATGCTCGGGGGTACCATCACCCGGCCGCTGATGCGGCTTTCCGCCCAGCTCAGGGGGATGGCCGGCAGTTCTTCACCAGAACTGCAGCAAGTGAAAGTTGAAGGCAGTGACGAGGTTGGCGAGTTGGCCACCCGTTTCAATGAGCTGCTCTTTGAGCTGTTCCACCGCGAGGGGCAAATGCTGGCCGGCAAATCCCGCTATCGATCGATTATTTCTGCCATGGCCGAGGGAATGATCATGCTGGACAGTGCCGGGACGATTATTGCCTGCAATCCCATGGCCCAGGTAATATTCGGCATGACTGAACAGCAGCTGGTGGGGCGCTCGGCAATTGGTGCAGCCTGGGCCAGCATCCGTGAGGATGGCAGCAGATTTCCGGTCGAGGAGCAGCCGGCAGTGCTCTGTGCCCGGACCGGGAAGTCCCAGCGGGGCGTGGTGATGGGGGTCAAACGCCCGGATGGCGGTCAGGTCTGGATCGAAATCAATGCTGAGCCGGTTTTTGCTGACTGCGTCGATAAGCCCTCCTTTGTGGTCACCACCTTTGCCGACATTACCGAGCGGAAACTGTCTGAAGAACTGCTCCGGACCAGCGAAATGAAGTTCCGCACCCTGGCCAGCTACACCCACGACTGGGAAGCCTGGCTCGGTCCTGATAAGCGCATCATTTTCATCTCCCCCTCATGCCTGCAGATCAGCGGGTACACCCCGGATGAATTCATGGCTGATCAAGAGCTACAGGCGCGAATTGTACATCCGGAAGACCGGCTCTTGTTTGCCGATCATTTGTCGCACTTTCATGAGCTTGATGCGGGTAATGAATCAAATATTCAGTATCGCATCATGACCAAGCAGGGTGATGTGCGCTGGATTGAACATATCTGTCGGCCCATGGTCGATGACCAGGGACAGTTCATTGGTCGCCGGGTGACCAACCGGGATGTGACGGGGCAAAAGCTATATGAAGCGGATCTGCAGAAAGCCAAAACAGCAGCCGAAGCCGCCGCCAAGGCTAAAAGTGAATTCCTGGCCACCATGAGCCATGAGATTCGTACCCCGATGAACGGGGTCATCGGTATGACCGGACTGTTGCTGGATACGGAGCTGACCCGCGAGCAGCAGGAATACGCGGAGATTATCCGCACCAGTGGCGAGAGTCTGCTGGGGGTCATCAACGATATTCTGGATTTTTCCAAGATCGAAGCCCAGCGGATGGAACTGGAACTTTTGACCTTTGATCTCCGGACCACGTTGGAGGATGTGGCCGAGATGCTGGCGCTCAAGTCGGCGAGCAAGGGGCTTGAACTGACGTCTTATGTCGATCCCGACATCCCGGATTATCTGATCGGTGATCCGGGGCGGCTGCGCCAGGTGCTGCTGAATCTGGCCGGGAACGCCATCAAGTTCACGGAAAAAGGAGAGGTGGCCATTCGGGCGGAACTGGAGCACCAGGATGCCCATGGGGTCCAGATCCGCTTTTCCGTACGTGATACCGGCATCGGCATTCCGGCCAATCGGCTTAAAGAGGTATTTGAACCGTTCACCCAGTCTGACAGTTCCACCACCCGCCGTTTCGGTGGCACCGGCCTGGGCTTGACCATCAGTCGCCGGATTGCCGAGATGATGGATGGCACCATTGGCGTGGAAAGTCATGAGGGCTCAGGTTCTACCTTCTGGTTTACCGCCCGGTTGCAGTTGACGGCGATACGGAATGAACAGCGGGAAACATTTGATGATATCAGAGGGATTCGCATGTTGGTGGTTGATGACAATCTGACCAACCGGATGTTGCTGATTACGCTGTTGCAATCCTGGGGTTGTCCCTATGAAACCGCACCGGATGGTCTGACCGCCCTGGCGCTGCTGCAGGAGGGGGTGACGGTTGGCGATCCCTACAAAGTTGCCATTCTCGACCACCAGATGCCGGGGATGGGTGGCATTGAACTGGGGCGACGCATCAATGCTGATCAGCGATTAACCGGCATTGGCCTGATTATGCTCACTTCGTTGGGGCACCGTGGTGATGCGGCGAAATACGCGGAAGCCGGCTTTGCCGCCTATCTGACCAAACCGGTACGGCAGCGCCAGTTGTATGAAGCCCTGGCCATGCTTGCTGGCCGGTTTGCCAGTAGGCAGATTGAGCAGCGACCGGAGCCGCTCATAACTCGGCACCTGCTGGCTGAGGCCGGTCGGGGCAAGGCGCGGATTCTGCTGGCTGAGGATAATATCGTCAACCAGAAGGTGGCCCAGGGCATGCTGCACAAGCTGGGCCTCAAGGCCGATCTGGTGGCAAACGGACGCGAGGCGCTGCGGTCGCTGGAACAGATACCCTATGATCTGGTGCTGATGGATTGCGAGATGCCTGAGATGGATGGCTATACTGCTGCCGCCGCTATTCGTGCCGTTGATTCACGGGTGCTGAACCGGTTGGTGCCAGTGATTGCCATGACTGCCCATGCCATGGATGGTGACCGGGCCCGCTGTCTGGCTGCCGGCATGGACGATTATCTCAGTAAGCCGGTCAAACCTGACGCCTTGCTGGAGGTGTTGACCCGGTGGTTGCCGGAGCACAAGGGTCCTGACGCAGCCGTTTAAGTATCTGGCATATGAGTCGATGACTACTGTTAACGATTCACAATAAAATCTGCAGGTAGATTCTGAATGGGGAGGCATCATGCGTTTCTTGATCGTAGAGGATGATTTTATCAGTCGTCGGTTGATGCAGAAAATGCTGTCACCGCATGGTGACTGCGACATTGCCGTCAATGGCCGGGAGGCGCTGACGGCCTTTTCGGCGGCATTGGCAGAAAAAGCCCCGTATGCCCTGATCTGTCTTGACGTGATGATGCCGGAAATGGATGGCCATCAGGCTTTAAGGGAAATCAGACGGACTGAACGGGAAGCTGGGTTGGAACCGTCCCGCGAGGTAAAGGTGCTGATGACCACCGGACTTGATTCCCCCAGGGATGTGATGGAGGCGTATTACAAAGGTGGCTGTAACGGCTATCTGGTAAAACCGATTGAACGGTTGAAGCTGGTGGCTTTTTTGCAGGAATTCGGCATTGCCAAGTAACGCAATGCGGCAACCTGTATGTAACCCGGCAGCTTAGTATTCAAGTCTGCCGGGTCAGGTGACGATGTAGATTAATGGGAGGTAATCGTGGAGCCTGCCGGGTTGCTGTTTGATAGAGAGGCATTTCTGGATATGCTGGGCAATGACGAGGAGTTGCTGCGCGAAATCCTGGTCGATTATCTGGCTGACAGTCAGCGGATTCTGACAGAAATCTCCGCTTTGCTGGCGTCTGTCGGCGATGGTGACGACTATGAATTGCGACGCCTGGCCCATACCCTGAAGGGATCATCGGCCAATGTGCATGCGCCGCAGGTGCGGCAAGCGGCAATCCGACTCGAACATGCGATCACCAAGCAGGAGCCGGTTGACCTGTCGGAGGTGCGTGGTGCATTGCATGAGTTTACAACCCATGTTCGCCAGATGGGTCTGGTCAGCTAACAGGAAAATCCACCGAGGAGTTGTTTGCCACTATGGGTGACATCAGTCAGCAGCGCATACAGATAAAAGAATTCGAGCGGCTGAGCCGCTTTATCTACCAGCATTGCGGCATTAAAATGCCGCCGGCCAAGCGGACCATGCTGGAAGCCCGGCTGCAAAAGCGGCTGCGGCTGTTGTCCATCCCCAGCTTTGCAGCGTATTGCGATTATCTTTTTTCAGCCAACGGTATGGAGCAGGAACTGATCTCCATGATCGATCTGGTGACGACGAATAAAACCGATTTTTTCCGGGAGCCGGAGCACTTTGCCTATCTGACTGGTCAGGTGTTGCCGGAATGGCAAACGCAGACTGGTGGCCGGCGGCCATTTGCCATCTGGAGTGCCGGTTGTTCGACTGGAGAAGAACCACATACCATGGCCATGGTGCTGGCCAACTATGGCGAGGCCAATCCAGGGTTCAATTTTTCTATTCTGGCAACGGACATCTCAACCCGGGTGCTGGAAAAGGCGCGGAAGGGGATTTACGATGATGACCGGATCGAGCCGGTGCCGGCAGCCATGAAACGGAAATATCTGCTCCGGAGCAAGAATCGGGACGAAGGGTTGGTGCGGATTGTGCCCGAGTTGCGGGAGCGGATCAGTTTTCGGCGCCTCAATTTCATGGATGCGGATTTCGGCATGCGGGAAGAATTGGACGTTATTTTCTGCCGCAATGTGGTCATCTATTTTGATCGGCAGACCCAGGAGAAGCTGGTGAATAAATTCTGTCGCCAACTCCGGCGGGATGGTTATCTGTTCATGGGGCACTCGGAAACCTTGAATGGGCTTGATGTGCCGCTGGTACAGGTGGCACCGACGATTTATCGCTTGCAGCGGTGAGCGAGTAGCACGTTTGACACCGTACCGTCGAATATATCTCAAGCGTCTGCAGGAAATGGCTGACGATCTGGATAATCCGGATTGAATTGACCTGAAGCTGTCAACCAGGGGGAGCGCCATGGCGAGCGGGAAAAAAATAAAGGTAATGGTGGTGGATGATTCGGCAGTTGTCCGCCAGACCCTGACCGAGATCATCAATTCAGATCCGGAGCTGGAAGTTATCGCCAGCGCCTGTGATCCGATTGTCGCGGCGGAACGTATGCGCACCATGGTGCCGGACGTCATCACCCTGGATGTGGAGATGCCCCGCATGGACGGGCTGACCTTTCTGCAGAAGCTGATGAGTCAGCATCCGATTCCGGTGGTAATGTGTTCCAGTCTGGCGGACAGCGGCTCGGAAACGGCACTGAAGGCCCTCGAATATGGGGCGGTGGAGATCATTACCAAGCCGCGCATGGGAACCAAACAGTTTCTGGAGGAGTCGCGGGTCAGGATCTGTGACACCATCAAGGCGGCGGCCCTGGCGCGGGTACGGCCGATTATCAGGCGGACCAAGGAGGTTGCGCCGAAGCTGACGGCAGATGTGATCCTGGACAAGCCGAATTCCCGCGCCATGGTGCAGACCACCGAAAAAGTAGTGGTGATTGGCGCTTCAACCGGCGGGACCGAGGCGCTGCGGGCCTTTCTGGAGGTGTTGCCGGCAGATACGCCGGGTATCGTCATTGTCCAGCATATGCCCGAGGGGTTCACTCGTGCGTTTGCCCAGCGTCTGAATGGTATCTGCAAGGTGACGGTCAAGGAGGCCGAGGATAACGATACGGTGGTGCGGGGACGGGCGTTGATCGCCCCTGGCAACCATCATCTGCTGCTGAAACGGAGCGGTGCCCGGTATTATGTGGAGGTAAAAGATGGCCCCTTGGTGTCGCGGCATCGGCCTTCGGTGGATGTGCTGTTCCGCTCGGCGGCCCGCTATGCCGGCAAAAACGCGGTCGGCGTTATCATGACCGGCATGGGTGACGATGGTGCCCGCGGCATGAAAGAGATGCACGATGCCGGCGCCAAAACCATTGCCCAGGATGAGGCGTCCTGTGTCGTCTTTGGTATGCCGTGCGAGGCGATCAAGCATGGTGGGGTTGATCATGTGGTATCCTTGGCGGATATTCCGCGCAAGGTGCTACAGCTGAGTGATGAGTGGTAACTGATCAGTAGCAGAATGCGCTGATTTAGCAGGGTGTTTAAAAACGTAATGAGGAGGCCAATATGCAAGGCGCAAGCAAGAGAAAGGCCGAGGCGTACTCCTTGTACGTCGAGGCCTTGAGCGAGCGGCAACGCCGCAGATTGGCCCCGCAATAGTTTTTCAACAGCCTGTTAGGGGCCGGGTGGCATCACCCGGAAATATATGGATAAATTCTTTCTGGGCCGACAACCGATCCTGAACCGCGAGCAGAAGACCTACGGCTTCGAGCTGTTGTTCCGTTCGGCCAACACCCTGTTCGCCAATGTGACCGACTATTCCCAGGCCAGCGCCAGCGTTATTCTCGACTCCCTTACCTCCTTCAATTATCAGGAACTCCTCGGCCGGCACTACGGCTTTTTTAATGTTAATGAACATATCCTTATGGACGATGCCCTGGAACTGATCCCCAGGGACCAGGCGGTGATCGAGCTGCTGGAAACCATTGAGCTGACGGATCAGATTATTGATCGCTGTTTTGAGCTGAAGGAGAAGGGGTTTCGGCTGGCCCTTGACGACCATGACTACGGTGCCATCTATGAGCCGCTGTATAAGATCGTCGATGTCATCAAGGTGGATGTGCTGGGCAAGACCGACAACGAAATTGCCGAGCAAGCCCTGAACTTCCGGCCCTGGAAGCTGCCGCTGTTGGCGGAAAAAGTGGAAACGCACGAAGTTTTTCAGGTCTGTCACGATCTCGGTTATGAGTATTTTCAGGGTTATTATTTTGCCGTACCCACGGTACTCAAGCAGGCCAAGGTGGACATGTCCAGCATCACCCTGCTGAAACTGTTCAACCAACTGCTGAAGGAATCAGAGATCAAGGAGATTGAGGAGACCTTCAAGCAGAGCCCGGCCCTGACCTATAACCTGCTGCGGCTGGTCAATTCGGTGGGCATGGGCTTGCGGGTCAAGATCAAGACCCTGCGTCACGCCCTGACGGTCCTCGGTCGTCGCCAACTGGTCCGCTGGGTGCAACTGGCACTGTTTGCTGCGGGCGATCCCCGACGCAAACAGAGTCCGCTACTGGAACTGGCCTCCATGCGGGGGCGTTTGCTGGAACTACTGGTATTTAAGGAGAAAATGACCGGTGGTGGCAGTGTGCAGGAAATTGCGGACAAGGCTTTCATGACCGGCATTCTCTCCCTGGTGGATGTCCTGTTTGAAACCACCATGGAAGAGGTGGTAAGCCAGTTGAACGTGGACGAGGATGTGCGGCTGGCCCTGCTGGAGCGGGAAGGTCGCTTGGGCGGGATGCTCTCCCTGTCCGAGCGGCTGGAACAGAGCGATTTCCCGGCGGTGGCCAAGGTGTTGGCCCGGTTGAACATCAAGAGTGACAGCCTGATTGCCGCCCAGCTGGAAGCGATCCAGTGGACCAACGCCATGGATGAACATGTTTAAAAGGCGCTCGGGGCTCAGGGCTCTAGGCTCTAGGTTCTAGGCTCTAGAAAATCCTTTTTTGCCCCTGAGCCTCTAGCCCCTGAGCCCCTAGCCCCGAACCCTTTTATAGTTTTCGTCGGTCTTGACACTCCCCCTCCTTTGATGTAGCTTAGTTCGTCCCACCATTCGGTCAGGGACTTTATCTCGTTCCCGGACTGGTGTCATGAAGATTACCGCAGTTATTCCAGCACGTTATGCATCAACTCGTTTCCCCGCCAAGGCCCTTGCCGACATCATGGGCAAGCCGATGATTCAGCACGTCTACGAGCGAACGGCTCGGGCGCAGCTGGTTTCCGAAGTACTGGTAGCTACGGATGATGAGCGGATCGCGGCGGTGGTACGCGGCTTTGGCGGCCGGGTCGAGATGACCCTGGCCAGTCATGAGACCGGCACTGACCGACTGGCTGAGGTGGCGGCGCGGATTGATGCGGATCTTATCGTTAATGTGCAGGGTGATGAACCGCTGATTGACCCAACAACCATCGATATGGCCATTGCGCCATTGCTGGCTGATGGATCAATCGACATGAGCACCCTCAAGGTGCGGATCAGGGCGTTACACGATTTTCTGTCGCCCAATGTTGTGAAGGTGGTAACTGATCAGGCGGGGAACGCCCTCTATTTCTCCCGGTCACCGCTGCCCAATTTTCGCGATAAATGGAATGATTTGAAGGACGAGTCTTTTGCCTGCGGTAAATTGACCTGCTTCAAGCATGTGGGGCTGTATGTTTATCGGCGGCAATTTTTGCTGGCTTTTGCCGGTCTGGCGCCAACGCCACTGGAGCAGTACGAAAAGCTCGAACAGTTACGGGCGCTGGAAAATGGCTATCGGATCAGGGTGATCGAAACGGCCCATGATTCCATCGGGGTCGATGTGCCATCTGATCTCGACAAGGTATTGGAAAAAATAAAATTCAGTGACGGGTGACGAGTGACGGGTAACGGGTAGCCCAAGGCATGAAGTGCCATTGGTTTTACTCGTCACTTGTCACCCGTTACTCGTTACGTATCTGGAGTGTATATGAAGACCAAATTCATTTTTGTTACTGGCGGTGTTGTGTCCTCGATCGGCAAGGGGCTGGCGGCCGCTTCCCTCGGCGCACTGCTGGAGGCCCGTGGCCTGCGGGTCACCCATCAGAAGCTGGATCCGTACATTAACGTTGATCCCGGCACCATGTCGCCGTTTCAGCATGGCGAGGTCTTTGTCACCGATGATGGGGCCGAGACTGACCTGGACCTGGGGCACTATGAGCGGTACACCAATGCCCGCCTGTCCAAGAAGAGCAACTTTACCACCGGCCAGGTCTATTTTTCGGTGATTGAAAAAGAGCGGCGCGGCGATTACCTGGGGGGGACGGTGCAGGTTATTCCCCATATCACCGATGAGATCAAGCACAAGATTCTGGAAAATGCCAAGGGGAATGACGTGGCGATCGTTGAAGTTGGCGGTACGGTCGGCGATATCGAATCGTTGCCGTTTCTGGAGGCGATCCGCCAATTCCGCGCCGAGCGGGGTGCCGGCAATGCCCTGTACCTGCACGTCACCCTGGTGCCGTACATCAAGACTGCCGGTGAATTGAAGACCAAGCCGACCCAGCACTCGGTCAAGGAGTTGCAGCAGATCGGTATTCAACCGGACATTCTGCTCTGCCGCTGCGAACAGGACCTTCCCAAGGAGTTGAAGGCCAAAATTGCCCTGTTCTGTAACGTGGATGATAAGTCGGTTATTACCTCCGCCGATGCTGAGCATATCTATGCAGTGCCGCTGGCGCTGCACAAGGAAGGGCTGGATGATCAGGTGGTGGACAAGCTGAACATCTGGACCAAGGCCCCGGACCTTTCGGCCTGGCATGCGGTGGTGGAAAAACTAACCAAGCCGGCCAATGGCGCGGTGACGATTGCCATGGTTGGCAAGTATGTGCACCTGACCGATTCCTACAAGTCGCTGAATGAGGCGCTGACCCATGGCGGCATTGCCAATGATTGCCGGGTGAAACTTAACTTCATCGATGCCGAGCGGTTGGAGCATGAGGATGTGGCAGAACTGCTGGCCGGGGCTGATGGGATTCTGGTGCCGGGTGGTTTCGGCGAACGGGGAATCGAAGGCAAGATCAAGGCGATTGAGTACGCCCGGACCAACAAGGTCCCGTTCTTCGGCATCTGTCTCGGCATGCAGTTGGCGGTGATTGAATTTGCCCGCAATGTCTGTGGTCTCACCGATGCCAACTCGACCGAATTCAAGCCGGACTGTGCCTATCCGGCCATTCATCTGATGGAAGAGCAGAAGGGGGTTTCCCGCAAGGGGGGCACCATGCGGCTCGGCGCTTATCCCTGCACCCTGGTGAAGGGCACCTTCGCGCAAAAGGCCTATGGCGGCAACGAAATCAGCGAGCGGCACCGCCATCGCTATGAGTTCAATAACGCCATGCGCGAGCAGTTGACCACGGCCGGGCTGGTATTGTCCGGTCTGTTCAAGGAAGCTGATCTGGTGGAGGTCGTTGAAATTCCCGGCCATCCCTGGTTTTTGGGTTGCCAATTCCATCCGGAGTTCAAATCAAAGCCGCTTAACCCCCATCCGTTATTCAAGGCCTTTGTCGGCGCGGCATTGGTTGTCAAGGGGCAAGGGGCAAGGGGCAAGGGGCAAGGAAACAGCTAATGGTAAAAGAACTGGTAATCGGTAATGTGAAAATGGGTGGCGACCGGCCGCTGGTGCTGATTGCCGGGCCCTGCGTCATGGAAAGCGAAGCGGCGACGCTGCATTGCGCCGAGCGGCTCATGTCCATTTGCAATGGCATCTCCATTCCGTTGATCTTCAAGGCCTCCTATGACAAGGCGAACCGCACCTCGGTCACCGCGTTCCGTGGCCCGGGGATGAAGGAAGGGTTGAAGATTCTGCAGAAGGTCAAGGATACCATGGGGGTCCCGGTCCTTTCCGATATCCATTCCATTGAGCAGATCCAGCCGGCGGCCGAGGTGCTGGATGTGTTGCAGATTCCAGCGTTCCTCTGCCGCCAGACCGATCTGCTGGTGGCCGCCGCCAAGAGTGGTTGTGTCATCAACGTGAAGAAGGGGCAGTTCCTGGCGCCGTGGGACATGCCGAACGTCATCGGCAAGATCATCGCTTCGGGCAATGACAAGATCATCCTGACCGAGCGGGGCGTCTCCTTTGGCTACAATAATCTGGTCTCGGACATGCGCAGTCTGCCGATCATGCGGAGCACCGGCTTTCCGGTGGTGTTTGATGCCACCCACAGCGTGCAGTTGCCGGGCGGCCAGGGTGGCAGCTCCGGTGGTCAGCGGGAATTCGTCGAATACCTGGCCCGGGCAGCAGTTGCCACCGGTATCGACGGGATTTTCATGGAAGTGCATGAGGACCCGGACAAGGCGCTCTGTGACGGACCCAATTCCATCAAGCTGGATGAGCTGCCTAACTTATTGAAGAAGTTAAAAGCTATCGATGCCATTGTTAAGTAGTGAGAGTAAAAAAATCATGAAAACTGACATCCTGAGCGAAGCAAAAAAAGTTATTCGCATCGAAGCTGAAGCGCTGCAGGCGTTGGCTGATTCCATTGATGGTGCGTTCGAGCAGGCAGTGCGGCTGATTCTGGCAGCGCCGGGCCGCGTGGTGGTGACCGGGATGGGCAAGTCGGGCCTGATTGGCCAAAAGATTGCCTCGACCCTGGCGTCAACCGGCACGCCATCGTTTTTTCTTCACCCGGCCGAAGGGGTGCATGGCGACCTGGGGATGATCATGAAGGGTGATGTGGTCATTGCCCTCTCCAACAGCGGCGAGACGGACGAGGTGGTGCGTATCCTGCCGGTGATCAAGCGGATCGGCGCCCGGCTGATTGCCATGGCTGGCAACCCGACCTCCAATCTTGCCAAGGCGGGTGATGTGTTTCTCAACGTGGGGGTCAAGGAAGAGGCTTGTCCGCTCGGCTTGGCGCCAACGGCGTCAACGACAGTAACCCTGGCCATGGGTGATGCCCTGGCGGTGGCGCTGCTGCTGGAACGTGGGTTCAAGGCGGAAGACTTTGCCCTGTTTCATCCCGGCGGTTCCCTGGGGCGCAAGCTGCTCCTGACCGTCGGCGATCTGATGCATGACGGCGATGCGGTGCCGCTGGTCAGTGAACTGGCGCAGATGAAGGATGCGCTGTTTGTCATCACTGCCAAGGGGCTTGGGGTGACCGGCGTGCTTGATGAGCAGGGGGCCATGGTGGGGGTGATTACCGATGGTGATCTGCGCCGGGCGCTGGAGCTGGGGCGTGATATCCTGAACGCCGCGGCGGGCGAATTGATGAAGCGCAATCCGAAACGGATTCGCCAGGATGAACTGGCGGCCAAGGCGTTGCAGCAGATGGAGGAGTTTGCCATTACCTCGCTGTTTGTGTTTGCCGATGACACCGCCGCTGCACCGGTCGGGGTTATACATCTGCATGATCTGCTGAAAGCGGGGCTGGCATGAACGATGGCTTCGCTAAAAGTCCATCTGCGGCGTTACGCTCAATCTTCGTCACTGCGGCGTACCAAAGGGTACGCCTCATTCCTCAGCTATCGCAAGCCTTGCATATGGAGCTTTTTGCTGTGCCAAGGAGAGCCTAATGAATGATAAATTGAGGAAAATAAAGCTGCTGATCCTCGATATTGACGGGGTGATGACCGATGGCCGGATTATCTATGACGCCAACGGGGTGGAAAGCAAGTTCTTCAACGTCAAGGATGGTCATGGCATCAAGATGGTGCAGCGGGCCGGCATCGAAGTGGCCATTATCTCCGGCCGGGAATCGCAAGTGGTCACCAATCGGGCGGCAGAGCTGGGTATTGAGCGGGTTTACCAGCGCTGCCTCGATAAGATGACCCCCTATCGCGCACTGCTGGCGGCTACCGGTCTGACGGATGAAGAGGTGGCATTCGTGGGGGATGATCTGATCGACCTGCCGGTGCTCAGGCGAGTCGGATTTGCGGCGGCTCCGGCTGATGCGGTAGCGGAAACTTTGGCCGCAGTGCACTATGTGACTAAAAACCGGGGTGGCTGGGGTGCAGTGCGGGAAGTTTGTGATCTGATTCTCAAGGGTAAAGGGCTCTGGGAAGAGGTTACGGCGCGCTATTACTCGTGATAGCTGTCATATCTCAACTTAATTCAATCTTTGTGCCAAGTCTGCAGTTTTGGCCATAATCCACTTTACACCCCCTTTCTGGTGATGGTATACTCCCCCAGCCGTATGGAAAGATCTCCCCGCATTAAATGGTTGCTGGCTGCAGCTCTGCTGCTGGTGTTGAGTCTGCTGGTGAGCTATTACCGTAACGCCGGAACACCTCGCCCGGTCGATGCCCCACCGCACGCAGTCAATGGTCCGGCGGCAGCGATGGAAGGGATGCGGGCGGCAGAGTTTCGCCATGGGGTGAAACGGTGGGACCTGACGGCGGAACGAGCCGTGTATGATAACAAGCCTGACCGCACGACCCTCACCGGGGTGACGCTGGTGGCGGCTGGTAAACGCTCGCTCGGGCCGCTTACCCTGGTTGCACCGCAGGCAGAATTTATGAATGCTTCGAAAGATCTCATCCTGCCAGCCGGGGTGGTGGTGACTGGCGAACGGCGCTTGCACTTTACTGCGGGGCAGGCAGTGTTCAGTAATGCTTCAAGTCTCCTGACTGCCCGGGGTAGTGTGCGTTATAAAGATGAATTGATCCAGGTAGAAGGCGAAGACATGGTGTTCGATACCGAAACGCGCGCGCTCCAGCTCAAGCAGAATGTGCGGGCAACTATTCAGCCACGGGCGGTGCGGTGATGCGGTGGGTGATGGTACTCGTGCTGGTATTATCCCTGACTGGTCTTGGCGCTGCCAAGGGACCAGCCCCGCTGTTACGGAACAGTCAGCCGATCCAGTTAAAGTCTGATCATCTTGCCACCGATAGCAGTAACAGGACGGCGCGATTCACCGGGCGGGTAACGGCGCAACAGGGCGACCTGACCATCCTCTGCGATGAACTGGTGGTGCGTTACGCCGAAAAAGGGAACGATGTCGAAGAGGTGACTGCCAACGGCAATGTGCGCATCACCCAGGGTGAGCGGAGCGCCTTTGCCGGCCGGGCGGTCTATGACAATAAAGGCGGCATGATCCGACTGGACCAGTCGCCGCGGGTGCAGCAGGGTGATAATACGATTGTCGGCGCAACCATCATCTACCAGGTGAACGAGCTTAAGAGTGTCGTGACCGGTGGACCAGGGCAGCGGGTTGAAGCGGTCATCCGCCCCGGTAGCGATCTTCGTACCCCGGGTCTTAAGTAGTATGCGACTCTCGGCAACCGGGCTGGTCAAGCGGTATGGCGACCGCACCGTGGTCAAGGGGATCGACCTGTCGGTTGGCCCCGGTGAAGTAATTGGCCTGCTTGGACCCAACGGCGCGGGTAAAACAACCACTTTTTACATGGTCGTCGGTCTGGTCCGGCCCGATGCTGGCGCAGTCCATATCGGTACAGAAGCAATTACTGCCATGCCGATGCATCTGCGGGCCAGGCAGGGGATCAGTTATCTGCCGCAGGAAGCCTCGGTCTTTCGCAAGTTGACGGTTGAGCAGAACCTGTTGGCAATATTGGAGGCGCTCGGTTTATCTCGCCCGGATTGTCGGGCGCGGGCTGATGAACTCCTGACGGATTTTCGCCTGACCCATATTGCGCGAACCATGGGTTATGCCCTGTCCGGTGGTGAGCGGCGACGGGTGGAAATTGCCCGGGCGCTGGTGAATAAACCGGTTTTCCTCCTGCTTGATGAGCCGTTTGCCGGCATCGACCCGATCGCGGTTGGCGATATTCAGGGGATTATCGCTGAATTGAAGTCCCGGGGGATTGGTATCCTGATTTCCGATCATAACGTGCGAGAAACCCTGGGCGTCTGTGACCAGGCCTATATCGTCAATGCCGGTGAAATGCTGGAGTTTGGGACGCCGGTGCAGATCGCCGAAAGTCCGACCGCCAGGGAAATTTATCTGGGAGAATCTTTCCGCTTGTAGAGTGGCGGGTTTGCACTACACTTCAGTAAAGGGAGAATGGCACGCTTATGGCGATCGAAATGCGCCAACAAATGAAGATGTCCCAGCAGTTGGTGATGACTCCCCAGCTGCAACAGGCCATCAAGCTACTTCAGCTCTCACGTCTTGAACTGCAGGACGTGATCCAACAGGAGCTGGAGGAAAATCCCATTCTGGACGAAACGACGGATCCGGAGGAGACTCCCGGTCCTGAATTGATGGAGGAAGAAGCTCCTCCCCTGCAGAAAAATGATGAGGTTTATGGCGAAGTTCAGGCCGGTGCCGATACCATGAAGGAGATGGATTGGGACACCTACCTTGATAGTTACAACTACAACGCTGGCGAGACCTATTTTGACGATGAAGACCGGCCTTCCTTTGAAAACCTGCTGACCAAGCGGAGCTCGCTCTTTGATCATTTGCTCTGGCAACTGAACATGGGGCACTTTAACGATGAAGAGTTGGCAGTCGGCACCGAAATGGTTGGCAATGTCGATGAAGACGGCTATCTTCGCGTACCGCTCTCTGATATTGCGATTACGTGCCAAGTGGATGAGCGGTTTGTTGAAGGTTTGCTGATACGGATTCAGGAGTTTGATCCGGTTGGGGTGGCGGCCAGGGATTTGCGCGAGTGTCTGTTGATTCAGGTCGCTCAACTGGGCATGGTTGACAGTCTGGTGGAGAATCTGGTACGGGACCACCTGCGGGATCTGGAGACGAGAAAATACCGCCAGTTGGCAAAAGAGCTCGGCTATGATGTGGAAGAAATTGTCATCGCCGCCAAGCTCATTGCCGGTCTTGACCCAAAGCCGGGCCGACTGTTTGGTGGTGACGATGTGCACTATATCTCGGCGGACATTTTTGTGCATAAAGTCAGTGAAGAATATGTGGTATTGCTGAATGACGAGGGTCTGCCCAATTTGCGAATCTGCCCGGCCTATGCCGAAGATGCCAAGCAGAGCCGGCAGTTCGATGCCAAGGCCGAAGAATTCATCAGCGAAAAGATGCGCTCGGCGCTCTGGTTGATCAAGAGTATCCACCAGCGGCAACGGACCATCTTCAAGGTGGCCAAGAGCATCGTTAAATTTCAGCGGGATTTCCTTGATCGTGGCATCGAATTCCTGCGACCACTGGTGCTGCGGGACGTGGCCGAAGATATTGGCATGCATGAATCGACCATCAGCCGGGTGACCACCAACAAGTATATGCAGACCCCCCAGGGGCTGTTTGAGTTGAAATATTTCTTTAACAGCGGCCTTTCCACCACCGGTGGTGATTTTGTCGCCTCGGAAAGTGTTAAAAACAAGATCAGGGAGATCATCGAATGCGAAGATCCCCGTAAACCCTATAGTGACCAGCATCTGGCGGAGTTGTTGTCGGCACACCATATCAATATTGCCCGTCGTACCGTCACCAAGTATCGGGAGATGTTGAAACTCGGGTCGTCATCGGAACGGAAGCGTTTTTATTAACCAGGATCTCGGGCTCATTTCTGCACGCCCGGTTACCAATACTCAGCGAAAGAAGAGGAGACAATTATGCAAGTTACTGTAACGTTTAGACACATGGAGACCAGCGAGGCGCTCAAGGCGTATGCCGATGAAAAACTCGACCGGCTCAAGAAATATATCGACGAACCGATCGTTGCTCAGGTTTACCTGACCGTGGAGAAAAAGATTCGTCACATCACGGAAATATCGCTGACTGCCAAGGGCGTTACCATTAAGGCCGCCGAAGCGACCCATGACATGTATGCCGCTATTGATGCAGTAGTGGACAAGCTTGAGCGCCAGGTAAAGCGCTACAAGGAGCGGATCAAGGCGCATAAGCCATCTGATCACTCCGGCAGGACAGCGAAAAAGACCATTGTTGAGGCCGAGAGCATCGAGGCGCAGCAGGAGCACGTGGTTATTCGCACTGAAACAATCTCGGTAAAGCCGATGTCCGTGGATGAGGCCGTTATGCAGATGGATCTGATGCATAAGGATTTCCTGGTTTTCACTAACGCGAACAATGATGATATTAATGTCATTTATCGTCGTAAGGATGGAAACTTTGGTCTGATCGAATCAACTAAGTAACGGATATTTCGTGAGCGGAATTAACTGACGAAACTGGTGAGAACTGCGTATTGGCTACCTGCCAATACGCAGTTCTCAGTTTCTGCAGCTAAACCGGATTAACGAGCTCAGGGTGAGGATGACGTGATTGTGTGGCTGACTGCAGTATGGCAGCAACGTGCAATCCCGTACTCCGTTTTGCCGATTGACGATTTGGGGTGATTGGTGCGACTATGTCACGCCGTTATCTGGGGACTCATTACTTTGGCAATTGTTGGATATCATGAAGCTAGCTGACTATCTTACACTTGAAGACATCCTGCCCAATCTGTCTTCGACGAATAAGGAAGATGTGCTGCTTGAACTGGCGTCGTCGCTGGTGGCGCGGCAGCCTGATCTTGCTCTGGAGGACGTGCTGCAGGTGCTGACCGAACGTGAGCAACTGGGCAGTACCGGCATCGGCGATGGGATTGCCATCCCCCACGGGAAGTTGCGGCAGATCGATGATATTGTGTTGCTGTTTGCCCGCAGTTGCCACGGTGTTGCCTTTGGTGCCCTTGACGGCCGGCCGGTGCAGCTTTTTTTCGTATTGTTGGCACCGCAAGGTGCTGCCGGCCTGCATTTGAAGATGCTGGCGCGGATTTCACGGCTCCTCATAGACCAGGCGGTCAGGCGTGACTTGCTGGAGGCGGAGGATGCTGCTACGTTGTACGCAAAAATTGTCCATCAGGATAACCAGTTTTGAACTCGATAACCCTTGCAATTTCCGATCTGCTTGATGACCAGGAATATGGACTGGAACTGACCCTGGTTGCTGGCGCCATTGGCCTCAGTCATCGGGTATCCAGTGCCCGCATTCAGAAACCGGGACTTGCCCTGACCGGTTATACCGAGCACCTGCACCCGGATCGCATTCAGGTGTTGGGCAATACGGAAATTTCCTATCTGGGCCAGCTGTCGCCGGACCGGGCCTTAACCTATGTCACGGCGCTCTGCAGTTTCCCCATTTCCTGTTTCATTGTTACCAAAGGGTTGACCCCGCCCCCATTTCTGCGCGAGATCACGGAGCAGGCCGGCATTCCGCTGCTGGTGACCCCCCACCAGTCATCGACCTTTATCTCCTTGATCACCAAGTTTCTTGAAGAGCGCCTGCTGCCGACCACCAATATCCATGGGGTGCTGGTGGATGTGCTCGGCGTGGGGGTCTTGCTGTTGGGGAAGAGCGGCATCGGCAAAAGCGAGTGTGCCCTGGATCTGGTGATCCGCGGTCACCGGCTGGTGGCTGACGATATCATCTTTATCAAGAAAAAGATGCCGGCGGCCCTGGTTGGCCAGGCGGCACAGGTTATCCAGCATCATATGGAAATTCGTGGGCTGGGGATCATCAACATCAAAGATCTGTATGGTGTCTCGTCAATTCGCGAAAAGAAGATCATCGAAATGGTGATCGAACTGGTTGATTGGGATGCCACGGTGGAATATGACCGTTTAGGGATTGATGAGCGGGTCTATACCATTCTCGGGGTCGATCTGCCCCATTTGACCATCCCGGTACGCCCCGGCCGCAACCTGACCTCCATTATCGAAGTTGCGGCACGGAACCATCTGCTCAAACAGATGGGGTACCATGCGGCAAAAGAGTTTCACGAAAACTTGCTGGCCCGTCTGGAAGTTCGGCCATTGGGCGACGAGGTAGAGTAGCCATGCGGATCGTGATTATCACCGGCATGTCCGGCTCCGGTAAATCGACGGCAGTCAAGGCGTTGGAGGATGAGGGGTTTTTCTGCCTCGACAATCTGCCGATGCAGCTGCTGCAGCCGTTTATCGAGCTGGCTGGCAACTCCCGGGAGCGGATCGCCGATGTGGCTTTGGTGATTGATATCCGGGCGCGGGATTTCCTGCGTGGTCGCGAAGATGTTTTCCGGGAACTGCGGGCTGCCGGACACCAAGTAGAGATTATGTTCCTTGAAGCTTCGGATCAGGTGCTGATACGCCGGTTTTCCGAAACCCGCCGTCGTCATCCCGCCCTTGAAGGGGCGACCGTGCCAGAGGGAATACTCTTTGAGCGGGGGCAACTTGCCGCCTTATATCGCCTGGCGACGATCATTGTCGATACCTCTGAATTGAATGTACATCAGTTGCGCGATTTGGTGACCCGGCGCATCCGCGAAGGGAAAAGCGGCCGGGAAATGGCGATCCATCTGCAATCGTTCGGTTTTCGCTACGGACTGCCTCCGGAATCTGATCTGGTCATGGATGTGCGTTTTTTGCCGAACCCTTTTTTTATCCCTGAGCTCAAAGACAATTCCGGACTTGAGCCACAAGTACGGGACTTTGTCCTTGCGCAGCCTGAATCAGCAGACTTTCTGCAAAGATTCAAGGATCTGTTGGATTTTCTCCTCCCCGGTTACCAGCGGGAAGGGAAGGCCTACCTGACTATTTCCATCGGCTGTACTGGCGGTCGGCACCGTTCAGTGGCCATTACCCAAGCTCTTGGTGAGCATATCTGTTCTGGTGCTATTACCTGCCGGGTATCACACCGGGACATCGATCGAGGTTGAATATAATGGTTGGATTGGTTTTGGCCGCCCATGCCGGGCTTGCTGCTGAACTGTTGAATGCAGCCGAAATGATTGTTGGCCCGCTGGAAAAGGTGGCGGCAGTGGCGGTGAACGGCACCGATACGGTAAATGACATCCGCGATGCCATGGCCCGGGCGATTCAGGATGTTGGGGGGAGTGGCGTGATCGTCATGACCGATATGTTTGGTGGCACGCCGTCAAACATGAGTTTGTCTTTTTTGCAGGATGGCGAGGTTGAAGTGCTCACCGGCATGAATCTGCCCATGTTGATCAAGTTTGCGAGCGACCGTAAGCGGTTGACAGTTTCCGACCTGGCGGCACAGCTGAAAGAGTGTGGGCGGGAAAGTATCTCTGTGCCTGCTGACTATCTGCGGTAACAAGGAACTCTATGCAGCAACAGGAATTTCTCATCGTTAATCGTCTGGGGCTCCATGCCCGGGCGTCGGCGCTGTTTGTTAAAACCGCCAGTCAGTTTGATTCCGAAATTAAACTGGCCCGGGAAAATGTGGAAGTAAACGGCAAGAGCATCATGGGGATCATGATGCTGGCAGCAGCCAAGGGGACCACGGTTCGTTTGACCGTCGAAGGAGCAGACGAAGCGGCAGCACTGCAGTCACTGGGAGACCTGATCAAAAATGGGTTCGGCGAAGAATGACAACCTGACCTGCACCGGCATCGGCGCCTCGCCCGGGGTGGCCATTGCCCCGGTATGGCTGACCGACCGTAGCCGGATGGTCGTCGAAGAAGAGCTGCTGGAACTGACCGCACTGCCGGGTGAGCTGGCACGGTTCGCCGCTGCGCGGGCTGCCGCCAGGGATGAACTGGTGGCGTGTCGGACCCAGATTGCTGCAGTGCGCGGCGAAGAACACCTGTATATCATTGATTCCCACCTGATGATCTTTGATGATCCCCTGCTCAGCGCGGAGACGGCCGGCCTGATCCAGAGCGAATTACTCAATGCTGAAGGGGCGCTCAGACGCACTATTCGTAAATTCAAAGAATACTTTGCGGCCATTGATGACGAATACCTGCGGGAACGGGGGAGCGACATCGAAATTGTCGGTGAACGGATTCTGCGCCAGCTGTTAGGCCGGCAGCAGGAACCGGTTTCCGTGGTTGATGGCAAAGTCATCCTGGTGGCCCACGATCTTTCTCCCGCCGATATCCTGCAGATTGACAAGGACAAGGTGATCGGCATCGTGACCGATCTTGGGGGGAAGACCTCCCATTCCGCCATTTTGGCGCGGGCTCTGGAAATTCCGGCGGTCGTTGGACTGGAAAAAGTTACCGGCATGCTACAGACCGGCGATCTGCTGGCCATTGACGGCACCACCGGGACCCTGGTCATCAATCCCGATCCGGAAGCCTTTCAGGATTACCTCGACCATAAGCATCACTACGAGTACCTTGACCGCGAACTGGCCAAGCTCAAAGATCTGCCGGCCGTGACGCCGGATGGCTTTCGAGTGAGTCTGAAGGGGAACCTGGAATTCCAGGAAGAGATTCCATCGCTGTTTGGACATGGCAGTGAAGGGGTGGGGCTGTACCGCACGGAAATGCTCTACTTTAACCGGGATACCCTGCCGGACGAAGACGAACAATTCGCTGTCTATGCCGACGTTGTCCGTCGCCTCAGCCCGCTGCCGGTCACTATTCGCACCCTGGATGTGGGGGGGGATAAATTCGTTGCCGGGCTCAATCTGGCTGATGAGCTCAATCCGGCCCTCGGTCTGCGGGCCATTCGCCTTTCCCTGCGTAACCCGGAAACCTTCCTGCCGCAGCTGAAAGCAATTCTCCGGGCCAGTGCCCTGGGTGACGTGCGGATCTTTTTCCCGATGATATCCGGCATTGGGGAGATTCGTCAGTGCAAGCGACTGCTCGCCCAGGCCATGGCCGAACTGCGGGCGGCCGGACAGCCCTTTGATGAACAGATCAAAGTCGGCATCATGATTGAAATCCCGTCGGCGGTGCTGATTGCCGACCTGTTGGCCAAAGAGGTCGATTTCTTCAGCGTCGGCACCAATGACCTGATCCAGTATGCCCTGGCTATCGACCGTACCAACGAACATCTGGCTCACCTTTATGAACCGCTCCACCCGGCGGTGCTGCGCGCCCTGAAGATCGTCGTTGATGCCGCCCATGCCGCCGGCATCGAAGCCTGCATGTGCGGCGAAATGGCCGGGGATCAGCTGTTCCTGCCGGTCCTGCTGGGGCTGGGGTTTGACGAACTCTCCATGAATGCCATCTCCATCCCCCGGGTCAAGAGCATCCTGCGCCGCTGCCCGAAAGCGGAAGCCGAAAAGCTGGTAGCCACCCTGCTGACGTACTCCACCGCCCAGGAGATAGAGGCCCATCTCAAGGGGGAGATTACGTCCCGCTTCTCCGCCAGCGTTGATTAGCAGGTTGCCCAACAACAGCCATCTCGCCGCCGTCCTCGAAAGCCCCTTTGTGCGACGTAGCGCAGCTACGTCTCCGCAGGGCTTTCTGCGGGTGCGACGATCTGACTATTTTTGAACAACCTAACCTTTTTAAATACCCTCCTGTTACCGTCCAGAAACTGCATAAGAAAGGTTTTCATTGTCCAGTCGCGTAGTCATTGTCGACGTTGAAACCACCGGCCTCTCCACGGCCAATGGCGGCAGGGTCATTGAAATCGGCGCCGTGGCGGTCGAAGATGGCGCCATCGTCGCTGAACTCGGCACCCTGATCCAAGTCAGTGCGCCGATCCACTATGGTGCCCAGCGGGTACACGGTATCAGCAGCGCCATGCTGCGGGGGAAACCGACCCCGGCTCAGGTCTGGCCGCAGTTCGCCGAATTTATCGGCTCCTCCCCGCTCGTCGCCCACAACTCCTCCTTTGATTCCGCCTTCATCCGCCACGAATTCGCCCTCCTTGGTCAGCACCTTCCCAATCCCTGGCACTGCACCGTCCGCCTGGCCCGTAAGCGTCTGTCCCATCTCCCCAACCACAAACTTGAAACCGTGGCCCGTCATCTGCTGGGAGATCTCCCCACCGATTGCCGCCTGCACCGGGCGCTGGACGATGCGCGAATCACCGCGCGGGTCTGGCTGGCGCTGTTAAATATTCCTTAAATATAAGATGAAAGGAAAGTGATCACACACCGGAACAGATATCATGCTGCGAACCCTTAAACTAGCACCATTCGGGAGTGTCCCTGGTTTTCCTCCGGCAAATTCAGCAGAAAACGCCAGACTGGCACCACGTTAATCTTTCCGGATGCAACCTGGATCTCCTCTTCCTCGTTTCGAGTGACGATGGTGCCATGGGGCAGGTTTAATTCGGTCATGGCTTCGGCAAGGGCGCTGATTTCACGTTTGCGAGTTTGTGGGTCAGCCATTGACTCACAAACCTGAACGAGCATCCGTGACTGGTCCGGTCGCCCGGTGATAAAATCGACTTCTCGACCAGCCTTGCTTTTGCAGTAGAAGATGTCAGGCGTGATTCGCCGCAACGCGGTAAACACCAGATTCTCCAGTAAGTGGCCTGAATTGACCAGAATACTTGAACTGATGGACGTCACCAGTGCGTGGTCGATGCAATAAATCTTTTTCGGGTTGGTGTTGGCCCGGGCGAGTGAGGCATCGAAGATGCGGACCGTGAATAGAGCATAAGCGTCTTCGAACCATGCTAGATAATCGGATACCGCAGATTTAGGCACTTTATGGCCAAGGGATTTCAGATAGCCGGTCAGGTTATTAATGGAATACAGGGAGCCGGTGTTGTCCACCAGTCGATGTGCCAGATCCGTGACTGCCTTGGGGTGAGGGATATCGTGTCGCTCGATGAGGTCGCGGAACAGCATGGCGTTAAAATATTCCTGGTGGGTTTTGATCCGCAGCATCCGTTCGAGTCCGGCTACCTCCGGAAACCCTCCCGTTTCCCAATAGTCAGCAAATGCCTTCTGAATAGTCAGTCGTTTCTTGGTCGAAAGCGGGCCGTCGCACTCAATTCCCTTATAGTCGAGAAATTCCCGGAAAGAGAACGGAAACATTTCCCAGGAAAGTGCCCGGCCGCGCATCTGGGTTGCGATCTCCCTTGAAAGCATCTGTGCGGAGGAGCCGGTAATAAACACTTCGCACTTTTCCGTGCGCATCAAGCGATCGATAAAGGGTTCCCAGCCGGTGACCACCTGAATCTCATCGAAAAAAAAGTAAACCTTTTCGGTATTCTTCTTTTCCGGGAAAAGCGAGAAATAGGCTTCCAGAATGACACTCAGGTAGCCATGGTGCAGGCGGTGCAGACGATCATCGAAAAAATTAAGATACAGGATGTTCTGACGGGAAACTCCCGAGTCCAGATACCTTGTCATGAGTTGGAACATAAAGGTCGATTTGCCACTGCGCCGGACACCGATACAGACAGTGGCTTTTCCTGGCACTGGGGTAATGGCAACTCGTCTGGGCACTCCAGCGGGCAGATCCATTTCCTGAAAGTCGAGGATCATCTCTTTTAATATTTCGATCATGGCTCAATCCCTGCTCAAATTCCCGGTAAGTGGTGTAACTGGTAATATAAATTACCGCATTAGTGTATAGGTGGCAATAATTATTACCGGATAGCCTGCTGAGGCATCCCTGCCGAATCTCGATGCTTTGTGCATTTGCTGTAACGCCGCCAGTTTTAAAGTGTTGTCGGTAGCCAAGGAAAACCCAGGTTTCCTCTTACAGTTAAGGGCAGCCAGTGATTGTGCCTGTAAAGCCTTGCCAATAGGGCCGCTCCGGGTTGCGACTTATTTTGTCTTAAGTCTGTGATAGGTTGCGTTCAGGTTCATGAGGGGGGTCTTTGTAGACTACCAACAACAAGGTGCTCTCTTCCTTGACTTAGGCCGTTGGCATGCCTATGCTCGGCCTGATTAATGGATTTTAAATTGTGCAGATTGGCCACGATCGCGTAGGGGCAATTCCTGGGTTGCCCCGATTAAAGCCTCCGCCGTTGTAGGAGCGCTGTTTGCCGCGCCCGATGTTAAATGCCCGTTGGCATGCCGTAGGGGCAAATTTTCTGTTCGCCCGGTTGGAGGGGGATTGTGAGGAATATGGCAAAGTCAGATGGTTTGTCTGTATTGGCGAAAAGGCTGCAAGACCTCAGGCAGCAGGCGCAGGGTCTTGGTATATTTACCAATGATCGGGAGCTGTTAGAATGCTCGATATGCGGACTGAAGGAGAATGTGACTTTTGCCGGCACGTTATTCACCTGTCGAGAAGATGCAATAGAAGTTGATATCGGCTTGCGTTTTCCAGAGCCGGATGAGGAGGGATATAGCCGGTGTCCCGGTTGTGGTGAGGTTGTTAGGTTGGATGAGGATGACTACGAAGAAAGTCTGGAGGAGGGTAAATGAAGACATATTCAATTCAGATGGAAGTTTCTGGGCCGACAGCGATGTGGACGCGACCAGACACAGGTGACTCGCCGGTTAGCTATCCTTTGCCGACTTTTTCAGCGGCAAAAGGGTTGTTTGAGGGGGTCGTCATGATCGAGACGGTAGAGATTGTGCCAACGAAGGTGGAAATTTGTAAGCCAATTATCTACCACAACTACGCGACTAATTACGGAGGCCCGCTTCGTAAGGGCGAGGTTGTAAAAAAAGGTGGCAGTTACCAGTTGCTTGCAACAACCTTGATCAACGTGTGTTACCGACTTTATGCGGAGATTCGACCGGCTCGATTCTCAAGACCGTTATCAGAAAAGGCGCAGATTCAGAATAATAAAGGCCTTAACGCGGTACACGCTTGCCAAGATATGTTTAATCGCCGGTTGGAAAAGGGGCAATGGCATGATACCCCGTTCCTTGGCTGGCGGGAGTTTGTGCCGGATTATATCGGTCCGTTCCGCGAGGCAACTCAGGTACAGGAAGATGTTTCTCTCGATCTGCCAAGCTTCCTTTACACGGTGTTTGAGCCATCGGGAATAAAGCAGCCGGTTTTTAAACCTGATGTGCGGGTGGAAAACGGGAGGCTTCTCTATGCTGAATGAACTTCGCGAACTGGCTGTTTGTCTCGAAAAAGCCGGAATAGCTGTTGAAGATTTGCATCAAAATTTCAAGGCATGCCCGAACTATATGACATATTGGGCGTTTCTTGACGGACAAGGAAACTTGACGAGCATAGCTCCAGTTCCGGTTGCACAAGTTCAAAAGGTCAGGAAATGGGAAAAGGCAAATGGTGTATCTTTTCCTGCTTTCAATATGCCACCGCTCTTCAAGGCTACATCTGAAGAGTTGCAAGACCAGATAAAGTCATTGAAGAAAAACATCGAAAAGGGCATCGCTGTAACCTCCAAAGATCTATTGTCAGTAGTTGATTCCTGTGAATCATTTTGGAGTGAGGGAATTATCAAGAAATTGAACGATTGTTTGACGAAGCCGATAGCCGATATTGCAGGATATCTTGAAACCGCACGGGATATGCACCCATCGATTGATCAGTTGTGCATAAGAACACAGATGGTCAAGGCGGCAATATTCAAGGATCAGCTAGTGGCTGTTCTTCTGCAAAACCTTCAAGATGAACCCGCTATGGACTTGATAGAGGCACTGTTCTTTTACAGCGGCAAGAAAGAGAAAAATTTCCAGATCATTCTCGAACTCGCTGATAGGGAGCGCTTCGACTACCCAGCCAATCATCAGGAAGTGCAGCGCTGGATGAACAACCAGTTCTTGTCGTCCGTTGATAAAACCAGTCGCACTGATCTGGATGCATTCGGATGTAATGCAACGGGGAAGGATAGCAAGTTTCCACCAGTCGGCTTTAAGAATGCTCTTGGCAACGTTATCCTCCGTGCAATGAATCAGGAATCTCCCTGCCAGACGCGGTACGGCATGATCGACTACCACTCATTCCCCGCCGGCGAAGAGGCTCGTAAGGGGATGAAAAGCGCCTTGGAATGGCTTGGCAGCGCAGAACGCAAGGGCAAGACCTGGTGTGACCTCTCGCGCCGTATGGAAAAACCGATGTTGTTGTTTGCCTATCCTTCGGTAATACCACAAGACCTGCCTGATCTGGCGGGTATGATGGGAGATGTGGAAGACGATAGTGCTGAAACTAACGATGAGCGCTTTGCTGTGCTTTCGGAGAAGGTAACCGCTGCCTTGCGTGGAGGGACAAAGGAAACCGTTAATTGCGAGATTCGCGTATTCGTACTTGCCAAGATGGATAAAGCTCGTACCAAGGTACTGACCAGCAGCTGTTTTTCTGCCGAGCGCGTTATTCAATCGGCTCAAAAATGGCAGGATGGGTGCCGCAACGTGCCAGTTATTGAGGTGCGCAGTTTCGGTCAGAATAAAGGAGATAAGCCAGTATGGAGCAAGCCTCTGATACCATTTCCAGTTGAGGTCATCTGGTGCCTGAACACGGTGTGGACGTCGGGACGTGATGAGAAGGGTGAGAGAAGCAGCCGTGCAAATAAAGCACATGGTTTTACATTTAACGACTCATTATGCCTACTGTTGGGAGAAGGTTTTGAGTTGCAACAGACAGCGGGCAGAGCACTTGGTGCGCTGGTTCGCAACAGTTCATCATTAATACTTGCCCTTGGACAGGCGCATGTACTGGGACGTGTCCTTAAAACTGATCGAAAGTATTCGAAGCAAACCCTCTTATTACCGTCAGTTCTCGGCTTACTGCTACACAAACTTGGGCACACGAAAGGAGAAATTATGACATCCGCGGCATTTCTGGTTGGCAGGTTTCTTAACCTCGCCGACAGCTTGCATCTCGAATACTGCAATGGGGTTCGTAAGGGTTCGATCCCACCGCAGCTTGTGGGCAACGCACTCATGGCGACGGCACTTGAAACGCCTGAAAAAGCCCTTTCAATGCTTTCTCAGAGGATTCTGCCTTATCAGGCATGGGCACGAACTGTAAAAGAGGGTGATAGGATTGGTTTGGTAAAAACCTTTCTCAAACAACTCGGTGAGGTTTCAGAGCAGTTAAAGGATACTACCATGCCGCAACGGTCTAGCGATGCAGACAAAGCGAAGATGCTGCTTGGGTATCTCGCCCGTGTTGAATCTTAATAAATTGAACCTTCATTTAAAAACAAAAAGGAGAAATAAACATGTCCGTCGAATCTTCTAAGATCATGCGTGCTACCGGCCTGCTTGTCATTGAGGCTATCAATTCCAACCCTAACGGCGATCCTGACCGTGAGAGTGACCCACGTCAGCGCCCCGATGGGCTTGGCGAAATTTCACCGGTGTCGTTCAAACGCAAACTTCGTGACCTTGTTGAAGATAAGGTTGGGCCGGTCTGGGCAGAACTTAAACAGAGACTTGGATTGGTCGATGAGGAGTTTGATATCCTTGAGTCTCGTGGTCGTGACAGGGGAATAATCAAAAAAGAGCTTGAAAATGGTGGTTCTGTATTCAAGAAAAAGTATTGGGATGCCAGGATCTTTGGTAATACGTTTCTTGAAGAAGGGGCGGCCAATACCATCAAAACCGGCGTTGTGCAATTTGGCATGGGGCTTTCGATTGCGCCAATCATCATCGAGCGCCATACCAACACCAATAAGGCAGGTGTCGAAGGAGATAAAGATCGCGGCATGGCCCCAATGGCATACCGTATTGTCCAGCACGGCATCTATTGCATGCCATACTTCGTGAACCCCAGCGCAGCCCACAAATCAGGCTGCACGGTAAAGGACATCGAATTGATGTTGGCCCTGATTCCTCACGCGTATGCCCATACTCGTTCCTATGTGCGCCCGAACGTGGAGATTTTGAACGCCTGGTATATGGAGCACAAGTCGCCTATCGGCTCTTGCTCTGACTTCAAGCTCATCGACGCCCTGACCCCCTTTAAACGGGAATCGCCGGAAAGTGCTTCTGCCAGCAGGAAAGAATATGACATCCCGGCAATGCTTCCTACCGATCTACAGGCCAAGATTGCACCACTAAAAGATCTGATGGAGTTCTAAATGAACGAATATCTTGCCCGTAGTCCCAAACCTGAAAAAGGGATTCCGGCGCAGACATACAAACAACATGTCTCGGAAGTCATGAGAATGGCGTCCGGTTTTGCTGAAAAGGCAGCGGCATATTCCTCCTATGGCCCACTACTACGGGATGTGGTGGGGTATGCCGCCGCATACCATGATCTTGGCAAGCTGGACGAAGGAAATCAGAAGGTATTGCGAACCAGCGGTAAGGGAAGTCTGCCGGTTCCACACTGGGACGCAGGAACAGTGCAACTTCTGGGCTTTTCAAAAAGACTGGCTAACCTGATTTCAGCGTTTCTTGTTACATGTCATCATAGAGGTCTACTTTCGTTGCCTGATGAGCAGGTAAAAGGCCCCGGCATGTTTCGCGAGCCTGCTGCCAAAGAGAATACTGATGCCTGGTTGTCCAGATATTTAGAGGTCCATACTGAGAAAGTGGGTGTTTGCGGGGTTGCTGAAAATGACTGGAAAGGAAAGGCAGCAACCCCTTTTTTCATGCGTATGGCCCTGTCATGCCTGGTGGATGCCGATCATACAGACAGTGCCCGGCATTGTGGAAATGTAGTGCCGGAAGGAGATGTACCGATTGAGGCAATAAATCGGCTTGCTGCCCTTGATTGCTATGTTTCCGACCTTTCAGTGGGTGAAGATGACAAGCAGGGGCGTAATGAATTGCGGCGGCAGGTGTATCAAGCCTGCCGCACAGCACAACCTGCTGAAAACGGCCTGATGGCCTGCGACAGCCCGGTAGGCACAGGTAAGACCACCGCCGTTATGGCCCACTTGCTTAATGTTGCCGAACAGAAGGGGTTGAGGCGCGTCTTTGTAGTTTTGCCCTTCACCAACATCATTGACCAATCTGTTGAGGTATACCGTAAGGCGCTGGTACTGGACGGAGAGGAAACTGAGAAGGCTATCGCTGCCCATCATCACAAGGCCGAATTTGAGGAGGAGGCGAACCGGGCTTTTTCTTTTCTCTGGAATGCGCCGATCACAGTAACTACAGCCGTGCAGTTTTTTGAAACCATGGCAAGCGGCCATCCATCAACGCTCCGTAAGCTGCACCAACTTGCCGGTTCCGCAATTTTTATTGACGAGGCACACGCTGCCTTGCCAGCCAATCTCTGGCCTCAGGCATGGAAGTGGTTGCAAGAACTGGTACGGGATTGGGGGTGCTACATCGTCATGGCCTCCGGCTCACTAACCCGTTTCTGGGAGTTGGAGGAATTTTCATCACCGAAACTTGAACTTCAAGAACTGGTAAAGATTGCTGTCCGTGAATCGGCCATGAAAGCCGAAAAGAGCCGCATCTCCTACCGTATCAAAGACGAGGCATTGTCATTGAATGAGTTGTGTGATTGGATTTCTGATCTTCCAAGCCCGCGTCTGGTCATCCTGAACACGGTACATTCCGCTGCTGCCGTGGCCAGGGAGCTAGCAGAACGCCATGGCAGGAGCAATATCGAGCATCTTTCAAGCGCTCTGGCTCCGATCCATCGCAAGGCAACCATCGACCGGGTGAAGAAACGCCTCAATGACAAAGATGATGACGCTTGGACCCTTGTAGCAACTTCGTGTGTCGAAGCTGGGGTGGATTTCTCCTTCAGGACGGCGGCGCGCGAGCTTTGCAGCCTGGTTAGCACAATTCAGACCGCCGGTCGGGCCAATAGGTCTGGAGAATTCGGGACATCGGAATTGTGGGGGTTCAGGATCAGGTCAGGAGAACTTCTTAAGGAGCACCCTGCTTTTAAAACTTCTGCACAAGTGCTGACCGACATGTATCGCGAACAGAAGATTGCGCCGGAATTCTGCAAAGAGGCAATGAAACGGGAAGTACGTAACTTGAATCATGGAAAATGCGAAGATGATCCTATAGTGAAGGACGAGGCCAAAAGGAAATTCCCGGATGTTGAACGTCAGTTTAAGGTGATTTCGTCAAATACGGTCACAGTCGTGGTGGATGAAGAGTTGCGCGGTCGGCTAGAACGGCATGAAAAGATTGATCCGAAGGAGTTGCAACAAAAGACAGTGGCAATCTATACATCAAAACTCATGCAATATGGTGTTGCGCCGTTGTATGGTTTCGGTGATCTCCATGTTTGGACTCTTGCGTATGATGATTTTCTCGGGTACATGGCCGGTGTGCTGATATTAACCAATTTCGCCGACAATTGCTGCATTTAAGAGGGGGTTATATGAATGAACAAGAACCGATTATGATCTCCGCCTTGAATCATTACCTGTTCTGCCCGCGACGTTGTGGGCTGGTGCATGTGGAGCAGGTGTGGAGTGAGAACCTGTTTACGATGCGAGGTAACGATGTGCATGACAATGTACATGATGATTCCTCACATGAGGTTGCTGGAGTCAGCTATGAGCGGGCGTTGCCTATATGGTCCCGTAGGTTGAATCTCACTGGCAAGGCTGATCTAGTTGAGTTTCACGATGGAATCCCTTATCCGGTTGAATACAAATCTGGACGGCATAAAGAGTTTGAGAATGATTTTACCCAACTCTGTGCCCAGGCGCTCTGTCTCGAAGAGATGTTCAGTGTGCCGGTTGAGAAAGGGGCGCTTTACTGGCACGGCTCGCGGGAGCGGAGGGAGATCGTTTTTACTGACGCCATGCGGCAACAGGTGGAAGAGGTTGCGTTGAAAGTCTATGAAATGCTGGGAAAACGCATCACGCCGCCGCCGGTGAATGATAAGCGCTGTGAAGGGTGTTCTCTGAAGGAATCATGTCTCCCCGCAGTAGTCGCCGATAAGGGGCGCAGCAGCAAGGCGGCGCGGGAGTTGTTTGTAATTTGAGGGGGGAAGCATGGAAACGAAGCTTGTAGTGTTTCAGAGCAAAGGAATCAGAAGGCTTCTCGTTGACAATGTCTGGTTTTTTTCCGTGGTTGATGTAATTGCCGCATTGTCGGACAGCGATAAACCCCGTGATTACTGGTATCGCATAAAAAAGCGGGAAAAAATCAGTGGTGTTGAACTGTCGACAATTTGTCGACAGTTCAAACTTGAAGCACCGGACGGCAAGTTGAGA
This sequence comes from Geobacteraceae bacterium, assembly GCA_031412995.1. Classification (GTDB taxonomy): domain Bacteria; phylum Desulfobacterota; class Desulfuromonadia; order Geobacterales; family DSM-12255; genus JANOEC01. The sequence goes on from JANOEC010000153.1 coordinate 34,935, forward strand.
GAAACCGACTGCGCCAACACCGAAGGCATCTTCCGCATCATCCAGTCAATACCATCTCCCAAGGCCGAGCCATTCAAACGCTGGCTGGCCAAGGTAGGCTACGAGCGGGTGCAGGAGATCGAAGACCCGGAGCTGGCCACGGCCCGGACGCGGGAGCTTTACCGGGCCAAGGGGTATTCGGAAGCCTGGATCGAAAAGCGGATGCGCGGCATTGCCGTGCGGGCTGAGCTGACTGAGGAATGGCAACAGCGTGGCGTGGGCGAGGCGCCGGAGTATGCCATCCTGACCGCCGAGATCAGCAAGGCGGCCTTCGGCATGACGCCGGCAGAATACAAGCAGCATAAGGGGCTGGAGCGGGAGAACCTGCGGGATCATATGACCGATCTGGAGTTGATCTTTTCCATGCTGGGTGAAGCAGCCACCACCGAAATCGCACGCAAGCAGGACGCACAGGGCTTCCCAGAAAACAAGGTGGCGGCCAGGAAGGGTGGCAAAATAGCTGGTGATGCACGGGAGAAGCTGGAGATTGAGACCGGCGCAAGAGTTGTCTCAGCTGAAAACTATCTGGCTGAGCCGGAGAGTAGAAAAAGGCTGAAAAATCCCCCCCAGCCACTTTATGCCCCAGAGGGTACCTTTGATAAAGTGGAGAGTGAAAAATGAAACAACTTCTTAACACCCTGTACGTCATGACCCAGGGAGCTTACCTGTCGCTCGATCACGAAACCGTGCGAGTTGAGGTAGGCGGTCAGCTGCAGCTGCAGATGCCGCTGCATCATTTGGGATCAATCGTCATCTTTGGTAATGTGATGATCTCGCCGTTTTTTCTCGGCAAATGCGCCGAAGATGGCCGGGCGGTGGTGATTCTGGATCGCAACGGCCGCTACAAATGCCGGATGGTGGGCAAGACCAGCGGTAATGTGTTGCTGCGCCAGTGCCAGTACGAGGCGGTGCGCGACCCTGAGCGGTCGGCGCTGATTGCCCGTAATATGGTGGCCGGGAAGGTAAAGAATGCCCGTCAGGTGCTGATGCGCGGGGCACGGGAAACGGATCATCCTGAAGAAGAGGCTGCCTTGCGCAAGGCGGCGGATGTGCATGCTGATGCGCTGTTTCATCTCAAAGACAGTAGGGATGCTGATCATGTGCGTGGCCTTGAAGGGGAGTCGGCGGCAGCATATTTCGGGGTGTTCGACCGGCTGGTGAAGGAGGCCGAACGGCCAACTTTTGCCCTCACCTCCCGCAATCGTCGACCGCCGCTCGATCCGGTCAATGCTTTGTTGTCGTTTCTCTATACTTTGCTCTTGAATGACTGTATCAGCGCAGTAGAAGGGGTGGGGCTGGACAGCCAGATGGGCTTTCTGCATGTCCTGCGCCCTGGGCGCCCGTCGCTGGGGCTTGATCTGATGGAGGAATTCCGGGCGCCGGTGGCAGATAAACTGGCGCTGACCCTGATCAATCGCAAGCAGGTAACGGAAAAGCACTTTGAACCGCGCCCCGGTGGTTCGGTTTATCTCAATGAAGCCGGGCGCAAGGAGGTGGTAGGCGCCTATCAGAAGAGGAAACAGGAAGAGGTGAGCCATCCGCTGTTGCAGGAAAAGGCACCGCTGGGGCTTTTCCCTCATCTGCAGGCCCGCTTGCTGGCCCGGCATTTGCGGGGTGATCTGGAGCAGTATCAGCCAATGGTGTTTGAGTGAGTGCGCGGGAAGGGATGTGGGTAGTTGTCTGCTACGATGTGAACACCGAAACTAGGGATGGGAGGCGCCGGTTGCGGCGAGTGGCCCAGGTTTGTAAAAACTACGGCCAGCGGGTGCAGAAGTCGGTGTTCGAGTGTCAGGTGGATGAGATGAAATTCGAACAACTCCGTCGGCAGTTACTGAAAGAAGTGAAGCTGACGCTGGATAATCTGCGAATCTATCGCCTGACTGAGCCACGTGACCGGCATGTGGAGACTTATGGCGAAATACAGACGATCCTTTTCGACGAGGATACGCTGATTATCTAGGTGCCGCGAACCTGATGCGGAGACGGTTTTGCGGGGGTGTTCGCGGTGATTGAAATTATTGAGGTTTTGGGAGGTATAATGAGTTTGGAAAGCCTTGCTCAGGCGATAGTTTTGTTGGTTCGCAGAACCGTTGCAGTAACTTGCTGGAAACTGGCCCCCTTTTTGAGGGGTTAGAGCGCCCGTCCTACCTGGGCGGGCGAGGATTGAAACAAAGAGATGGAAGCAGCGCTCGAGGCAGAGGTTAAGGAGCGCCCGTCCTACCTGGGCGGGCGAGGACGGAAGAACCACTCGGCCCGTTCGAGGAAGATTTCGCGCTCCGGCCCCGTCGCGTGCTTCGCGGC
>JANOEC010000154.1:0-23349 GCA_031412995.1 Geobacteraceae bacterium
TGGTTGCCGGCAAGCGCTGATCGTTTCGATATTTAAGTCGCCAGGTATAGAGAGTGTCTACTGAAATACCGGTTTCTCTCGATATGTTTGTAACGCTCTCATTCCGGGGAGGCAACAATCTGGCGATGATGCTCTCTTTCAATTCTGATGCATATTTCTTGGCCATCGTCGCTCTCTTTCCTTGCCCCGCAAGTTAACACTTTTCTCTCACAGAGAGGCGACAACTATCCTGACACAGGGGGTAGTTGGGAAAGGTGACTCATTGAAGGCATTTTCGCCGGGGGAGAAATGAAACTCTTTGAAATCAGCTATCTTCATGAATCGTGTAAGAAATTCCTCGCAAAGTGCTGAATAAAGCGTTGTTGCCCCGCACGAATATTTAAAAGAGTTCCTTGGATATCGCCAATAGGTTTGAGTGTGTGGCTCCATAAGGGCTTGAGCCACGCCCCTTACCTCGATCTTGTCATCCGAAATGAGCAGCGCATACTGCTCGACACTCCTGCCATGAACGAACGATAGCTTGTACTCTCCGGGGCCTAGTTCTAACGGAATCCTTCTCGATGCCAAGCCCACAACTGCGAGGTAAAAGCCTCCCCCCGACTCCCTGATATCGAAAAGCTTCACCGTGACCTCATGACCAACCAAAGATAGTTGGGCGTTGATTTGGTAACCACCATTTGGGTACTTACGAGCGGTCCCAAGCACAAGTTCGAGTGCCGGTTCTCCTTCGCTGCCGGGATTCGGCAGATATGTTTCATGGACTTTAAACATCACTCGGCCATCAAAAGGGAGAAAATCGTCACGCGAGTCCCAAAGCCAGCCTTTGGGAGTTTTTTCCATATTTATCGAATAAGTCTCTTCTTGATTGCCGAGAAGCAGCGCCACCTCAACCAAAGCCGAAGTTCCGGACTCTGCTTCGACCTTGCGGACATCCTTCAGGGTATATTTCCGCCAGCCGGCAAGATACTCCGTAAGCGGACGGCCTTTCTCCTTGAGCTCCTGCAGAATTCGAGGAGAAATCGTCTTTTTTGCCGCCGTAACGGAGTTGTCCGCATTGAGCGCCTTGAAGAAGGAACGAATAGCGCGATCAGGCCTGCTCAAATCCGGGGGTATCCCAGAAGCATGCAAATTATCGACAGAAGATAGGAGCATCAAGAGAAGTGGTATGCATTTGGCTAGATTCTTCAGCACTGTTTGCCAGTTGTTCAGCAAATAGATCTTATTTTGCATCGGTTCAGACTCACTTTCTGGCAACAAAAGCGTCAGTAACGTACCAGTTCGATACAGGATGCCATGGTGGTCTGGCCATACTCGAAAAATTTCATATGAATTGTATGCTCGTCGATCTTTACGGCCTGCACAACGAACGAACCGCTTGTATATTGTTCAAAGCCAGAATCCTTCGCATCGGAAACCAGGGTCAGCAGATAGTTCTTCATGGCGACTGGCATCAGCTGATAATAATTCCGGCAGGCGTTCACTGCCGGCACCGGGTCAGCACAGGCCCATGTGCTGCTAAATAGTACAAACGCCAGTGCAAGGCCGGTCATAATTCTCATTTAGTGCCTCCTTAGATTGCTTTACTGTGTGGATTGAAATGTAGTTATGGTTGATGGATTGGTGTGTAAACAAAGGCTATGGCAGAGAACCCTTAATTTGCGCGATATTATAAGAACTTCATTACGTTTTTATGGGAGTTTAGCAACATACTTGTATCATTGTTATTGATTGGTGGCGGGAACGTTCATTGTGAAGCTATTCAAAAAGTTAAGGAAAACAAGGAAGTGGTGATTGATCACAATCAACGAAGCTTTGATTAAATTTGATCCCTGTCAGTGTGAATGTTGGATTACCCCAATGTAAGTAGATGCATTTATTGAAATGAATGATCTGCCATCAGCCTATTTTGATCAATTGCAGGAAAATCTAAGAGGAAGGTGTCCCTCGGATGCAAAACCTTGATGAGAGACAGCGGCCATCAACAATTTTCACTGAGGACGTGGTAAGAGGTTGCTGAGGGAAATCAGCATAAACTACGCTGATCTTAGAGGACACGCCGTAGGCTGTCATACATCATGAATTATGGATTTTTAAGATTCTATTCATGACGCTGCCAGGGGCGCTGACGGAAATTTTGGCGACGGAGCAGGGAACAGGTCGGATGTGACAGTCTGCAGGGATTTGGCCGTAGCGAAGATAATTGATTTCAGGCTGCCTTGGCACTTGGTTGCAGAATAGTGCTGTAGGTGTCGGTTGTTTCCGGCGCTTTGGCGATGGTAAAAGTCCGGGCATTAGTGCCCATTTCGGCCATGAGAGCTGGTTCTGCAATCAAACGCCTGATGGCTGCAATCAGGTGACCACAATCTCCCGCATGAAACACCAGCCCGGTTTCACCATCAATCATCAGTTCGCGTGGCCCGCCCGAATCGGAGACAATCACCGGAATGCCAGAGGCCTGGGCTTCGAGTACCACGTTACCAAAGGTGTCGGTGGCACTGGGGAAGACAAACAGGTCGGCTGACGCATAAGCCTGCTGCAGTTCTTCGCCCTGCAGGAAGCCGGTAAACGTGACCGGATAGCCGGTGAGCGACTCCTGCATTTCCTGACGGTAGGGGCCATCGCCGACAACTGCCAGTGAAATCTTCAGCCCATCATCAACCAGTGTCCGAAATGCGTCGGTGAGTAGTTCCAGCGACTTTTCCCGGGACACCCGCCCCACGTAAATCAATGTCGCCCCTGTCCCCAGCCCGTGCTGCTGCCAGTAGCCGGCAACCGATTTCTCGGGCGTAAATTGTTCGGTATCGACCCAGCGGGGGAGCGGTTTCATCTTTTCCAGCGGCAGGCCGCGCGACTGCAGCTGCTCCCTGGTCCCGGTCGACGGCACCATCACCTCTTCCATCTGATTATAGAACCAGATCATGTAGCTCCAGGCGACCTGCTCAAGGAATTCATCGTTGGTTAGATCACGGACGTACTGCGGAATGTCGGTATGATAGGTGCCGGCCACTGGAATATCCATCAACCGGGCAATGAGCAGGCCAAGCAAGCCGACGGTGCCTGGCGTGCTGACATGGATATGGGTGAATCCTTCCCGCTCGATAAAGTCCATTACATCAAGGATTGGCGGGAAGTTCAGTTTCAGTTCCGGGTATTCCGGTAGGACAAACTCGCCCACGGCGTCAAAGTGGCGGACGCCGTCAAGATTGGTACTCGGCACCTTACCAGAAGTAATGACCGTCAGTTTGATGCCCCGGTCCCGGGCAGTGCTGATCAGCCGGCGAATGGTAATGGCCACGCCGTTGATTTCATCCAGCGTGTCGGTAAAAAGGGCAATTTTCTCACGACTCTCAAGCAGCGGATTGCCCGTAAACCGTTGCCCAAGCTCGGTGATCAGATCCTTGCTGCGATGCTGGTGGTGAAACGACAGGTAGTAGGGGGAGACCAGCAGGTGCACCAGGCCGATGGTGCCGGCGGCATTCAGATAGTCGAAGAAGCCGGCGTTTATCGGCAGCGACAGCAGCCGGTCGGTGTAGCGGTACAGAATGCGGTTCGCCAGTCGGCTGGTAACGGCGAAAATCTTCCGGTTGTGGTCTGCCTCTTTGATCCCCGCAAGAAAAGCCGCATCGTTCAACAGGTTTCTCGCTTCACTGTCGAGAATTTCCTCAAAGCTCATGGATGAAGAGGCGCGGGTATCCGGCAGGTTCTTGCGGATGAACAGGCGGATTTTATCGACGAATGAACTTTTGTCGTTGCCGAGGTTGAAAAAGCGGTCAAGCAGGGCGCTGACAAAAGGGGTGCTGATGCGGCGCCGATCACCGAGACGCTCTTTGTAGAAGCTATAGGCAATGCCGTACATGCTGTGGGCCATGGTGAGTGGGCCGCCGTCTTCCCCGTCGGCCCAGGTTTCGCCCTTGCGCACCGTGTCGATGAAGTCAGTGACTGACGCACTGCAATACGCAGTGGTGTGGGCGCGGGCGATGAACAGGCCACCATGGTCGTCGGAACCGCCAACGGTCCCCTTCAGCCAGGGTTTATGGCCGTAGGGCGCCAGATTGTGCCGTTCCGCCAGTTGCTCTATAATTTCCGGGGTCAGCGAGGAGACGAGCCGTTTGGTGAAGGCATTAAAACGCTTGGCCCGGCAGCCATTCTTGATTTCCATGGTGGTGAACAGCAGCAGGGATTTTTCAATGATTTCGACCGTGAGCTTATCGTTCTGGGCGTACAGGGGATGGGCGAGAAAGTGGGCGATGCCGGCATGGTGCAGGTAGGCTACCAGTTCGTAGACGTTTTTCCGCAGGGAGTTGATCTCCGTAAACTGGGCTTCGCTGATGTTCAGCACCACCACATGTGCCTTACAGCCGTTTTCCGGGAAGTGGGTGGTGATCTCCGCGCTGACAAAGGTGTTGGGGAGGTGGGCTATTTCCAGGGCACCGGAGATGCTGTTGTGATCGGTAATGGTAACAAAATCCATCCCTCGCTCGCGGGCGACGCGGTAAAGATGCAGCGGTGAAGTGTAACTCTCAGGGCAGTTGAACTTCCGCATGGCCCAGTAGGTCGGCTTATTGGAGTGGCTTGAATGAACATGGAGATCGGCTTTGTATGATTTCATGCCTGTAATTCATACCACTGCATTGTTACAGGCCAGTTGAGGACAGGTGAATGTTCAGTGTTTTCCAGAAATTCGGAAACGTAACACAACATTCACATAGAACGAACAGATCCGTCATACTTGTCATTTACGCTGCTTGGCAATGAACATACTTGTCCTTGCATCAGCCGTCAGCCCGTCAGTTCCCCCTAGAGCCTGCCACAGACGTTTAGTTTCCCCTCGTTATTTCTGCATCGTACCGTCGCTTCAGCCATCCGAACTGGTGAAACGTTTTCTGCCAGGAGACCCTCATGGACGTAGAATTTATGTCAGAGCATAGACTCAGCCCCCTCAGTAAATTACCCAGACAAGCGGATATCACGCCGGAAAATGTCCGCGAACTGTTTTCACGCATCGGGGTCTCATACGCCTCAAGAGAAGAGCTGGCCGCTACATTACCTTTTTCACTCAATGATGTAACAGCCGGATCGGAGAGTGAACTTCAGGCCGTCGTCTGTGGCACCAAGGAAGATGTGGACCTGCCGTTGGTGATTGAGCAGTCCAATTACTTTGCCAATATGATGAAGCGGGCGGCTGCGGGAGAGACTCCCCGCTGGGCCGTGACGGACCTGGAACGGTTCCTGGCGGATAATCCTGCTCAGGTCTGGGAAAATAGCTGGGTCCGCTTTTCCCGGCGGAGACTTTCCGGCTATGCGCAGGAAGTGTTGGATCGCGATCTGCTGGTGGACAAGCAGAACCCGGCTGCCGGGGCCCGGGCCGATCTGGGTCGCTTCATTTTCAGGGATGCTGGTGGCGAGGAGATGCTGCGGTTGCCGATCAGTTATCTGATCAAACTGGCACTGGCGGATCTTATCGGTTCCCAGCGGATTCTGCCCGATGCCATTCGTCAGACCGGCATCCGCCTGCTGGAACACTTTCTGAATGACAATACGTCACCCGAGACCTTTTCCTTTAATGTGGTATCGCTGGTTCCCAGCGATGGCATGGGCCGATCCATTGCCCGGGAAACCGCCATCCGCTTCCTGATGACCCAGCTGTTGGTGATGTATGCCAATCAGGCTTTTGGTCTCAGCGAACGGGGTCAGCAGGCCATGGTCTATTTTGCCCCCCATCCGCCAATTCGCCAGAAGGAATTAAACGATCACGTCTCGGATAGTTTCTACCGGGAGCTGTTCATGAGCCCCTGTCTGTCTGGCTGGGACAAGGGTGAGGACAAGTTTCGCTACATGCAGCTTTGCCATCAGGTGCTGTCTCGCAGTCAGCTCAACGCCGTGGCCAAACTGCGCGATGCCGGCATCATCCTGACTAACCTGGTAACACTACCCAATTTATCCAATATCAGCCTGGCCAACAACGGCACCCATATCAGCATTGGCAGTCGCCGTCTGACCCGGGCACTGGCTGACGGTGGTTCCGGTTTCGGCGCGGCCCATGAAAAGCATTTCGGCGATCTGGCCATCAAGATTACCGAACATTTCCTGCCACTCTTTGTCGGCACCTACACCGCCGCCCCCTATCGCCAGGCGTTCACCGATTTTCATCCCGAGAAGGCACTCGGTTTTCTGCCCCATGAACTGGACTACACCCATCTGCGGATGATCTGGCGACGCTGGAAAAAGAAGGCAAATCTGTCCATTTTCGGTCAGCCGCTTACCCCGTTCGGCCCCCAGGTGCTGGACAAGCTGGTCAGCAGAATTTTCCGGCTGAAGGGGGATTTTGTCCCTGACTATCGTCTGATCGATTATCTGGTCTGCCTGATGTCCACTGAACACAGCCCAGGATTGGACGGGGAGATTGGCAACAGTGACCGTCTGCGGAATGACCTGGCTGACATGGGGGTGTTTGATGAGCAGATGTCGGTCTACCTGCTCTATAAACAACGTGAATTTGCCAAAATGGGATTTTCCGGTTTCGAAGGCCGCTATTATAGCCTCTTCGGGAATTTTGCTGATGACATGGGGCGGGCCGCTGACCTGCAGACCCTGATAACGGCGCTGGCGCACCAATACATGGCCCTTGGCATGACCCATGCGCAAATCCCGGATTCACCGTCAGTAGAAAGTGAACGGCGCCAGATCTTCTTTGGGGCGGCCATCGGCATCCCGACCTTTTATGTCCAGCGCACCAGCAGCAATGCCTTTCTGGAATATATCCTCAAGAAAACCGCCGGCATCCGCCCCAGTAAGCGTTACCCTGGCTATCTCCGGGTGCCGCTCAATGAATATCGCCGGGCGCTGATCCGGGTGCTCCGCGACGATGCGGCTGATTTGCTTGAACTGATGGGGCTGCACGAAACCATCAATGACCTGGAAAAACGGCTTAATGAACCGGACCACTATTCCGCTGCCGGTCGGCTCACCGCCGGCATCCTCAAGGAAGTCAATGCCTCTTCGCCGCTACGGGTAAATGCCCGCGACTTTAATATCGGTGCCGAGCGTTATTATCGCACCACGCTGCGCAATCAGCATATTGCCGAAGCATTTGATTTTATGATGCAGGACTGCGCCAAGCTTGATCGGCAGCAGGGGGAACTGGATGAGACGCAGCGCAAGGCCCTGGCGGTTGTGCTGCAGGGGCAGAGTGCTGCCCAGTTCGTGGAGGCTGCCAAGGAGGATGTTGTGCAGGAACGGGCCGATATTCCTACGCTGCAGCGTCTGCTGAACCTGATCCTGCTCAAGGTGCACCACGATGAGTACGCGGCTAAACGAAACAGCCACCAGCAAAGGAGTGAACTGGATGATGCAGCACCAGTATATCGAGCGGGATAGCGGCAGGGTAGTCACTGAACGGCTGATAGCTGATCAGATGGTGCGGTTGCTGTATCACGGCGTGCGAGAAAACAATACAGCCTTGTTCCGCATGCTCACCAGTAGTCGATCGTCGCATATTCTGGGGCTGGTCAATTTTGACCGACCGGTGTTGTCCAAGCGAGCCTTTCTGGCCAGTTGTGGCATTGATCTGGCCGAATGTGTTGATTCACCCGAACAGTTGGACACGCCCCGCAAAATATTCGAACGTAAAATCCGTTATACAGTATGTCGTCCAATGGCACCAGAGGCCGATGCAGTGGTCTCCCCGGCCGATGCCCGGGTGCTGGTGGGTTCTTTTCGCGAAACGTCCCTGACCTTCCTGAAAGACAAATTCTTTTCGTTTGCAGAACTGCTTGGCGACGATGCCATTGTCTGGCAGCAGGCCTTCAGTGGTGGTGATTTTGCCATTTTCCGCCTGACGCCGGATAAATACCATTATAACCACCTGCCGGTGGCGGGCGAGGTGGTTGATTTTTATGCCATTGACGGCGACTACCACTCCTGCAATCCAACGGCGGTGGTCAGTGTTGCTACCCCGTATTCCAAGAACAAGCGGGTGGTCACCATTATTGACACCGATGTACCGGGCGGAACCGCTGTTGGCCTGGTAGCGATGATCGAGGTGGTAGCCCTGATGATCGGCGACATTGTCCAGGCCTATAGCGCGTCCGGTTATGACTCACCCAAACAGATTGAAAAAGGGATGTTCCTGCAGAAAGGGCAACCGAAAAGCCTGTATCGTCCCGGCAGCAGTACCGATATCCTCATCTTCCAGGCAGGACGCGTCGTTTTTGCGGCGGATATCCTGGACAATATGCGCAAAACGCATGTGTCGAGTCGCTTTACCCAGGGGTTCCAGCAGCCGCTGGTGGAGACCGATGTCCGGGTGCGCTCGCTACTCGGCCACGCACGAAAGAGTGCAGAGTCGGGGAGGCAGCAATGATCGTTACCGTTACCCTGCTGACCGCAGTCATGGCGTTATGCATCTATTTCTGGTGGGGATTCCGGGTACTGCCCGGTGAGAAGTGGCAATTCGTCGCTTCGGTCCCGGCAGCCAGAACCGAGCATGGGCACTGGACCGGCGTCAACTTCACCTGGTACGGACTGTTGACGGCCAACGCGTATCTGGTGGCAGTCGCCGTACTGCTGGTGCTGCTGGGGTCAGTCGGGGTACCGCCGGTGGGAACGGCGATCCTGGCAGCGGCCATGCTTTGTTGCTGTGTGCCGGCGTCCCGATTAGTGGCAATGCTGGTCGAGAAAAAGTCCCATACCTTTACCGTCGGCGGGGCGGTCTTTGTCGGCATCCTGATCACCCCGTTCGTGATTATCCTGATTAACCGCACTGCCGGCGCGGTGCTGGCATTCCATATTCCGGTCATGTCCGCTTATGCGGCCATTGCCATCGCCTATGCCTTTGGTGAAGGCTTGGGACGAATGGCCTGCATCAGCTTCGGTTGTTGTTACGGCAAGCCGCTGACCACCAGCTCTAGCCTGCTGCAACGGCTGTTCAGCGGCCGTAGTTTTGTCTTTTTCGGCAGCACCAAAAAAATTGCCTATGCCGGTGGGCTGGAAGGGACCGAGGTAATCCCGGTGCAGGCGATCACGGCGATTATTTATTGTACTATCGGTCTCATTGCTGGCGGCCTGTATCTGGCATCCCATCATACGGCAGCATTTTTGCTTGCCACGGTCGTCACCCAGGGGTGGCGCTCGCTTTCCGAGACCTTGCGGGCAGATTATCGCGGGGAAGGAAAGGTGTCTGCCTATCAGATCATGGGCATCATCGGTGTGGTCTATGCCATTGCAGCGGCCTGTTTCTTTGCCAGCGAGCCATCCTCTACACCTGATCTTGCTGCAGGATTACAAAGCATCTGGAGCCCGGCACTGATCCTGTTTCTGCAGGGGATCTGGCTGATAATTTTCTTCTACACCGGGCGCAGTACCGTTACTGGTGCAACCCTCAGTTATCATGTGCACCATGACCGGGTCTAACTGTTCCGGCCAACAGTGGGCCCGGTGGCTCATTGCCCCAATGGTGCAGCGGGTGCGGGTGATCATGACCAGTGGCATGACACCGCATAAAATCGCCTTGACCCTTTGCCTGGGCATTGCCGTTGGCCTGTTGCCGCTGCTCTGGGGTACCTCGCTGCTCTGCATTCTGCTGGCGCAGATTTTCCGCCTGAACCATCTGGCACTGCAATCGGTCAATTATCTGCTCTATCCACTGCAGTTAGCGTTGCTGGTGCCATTCTTCAAACTGGGGGCGAGGCTGTTCTCCTGGGGGCCGCCGGTGCCGTCAAACATGCTGGCATCGCTGATCAGCAGTCCCAGCGTCGCTTCGTTGCACCTTCTTGGCTGGATTACCTGCAAATCCCTAGCGGCCTGGCTGGTAACGGCGTTGCCAGCGGCATTACTTGCTTACGGGATTTTCCGCAGCGTAACTAATAAGGCATCTGTCTGAACGAGGAGAGTAACTATTCAGCTCAGCCTTGTCATGTTTTCCGCTTCCCCTCCCTTGACGGGAGGGGATTGAGGGGTGGGTGAAGCTGGCAATTGAGTCAAATGTGGCAATCTCCCCCGCCCCCTAGCCCCCTCCCGCAAGGGGTGGGGGGACTAAAATTCATCCTGAATAGTTACCCTCGGAGGTTTTATGCCTGGCCCCTATGCCCATATCACTCTACTGCACGAGCTGTTGCAATCAGATCGGCTGGCCCCGGCAGCATCGGCGTCCGGGATCCCCGCGGTCCTGGCAAACTACTTCCCGTACTGCGCGCTGGGTGCGGTCAGCCCGGACTATCCAAATCTGGCCAGAAACAAATATTCCGCACGCTGGGCTGTCGCCATGCACATTACCCGGGCCAGTGCCATCCTGAACAGCGGCATTGTTCGGGTCAGAAATGCGCCCGGTGCCAAACGCGACAAACTGTTTGCCTGGCTGTTAGGTTACTGCGCCCATCTGGTGACCGACGTGACCATCCATCCGATAGTGCAGGCCAAGGTTGGAAACTATGCCGAAAATCAGCGGCAGCACCGGATCTGTGAGATGCATCAGGACAGTTATATTTACCGTCGGATGCAATGGGGAGAAATAGGGGAGTCGGATACATTTGCTGCGACGATCGCCCAATGTTGCGCCAGCCCGGATGGCGATCAGCTAGACAACGACATTGCGAAGCTCTGGGAAGAGATGCTGGCGGACGTGCATCCGGAGATGTGCGCAACCCAGTCGCCTGATTGCCGGTTGTGGCACCGGGAATTCATGGCCCGGGTGAACCGTTGCTTTACTCGGGAAGTCCGGTTGTTTCCGTTGGCCGGGGTGATTGCCGACAGGATGGAATTGGCGTATCCCGACTATCGTACGATTGATCGCCAGTATATTGATCGATTGCTGGTACCCGCCACAAAAGCCTATTATCTGTCCTATGACGATATTTTTAATCATGCTGTCGGCACAGTAGCTGCTGTCTGGCGGATGGTTGAGCTGGCAATAGGCAGCAAGAATCAGACGGATTTGTCCATCTACGGTGATTGGAATCTGGATAATGGCCGTGATGAGCAGGGTATGCTGGTTTTTTGGTGATCAGCATGATTATACAATAAATAGAAAAGACAATTAAAACCGAGAGCAGAGCGCCCTTGATGGTCGCAAAAAACGAGCCTAAATTGACTACCCCGCCAGTTACATTTCATGGTATTTTGCCGCAAAACCAACAAGCGGAGAAATATAATGCCATATTCCATTGAACGCAGCTCCGGTGCTGACTGGCGGGATCTCGACCAGTACGTAATGGAACAATTGTCTATATTCGCACCTGATGAAATAAGACGGAGACAAAGAACAGACGTTGCATTTCCTGCTGTTTCAACTGGTTTTCAGTTGCAATATGAACATCCAAACGGGCGACTGTTCCAAGGAGATTCAATTAAGTGGTTAGAGTCTCTTCCTGCTTCGTGCGTTGATCTTGTTTTTGCTGACCCGCCCTATAACATCAAAAAAGCAGAATGGGACAATTTTGAGAGTCAGGAAAAATATATTGAGTGGTCAATCAAGTGGATCGCTCAAGCCTCCCGGGTTTTGAAGCCAACCGGTTCTTTATATGTGTGCGGGTTCTCTGAAATATTGGCGGACATCAAACACCCCGCGTCAAAATATTTCAAACATTGTCGCTGGCTTATCTGGCATTACAAAAACAAAGCTAACTTAGGAAACGAGTGGGGCCGGTCGCATGAGAGTATCATCCATTTCCGTAAAACAGACGCTTGCAAACTAAACATTGACGATGTACGCACTCCTTACGGAGCGCATACCCTCAAATATCCGTCACATCCACAAGCAGAAACAAGTGCATACGGTGGCAACGGAAGCAAACAGCGTGATAACTGGATACCAAACCCAAAGGGCGCTAAACCAAAAGATGTGATAGACATTCCAACCACCTGCAATGGCATGGGTGAGAAAACCCCTCACCCAACACAAAAACCAGAAGAACTTCTGAGAAAATTTGTTCTTGCTTCTTCCAATGAAGCTGATCTCGTAATTGACCCTTTTTCCGGTTCAGGAACCACAATTGTTGTTGCGGAGCAACTTAAACGCCGCTGGATGGCATGTGATATGAACGCTGATTACAATAATTGGGCAATAAAGCGATTAGAGAACGTAAGTCAAATGACCAAAGACGAATGGATAGCTCACGACCGAAAAACCGCAGCACGACGGGAATCCATACGATGAATATTACTAAACTTGTAAGTAGAGCCGTCAATAAAGACCTATTCCTCACGTTAGAAAACTACATCTCTTTTTGCGCCCGTTATCTGGAATATGTAGAGACAGGACTACAAGCCCGCATCATTTCCAAGAACGAAAACCATTATCAGTTTTTCCAATACCGAAAAGATGGACATTACAACATTACCCGACCGCTCAATTCTTTACTTATGTACGATGCTGAAAACTTTGAAAACGGTGCAAAGCAGTTTATGGGGACGCTTGAGCAGATTAAAAACAGAGAACTACCACCAGACGAATCAAGAGAAAACATCAACCGCACTATCTACACCATCCAGCAATCAATCGGCGCGACACTCGACGCGCTGCCAGCAGGAAAATCAAACCAAGCCCGTAAAGTAAACGGAGATTTATTTGAGAGACTTATCCGCTTACTGATAGTTTCTCTTGATGTAGAGTGTGTCTCAGGTGTCATGCAAGTACCTGTAAAAGATGATGACGGAACAGAACTTTTTAAATCAGCTTACCAACATGATTTAATGATAAGCAAAGCAGGAGAGCTGAAAATCATAGGTTCTATTAAAACTTCCAGCAAAGACCGAATTGACAAGGTTTTTATGGACAAGTTTTTATACAACAGGCTCACCAATACCGATTTGTCTCATATAGCCATCTTTCTAAATGACGTCCAGCGTAAAAAGACAAAAAAAGAACATGAGTACGGCATTTCAGCAACATTTCTACCAGGACACTTCAAGGCGTACACGATCAAGCTAAATCCGCTTGACGGAGTTTATTACTGCGATATTCGCCCTAACATGATTACGCATCCATTACTTTCCCAACACATAAAGACAGTCGACAAATTTTTCTACTCTGACCTCTGGACTCTTCTTACCAGACAAGGACAGAGCCTTGAAGAAATAGCCATCAAACCTGAAAAATAACTCAACAATCCCATATTGATATTAAGTTTTCAGGAACAGTGAACCGAATCGTATACACCAACGGCAGCACCGGTCAGCGTGGAAAAACCACCGCTAGCCGGTGTGTCTTATCACGTATTCCTCCCCAATAAACTAGCGGAACAACAGACTCTCCAGTCCCAATGTCCGGCGCATATCCCAGAGATTCATGAATAGCGCATCAAAACGCCCCTGCCGCACCTGCTCCTCCTCCCGTTCCCAGAAGAACAGATTGGTCACCGGATAAAGATAGCCGAAAGGATAGGCAGTGAGGCTTGGCCGTTGCCGGGCGAGCAGTCCGTGCGGATAGCGGTAGCGCATTTCCTGTTGCCGGACATGCCGCAGTGCTTCTGCTCTGATCTCTTGCGCCTGCAGCAGTAGTGCTGTTGCATCTGGTCTGCTGACGGATTGATTCTGCTCCTGCTTTTTAGCCAGTAAAGCCTTGATGGTGATTGCCCGGTGCCGTGCTCGCAGTGCAGATACCTGTAAGCCGGTTGTCAGTTCCTCGGCCAGCGGTAACGTGATGGCCATGGATGGTCGTCTTTTGGCAATGAGCTGGTTGCGTGTTGCCAGGGCGTTGGCGATCTGTTCCATATCGACTGCGTACCGTTCAAGGTCGGCGAGCGGTTTTGCCACAGCAGCGGTGGCCTGGGCCGTGGTTGCCTTGTCCAGCAACCAGTCATAACTAAAGTCCGGGTCGGGCTGAAACGGTTGATCGAACGGAGGGGGCAATTCTGAAAACGGGGTCAGCGCTGACATGAAGCGGAGCAGTTCCTTCTCCTTCAAATAGCTTTGCTGCAGAGCAAGTGCGTTCTGAAACAGCCGTCGTTGCTCTTTATCGGGGAACAGATCATTCAGCCGCGAAACGGGCGAGGTGGGCACCGTAATCCGGTTGTCGGTATAGTGCCACGACCAGCGGGCAATACTCCAGTCCACCAGCCAGTACCCCCATTCCCAGCCAGAGGTGAAGGTCAGGTGGCCGGGGATGTGTAGTTTTCCGGTGGCCTGGATGTCATCCCAGCGGGCCGTCAGGTAGGGGAGCAGCAGCAGCGGCACCGAGGAATCGAACGCGACCCAGTAGGATGATTCCGGCCAGTACCAGGTCTCGCGCTTTTTCGCTTCGGTTTGGGCTGCCTCCAGCATGAAGCGCTGGTTAAGATTACCGTAAACCGGGGCTTTTGCTTCCGTTGCGGAATAACACATGACCGTATGGATCAGGATACCGCTGGTCGACAAGTTTGGCCGACGAACTTTTTCCCCCTCTGCCGGGTAGATGACATGGGTCGCATACATGAGCCGTGCCTGGTAACGTTCGACGACCTGCTGCTCGAAATGCGACTGCACGCTGGGGATGAACTGACCCAGAAACGGCAGATGCTCCCCCATGGTGGCTTCCAGGGTGATGAAATCCCACGGTGCCTGAAACAGCCAGGCGAGTGTATGGTCAACTTGTTTACGGTACGACGGGAAGGGGCGGAGCAGGGTGATGGCCTGGAACGCCTGCTGCTGCAGCATGGCCAGAGAGATTTCAATCCCGCAGTCGATGTTGCGGCTATGGGCATAGTCGACAATCTGGCGGGCATGGGGCATCCAGTTGTTGCGATCAATGCCCCGCAGCAGGAAGAACTGGAAGGTGTTCTGGCCATTACGGGCCAGCCAGTCCAGGTAGCGTTTGACATCGGTCAATGCGCCGGGATGCTGCGGATTGTGGAGCTGTTCAGTCAGTTCGATCGGGTGCAGGGTATGCAGATGAAAACCGCGGTTGGTAAATGCAGGCTTGCCGGCATAGGTGAACGCGGCGGGCAAAGGCCAGGCGCGGTGGCGCGGCATAATTGTCTGTCGCGGGTGGACAAAGCGGATGCCCAGTTTTTCCTGCAACAGGGCATAGATGCCGTTGGCCACGCCAGTCGGCGATTTGGCGGTTAATTCCATGCGAATTGCCGCACCGTTACCTGATGGCCGTGAAATCAACCGGAAGGAGTCATCACCGGTGGCTGAGCTGAGTTTTGCCGCCACCTGAGATCCTGGCGACCCGCTGGTCAGAACGCGGAGAGAGAGAGTGATATCGGCCTTAGGACCGTTAAGAGATACTTCCGCCTGCGGAAATGCCTGCTCAAGCAGGCTGATGGCGTCGGCAATTGCCATGCGGCAGGACGGGTAGGTGAGGGTTTGCGGTGGTGACTGGATGACAATGCTCAAGGGTCTGGCAAGGGCGTGCGTTGGCAGGAGCACTATCAGGCAAAGTGCTACGAGGCAGAGTTCTCTACTCCAAAATGATACTTTTCGTCCAGACCGAGATCGACGCAGCTGAGTGCTCCAAAAAATGCGCAAAAATATTCAGATGGCGATACGTAACACAGCCCCATGACTGCCAGGTTGCAGTTGTTTCACAATAGTGTGACGATACGGGGGATATGGGATGGCGAGGGTAGTGTGGTGGGACCACTAGTTGCGAATTCTCGCATCTTCCCAGTCGATCCAGTTGACCTGATGCAGCGCCACGTAGCGGTCAACGGACTGGCCGATGGTGGGAAAGAAATGCTCGGCACCGATGGTATCGAACAGCCCATAGGTTTTTAGGAGGTCTTTCACCGGGCCCTTCATCTGGGCAAAGCAGATGGTGATGCCGGTTCCTTTCAGTTCCAGGTCCAGTTCGGCCAGCATGTCTGCCGAGGTGATGTCTACATCGGTGACCGGTTCGGCAGCGACCACGATCCAGTGGGTAGCGGTCGGCGCCGCTGATACCGCCCGCAGCACCCGCTCACGGAACATCTCCGCATTGGCAAAGAACAGCGGGGCGTCCCAGCGGAAAAGGATCAGGCCCGGAATCCGCTTGGCCTCAGGATGACGGGTAATATCGTGATACCCCTTCATGCCGTCGACCCGGCCCAGAATCGTATGGTACGGCCGCCAGGCCCGCCAGATGAAGACCAGCAGCGAGAGACCGATGGCAATAAAAATCCCCTGAATAACCCCCAGCAGGGCAACCCCGAGCAAACAGATATTTGACAGGATAAATTCACCGCGGCGCAGCTGATACAGGCGCCTGACCCCGGCAATCTCCAGGATCGTCCAGCTGGCGGAAATGACCACTGCCCCAAGGGCGGCGGTTGGCACGTGCTGCATCAGTTCCGGCGCAAATATCAGCAGCAGGGCAATGCAGATGGCGCCAACCACGCCGGTAACCTGGGTTCTGGCTCCGGCCGCCTCGGCGACCGGGGTACGGGAGGCGCTGCTGCTGACCGAGAAACCCTGGAACAGGCCAGTGGTCACATTGGCCAGGCCGAGGGCGATCATTTCCTGGTTGTCGTCGACGTAATAGCCGCCGCGCAGGGCGTAGATCCGTGACAGTACGCTCATGTCGGCGATGGATACCAGGGCGATGGCCACGGCACCGGTGCCAAGGGTGTAAAATTCATCAAGGGTCAGTTGCGGGATCTGGAGGGTTGGCAACCCCTGGGGGAGCGCCCCGACCACGGCGATCTGGGCAGTGCCGGCAAGATCAAACAGGGCGACGGCGATAGAGGCGCCGACCACGGCAAACAGGACGCCGGGCCAGCGGGGTGCCCACTGTTTGCAGGCAAAAATAACCGCCAGGCAGGCAAAGCCGATGGCGCATGCCGCCAAGTTGGTCTTCTGGGCCTGAATGCCGGTGAATATGCCTGTTGCGGTCTGCAGGATACTGCCGCTCGGCACGGCAAAGCCCAGCACCTTGGGGAGTTGGCCAAGCAGCAGGGTCAGGGCGATGCCGTTGAGATAGCCGTACCGGATCGGCTTGGAGAGCAGGTCGGTGACGAAGCCAAAGCGGGCAAGACCGGCCAATATGCTGATGACGCCTGAGAGAATGGCCAGTATTGCCGCCAGTGACGCAGCCCGGGTGGCATCACCGCTGGCGAGGGGGATCACCGTGGCGGCGATGAGCGCCGTCAGGGCTGAGTCAGGGCCGATGATCAGGATGCGGCTCGGGCCGCAGATGGCATAGACCAGCAGCGGCACGATGGTGGCATAGAGGCCATAAATGGCTGGTAGTCCGGTGGCCTCAGCGTAGCCCATGCCGACCGGTGCCAGCAGGGCTGTGAGGACCAGACCGGCAAAGAGATCCTGGCTGAACAGGGAGCGGTTGTAGTGCCTGAGCAGCGCCAGACCGGGAAACCAGCGGCGTATCCCTTTGATCCGCTCGTGTCTGGTAGCTGGGCTCTGTGTCTGGTGCAGTTCTTCGATCACAGGCAGATCTTTTCAGGTGTCGGTGATAGCGGCATGGCTACTTCCGTACCTGATCGAGTGCTGCTTCGATCCGGGCGCAGAGGGTTTTCAGGATCTTGATCCGGGCATAATTCTTGTCGTTGGCCTCCACCAGGGTCCAGGGGGCAATTTCGGTGCTGGTCCGATCGATCATGTCGCAGACCGCCAGTTCATAATCGTCCCATTTTTCGCGGTTGCGCCAATCCTCATCGGTGATCTTGAACCGTTTGAAATTGATTTTCTCCCGTTCCTTGAACCGTTTCAGCTGCTCCTTCTGATCGATTGTCAGCCAGAATTTCACCACCACTGTGTGATGCCGGACCAACTGTTCTTCAAAGTCGTTTATTTCGCCGTAGGCCCGCATCCAGTCGGCATGGGAGCAGTAGCCCTCGACCCTTTCCACCAGCACCCGGCCATACCAGGAACGGTCAAACATGGCGAACCTGCCGGCATGGGGGAGATGGCGCCAGAAGCGCCAGAGATAGGGTTGCAGCTGTTCTTCTTCGGTCGGGGCAGCGATCGGCACGACCCGGTAGTGGCGGGCGTCCAGGGCCTGGGTGATCCGCCGGATGGCGCCCCCCTTGCCGGCAGCGTCGGGGCCTTCGAAGACGACGATGACGGAAGTCTTATGGAATCTTTTGTGGCGGGAGAGCTGGTTGAGTTTCCCCTGCCATTTTTCCAGCTCGTCTTCATACTCTTTTTTGGCAAGTTTCTTCGTCAGGTCGATGGTCTGGAGGACCCGCACCCCATCGATGGCCAGGGTAATGGGTGGAAACGGTTCTTCCTTGCACGGTTTTTCCGGGTTATCCAGGCGCTGGCGCAAGGCCTGGTGGATCGCAGTGCCGATGGTGAGATAGCGGTAGCGGGGGTCGCTTCCCTCAACGATCAGCCAGGGGGCTTCGGTACTGCTGGTGGCGCGAAGCATTCTTTCGGAAACTTGATGGAAGCGGTCGTAGAGTTTGTAATGCTTCCAGTCGGTATCGGTGACCCGCCAGCGGGTGCCCGGGTCCTTTTCCAAAGTCTGCAAACGCTTCCTTTGCTGTTCTTTGGGGAGGTGCAGCCAGAATTTGAGGAACAGGGCACCCTCATCGCAGAGCATTTTCTCGAAGCGGATGATCCGTTCCAGCCGTTGGTCCAGTTCCGCATTGGAGATGTTGCCATAGACGTTCTCGATCAGGGGAGTCGAATACCAGGTGCCGATGAAAATGCCGATCTTGCCCCGGGGGGGGAGCGAACGCCAGTAGCGCCACATGGGTGGCCGCTCCAGCTCTTCATCGGTCAGGTTACGCAGGGCGTGGGTTTCAATGTGCCGGGGGTCCATCCATTCGTTCAGGATATTGACCGTCTCGCCCTTGCCAGCACAATCAACTCCGGCGATGAGAATGATGACCGGAAATTGCTTCGACTGCAGTAAGTCGATCTGCGCATCCAGCAGCGCTTCCCGCAGGACGGGCACCTCTCGTTTGTACCGTGCCTTGTCGATCTTGTGACCCAGTTCCGCTGATTCGAACATCGACACCTCCCGGCTCTTATTTTATCTGTTTCGTGTGTGAAATATTCTAACACGAAAACAGGCCGGGTCGAATCCTGATGCCTAATGATGCCTAATGCTAGTCCTCTAGTTGCGTCGTCGCGAGCGGCATTGCTTCAGCCGAAACAGTGCTTCCTGCTCCTGGCCGTTTAACCAGAACCCGCAGATGAAGCAACAGAGTCCCTGGGCGTAGCCTCGCTCCAGCAGAGCCTGCTCATGGAAGCGTAAACCGATCTTGGATTTGCATTTTGGACATTTCATCAGTTGAACCCCTTTCAGTGGTCTGGAGCGACTGCTCCTGAACGTCGTGCTAATTTGCAACCAACCATCAGCACCGCAAAGGCGAGGAAAGCCGGAGAGAGGGCTGGTACGGCTACGGCCTGAGAGACCGTGACGCTGATTAGATCAGACGGGCTGCTGTTGCCGGCAGCGTCATAGGCCATTGCCGACAGGGTATGGGAACCTTCGACAGCTGTAGTCGTGTCCCAGTCGAAACTGTATGGAGCCGTGGTATCGGTGGCGATCAGCCCGCCATCCTGATAAAACGCTACCCTGCTCACGCCGACATTGTCCGTGGCGCTGGCGGTTACCGTCACCGTTACGCTTAAGGTTGAACCATTTGGTGGGGACGTCAGGGAGATGATCGGTGCGGTCAGGTCATTGAACACCGTCACGACAACACTGCCCGAAATCGTGGTGTTGCCGCCGATGTCGTAGGCTTTCGCCGTCAGAGTATGGCTGCCGTTTATCGCTGTGGTCGTATCCCAACTGCAACTGTACGGCGCAGTTGGGTCGGTGGCGAGCAGCGTCCCGTCCAGATAAAACTCCACCTTGCTCACGGTGACGTTGTCCGCAGCTGTTGCCGTAACGGTTATCGTTTTGCTCACCGTGGCCCCGGCGATCGGTGCCGTCAGTGCTACGGTCGGCACAACTGCATCGACGGCCGCTGCCAGATTCAGGCGCGGGGTGGTGACACTGTTGCGGGGGTCGGTCACGGGCAGACCCCGGGAGGTGAGGCGGGCGACAGACTGGTCAAGGGTGTCGCCCGGATAGGCCGCCCGCAGCACCGCGACTGCACCGGCAACGTGGGGGGCGGCCTGGGAAGTGCCGTACATGGTCAACCCGGCGGCCGAAACCTGGGCTCCCGGCGCCAGCATGGTCAGGAAGGTGGCGCTGTTGGAAATACAGGGAATCTTGTCCGGGCCGGTGGGGTTGTCGGTACACCCCAAGCCGTAGGTTACTGAACCGATATTGCCGTTGTACACCGCACCGACCGAGACGACGAGCGGGGTGCAGGCCGGGCTGCCCATACCAGAGGTAAAGCCGTTGTTACCCGATGATGCCACCGGAATGATCCCGGCAGTACGGGCGCTTTTTATCGGGGTGACATAGGGGTTGGTGAATTTGTTGCTGCAGGTGCTGGTGTAGTTCGCATGGTCGCCAAGGCTCATGTTCAAGGCGACGATATTGTATTGGCTCTGGTGGGCAATAGCCCAGTTGATGCCGTTGATAATCAGGTCACTTGACGAGGAATAGGTGTACGTTGGTGGATTGGTCGCTGGCAATACCTCTGTTTTGTAGAAGACGTCTACCGAAGCAATCTTTGCTCCAGTTGCCACGCCGGCGGCGATACCGGCCACATTGTTGCCATGCCCGTTGGTATCCGGATTAATCGTGTCTGGACAATTGTTCGTCTGGTTGATGGACTTACAATCGACCGACGCCACCACCCGGCAAGTGGCCGGCGAGCCAGGCGCCGTACAGCCGAAGGCCGGCAGCGTGTAGGTGATGCCGGTATCAAGCACGGCCACCGTGGTGCCGGTTCCCGTCATCCCCACCCCGGCAACCGCTGGCTGGCCAATGAATGGCAGGCTGTCTGCCAGGTGCAGATAGACCGGGCTATTGGCGTAGATTGCCTGAATGCGGGGATCTGCCTGTAGCTTTTTGAGCGCCTGGATTGAGCGGAGCCGCACGAACGACATGGGGAGATGATCGTAATCCCGGAGTTCGGTCAAAACGGTAGGTGGCAGGCTTGCGGTGACCTGTTGTTTCACTTCCTTGTAGCGTCTTTTCTTGTGGGCCTGCACCGCGTCATCGTCCTGTTTGATCCCCCGTTGTGAACGGATGATTACTGCTTCATCTTCAACGTCACGGTCATCGAACAGAATGATCAGTTCCTGCGGGTTGCCAGCGGCAAGTTGAGCTTCGATGCCGGCAGGTACAAACAAGGGGTCTCGGGCCGCAATAACAGGCTCTGCTTGTAGGATCAGGCCCGTAATGGTTAGCAACACTGAACATAAAACGGCCGGTAGCAGTCTGTCCTCTACATTTTTGATCTGTTTTGTCACAATCACTCCATTAATAGAAAAGGCCCGCACATCAGCAGGTTAATTGCTGATAGTACGGGCTTTCTGGGACCTCGAATCAGGTCAGCAAAGGACACCGCATGCAGATAAAAATTAGTGCAACAGTAAAGCTTTCCTCTCGATCTACCGGTTACAAATTGAGTTGCTGTTTGACCTTGCTGCGTAACGCACCGCTGTCGCCTTTACAGATATAACCAGCCACTCCCTGGATCGCTGCCAGTTCCCGTAATTTGTGCTCATCGTTGGAAGAGTAGAAAAGGATGGGGATGCTGCTCGTGACACAGAACGGTTTGATCAGGCCAGCAAGTGTTTCACCTGAGAGCGCCGGCATGTTCACGTCCAGTAGCACCAGGTCAGGCAGATGTGTCTTGACGCACTGAATGGCGCCAAATGCTCCCTGGTGCGTGATTACTTCAAGGGTTTCGTTCTCCAACAAAACCTTGGCGGTGTAGAGATGGACCGGGTCATCATCAATGATCAGGATCTTTTTTTTGTTGGACATACATTACTTCCTTATTCGGCTATATTTGCCCAGGGCAGGTTCAGGCTGAATGTTGTGCCGGTCCCGAATCTGCTTTTGACCGCTATCGAACCGCCAAGCAGTTTGGCGAGATTTTTGCTGATGGTCAGGCCGAGACCGGTTCCTTCTTGTATCTTGGCTGTCGGATCCTCAACTTGACTAAAGGCAGTGAAGATCAGCGACAGATCTTCTCCCCTGATGCCGATGCCGGTATCGCTGACCGTGATCAAGAGCTGTTCGTCGCTAAAGGCGGTTCCGATGGTGATGGTTCCTGCATCGGTAAACTTTGCGGCATTGCTGGTCAGGTTGGTCAGAACCTGCCGCAGTTTGATCGGATCTGTCATAATCAGTAACGGTTCTTGCGGCAACTCAACCTTCACGGCGACCGGTTTGTCACCGATCAGTACCCGGGTGGTCTGCGCGATATCGACCAGTAGCTGTCTCAGGTCCAGCGCCAGTCGGTCCACGTCCATTTTCCCGGCTTCTATTTTTGACAGATCAAGAATGTTGGTGATGACTGCGCGCAGATTCGCTGCGGTATTCATCATGAAAGTGAGGCGTTCCTGCACCTGTTCCGGCGTGCCTGATTCGATCGCCAGTTGCAGTAATTCGGTCAAACCAATGATGGCATTCACTGGTGAACGGAGCTCATGGGTTACGTTCGCCAGAAACTGGCTCTTGACGTGATTTATCCGTTCCAGTTCCAGGGTCCGCGTCCGGGCGACCTCTTCCAGCAGCATGCTGCGTGAAAGGGCGCCGCTCTGCTCCAGCACCAGCTGCTTAACCGATAACAGCCCCCGGTAGAAGCCATCCGCGTCTATGACGATGATTTCGTCATAGATGTCCTGTGGCTGTCGGGCAAAAGCCTGGTCAATCACCCTGTCCAGCAAGTCTGATTCCCTGACCACCAGCGGTGATGTATCCGCAATGGTGATAATGGGATGCCGGCCATGCAGTTCGTTACCGAATCGATGGGAGAGGGTATAGAACAGCTTGGTCCTGGTTACCAATCCCAATGGTATATCATCTTCGATCACTGCAACTGCATCCAGATCCGGCGAGACAAAAAAGCGGTCAGCAACATTACTCGTCAGCGTCCGGGCGGGGACCTGGTCCTCCGAAATAATCAGATGGCCGACCGTAACCTTATTTTGCGGAAGAGTTATGTGGTGCTGCGCAGCTGAATCCTTTAATCCGGTTGCAGGATCAGTCATGCTTTCAGTAGCCTATTGCCCATTGCCAGATCTTTCATTGGCCATCTTGACCAGCAGCGGTGTCAGATCAGCCTCTTTACCAGTGTAGAACACGCCATTATTCCGGTCGAGGATGGCAGTATATTCCCCGTCCTCGCCGATCCTGGCAATGATGGCCCCGAGCTTGGTTGTGATCCGCTTCAGATAGTCAGTTTCCGCCTGCTTCAGTTCTTCCTGGGCTTCACGCTGCCGGTTCTGGAATTCCCGGTTTTTTTTCTGCAGCTGTTTTTCCCGCTCGGTTCTTTCATCGGCCGTCAGCTTGGCCAGATCTTTCTCTGCCTCAGCGCGCATTTTTTCGAAATCTGCCAACAATACCTTAAGCAC
>JANOEC010000155.1:0-10646 GCA_031412995.1 Geobacteraceae bacterium
TGCTGGCGCATTATCCGGATAGCCAGGGGATTTACCTGTTCGGTTCCCACGGCACTTCCAGTCAGCGGCCGGACAGCGACATCGACATTGCCCTGCTGCTGCCGCCGCTGCAGGCCAAGCAAGCTTCTGCCGTGGCACTCAACAGCTGCAGCCTGGCCCTGACCCGGCAGTTGCGGATAACGGCCGACCTGATTAATGCCCGGCAAGTGTCGACGGTGTTTCAAAAGGAAATCATCGCGGCAGGCCGGTTGCTTTACTGTGCTGATCAATATGCGGTGGAGGAGTTCGAAATGCTGACCCTTTCCTATCTGCAAAAGCTCAATGACGAAAGGCGGGAGATCCTGCAGGCGTTTGCCGCCAGCGGTCGGGCGTACGCCGTATGAACGATATCGTCATCAACAAGATCCAGAGCATCCAGCGCTGCGTGGTGCGAGCCCGGGAGGAGTACCACGCTGATCCCGCCAGCTTCGCTACCAACTACACCCGCCAGGACGCCGCGATCCTTAATGTGCTGCGGGCCTGTGAACAGGCCATCGACCTGGCGAACCATATTGTCAAGACCCGGCAACTGGGGATTCCCACTGCCAGCGCCGAGGCGTTTGAGCTGCTGCAACGGCAGGCCGTGATCGACGTATCGTTGTCCGAACGACTGCAGAACATGGTCCATTTCCGCAACACCATCATTCACACCTACCAGCGAATGAACCTGGAGATCGTCACGGCAGTTATCGTCAGCGGCCTGGATGATTTGCTTCAATTTGGGGATCGGGTGATGGATTTTGTTGCGGTTAGGGGAGATAAATAAAGTGACCTCATAATTTCGGGGCCGACGTAAACTAAAAAAAGTATCGATATCCATCATGCCATGCAGAACCCTGACAATCTTAATGCCACTGCTAATAATGGATTGATACGATCCTGAAAGCGTTGTTAAAAGTAACTGCCAACTATCCGCAAGAGGCAGCTGTCCCATCATTGCTGCGCATCCGCCGTTCAGCCTCCCGCATTTGGGCGTTCACCCGGCCGGCACTGACGGCCATGACGATTGCCTGAACCGCGCCGATTTCCTCTGCGGTGATCCCTTCTTTTTCGCCCTGTCCCAGGTAATACTCCATGCAGGGGCTGCACCCCACGGCCATCGCCGTGGCAAGGTGGAGCAGGAACGTGGTTTTCGGGTCGAGGATCTCGTTTTCGCGGGCGGTGTCGTAAAAAGCGCCAAAAGCTTCCTGTTGTCTCTTTTGTAGCATGTTTATCCCTCCTGATCTGGATTTAGCCGCAGCAGTCGCTGCTGACCTTGGTGATGCCGTGGTCCCGCAGCCACTCGTTGATCATGCCGCTGGCGCAGCCGACCCCGGCAGCGACGGTAATGGCGCTGACCGGGCAGTTGCGCTGGCAGGCGCCGCACTCCATGCAGGCGTCCCGGTCGACGATCTGGGCCTTGCGGTCGCTGAGGTGAAACACCCCGTGCGGACAGACCTCAAGGCAGCGGCCGCAGCCGATGCAGGTTGGCACGCTCAGTTCCAGGGTGGTGGCATTGGCCAGATAGCGGAATCCGTTCATGTTCGCATCCTTTCTACGAGAAGAATCGACCGGCGATCAGCAGCAGCACGCTGAGCAGGATCACGCCCCCCATGACCGGTAAAGCCAGGCGCATCTCCTGCTTAACTCCAGTGCGGGAGGTGTAGGGGGTGCAGCCGGTGAAGTTGAGGGTGTAAAAGGCGCTCACCGCTGGCAGGGCCAGAAACGCGGCCAGTGTCGTGGCCACGCCCCAATTCGTTCCGCCGGCGAGCAGATACCAGGCGGCACACCAGAGGAGCCCGGCGATCGCCCCCTTGACGGCAAAGCTCTTGCCCGGCAACCAGGGGAGCAGCAACGGTCCCAGGGCCACCCCGGTCAGCATCGCGCCGAGATAGGCGCCAGCTGCCATGAGCCCGGCAGTGACACTGCTCAGAACCAGCCCCAGCAAGAACAGGCAAAGAGTTATGATTGCTGTTGATTTCAGGGCGTGGACCAGTTCCACCGGGATCAGTACCAGCCGCTCATAGATGTTGAAGGTCAGCTCCCGCATGGCCGGGGTCGTGGTCTGGTGGTTATCCAGATATGCTGGCAGATCCTCGGCCCGGATGGTGCCGTAGCTGATGCTGAAGCCGGTTGCCTTGGTCACCTCATGGGCCGCCACGCCGGGGGCACCGAGAATCGGCAGGATCAGCTGGCGCTGGGTAACGATTTCTGCCAACCGGCTGGTCTTGATCCGGGTGATCAGCTCCTTGGTGCCGAAGCTTCCCTTGCCGGCGGCACACCAGACATTGATGCCGTAGGTCTCCAGTACCAGCAGCCAGACGTTGCGACCCGCCAGGGCCTGGCGCACCAGGTCGTAGCTCATCTTGTAGTTGGCGGTCACCACCACCGGTGCATCCGCGTCTGGCGTGCCTACGGCGTAGAGGCCAGGCGGCACCAGGTAGGTCAGTCGGCCGATACCCCAACGGGCCTTACAGGCGCCCAGGTGGTCATGCACGGTGAGGATGGAAGTTATCTGGGGTACCCGGCCCGCCGGGGTATCCAGCCAGCCGCGAAAGCCCGGTACCGTCTCATCGATTGCTCCGCCGCCGGCGGAGGTGGGTGGCCCTCAGCAGGGGGGCTTGTCGAGTTGATCTGGTGAGGGCATGCAGGACGATTTCGTTGAAATGAGTTTGACGCTCTTGATCTTCATATCTTTTTTGTAGCGCTCCTGACGCCACCTTGGCAACAAGTTTCATCATCCCTTTACTTCATCTAACGGCAGAGGTTAGACTGGCGCCCATGAATACCGGATCTGCTGCGCCCATCTGGCGCCTTATCGACACCGGCCCGCTCGACGGTCCCACCAACATGGCCGTGGATGAAGCGCTGCTGCTCAATTTTGTCCCGGGTCAGACGCCGCCGGTGTTGCGACTGTACGGTTGGCAGCCACCGGCTCTGTCGCTCGGGCGCTATCAGGATGCCGCAGATGTGCTGGATCTGGCGCGTTGTCAGCAGGCTGGGCTGCCGGTGGTGCGGCGGGTGACTGGTGGTGGGGTGATCTATCATGCTGATGAGCTGACCTATTCCCTGGTCTGCGCCCCGACGGATCTGCCGCCGGCCATCTCAATCAAGGAGTCGTTTCGTGTCCTGACCGGATTCCTGCTGGCTGCGTATCGCAAGTTGGGCCTGATTGCTGACTATGCGGTTGATGCCGCGCCGGCCCAGGCGCCGCTGGGAGAACGGATGGCGTTCTGTTTTGCCGGCCATGAAACCTACGACATCCTGGTGAATGGGAAAAAGCTGGGGGGGAATGCCCAGCGGCGGCTGAAGCAGGCGGTGTTTCAGCACGGGTCGATTCCGCTGCTGAACCGGGCCGAAATGGGGGCGACGTTTCTCGTGCACCCGCCGGCGGGGATTGTTGCCAGCACCACGGCCCTGCGGGACATAGGGATTGCTGCCCCCGAAGCAGAGCTGAATGCCCTGCTGGTGGCGGCATTTGCGGAGACCTTGCAGGTTGAAATCGTCTCTGCCGCATTGACCGCTGCCGAGCAGCAGACAATGGCGCGCTTGCTGCGGGACAAATACCAGAGTGATGCCTGGAATCTGGCTGGTGAACAGCCGGGAGAGGGAAAATAACCATGGATATCCGTCGTAAGCCGGCCTGGCTGCAAAAGAGGGTGGCGCCGGGCGCTCATGCCGAGATGGATCAGTTGCTGGGGGGGCTCAAGCTCAATACCGTCTGCCGTGAGGCGATGTGTCCCAATATCACCGAATGCTTCCAGAATAAGCAGGCAACTTTGCTGATAATGGGGGCGATCTGCACCCGACAGTGCAGCTTCTGCAACGTGACCAAGGAACGGCCGCAACCACTTGATCTCGCTGAGCCGGAGCGGGTGGCGGAGGCGGTTGCACGGCTGGGCCTGCGGCACGTGGTGATCACCAGCCCGACCCGCGACGATCTGGTCGATGGCGGTGCTAGCCATTATGCCGAGACGGTGGCGGCGATCCGCAGCGTCGCACCGGCAACGCGGATTGAGCTGCTGGTGCCCGATTTTCAGGGGGATCGCCAGAGTCTGGCCACGGTGCTGGCGGCGCAGCCCGATATCCTCAGCCACAATCTGGAAACCGTCCCCAGGCTCTACTCCATCCGCGCCGGCGCCGACTATCGCCGCTCCCTCGATCTGCTGGCAGCAGCCCATGACCAGGCCCCAGCCATCCCCACCAAATCGGGGCTGATGTTCGGCCTGGGCGAGACCGAAGCCGAGGTATTGGTGGTGCTGGCTGACCTGCGTTCGGTCGGCTGTTGCTATCTGAGTCTGGGGCAGTACCTGGCCCCGTCCCGCCAGCATCAGCCAGTGGTGGCCTATATCCCGCCGGAACAGTTTGCCACGTTAAAAGAGCAGGCCCTGGCGCTCGGCTTTGCCCATGTGGAGAGTGGCCCGTACGTCAGGAGTTCGTATCTGGCGGAGCAGTATGGAAGCGAAGGAACGTAGCAGAAGCAAAAAAGCCCGGCCGGAGATGGCGCGGGCTTTTTTATGGTATGAGCAATAAACGTTTTATTTAGCTGTAGGTGCAGGCGCCTCGGGTTTGGCTGCAGTAGTTTTCTTGTCGCTGCCGAACAGGGTGGCAAAGCTGAATTCCGGCTTCTGCAGCGACGCCATGTCTTCGAAGATGGTTTTGTAGGCCGGGGCAATGATCGGTTTGCCCCCTTCGGTTTTCAGCAGGGCGCGGCGGATGCCGGCGACGCTCTTGGTCTTGACCTCCACCGTATCGGTGGCGTTGGCATCGGCTTCATCAAAATCAGGGAACTGCAGGGCAAGGAAGGTCGGGAAGTTGAGGGCCCGCAGCTTGAAATTCGGGTATTCCCAGAGCAGCGTCCCATCCTTGTCCAGGATCTGGGCCGACATGGCCATGACATTGTAGTCGGTTTCCAGAAAGGCCAGCAGATTTCGGGAATAGACTTTGTCTTTCTTCAGCAGGCCGCTCAATGAGACCAGCATCAGCCCGTCAATGCCGTTTTTTTCCATGGTTGCCCGGACTTCCGTTGGCTTGTAAAAATGTTTGTTGTAGCTGACGCCGGCATCGTCGCGTCGTTCCCGGCGCTCGAACAGGCTCTGGAAGAGTTGATCCGCGTCCTGATCCAGCAGTCGCACAGCGAAATAGGTGCCCGTCGCACGGAGCTGGGCAACCAGTTCCTTTTCGTTGGCCCGGTTGGCTTCCTTGAGCAGGGCTACCACGGCATCTTTTTCCGGATGGCGGATATCAGAACCCGCATCGACCAGCAGCGGGGCAACTCCCAGGATGCGGACCTTTTTCTCATAGGTCACACGGGGAATGTTGTAATAGTTCTGGGCGCAGCCGCTGGCCAGCAGCATAAGCAATAGGGACAGCACTAAAAGAAGCGATCGTTTCACCAGGGTATCCTCCATTGTTCAAGGCTAAATGTCTGCAGGCGCATATATAGCAGACGCTCCGCAAAATCGCCAGCAGAACCAATGGTCAGCCGCCGGGTCGGGTCAGACGACGCCAGCCGGTTTCGGCCAATTCTGATAGTCCGTCAATGGTCCGCTGGTAGAAACGCTTGACCGGCATCCGGTTAACCAGGATGTCGTTGCCAATTTTTTCCAGGCTGACCTGGTCACCGCCCGCCAGGGTGGCCACGGCGGCAAAGTGTTCTCCGGCGACACCGAACAGGAAGTTGTACCGTTCCCCGTTGTAGCGACAGGAAACGATGAGGATCGATTGCAGCGCCTCGCCGCTTTGATGGTGAAAACGGGTGGTTGCGGTGACGAATTCGGCCGCCACTGGTCCGCTGGCCAGCAACTGTTCGACCGTGACGTGTTTCGGTTTGAGGTGGCCGAGGGCTGGCAAGCCCCAGGGCTTGAACGGCTCGTTGGCGCGGGAGCGGTAGTGCTTCGTACTCTCGATCAGGATGACCACGTTGTTATTGATCGGCCCGCCAATGGAGTGGGACAGTCCGGCTTGAAATCGGCCGGAACGGATCAGCTGATGGTTTTCCACCACCTGGATCATACCGGTGGCACCGAGGGGGTGGCCGCGCCCTTTGAGGCCGCCGGTGAGATTGGTGGGGAAGAGCCCGTTTTCGCCGGTCAGCTGGTCGTCCAGCAAGCCGTCCAGCAGGCGATGGCGCGGCAGAATGCCCAGGTCGACCATGTTAATCGGGCCGAAACCGTTGAATGGGTCATGCATGTTCACGTGCAGGATCCCGGCAAAATCGCGGATTTGCTTCACCCCGGCCATGCCGTAAGCATAGGCTGCTGCCCGGACGGTGGCGGGGAAGGAGTTGAAGTAGCGGCGGTCGGCAATGGTCGGGATGTCAGTGGCGCTGCCGACGCCGGCCACCAGTACGTCCTGCGGTGCTGCGGTCAGCAGCACGGCGGCTACGCCATCGGACATGGGGCAGAAGTCGTGATAGCGCAGCGGCCACCAGTAGAGATAGTTCTTTTTACTGACGATCTGGCGATAGTAGTCATCCACTGGCAGGGGAAAGTGCAAGTGGGCGTGCGGCGTGACGGCGGCATAGCGTTGGGCCCGCTCGGTCAGCAGGGCCGAAAAGGCAGTCCACTCTTCAAAGGAGAGCCCCAGACGCTCCATCAGCGCCCGTGCTACCAGCGCGCCACAAGCCGGCATGGTCAGCCCGAACTCTCCTTCGTCCTTGTCGATGACCCCGGCAACAATGTTGGTGGCCTCGACCGTCGACGCATCGCTCATTTTCTGGATGCCAATGGCAATGACGGTATCGGCCCGGCCCGAGGCGATCTCCATGTAGGCATTTTCCAGGGCCGAGGCACCGGAGGAAGAAGCGGTGTCGATCAGGATTGATTTGGCCCCGGAAATGCCGAGCACCCCGGCAACCTTGGCGGCCGTGTTGTCGATATGCGAAAAAGCGACCGGATTCTGGCAGCCGACAACGACGGTTTCCACGGTACTTGGCTTGATACGCGTTTCCTGGAACAGGGCGGCGCATTTTTCCGCCAGGTCGAGGAATGAGAGTTCCTCCAACTGCTTGCCGTCATAGCGGCCAACGGGCGCCAGATAGGAGGCGGCAATATAAACGGGGCGGGGACGATAGGGTTGCATATACTCCTCCTGTACATTAGGGTAGCCGAATTACTTAAACTGGCAAGCTTGTGAAGGGTTCATCTCAATTACTGTGTGACGATTTTATCCTTGAGTATGCTGAGCGGTTTTGATAGCAATGCCTTAACCCCTGAGAGGAGAATCAATTTATGGTAACCGGCATGAAGAATGTGGTGGTATTTGTCAAGGATTTGGAGGGCGCAAAGAAATTCTACAAAGAGCAGCTGAAACTTCCGCTGGTGGGAGAGTCGGTGGCAATGATGGAGTTTTTTCCCGGCGGTGGGGTAACCATGGGAGTGGCCCTGGCCATGCACGATGGGGCGTATCCGCTGGTGGGCCGCCATACCGGAATCACCCTGACGGTCAAAGGTTTAAAGGCCTTTTATGATGAACTGGTGGCGGCCGGGGTGCAGTTTGCCGAGCCGCTGGAAGAGTCACCCTGGGGGCGGATGGCGGTGGTTAAAGACCCGGAAGGCAACCAATTCGCTTTGGTGGAGATGTAGTTGAATGTAAAATTCCCAGAAATGTCACTGGATGGTAAATGCCTCGAATATTCGACAATATAGATAACAAGCTTCTGCCGACATTGCGGGAAACTCTTAATGTCGCCAATCATGCGGATTTTTGCGTCGGCTACTTCAATTTAAGGGGCTGGAAACAACTTGACTCCTATGTCGAGCAATGGAGTGGCGGTGAAGGTAACTGTTGCCGCCTGCTCGTCGGCATGCAACGTCCTCCACAGGATGAGTTGCGCGATCTGTATACGCTCGTAAAGCAAGACACCGGCATAGATAATCAGACTGCGCTCCGGCTCAAAAAGAAGTTGGCTGAAGATTTTCGCGAGCAGTTAACCAAAGGCGTACCGACAAACGAGGATGAAGCAGGTCTACGGCGGCTGGCATCTCAGATAAAATCCGGCAAGGTCGTTGTAAAACTCTTCCTGCGACACTCCCTCCATGCGAAGCTTTACTTGTTGTTCCGTCCCGATCCCATTAACCCGATTGTCGGCTATCTCGGCAGCAGCAACCTGACCTTTCCGGGGCTTTCAGGCCAGGGCGAACTGAATATCGACGTCCTTGATCATGACGCCACCCAGAAGCTGGCTAAATGGTTTGAAGAGCGCTGGAAAGACCGCTGGTGCCTGGATATCTCTGCTGAACTGGTTCAGATAATCGAGGAAAGCTGGGCCAGAGAAGCGATTATACCCCCATACCACATCTATCTGAAAATGGCCTATCACCTGGCTCACGAGGCCCGTGAGGGCCTGCTTCAGTTCCGCATCCCCCGCGATTTCGGCAAGCGCCTCTTCGAATTCCAGTCGGCAGCAGTAAAAATCGCTGCCAATCACCTGAACAAGCGAGGTGGCGTCCTTATCGGTGACGTTGTCGGCTTGGGGAAGACTCTCATGGCAACGGCTTTGGTGAGAATCTTTGAGGACGACCACGGACTGGAAACCCTCATTATCTGCCCCAAGAACCTGGTGCCCATGTGGGTAGACTATCGCGACCAGTACCGCATGAGAGCCAGGGTTATGTCGATTAGCCAGGCAACCAGAGAGCTTCCAGAGTTACGTCGTTACCGGCTGGTCCTGATCGATGAAAGTCACAACCTGCGTAATCGTGAAGGCAAGCGCTACCGGGCCATTCAAGAATACATCCAGGAAAACGAGAGCAAATGTATCCTGCTTTCCGCAACGCCGTACAATAAAACGTACCTCGATCTTTCCAATCAACTTCGGCTCTTTGTGCCGGAAGACAAGGATCTCGGCATCCGGCCTGAACATAAGCTCCGTGAGATGGGTCATGATGAGTTTATCAGGCGCCATCAATGCCCGGTCAGGTCACTGGCAGCGTTTGAAAAAAGCGAATTTACCGACGATTGGCGTGAATTGATGCGGCTTTATATGGTACGCCGAACTAGAGGCTTCATCCAGGACAACTATTCCGACACTGACCCGGAAACGGGACGCAAATATCTCACATTTGAGGACGGAACTAGGTCCTACTTCCCATCGCGAAAGCCGAGTACCGTTGCTTTTACAATCAACGACAAGGATTCTTCTGATCAGTATGCCCAGCTTTATGCAGCAGATGCTGTGGATACTATCAACGTGCTCAGTCTGCCACGTTACGGCTTGGGTAACTATGTGGCCGCTTCATCACACGAGTCGCCAACACCCCACGAAGCCAAACTGTTGCACGACCTGTCCCGTGCCGGCAAGCGTTTGATGGGTTTCTGTCGCACCAACCTCTTTAAACGGCTAGAGAGCAGTGGCCAGGCATTTATTCTATCTCTGGAACGGCATATTTTAAGGAACTATGTTTTCCTGCATGCCATTGAACAGGGACAACCAATCCCCATTGGCACCCTTGATGCCGGTTCTCTGGATACGGCTACCTACGATGAGGATGCCGATGATGCCTGTGTGGCCAGCGATCTTTTTGAAGAAGATAATGGCGAACAATGCACCATCAAACCGCTTACCGGACCACGTACTGAGGAAGAGTTTCGGCGACGAGCAGCCGAGATCTATGCCGAATACGCCGCTCACTACAAGAAACGGTTCAAATGGCTTCGCCCTTCTCTGTTTGTAAAAACTTTGGGCAAAGACCTGGCTAACGACGCAACGGCACTGCTGCTGGTCCTGCAAAAATGCGGCAGTTGGGATGCAGCCAGAGACGCAAAGCTGAACGCACTGCTGGAACTCCTCACACAAAAACATCCAGAGGAAAAGGTGCTTATCTTTACCCAATTTGCCGATACGGTCCGCTATCTTGAGGCGCAGCTGAAATCGCAAGGGATACCTCAGCAAGCGGGCGCAACCGGGGACTCTGCTGATCCGACGGCTCTTGCCTGGCGTTTCAGCCCGGTGAGCAATAACAAGCGCGACAAGATTGCCCGGAGCGAAGAATTACGAGTCCTGATTGCCACGGACGTCCTCAGCGAAGGCCAGAACCTTCAGGACTGCTCCGTCATCGTCAACTATGATCTCCCCTGGGCAATCATTCGCCTTATCCAGCGGGCCGGTCGTGTGGATCGTATCGGTCAACAGGCAGAAAAGATTCTCTGCTACTCATTCCTCCCTGCTGAAGGCGTTGAACGGATTATCAGATTGCGGGCACGAGTACGCCAGCGGCTCCAGGAAAATGCCGAAGTGGTCGGGACTGACGAAGCGTTTTTTGAAGGCGATGGCGACGGTCAGGCGGTCATTGATCTTTACCATGAGAAGTCCGGCATACTCGATGGTGACGCTGACACAGAAGTCGATCTGGCCTCCTATGCATGGCAGATATGGAAAAATGCCCTCCGTGACGATCCCGGTTTGCAAAAGATTGTGCCGGATCTGCCGCCGGTGGTTTATTCGACGAAGGCCTTGAATATAGTTCCCTCCCCCTTGACGGGGGAGGGTCAGGGTGGGGCAACTTCGTGAGGATGTCGACGGTGCTGTCGATCAGTTTGCGTGTGCGCGCGCGATCCTTCGACTCGTCGTGGATCCAGAACAGGATCACGGCCATTTCGAAGAGCCACAGCAGCTCGGGCAATTT
>JANOEC010000156.1:0-38651 GCA_031412995.1 Geobacteraceae bacterium
CCTGGTGCAACGGGTTGGCAACTATCCGCCGCCGCCGGGTGATTCGACGATTCTCGGCCTGGAAGTGGCCGGCATCATCGAAGAACTGGGGGAAGGCGTTACCGGGTGGAACAAAGGCGACCGGGTCATGACCCTGGTGGGCGGCGGCGGTTATGCCGAGTACGCTGTGGCCTACGCCAGCCACCTGATGCCGATTCCAGCCTCCATGAGCTATGAAGAGGCAGCTTGCGTCTGCGAATCCTACATCACCGCCTTCCTTAACCTGTTTCTGGTCGGTGGTCTGAAGGACAAGAACACGGCCATCATCCATGGTGGTGGCGGCGGGGTAAACACCGCCGGTATCCAGCTTTGCAAGGCGCTGGTCCCGCAGACCAAAATCATTGTCACCGCCCACCCCTCCAAGATCGATCGGGTCAAGACATTAGGGGCTGACCTGACCATCGACTTCACTACTACCCCGGACTTCACCGAAGCGGTCAAGGAGTTCACTGCCAAGAAGGGGGTTGACGTTATCCTTGATCACGTCGGCGCCAAGTACCTGGCCCCGAATATGAATTCCCTCGGCTACGCCGGACGCCTGGTGATCATCGGTATCATCAGCGGCATCAAAGCCGAACTGAACCTGGCCCTGATGATGGTCAAGCGTCAGCAGATCATCGGCTCAGTGCTCCGCTCCCGCCCGGTCAAGGATAAGGGTGAGATTGCCGCCGAGTTCATCAAAACCGCCCTGCCCAAATTCGCTGACCGGACCATTGTACCGATTATCGAAAAGGTCTTCCCGCTCGATCAGGTCGTTGAGGCCCACCGGATGATGGAAGAAGACAAGCATTTCGGCAAGATTGTCCTGAAGATCGCCGATCTGTAATCTGCGGCAGTGAAAATTATTGAATAAGGCGTGCCCGTGCGGCGCGCCTTATTCAATTCTGGCTTAATATTTCCTCCCGCCACCCGATAAGATGCAGAAATCCACTTTGCGAGGTACCTATGCTTCGTCGTCTCTGCACACTAGTCATTTCTTGTTCTGTGCTGACTTGCAGTTTGGCCCGGGCCGCTGATAAGCCCTATGAATTCGGCGTGTTCCCCTACCTGCCCCTGGCCAAAATCCAGGAACTCTTCACGCCCATGGCTGCGGATTTTGAAGCAAAACTGGGGCGGCAGGTGCGCCTCAGTTCCAAGGCTGAATACACCGCTTTTGAAGAAGGACTGAACAAGGGAATCTACGACATCGCCTTTGTCCAGCCCTTTGACTATGTGGAAGCCCATGACAAACATGGCTACCTGCCCCTGGCCCGGCGCGGTGAGGATCTGGAAGGTCTGATCGTCGTCAAGCAGGACAGCCCGCTGAAATCAATCAAAGATCTGAAGGGAAAGACCGTGGCGAACCCGCCGATTGATGCTGCGGTATCACACCTCACCAGCATGGCTCTCCAGGAAGCCGGAATCAATCCTAAAACCGGGGTAAAACGTGACTATGGGAAGAGTCATTTTTCCTGCATGCAGAGCGTGCTGATCGGCACCGCCGACGCCTGCGGTACTGCTGAGCAAGCGCTGCTGCACTTTGAGAAGGAAAAGCAGATGACCACCCGCTTCCGGATTCTGCACAAGACCAAAGCAATATCACACTCCGTATTTGTGGTGCACAAGCGGGTAGCAAAGAAAGATCGTGATGCGCTGCTGAAAACCATTCTCGGCTGGTCGAAAACCGAAGAGGGGAAAAAGATTATCAACAACGGCCAGTTCATCCCCTTTGTCGCGGCCAGGGACGCTGACTATGAAGACGTGCGCCAGTATATCCGCAGTGGCAAATAGCACGCTGATCAGAGGAATACCAGCATGATGCGGATCCCGCTTTTTTCGCTCAAATACCGCATTGCTGCCTCCATTTTCGCCCTGGAAGCGGTCATGATGTTTTTGGTACTGGGGCAGACTCTTCGTTTTTCCAAGGATAACACCCGGTTGCAGTTGAAAGAAAATGAGCAGGTTATCCTCGATGTCTTTGCCGATCTGAGCCAGAATGCCCTGTTCAGCATGGAATTCGGTGAATTGCAGCAGCATGCGGAAAAACTGACCAAAGATCCCCACATCCTCAAGGTAATGGTCAGTAATCGTGACCGGAATATCGTTATCAGTACCGACTTTGCCGATGTGGGGAAGCCGGTGCCTTCCTCCCTTGGTGAATCCACAGAGCGCTTCTGGCGCACCAAAAAGATCGACAACCTCGGCATGGTCGCTATGGAATTTTCCAACAAGGAGCTGATTCAGGCGACCTGGCGGGTCACCCAGCGCGGGATTACCATTGCCCTGAGCGGCATGCTGTTCATTGCCATCGCCGGCACCACCTTTGGCTTCCTGTTGACCCGCCGGTTAAAACAGGTCAGCGATGCCGCCGAGCGACTGGCCTCCGGTGACCTCACTATCCGGACCAATTTCAGCGGCCATGACGAGATCTCCATTGTCGGGCAGACCTTTGACGACATGGCAACCCGTATTCAGCATGACATATCTGTCCTGGAGGAAAAGCAGCATGATCTCGAACAGGCACGAGACCTGCTGGAACAACGTGTTGCCGAACGGACCACAGCCCTGGCCGAAGCGAACAAAAAACTGCTCGCACTCTCCGAGCAGGACCCACTGACCGGCATTCCCAACCGGAGACGTTTTGATGATCACCTGATTCTGGAACTGCGTCGCGGGGCCCGCAACAAAACGCCACTCTCCCTGATCATGATCGATATCGACTATTTCAAGCTCTACAACGACCATTACGGTCATCAGCAGGGCGACCAGTGCCTGATGGCTGTTGGCAGCAGCATTGCTGAAGCGGCATCACTGCGCCCAGGCGACCTGGCAGCACGATATGGCGGTGAAGAATTTGCCGTCATTCTGCCGGAAACAAATATTGACGGAGCTATGGTCGTGGCCAATCGGGTTCGCGAACAGGTACTTTCTCTCGAAATTCCCCATGCGAAGTCTCAGGTTGCCGAGCAGGTGACGTTAAGCATCGGTCTCTGTTGCGTTGATAATCTGAACGCTCCAGCAACGGTCAAGAGCCTCATCGAATCTGCCGACAAAGCCCTATATGAAGCCAAGCACGGAGGTCGGAACAGAATCTGCTCTGCCACGCATACCCCGGAAGATAAAACCTGAGCTGATTGAACGTGCCTGATGATGCCGTCAGTACAACCGGGGCAAACTGACGGGCAAAACAGCACTGATGCCAGTTTCTGACGGCGGCGCACCAAAAGGGTGCGCCGTTTTTTGTTCTGCCCATAAAAAAAAAGGGGGCCCGTTGAGGCCCCCAAAACATGCGGTGACGGTCACCCGCCGGTCGCATGGGAAAAATCTCTGCTGCTGCCGGCAGTGTTGATTCTGCCGGCAGCAATGAATATTACCAGTTTGGTGACGTGAAATAGTGGCAGCTGATGTTCGAACAGGTCTTGGCCGTGGTCGACTTGGAAGTGCCACTCACCCCATTGTACAGCGGGTTGTCTGCCGGGAACGTCGTACCGAAGAGCAGACTGGTGCCACCCGTGCTCCCCATGAGGAACGAACTGTCGCCAAAGTTGATGGTTCGCACCGTGCTGCCGGCGGTAGTATGGTTTGCCACGTTGTTGGTGTGACAGGTACCGCAGACCCTGGCCGAATCCGTACCGGCTGCG
The DNA here is from genome assembly GCA_031412995.1 of Geobacteraceae bacterium. GTDB lineage: Bacteria > Desulfobacterota > Desulfuromonadia > Geobacterales > DSM-12255 > JANOEC01. The sequence goes on from JANOEC010000156.1 coordinate 3,660, forward strand.
CCATAGGTCTGGGACGTGGCGTTCAGCGCCACAATATAGCCAAGGCGGGTCTTGATGTAGTTGATGTGCTTGGCATGTGCCCCCCACCCTTCATTGGGGCTCAGGCCATCACGGGAGTTCTTGCCCCAGTAACCGCCACTCCAGACTCCACCGACATAGCCTGCACCAACGGTGTCATAATCGTGGCAGCTGTTGCAGCCGGTGGCGGCTTCGAGCTTGCCGTTAATATGCAGCGCCGGGGTGTTCAACGTGCCGTTTGCATTGAAGTGGGAGTGGCACTCCGTACAGGACGTGGTAGGTTGCCCAACATAGGCGGTATGATTTACAGCCACTGTCCCGGTCGTTGGCGGATTGCCGTGGCAGACGCCGCAGTCGGCCGCAGTCGGCACCGCGTTCCGGGTCCGATAGGAGGTCTGGTTCCAGAAGATCGTGGTAGCTCCAACGATCCGCTTGGTACCGGATGTGTCTCCCTTCGGCATGGCCGCACCGTGGCAGTAGACGTTAGAGCACTGACCAGCTGCTGCCCCGGCTGAAGCGGTGAACGTGGGAGTTGCGCCATTCTTGCCGGCTGCCGATGCATTGGTGAACGTCACTTCGGCTGAACGACGGCCAAGGTGGTTGTTGTCCGTAGCATTATTGGGTACCCTATGACATTCGATACAGCGGACCGTGGCAATATTAGTGCTGCTCTGGCCGCTCAGGTGCTGCTGGTGCGTACCCACCTGGATGTCCTTGGTGGGACTGGTGAAGCCGTTGGACCCATCCAGATCGCGGCCATTACCCGGTGCCATCTGGGCCGGGGTCGGGTTGGTAGCGCCAACGGCGCCATGGCACTTGACACAGCGATGGTCAGTGGTGGTCGCCGCGGTCCAGAGCGGGTTGCGACCGGCATGGCACTTGGTGCTGGAGCAGGTGGTGCCGCCGGTCCAGCTGCCGCTGTAGCTGCCAAAGGCCACCTCGCGTAACTTGTTGGTGTGGTTGGCATAGGTGCTGATGGCGGTGTTGTTACTCACCGTCAAGGCATGACAGACGTTACAGGTGAAGTTTATTCCCAGATTGGCCGCATTATTCAGATGTGCGCCATGGCGATTGCTGGCCATGACACTCCCCTGAGTAGCATCTCCGCCATGACAGGTCGTACAGTTACTGGTCAGCGTCGACCAGTTGGGATTGACGTAGGACGGCGAAGCAGCACCGTTACTGTGACAATAGACACTTGCACAGTTCGGTGAAGTCCACGTTCCTCCATAGGTGGCGTTCAGGGTTACATTCCTCGATTTATTCACATGGTAGCGGACACCGGAGAAGTTCTTCAGCGCCAGGTTGTTCGTGGCATCGACCGTCTTGTAGTGGCAGGCCGCACACTTCATTGCATAGGTGGCACTGTTCACATGCTTGGCATGCTTGCCAGAGAGGGCCGAGTTATTGCCGCCACTGGAAACGGCACCGCCGTGACAGCCAAGGCAGTTGGCGGTAAATGTAGTCCACGCCTGGTTGGTGACAAAAGTCGGGCTCGCCTTGCCGTCACTGTGGCAATAGACGTTGGCGCAGACCGTCCCGTTCCAGGTGCCGCCGGCCCAGGTATTGGTAGAAACGTTGCGGTAGCCGTTGATGTGGACCCGCTTGCTGAGAATACTCGTGCCGTTGGTGGTGGTCGACTTGTGACAGACCACGCAGCCGAAGTTCGGATTGCCCCCCTCGGCATAGCCGCGGATATGCTTGGTGTGGGCTGCTGACCAGGTGGGCGAGGCTGCCCCATCACCCTGGTTGTTATGACATGCGCCACAGGCAAATGTGGTGCTGGTCCAGTTAAACGAGGTCTTAGATGGCCCGTTATTGCCATCCGAGTGACAGTAGACGTCGCAGGTGGTGCCGCTTGAGTATATGTAGTTGGCGCCGTCCAGATTCTGGCCAGTACCATAGGTAAAGGTATTCCCCCGGGTGTAGCCGGGCGGGATCCGTGGAATATTGAAAACGATCTGGGCGGCAGCTCCGTTCGCGGTCGCCGGCCCGTTCACATGGTCAGTATCGGGAAGGACGTTGTGGCAAACACCGCAGTAGTAGATGTGGTTGGCATCTGTCGAGCCATTGGTGTTGTTCCAGCCGTTGGTGTTGGTGACGCTGGTGCCGCTGGCGTAGTGCTTCAGGTGCGGCGCCGACAACGAATTGGTCCCGGAATTGTTCGCCCGGTGGCAGGAGCCGCAGTTATTGACTGTGGTGGTGCTCCAGAGCGGATTACCCCGGCCATGACAGTAGGTGTTGTCGCAGCGGCGAGTTGCGCCGCCAACCCAGCTGCCAGACCGGTTGGCAAATTTTGCGAAGTTGATGTCGCGCACCTTGTTCAGGTGGGTACCGGCAGCGGCGTCAATAGAGGAGCCATCGGGACCGACCGTCGCATCGTGACACTTGTCGCAGCCGATGACGGCATGACGGATGCCTGGCGACGGGCTCTGCTTGACATGGTTGTTGTGACGCTCGTCCGTCATGATCGTTGCTGTGCCGTCAGCCATGGTCCCGCCGTGGCAATAGTTGCAGCCGACGGTCCCCTGGGTGCCATCGGCAACCGCCCGCCAGGTGGTGGCCGGTGCCTTGAAGGTGCCGTTGCCGTCAGAATGGCAGTAGGTGGCGGTACAGGCGCCGGTACCATAATTATAGGCAGCGGAGCCGGTGGTGGTCGCCAGGGCGCCCCAAGCCACGTTCTGGGTGCCGTTCACGTGCAGCGCCGTATTCTGGATCGAAGTATTGTTGTCGTAGACCACGCCGCTGTGACACTCGCGGCAACCGAAGTTGAAGCCGTTGAAACGCAGGCTGGTGTTGGCCACGTGGGCCTGGTGAGCATTCTTGATCATCGGCACACCGGATACGGCAGTGCTGCCATGACAACTGGAGCAGCGGGTGGCCAGACGGCCCCCTTCCCAGGCCGGGGTTGCCGCATTGTAATGACAGGCGGCGTTGGTACAGTTGGTACCGTTCCAGCGCATGTCGCCACTGGCCACGCTGTTACCGGTAACATTGATAAAACCGTTCGGGTGCCGGTCGCGCCGATTGGCCAGCAGCACGTTATTGGTGGAGGCAGTGGCCGCATGGCAGGTACCACAGCTGGCTGCGGTGGATATGGGCGAGGTCAGGTGCTTGGTATGGGCTCCGGACCAGGTCACCGAGGTGCCCGTATCGCCCGCCTTGTTATGGCAGTTACCGCAAGTGGTAGTGCTGTTGTCCCACTGCATCACGTTGACCGGCGCACCGCCGCGACCGTTGGAGTGACAGTAGACCGCACAGCTGGTCTGCTGAGAATAGAAATAGTTGGCACCGTCCGCCACTACACTGGTGCCGCGGGTAATCACCGGCACGCCGCCAGCCGGGTACTGCCGGGCCGGCAGTACCGAGAAGGGGAGGTTTATTTCTACTTCAGCCGCAGCACCGTTCGGCATGGCCGGACCGTTCATATGCTGGGTGTTGGGATCAACCCCGTGGCAGGTGCCGCACATAAAGACGTTGGTGTTCACCGACCGGTTAACGTTGGTCCACCCTTCAGTCGTGGTATTCACCGGCAGCGTGGCACTGTTGTAGTGCTTGACGTGAGCCCGGGAAAGGGCGCCACCGGCGGTGGAGTTATTGCCACGGTGGCAGGAGCCGCAATTGTTAATGGCTGTAGTTGTCCAGACCGCATTGGTGGCCCGACCGTGGCAGTAGGTGTTCTGGCAGGTCTGGGTACCGTAGACGTAGTTGCCGGAACGGTTGGCAAATTTGGCAAAAGTGACGTTAAAGCTCTTATTGATATGCAGGCCGCTGTTGTGATCGATGGACTGACCATCCGGACCGATAGTCATGTCATGACACTTATCGCAGGCTATCCCCTTGTGCGCAATGCCGCCGACCGGGCTGGTGGTGATGTGGTTGGCATGGCGTTGGGTCGCCATCGGGTTGGCCTGGCCGGCAAAACCGCCATGGCAGGAGTTACAGGCGTAGGTCCCTTCGGTGTTATCAGCAACAGCTGTCCAGTTGGCTGGTGTCACGTAGGGTGCGCCCCCACGGCCATTACTGTGACAGTAGGTGGTGGCGCAGGAAGCGCCGGTGCCGTTATAGGCCTGTACCCCGGCGCGGGTGGCGGTCGCCCCCCAGGCAACGTCCTTGGTGGTATTCACATGCAGAGTCTTGTTGCTGATGGCCCGGTTGGTGCTGTCCACCGTATTGGCGTGGCACTCGTTGCACTTGAAATCGAAATGGTCAAACCTGACGCTCCGGTTATTGACGTGGGCCTTGTGGGCATTCTTGTCCATCGGGGTGCCAGAGAATTCGTCGTTGCCATGGCAGCCGGTGCAATCGGCCGCCAGGGTCGTGCCCCAGGTAGGCGACGTGGTGCCGTGGCAGTAGAGGTTACTGCACTGGCCATAGGCGACACTGGGTGCGAGGTTGTTGGTGGAGCCGGCGGCAGCGGTAACTCCGGAGCCATTGGCCTGGTAGCCGGCAGCGGCACCAACGCGCGGATCGGCGGTGTTGAGCTGCCAGCGCATATTCCCCTGGACGTGGGAGATGTCAGTGGCTGGGTGACAGAGGTCACAGCTGTAGCTGTAGCCGGTAGCATAACCGGCATGCTTGAGATGGTTACCGGTAGTCGGCGGACTTGTCGCCGTTGCCCCATGACAGGTACCACAGGCGCTTTGGTTAACCCCGTCCCAACGGGGGGTCTGGTTGGTGCCGCCGGTCAGCGGGGCTCTACCTGGCGAGCCGCCACCGTGACAATAGAGGTTGGAGCAGATGTTCGCTGTGGCATAGTTGGTGGACGCCGGGGCAATAGTGGTGCCCGCCGCGCTCGACTTGATCGGATAACCGCTGGTTGCCGATGAGTAGGGGGTGTAGGTGACCCGGTTAACCGTGCCGCCGAAGCCGAGGATACCGAGCTGGATCGTCCCGCTCTGCCCAGGCATTTTGCCACTGCCATCGGTGACATTGTGGCAGGTGTCGCAGACCAGTGCCCGTTTGGTGGGGTCCGTATGGGTGAAGTGAGCGCCGACCTGACCCGGCGTCAGCGCATTGGACGCGCGGGGCGTGCCGACCAGACCGTAGTCGCCGCCGATCACCGGGGTCGTTGGCGGGTTGCCGTGGCAGCCGCCGCAGGCTGCCTTGAAACCGGTGCTGTGGACGTGGCAGTTGGTGCAGACCTGCTTGGGGGTGGGGTGACCCAAACCGCCGCTGTTGTTGGTGGTATTGTAGTTATGCCATTGGCTGGCGCTGTGACAGACCTCGCAAACCCGGTTCGATGAAAGGTGGGCGGCGGAATCGTCACCATGGCTGGTGACGTTCTTGAACAGAACGTTCACCGACGGCGATCCGTTGGGCAGGTTCGTACCGTCGGGAGACGAGATGACCATGCGAACATTCTTGATGTTTGCCTTATTATTGGTCTCATGGCAGGTATCGCAGGTAAACTCACCGTACTTGCCGCCGGTTACTCCCCAGCCCCCCTGCCCGCTCCACTTGGTGGAACCGGTATCAACGCTGTTGTGGAGGAGATCGGCCGCCATGGCCTTTTTCATCGGCACCAGAAAGACCAGCGCCAGCACCAGTGAAATCCCCATAGCCTTCAGCATGCTTACTCCCTTACCCTGCATCATCCGCATTCTCATATCCGTCACCCTGTGTCGTTGGTGGTGAAGTTGGTTCATGGCTACTGGTTGGCGTGGCAGCTGACGCACTTGATCTGCGCACCCCAGATAATACCTGGCTGCATAACGTGACAGGCCGTCAGGCACGTCTTGGTTCCCGAATTCCAGGTGGATAGGCTCAAGTCAAAGCTGTCATAAGAATCGGCCGCTTTATAGGAACCGTTTCGCGTCCACCCCTGGGCATTGGCCGCAGTAGCCAATTGCGCCTTGGTCTTGAAGTTTATCGGCGCAAACTCCACATTCTTGATCCCGTTAACATGTCGCGAGGCATCAACAATGGAGCCGATCTGCAGCTTGGTGCGGGTGGACGCCGTATGGCAGGACCCACAGCGGAAGTCACTACCGGTGCCGTTCATGGCATAGGTATCGATCTGGGTCGGACTGACAATGCCGCTATGGCAGGTGTAGCAGGCGATGGTACTGGCCAGGGCCGGATTGCCATGGGCCATATTGCCACTGGAGGAGAATTTCAGGAAGCCATTGCTCTTGTTCCCCACATAGGTATTACGCACATGGAGGTTGATCATGTGCCCAGCTTCGCGGGCCGGCGACTTGCCGTCATTGCCGATGCTGCTGGCCGGGTTGTAGTGGGACTGACCTGCGTACTGGGGCGGGTTGTCATGACAGGCGCCGCAACGGTTGACGCCAAAGGTGCCGCCAAACCAGTTGGGGGTCTGGCGGTAGTCAGCCATGACCAGGCCGGCAATGCGGCCATTGGAATGGCAGTAAGCCGTCTCGCAGGTGAGGTTGGTGGCGCCACCCTTGGTATAACCGCCGCTGTCGGTGGTGACCAGATTGTTCCGGCTGTTCAGGTCGCCGCCAGCGATCTTTATCTTATTCAAGGTTACTTCGATTGTGCCGTTGCGATGTTTGGTCAGGTCGGTCGGGTGGCAGTTGGCGCAGCCAAAGCGGTAGAGGGTGCCAGAAGAGCGGTTGGCCGAGTAGTTGCCGTAGCTGACCGTACCCAGGGACAGGAAGTTGTTCACATGGATCGTGTGGGCACCGGTGGTGAGGAAGGAACCATGGCAACCAAAGCAGCCGGCCGCCACATCACCCCACTTGGCGCTGGTACCGCCGTGGCAGGTAATGTTGCTGCAGGTGCGGGTACCGTTGTCATAGCCAGCCGAGGCCCCTGCCTTGGCCGTATTGAAGTTCACATTAAGGACCCCGTTGAGGTGCTGTCCCGTAGCTTGGATAGCCGTTCCGGCGGAGGTGACCGCATTGAAGTGGCAGACCTCGCAGGAGGCGGCGCCGGTCCAGGTCAGGTTCTGGGTATGGGCCGCATGGCTGTTGGAGGTGATGGACCCGGCAGCACCACTGTTAACATAGTCCGGGGCACCGCTGGTGGTGGTGAGCCCGTGACAGCCGTTACAGCCAAGAGCCGGACCGCTGCTCCAGCTGACAGCACTGCCAAGGCCGCTCTTGCCGTTACTGTGGCAGTAGGAGGCATTGCAGGCAGCACGGTTTTTACCGGCATACTGGCCGGAGTAGTTGGCAAACTCGTTACCGTGGTTCGTTGCATTGCTCACGCTGGTGTTACTGCTGACCGTATTGGCATGGCAGGCAACGCAGCCGAGGTTGTTCCCGAGCAGCGAGGCCTGGTTGGTATGCTTGGCATGCTGGCCAGTAGTGAGGCTGGAAGCGGTACCATGGCAGCCGGAGCAGTCAGCCGGCAGGGTCTGCCCCCATTGGGCCGATGGTGAGCCGGTACCGTGGCAGCTGATGGTGGCGCAGGTTTTGCTGCCAACGGTCCAGGAGAAGGTCTTGCTGGCACCCTGCACCACGTTTATTGCCCGGTCCGTATGATTGCCGGTAATGACCGTGCCGGTGCTGGTAACCGTAGTGCCATGGCAGAAAATACAGGTTGCGGCCTGGCCAGTGGTCCCCACATGCTTCTGGTGACTGTTGGAACGGGGCTGGTTGGCGCCGGTATTGGCATAGTTCGGCTCGCCTGCTGCAGCGGTAAAGGCGGGAGCAGCATCGGAACCATGGCAGCCCTTGCAGTCCAGGGTCGCGCCGGAATTCCAGCCGGTGGCGGTGGTGATCTTCTGGGTACCCTTGCCGTCCGTATGGCAATAGGTGGCTGAACAGACGCCGTTCCCCGGGGTATAGGTGCTGTTGCGACCGGCACGGGTACCCGAGTACTGCTTGAAGCCGTCACCGTGGAGCGCCGCGGCGCTGACCGTACGTTCGGCACTGACGGTCAGGGCATGGCAATCGACGCAACCATAGTTGGCGCCCAGGGTGCCAGCATTATTGATGTGGGCCGTATGCCGGCCGGTAGCGATGACCGCACCGGCGGAACTGTTGCCCCCATGACAGCCGGAACAATCAACGGCCAGGGTCTGGCCCCACTGGGCTGACGGCGAACCGGTGCCGTGGCAGCTGATGGTGGCACAGGTCTTGATGCCCGGGGTCCAGGTAAAGGTCTTGCTCCCCCCCTGGATAACATTGATCAAGCTGTCCGTATGATTTCCAACAATGGCGGTGCCGGCACTGTTCACCGTGGTGCCGTGGCAGAAGACGCAGGTGGCGGCCTGGCCAGAGTTGCCCACATGCTTCTGGTGGCTGTTTGAGCGGGGCTGGTTGGCTCCGGTGTTGGCGTAGTTCGGCTCACCGGCACCAGATACGAAGGCCGGGGCAGCGTCACTGCCGTGACACCCTTTGCAGTCCATTACCGTGGCGCTTTTCCAGCCTGCCCCGGTAGTCATTTTCTGGGTACCCTTGCCATCGGTGTGACAGTAACTGGCGGAGCAAACGCCGTTGCCGGTGCTGTAGTTGCTGCTGCGACCGGCCCGGACACCGGAGTAATCGGCAAACTGGTTAACGTGTTTGCTGCGGTTACTTACTGACGTGTCAGTCAACACGGTCTTGGCATGGCAGTCGGTGCAACCATAGTTGGCGCCAAGCAGTACCGCATTATTGATGTGGGCGCCATGCTTGTCCGTGGCGATGGAGTTGCCGCTGCCGGCAGCGCCGCCATGGCAGCCGACGCAGTTGGCAAATCCGCTGGTATTACCCCAAGTCGGATTTGCCACGTTTCCGCCGGCACCCCTGCCATTGGTATGGCAGGCAATATTGCTGCACTGGCCATAAATGGCAGAGGGAGCAAGATCACCGGTAGCACCGGAAGCAAGACTCCGGTAGGTGGCGCTGGCACCGACCTTGGGATCAGCAGTCTTCAGGGTCCAGCGGACATCGCCGACAACATGGGAATTGTCACCTGATACCGGGTGGCAAGTGTCACAGGTATAGCTGTATCCCGTGGCCGCACTGGCATGGGTCAGGTGGCTGCCAAGCAATGGCGGATTGGCTGCCGTGGTCCCATGGCAACTGCCGCAGGTATTCTGGCCAACGTCGTCCCAGCGGGGATTCTGATTGCTGCCGCCGCCAAGCGCCGGCTTGCCGTTGGCAATGGAACCGCCACCGTGACAGTAGACATTGGAGCATTTGTTGGCCGTGGCATAAGCCGGTGATGCCGGGGCGATGATAGTATTGACCGTGCCTGAGGTAAAGCGATAACCCCGGTTGGCAGCAGTATAAGGGATATAGGTGCCGCTGGTAACCTTACCGGCAAAGCCATAGAAACCGATCTGGATCGTACCGCTCTGGTTCGGCATCTCAATGCCGCCGTTGTTCACGTAGTGGCAGGTATCACAGACCATGCCCCGGCCCGTGGGCGGCACCGCCGTATGGGTGGCATGGGCGCCAGCCCGGCCCGGCTGCAGGGCATTGGATGGACGCGGCGTACCGACTAGGCCGTAATCGCCGCCGATATTGGTGGTGGTTGGCGGGTTGCCGTGGCAGCCGCCACAAGCCGCCTTGAAGCCCGTATTGTGGCTGTGGCAGTTGGTACAGGTCTGTTTCGGTGTGGGGTGATTGTTCCCCTCGGTATTGTTGGCAGTATTGAAATTATGGAACCGGTTCTGGCTGTGGCAGACTTCGCAAATGCGGCTGGAGGTGGCATGGCCCCCAAGATCATTTCCCATACTGGTCTGGAGTTCGAACACTACTTGCACAGCTGATGACCCGCTGGGCCAGTTGGAACCGTCCATGGTGTTGATGGTACGACGGATGTTTTTCAGGTTGTCCGCATCCGGTTCATGGCAGGTGGCACAAGTGAACTTGCCGTACTTGCCGCCCGTAACCCCCCAGCCACCTGAACCGCTCCACTTGGTGGAGCCAGTATCGGTGCTGTTATGGAGCAGATCGGCGGCAAAGGCCGGGGCAGCAGCCACGCAGGCCGTCAGGGCAAGGATGGCCAGCATCCTGCGGCATAGCTCTCTGTAACTGTTATCCCGCACACTCATCATGGTCATTGTACCCTTATCCGTTTGAGTCGTTTTCATGGGCGCCCTCCTACTGCTTCGCGTGGCAGCTGTTGCACTGCAGCTGTCCGCCCCACGTGATGCTGGGCTGATTAACATGGCACAAGGTCAGGCAGGTCTTGGTTGGGGCATCCCAGGTAGATGAGCCGAGGTTGAAGCTGTCGTAGGAGCCGGCAGTCTTGTACCCCCCGTTACGGGTCCATCCCAGAATATTGTTCACGTTGACAATCTGAGCCTTGGTCCGGAACTGAACCGGGGCAAAGGCCACGTTCTTGCTACCGTTGACGTGGCGACTGGTATCCACGATCTCGCCGACCTGCAACGGTGTCGCCGTACCAGCGGTGTGGCAGCGACCACATCGGAAGTTGCTGCCGCTGCCCTCCATGGCATAGGTGTCGACCTTGGTACTGCTGACCACGCCGCTGTGGCAGGTATAGCAAGCGATGGTGGTGGCCAGGGCCGGGTTGCCATGGGCCTTGTCGCCGGCGGAGGAGAAGCCGAGGAAGCCGCGCTGATTGTTCCCCTTGGCGGTACTCTTGAAATGGATATTGATCATATGGCCGCTGTCCCGGTAGGGGGGTGAGCCGTTGTTGCCCAGGCTGGAGGCCGCCACATAGTGGGACTGGCCGGCGTACTGGGGCGGGTTGTCGTGGCACATGCCGCAACGATTACCGGTGAAGGTGTTGTACCAGTTGGGGGACTGGCGGTAATCACCGGCAATCTGGCTCAGGTTCTTGCCGCTGGAGTGGCAGTAGGCCGATTCGCAGGTGAAGTTGGTGGCGCCGCCCTTGGTGTAGCCGGCACTGTCGCTGGTCACCAGATTATTCAGGGAGTTCAGGTAACCACCGCCTGTTTTGTTCTTGTTGAGGGTGACATCAATAAAGCCGTTCTGGTGCTTGGTAATGTCCGTGGGGTGGCAGTTGGCGCAACCGAAGCGGTAGAAGGTACCGGTGGAGCGGTTGGCAGAGTAGTTGCCGTAGGCGTTGGGACCCAGGGCCATGAAGTTGTTCACGTGGATGGTGTGGGCGCCAGTCAAGACACCGTGACAGACCTGGCAACCGGCAGAGTTGGGATCACCCCAGGTGGCATTGGCGCCGCCGTGGCAGGCGATGGTGCTGCAGGTCTTGGCCAGACCATTCCAGACCGCAGTGGCTTCCCGGCCGGTGTTGAAGTTGACATCCGGCAGGCCGCCATTGAGGTGGACACTGGCCGCCTTGATGGCGGTACCGGCCGTGGTGACCGTGTTGTTGTGGCAAATGTAGCAGGATGCGGCACCCGTGTAGCCGGAAATCTTGGTGGCATGGGCCAGGTGGCTGTTAGCCAGATAAGCGGCGGCGCCGCCATTGGCATAGTCCGGGGCACCGGTGGAGGTAGAGAGGCCATGGCAGCCGTTGCAGCCGAGCGCCGGTCCAGAGGTCCAGCTGACCGCTGAGCCGACAGCACCCTTGCCGTTACTGTGACAGTAGGCAGTGTTACAGGTGGCCTTGTTCTTGCCGGCAAAAGCACCGGAATAGTTGGCCAGCCCATTGGCGTGAATGGTCGCGTTGCTGATGCTGGTGCTATTGCTCACCGTATTGGCGTGGCAGGCAATGCAGCCAAGGTTGGTTCCCAGAATTCCGGCGTTGTTGATATGGATCGGGTGTTGATTAGTACTGATGGCCGTGCCGGAACCGACCGCGCCACCATGACAACCGGTACAATCAGCCGGCAGGGTCTGACCCCACTGGGAAGAGGGTGAACCGGTCCCGTGGCAGCTGATGGTAGCACAGGTCTTGGTACCCGGGGTCCAGGTAAAGTTTCTGCCTCCACCCTGTACTACGTTGATGGTGCGATCCGTATGGTTACCGGTGATGACCGTGCCGGTGCTGGTGACCGTGGTGCCGTGGCAGAAGTAACAGGTGGCTGCCTGGCCCGTTGTACCCACGTGCTTCAGGTGGCTGTTGGAGCGGGGCTGGTTGGCCCCCGTGTTGGCATAGTTGGGCTCACCGGCGGCCGCCGTGAAGGCCGGGGCGGCATCAGTGCCGTGGCAACCATTACAGTTCAGGGTGGTCCCGCTGTTCCAGCCGGTGGCGGTGCTGATCTTCTGGGTACCCTTGCCGTCGGTGTGACAGTAGGAGGCGGAGCAGACGCCGGTGGCCGTGGTGTAGGTACTGTCGCGACCGGCACGGCCGCCGGAGTAGTTTTTGTAGCCGTTACCATGGTTGGCCGGTGTGACGAAGGAACGCTCGTCCGGGCTGATGGTCTTGGCGTGGCACTCGGTACAGTTGTAGTTGCTACCCAGCACTGCCACGTTATTCACGTGGGCGGTGTGCCGGCCCGAAGCGATGGCCGTGCCGCTGGCCACGTTGTTGCCATGGCAGCCAAGGCAGTTAGGGGTAATCCCCGTGCCCCAAGCCTGGGTGAAGGAACCAACCCCACCGTGGCAGGAGATGTTACTGCAGGTCTTGCCGGCGGCGGTCCAGGTAAAGGTCTTGCTGCCACCCGGCACCAGATCCAGTACCCGGTTGGTATGGCTGCCGATGATGGCGGTGCCGGTAGAGGAGACCGTGGCGCCATGGCAATAGGCGCAGGTGGCGGCCCCGGTATCCACATGGTTCTGGTGGTTGTTGGCCCGCGGCTGGCCCGCGCCCGCATTGGCGTAGTTGGGCTCGCCGGCGACGGAGGTGAAGGCCGGGCTGATATCGTTGCCGTGGCACCCTTTGCAGTCCAGGGTGGCAGCCGACTTCCAGCCGTTGGCGGTGGTGAACGCGACATTCTGGCGCCCTTTGCCGTCCGAGTGGCAGTAGGCCGCAGAACAGACGCCAGTGGCGGTGGTGTAGCTGTTACGTCCGCCGGCGGTGGGACCGGTGTAGTTCTTGAAGCCGTTGCCATGATAGGCCGGGTCGGCAATGGTCCGGTCAGCGCCGACCGTCAGGGCGTGGCAGACAACACAGGTATAGTTCGTGCCCAGCACGGCGGCGTTGTTCATGTGGGCAGCGTGTTTGCCGCTGGTCTGGGGCAGGGCACTGCTGGTGTTGCCGCCATGACAGCCCGTACAGTCAGCGGGCATGGAGCCACCCCACTGGATGGGCGCTGGCCCGCCATGGCAGCTGATATTGTCGCAGGTCTTGGTGCCGGCAGTCCAGTTGAAGGTCCTGCCGCTACCGGCCTTGATGTTCTTGCTGCCGTTCAGGTGGAGCGTCCCGGCCTTTAGCCCGGCAGAAGTGACGGTATCATCGTGGCAGTAGACACAGGTGTAGAGGCCAACGCCGCCCATGTGCCGGTCGTGGCTGTTGGCATTGGCGGTACCGACACCGGTATTGACATAGTTCGGCTCGCCAACCGCGCTGACAAAGCCGGCCGAACTGGACAGACCGTGGCACCCTTTGCAGTCATTGATGACCGAACCATCTTTCCAGTTGACCGCCACTGCCGGGGCGTTCCCCTTGCCGTCACTGTGGCAGTAGGACGCGGTGCAGACGCCGGTGGCCGTGGTGTAGCGGCCGGCACGGGCACCCGAGTAATCGGCAAAGGTGTTTACATGTTTCGCCGGGTTGCTGGCAATAGCGGTGTTGTTCTGCACCGTATTGGCGTGGCAGGTGAAGCAGCCGTAACTGGTGCCGAGGAAGGCATCGTTATTCACGTGGGCGGCATGCTTGCCGGTGGTGATGCCGGTGGACAGGTGGCAGGCGGTGCAGTTCAGGGTGGTCCCACCCCAGCTGGCGACCACCATGCTCCCCTTGCCATCGGAGTGGCAGTAGGTGGCGGAGCAGGTGCCGTAGCCGTTGGCCGGGGGATTGACCACCTGCGAGTAGCTACCGCCGTAGGTGGGGCTCATGGCCACATCGATATTGCGATCCCCGTGCTTGAGCTCGTTGCTTTTGCCGGAGCCGGTATGGCAGGCGTCGCAGGAGTAGCTGTAGGCAGTGATGTGCTTGGTGTGGTTGCCGGTGCTGATGGCGGTACCACTGGACTTCACGCCGCCGTGGCAGCCGTCGCACCCGAGTATGCCACCGGCCCAGGTGGCCGGCTTGTAGCTGACGGTCGTCAGGTTGCCGAGCACTCCGCTCTGCACCGTACTGTGACAGTAGATGTTTGCACAGGAGCCATAGGTGCCGCTACCGACCATATAATTGGTCGAGAATGCATTGAATCCCTTGTAGGTAGCTGCGACACCCTGACTTGAGAGATTCCATTTCACCTGACCATTGACCATGTGCGCCGTAAGGTAGGTGTCGTGACAGGTGGAACAGGCGTACTGGTTGATCCCGACGTGACGGGGGTGGGCACCGGTCGTCTTCGATGGCATTGGTGGGCGGGCAGGCGTCGTGCCGTGGCAGACGGAGGTATTACAGGCGGGCAATGCCCCATTGACCCAGGAGACACTGCCCGGGGTTTTATTGGAATCCCAGCCATCACCGTGGCAATAAATGCTGCACGTAACCTGATTGGGTGCACGCAAAAGGGTGGTGCCAGTGATGCCGGTCCCAAGGGACGCGGAGAACGTCGAATTACTGTTGATGGTGATCGTGCCGGTACTTACCGTGCCTTCGAAATTAGGCCAGGTTGTCCGATCCACCTGGAAACCGAACTCAAGGAGACGATTTCCCTGCAAGCCGTGGCCACCCTTCTGGTGGCAGGTATCACAGTTCAAACCAAGCACAAAGTAATGCTGCTGGTGCGCGCCGGCGCTGGTGGTAAAATTGAGGATATCGGTAACCAACTCAGACCGACTAACCGGGGGATCCCCGTGACAATCGGTGCAACCGCCAGCCACCGGCGGTCTAAATCCCAGACGGTGGTTATGACACTGCATACAGTTTGAGCCATTACTCAAGTGCCCTGAAACCACGTGGCTCTTATCAGCTACTTTCGAGTTACTATACTGGTGGAATTTACTATTGTGGTGACAGACTTCGCAGATGTTACGAGAAGCTTCCTTGTCATACTGCCGCTCGTCGTTGCCAAAGATTCCGGAGGTGTAGTTGGACAGGGTACCGATCTGTTTAAAATAGACCGGGCGGTCGCCAATGGGGGTTTTGATCATTGGCCGGACCTTCTTGATGTTCCCCGTAGGTCCTGAGAGGTGACAGGTGTCACAGGTATAATCTGCCCCGAAGGTATACCGGGTGCTGCCCGTGATCTGCGAACTATGCACCATTGGCATCACCGCAGCTGCTGGCGGCACGGCAACTATAAGACTTATCGCGAGCCCGATCAGCACCGCAGCATATCGGCCAAAGGCTGTCCCCTCCCGGGCCAGGCGACAGCAACAGACCACTCCCCAGGCTACCGACTCCCTGACCCTACTCCACACTCTCGTCGTTGACATACGACTTCTCCCTCTAAGGAAACATGGGCAATTACATCTACATTGCATCCAACTGCCATTTCATTAACTACACCTAACCGCCATTTCACTGCGCACTACGGCAATTCACTGCCAACCAAGCAATAAATATTAACCAGATCGGCACACGTATTGAGAATTGTTGAAATAGCGTTTTAAAAGGCAATTTTTAGCGATAGTAAAGCACAGCCAGTACCGAAAACCACACACGAATAAATTATATTGTCTTATTAATAGCTAATTAATTTAAGCAGTTACATTTACGGTTAGCCATTTAATTACTGAAAAACATGGTAATAGCCTGACCTGATTACACTTTTAATGAGAACTACTCACAGCATATGTGGAATTACGCAATTGCTTTGTACGTACCGCAATACTGAAACCAAGCACAGTGTTACACATATTTAACTTGCCAAGTTAAACAGTTAGTGTCATAAAAAACAGTCAACTTACAGGACGGGCCTGCTGCCCGTCTTTTTGTTTGTCTATTCCAGCAGTCAAGAAGGCTTAAGGCCCAGGGAGCACTGAACGTAATGCAAGAGTTGATCAGAAACATCGCCATCATCGCCCACGTCGATCATGGCAAAACCACCCTCGTTGATGCCATGCTGAAACATGCCGGTGTTTTCAGGGATAACGAGCAGATCACCGAGCGGGTGATGGACAGTAACGACCTGGAAAAAGAGCGTGGCATCACCATCCTTTCCAAAAATCTTTCGGTGCATCATGGCCGCTACAAGATCAATATTGTCGACACCCCGGGCCACGCCGACTTCGGTGGCGAGGTAGAGCGGGTCCTCACCATGGTTGATTCCGTCCTGCTGCTGGTGGACGCCCTGGACGGCCCGATGCCCCAGACCCGTTTCGTGTTGAAAAAGTCCCTCGACCTCGGCCTCAAGCCGATCGTGGTTATCAACAAGATCGACCGTCCCGGTGCCCGGGCTGAAGAAGTCGTGGACATGGTTTTCGATCTGTTCTGCGAACTGAACGCGACGGATTCCCAGCTCGACTTCCCCATTGTCTACACCAGCGCCAAGTTGGGGTACGCCAAACTTGACATGACTTCCGAATCATCCAGCATGGAACCGCTTTTTGCGGTGGTGGAAAGCAATGTTCATCCCCCAAAGGGTGACGTCAATGCCCCATTTCAGATGATGGTCACCAACATCGATTACAACGACTATATCGGCCGGATTGCTACCGGTAAGATCTATAACGGCAAGGTCAAAACCGGCGAACCTCTGGCGGTAGTGAAGCGGGACGGCACCATCACCAAGGGCCGCATCAGTAAACTGCTGGGCTATGAAGGGTTGAAACAGGTCGACATTACGGAAGCGGTCACCGGTGATATCGTCACCATTGCCGGCTTCGACGAAGTCGGCATCGGCGAAACCCTGGCCAGTGCTGACGAGCCCATCGGACTGCCCTATGTGGCGATTGATGAGCCGACCATCAGCATGAACTTCATTGTCAATAACTCCCCCTTTGCCGGCCGTGAAGGTAAACTGGTCACCTCGCGTAATATTCGCGAACGTCTGGACAAGGAGTTACGGACCAACGTCTCCCTGCGGGTCGCAGACACCAGTAACGCCGACACCTTCATGGTTTCCGGTCGGGGTGAACTGCACCTCTCCATCCTGATCGAGAATATGCGCCGTGAAGGCTTTGAGATGGCGGTTTCCAAGCCGGAAGTCATTCTGCGCACCGTAAACGGGGCGAAACATGAGCCGATGGAATACTTGGTGGTAGATGTGCCGAGCGAATTTCAGGGCACGATCATTGAGAAAATGGGTCCACGCAAGGGGGAGATGACCTCCATGCAGCCGATGGGTGAATTCATTCGTCTCGAATTCATCATCCCGGCCCGTGGCCTGATCGGCCTGCGGAGCGAAGTCCTAACCGACACCCGCGGCACTGCGGTCATGACCCATACCTTTCACGACTATGCACCCTACAAGGGTGAGATCCCGGGGCGGAAGAACGGTGTGCTCATCGCCATGGAGCAGGGCGAAACCACCGGCTACTCCCTGGATGGCCTCCAGCCCCGCGGCATCCTCTTCCTGGGCCACGGCGTGGAAGTCTACGGTGGCATGATCATTGGCCAGCACGCCAAGGACAACGACCTGGACGTCAACCCCTGCAAAGGGAAAAAACTGACCAACGTCCGCGCCTCTGGCACCGACGACGCCCTCAAGCTGTCTCCGCCCCGCATCCTGACCCTGGAGCAGGCGTTAGAGTTCATCGATGACGACGAACTGGTGGAAGTAACCCCCAAATCCATCCGCATGCGGAAGAAGGAACTGGATCCGACCCGGCGGAAACGGAAGAGCTAAGCAATAAGGGGAAGCATCGCCAGATGCTTCCCCTTATCAGTTCTCCCGCCATTGACTTTCGCTCCGCTTTTCACTACTGTTCTCAAGCATTATCACTTTACGATCGCGAGGCAGTTATGCACCGTCTCCCCTTAATTTTCCTCACCAGCATTACCGGCCTCATGTTTCTGGCCGGTTGCGCCAGCAACACCACCATCCGTTCCGCCCAGGAATATTTCAAAGAAGGCGAAGAGCTCTATTCCAGCAAGAACTATGAGGATGCCATCGCCTCCTACAAGCGGGCCAAGGAATCCTATTACTCGCCGGAAATGACCGCCCTGGCTGAGTTGCGCATTGCCGACACCCACTTCTCGGCGGAAAAATACATCGAAGCCTCAGCCGCATATGAAGAATTCCGCAAGGCGCACCCGACCCACGAGAAGGCCCCGTATACCCTCTACCGTCAAGGGCTGTGCGCCTACAAGCAGATCGAAGGCATCGATACCGACCAAACCCCGGTGACCAATGCCGTCACCCTGTTTGAGCTTTATCTGCAGAAATTTCCGGGACGGGAACATGCAAAAGAGGTAACCGACCTGCTGGAAGCGGCGCAAACCCGGCAACTGCAGTACGAAATCTACATTGGCCGCTTCTACCTGAAAACCGACAAATTCCAGGCTGCCATCCGTCGCTTGGAAGGGGCACTGAAGCGCTTCCCCATGTCGCCTTACCATGATGAAACTTTCTACTATCTGGGGCAGGCCTACATTGAAACCGGGGATAAAGCCAAGGGACGCGACGCCTTTGAACGGCTGTCCCGGGAATATCCGACCAGTCAGCTTGTCATGAAGGCCAGCGCATTTATGGAGAACAATTATTAGCCGCTGTTGTCAGCGCATCATTGCCGCCGGCTGCAGCATCCTCACCAGCATCAGTCTTTTGGCCTGCACCAGCACACCCCCCGACGAACAGGCTATCCGCGCAGTAATGGCAGAGCGGCAGCAGGCGTTGCACGATCGCGCTGCTGACCGCATTGGCGCCCTCATCTCCCCCTCCTACCAGGACAAAGGGCTCTCAGCTCAAGCCAAAATCGCCGAAATTTCAAATACCCTGGCAGCATGGGACACCATCGATATGCAGGGAGACCCGCCGGTCATCAGCATTACCGGCGATACGGCTAGCGTCAAACAACGCTACCGCTTGCGGGTTAAAAAGAGGGATAAAGAAGTTTCTATGGACGGGGAAGCGGATTTACGCCTGCGCCGCGAGACCAACGGCTGGAAAATAGTCAGCGGCTTATAGTCAGGTGGCGACGACCTCATTACGACCACACCGTTTGGTATGTTTATCGACATACATCCGCTGGTCGGCAAGACGCACTGCTTCATTAAGTGAGCCAGGCGTCAATGCGGTTGCCGCCCCCAGGGACAAGCTAACCGTGTAGCCGCGCTGGAGAAGGTTCAATTCGGCGATATTTTCACGAATTCGCTCAATAGCCCCTTCTGCCGTTAACGTGTCCGTATCCGGCAGCAAGACAATAAATTCGTCCCCACCAAAGCGGGCAACAATATCTTCAGTCCGAAAAGCGCCGGCAATCCCCTGTGCCGCCAGTCGCAACAATTCATCACCGACCAGATGTCCATGGCAATCATTAACCTTTTTCAGACAGTCCACATCAGCTACGACCACACTGAGTGGAAATTGTCGACTACGATCAAGCCGGGTCAATTCCCCTTCCACATACCCCCGGTTATAGAACCCGGTCAGGGAATCATGAGTACTGATGAACTGGAGCCGCTCTTCGGTCAATTTTCGCTCACTGATATCGCGCAGAATACAGACATAGCCATTCCCTTCCACCTGAGTAATGGTTACCTCCAGCGGGAAAATTACCTCATTGACGCGACAACCGACCAGTTCACCGCGCCAATTGCCCTGCCGCTGAATATGCGGTAGCGCTTCCTCCAGCAGCCGCACTTGATCTTCGGCAATGAACAGCGCTGACCATTGTGTCCCCACCAGATCTGTCGCCAGATTCCGGCCGAAAATAGCGGCACAGGCCTGATTCACATAGGAGATAACCCCACGCTGATCCACCACTGCAATCCCGTCCATGGCACTTTCAATCGCGGTCATCTGCCGCCGCAGCACCATTTCCAGCTCTTTCCGCTCGGTGATATCCTCACAGGTTGAAATCAGGGCAATCGGTTGCTCAGCATCATCCATGACCACATTGGAAATCATGTGGGTCGAAAAGACGGTCCCATCTTTACGCACGTTCATGCTTTCTCGACTATAGATCGATTCCTGTGCCAGTTGGTGCAACGAAAAATCCTGCCAGGTACCATTCGGCGCCAGAATGCGGACCGGCTGACCGAGCAGCTCATCCACGGAATACCCGTGCATTTCCGCCTCGGCCGGATTGGTATACATGATGCGGCGGTCAAGATCAGATATCGTCAAGCCAAGGGGAAGGTTTTCAATCGCCTTTTTGAGCAGGTAAAGTTCTTTCTGTTCCTTGCGCCGCTCACGACGCACCAATGCTTCGGCCAGTTCGCGCGTAATGACTGGCACCAGACGGGCCAGATGCCCTTTCAACAGATAATCACTGGCACCGGCGCGCATGGCAGCTACCGCAATATCCTCACCCACCCGGCCGGAGACGATGATAAACGGGATATCCAGCCCCTGCTTGGTAAGTAATTCCAGAGCCTCCAAACCGCTGAACCGGGGCATGACATAATCCGCAACGATCAGATCCCACTCCTGGCGCTCAAGTGCCGCAACCATCTCTTCAGCGGCATCAACCCGTTCCCACTCGACCTGAAAACCGCCCCGGCAGATTTCCCACAACAGAATCTCCGCATCGTCGGGCGAGTCCTCGACGATCAGCAAGCGCAGGGTCTGGGAGAAGTTTTCGTCAGGCATATATTCCATCCGCACAACATCAATACTGCGTGAGATTACGGACTGACCGACCACCAGGCCACGTGCAGCCCAAAGCCCTCTGGTATGATATCAATATCGGCTATCGACCCATGAAATTTAGTAATATTTCTCCATCACCATCACACGGCAGTGCAACATATTGCCCACAAACCGCACAGTCCTCTGTTCAGATAGCAAACAGCATGCAGTACTGATCAAATACAATTCTCCTGATATCAGCAGGATAGCACTGGCACAAGAATCGCAAAGTCCAGGCAGGTGCACTAACTTTCCCCAGGAGGCCACCACCATGGAACTGTTCATTATCAGCATCGTGATTATCGGCTTATTCACCACCCAATTCATCAACCTGTCTGATCAGCGCTGCGCCGTAAAAGTAAAGGCCCAACATCAGCAGCGCCGTTAATCAATAACCCACAGCTTATTTGGACTTCTGGAGTCCGGTCATGCATGTCTATCACCTGAACGAAATCGGCGAAGTATCCCCGCCAGCCATCACCCCGCTGTTTTACGGCCGCTATCTGGCACCGGTGCAAGAGGACGGGACGATTGTCTGCGACAACCACCGCTTCGTCATTGACACCGACGACCCACTCCAACCCGGCAACCAGGTCATGATCTGGTGCAGCCACGACTATTTCTGCTGCCCGGCCCCGGAATATGAGGCGTTGCACCGGGACTAATACCACTCCCTCCAGGTCGGCACCCTGATCGCCGATCGGTTGATTGTGCAGTAGTTCTTCATCCCAATCAACCTTCGTCATCCCAGCCCGCCCTGCCCCTGCAGGGTGGGCTTTTTTGTCCGCCCTTCCCCCATCATTCGGCTGTTTTGCCCGTAAACCTTTAATATTGTTGTCTATAATCAACAGCAATTAGTAAATTATCACTAAAGGCTGTAAGGGAATGCCCGATAAGAGTTAGAGAGGTGTTGCCTAGCGCAACTGCAGCAGTGCTTAACCCGTTGAATGTCCTGAACAAAGGAGACTACATTATGACCATCAAAAACAAACTAATCCTCATTCTGCTCTGCGGCTGGCTGGCCATCATCCTGACCGGGGCTGTCGGCCTGCTGGGCATGCACGACAGTAATGACAGGATCGACGCCCTGTACAAGGAGAATGTGACCAACATCCTTAAACTGGATCAGATCACGGAACTGATGCGCAACAACCGGATTCAGCTCCTGCTGGCCCTGCAACACAACTCAGCCAATCCTGAAATCGTCGGCCTGCATGATCACAAGTTGGAGGTCCATACCGATCTGGTGATGGAGAACATCGCCGAGATCAACCGACTGTTTGAGACCTATACCGCAGGCACTCTCAGCCCGGCCGAGCGGAAACTGCTGGACGACTTCGCGACCAAGCGGGTGGCCTTTGTCAAAGAAGGGTTGCTGCCGACCCGTGAGGCGATTCTGGCCGGCAACTACACCGAGGCAACCAAACTGACCCTGACCAAGATCAATCCCCTGTTCAAACCGGCTGACCTTGCCGCCAAAGCTATTTTCGAGAATGAGGCCAAGGAAGCGAAAAACGAATATGACGAGGCCATACAGCACTACCGGTCAACCTTGATCCTTGTCATTGGTTTCGTCATTATTGCCGTGCTCGGTTCAGGCATTGTCGGCATGATGATCGTCCGCTCGGTAGCCACCGGCACCCAGTCGCTGATCAGTGCCAGTGCGGCCCTTGCCGCAGGTGACCTGACCCAGCGGGTGCGGCTCACCACCCGGGATGAGTTGGGGACCATCGGCAACTCCTTCGACACCATGGCCGAAGAATTCGCCAACGTCATCAGGCAGGTACACAGCGCTGTCAACAATGTTAGCTCCTCCGCCTCTCAGATGCACGCCACTGCCGGCGATATGGCCGACGGTGCCGAGCACGTGGCCTCCCAGGCGGCGACGGTGGCCACGGCCGGCGAAGAAATGGCGGCCACTTCCAGCGACATCGCCCGCAGCTGCCAAATGGCCGCTGAGGGGGCCCGACTGGCTGCCGACGAGGTACAGAACGGGGCCGCAGTGATTCAGGAGAGCATTAATGTGATGGGCCGGATTTCCGAGCGGGTCAGTTCCACCGCCGTAACCGTTGAATCCCTGGGCCAGCGTTCGGATCAGATTGGCCAGATTATCGGCACCATCGAAGACATTGCCGACCAGACCAACCTGCTGGCGCTGAACGCAGCCATCGAGGCGGCCCGAGCCGGTGAGCAGGGACGAGGTTTTGCCGTTGTCGCGGACGAAGTGCGGGCACTGGCAGAACGAACCAGCAAGGCAACCCGTGAAATCGGCGCGATGATCAAGAACATCCAAACAGAAACCAAGGGCGCCGTTGCATCCATGGAAGAGGGGGTCAAGGAGGTCCACCGTGGCACCCAGGAGGCAGGACGCTCCGGCGCCGCCATGGAGGCGATCCTGGAACAGATTCAGAACCTGTCCCAGCAGGTGGATCAGATTGCCACTGCTGCCGAAGAGCAGACCGCCACCACCTGTGAAATCAGTGGCAACATCATGCAGATTACTTCCATCTCCAACCAGACGTCGCAGAACGCCAATCAGTCGGCCACTGAAGCAGACAATCTGCAGGCCATGGCCGCATCGTTAACGACAACCCTGAATCACTTCCGGATCAATTAGTAACAGATCAATCCCGGCGTTCTCTGCTGATCTTGCAGACAAAAGGCCATGCCCCTTCCGGAGCATGGCCTTTCGGTTTCCGCGACTACTAGATCGTGTTACGGTTTCTTCGGCTCCATGGCCTCTTTCAGCAGCGCCACCCCATCCTTGGCAGCCTTGATGGCACCGGTGAGGGTTTCGCGAGCCAGGTCCGGGTTATGGAACCCGTCGGAGTTCTCGGCGGTCCAGAACTCCCAGAGCACGTGGGCCTCTTCATGCTTCTCCCGCGCCTTGGCCAGGGTCTCTTCCGGTACGCCGGCCCGCTTGGCAACGGCATAGGTATCGATGAGCTGGCCAATCCAGTACTCGGACTTGCGCATCTTCCCTTTCACGTAGTTGCGGACGCTTTCAATCTGGTATTTCTTCGCTTCGACGCTGCTTTTCGGGTGGCAGCCCAGGCACGATTCCTTCACCGTGTTGAGCGGCCGCGACACGTTGTGGGCCGAGAACATCTTGCCGTCTTTGCCCTTCTGTTTCGGCATGTGACACTGGTGGCACTGGACCCCGGCCTGGTCATGAATGCTGCCGGCATAGGCTTCAGCCTCCGGATGCTGCATCTTGATCAAACGGGCGCCGGTGACGGCGTGCTTAAAGTCGAAGAAATCCAGCTTCTTGTAATGGGCCAGCAGATCCTTGGCATTTTTGAGCGGCATATGGTTGGTCCGTTGATCGGAGAACTTCACGTCGCCGCCGTCACTCCACTGCTTGCCGCCATTGCAGTTGTACTCCACATGGCACTGGGCGCACATCATGCGGGAGTCGGTTTTGCTCATGACCCCAATCTTGCGGAACCCCCGGAAATCCATCTCTTTCAGGTCGGTCTTGCCACCCTTGGCAAAGATATTGCCGGCCGGGTCCTTGCCGATTGCCTGGATCAGGGCATCACGTACAATTCGTGGCTGGGTGCCGTGTGGGTCATGGCAGTGGATGCAACCGACCGGGTTATGGGTGTCCTTGGCCACATCGACGATACTGGAGGTCCGATCCCACTTGGCCTTCGGATCCTTCTCTCCCAGGAATTTCCACTTCAGGATATGGTCGGAGGTCTTGCACTGGATGCAAGTGGGGTTGCCAGCCATGGCAGTTTCAGGCAGTTTGAACTTCTCGCCCTTATCCACCAGAATGTCCCAGGTCTTGCCGGTGCGATCCACGTCATTCCAGCCGTTCTTGTACTGGAAGCGCCCACCCTGGAAGCGGTCAACGATAAACTGGTCGGTCACCATGAAAGCGTGGCCGCGGGGCTCCGCATGTTCAAAGGTGAAGCCGTGGGGTGCCAACAGTTTGTCCTGCATGGGCGAGCGGCCGGAAGGTATGCCCTTTTCCTTGCGGGCACCACCCTCGTGGTTCACCTTGTAGAAACTCTCATACTGGTTCTTGTGACACTTGCCGCAGAGGGCCTGATCGATGACCGTCACCGGCTTGTTCTTCTCCGGGTCCCCCATGTGGGCATCCAGCTTGTCGTGACAGGTCTTGCAGGCCAGGGCAGCGTGCTTCGACCCCTCCTTCATTGCCTTGATCTCGTCATGGCACTCGTAACACTTGGCCCGGCCGTCATTGGCCACCTTGGCCGCCGGCTTGGCCTTGGCCGCATTCAGGTGGCCAGGGGCAGTCAGCGCCAGGGCAACCCCGCCGGCCACTATGGCCGCAGTAATAATACTCTTCTTCAACATACGCAGTTCTCCTTTCTGTTGGGGTAAGAAATATCGGTTAAATGGTGCGGACATTATTTGTTGCCATCAAAATTAGCACATATTTATCTAAACACAATTACAGCCATAACCTGGCCCATCATTGCCGCAATATTAGGCAAGCAATAGAACCTGCGACCCAACTGAAAATACGAGCTATTATTTGCAGCAGCTTTGACGCAAATCAAATTCCTCCATTTACCTGCCAAGAAAAATCACTATAATGCCCAACTGATTGAATTCACCCGGAGGCATTGTATCCATGGCAGATGAGAAAAAAGATCCCTGGCTCAACTGGCTGGCCCTTTCCACCGTTATTCTTGCCGTCTGCGCTACCCTCTCCACCTTCAAGGGAGGCGGCTATTCGACCCGCTCGGTCATGAGCCAGACCCAGGCCTCAGACCAATGGGCATATTTCCAGTCGAAAAGTATCAAGAGCTATATCTATGAAATGCAGAAGGACACGCTGGAACTGGAACTGAAGGCAGGGGACAGCAAACTGCCGGCAGCAGTAGCGGAGGAATACCAGAAAAAGATTAATGACTACGGCAAGAAGATCGCCAAATACGATGGCGAAAAGACAGATATCCAGAAAGAAGCCAAGCGG
Source organism: Geobacteraceae bacterium (assembly GCA_031412995.1). Taxonomy (GTDB): domain Bacteria; phylum Desulfobacterota; class Desulfuromonadia; order Geobacterales; family DSM-12255; genus JANOEC01. Next base: position 29,216 of record JANOEC010000156.1, read on the forward strand.
TTCGAAGAGGTGCGCAATGACGCCCAAAAGCATGGGCAGATCTTCGGCATCGCCGTCATCTACCTGCAGATTGCCATCCTGCTCTCTTCCATCGCGGCCCTGATCAAAAAGAAACTGGTCTGGCTGTTGGGGGTGGCCATCGGCCTGGTGGGAGTAGTCTACTTCGCCAACGGGTTTCTGCTGTTTTTCTGATTTAAGCCACGAACCATCTGAAACACAGAGCAACAGAGCAACGGAGTAAAGTCCGAGAATAAAGATCCACTGTTATTCCAGACATAGCTGAATTATTAAGTATTACTGTGCTTTCTCAGTTGCTCTGTTGCTCCGTGTTATTGGGTTTTTAACTTCTGTTAACGCCTTAAAAGTGTCTGCATTTGCGACAATTCCGCCTCCAGCGCCCCGATTTGCGTCTTGGCCCGCTTGATCTGCTCTTCGAACTTCCGTTTCTGGGTCAGATAATTATCCCAGAGTTCGCGGGCCTTATCCAGTTCGCGTAACGACCCAAACGGCACCACTGCCGCGCGCTGTTCGTCCAGCTGATCGATCTTTCTCTTCAAGTCAGCGGCTTCCTTTTCATAGACCATAATCAGCTGGCGAAAGCGCCCTTCCAGCCGCGCCATGAACCGCCGCCCCTCCCCTTCCGGCAGTGACAGCAGCGCTTCCAGTGACTGGAATTCCTTAAGCTTCATCTGCAGCCATTCCCGCTCGGCCTTGGCCTGGATGATGATCCCCTCGTAATGGGCCAGCGTGTCTTCCCGCACGGTCGGCGTTACCAGCATCTCCTGCCGCAGATGACTGATCAAATCCCGCAGGTTATTCGCTTCCCGCTGATCTTCTTGGCGAGTTCCGCCACGCTGCGGGTCACGCAGACGGTTTTCCAGCGTCTGCAACTGGTCGACCAGCTGGGCGTGCCGCTGATCAATCAGCTGGCGGCGGCGAATCAGCTGGCGCAGGTGTGCCTCTTCCCGCTGAAACAGGCTAACTGTTTCCCGCAACCCTTGATCCAACTCCCGATGCCCCTGCACCAAGCGTTGACCAAAAGTCTTGAGCAGTTCGCGGTTAATTTCACCGCCAGCCATCAGTCGGCCATATTCCCGCTCAACTTCGTTACCCAGTTCATGCAGCCGGCGCAGATAATCATCGTACCAGCCGATGAAACTCCGCAGATCGTCACCCCGCTTGGGCGCTTCCAGCGGCAGCACCGCATCCAGACGCCGGTCAACAATGTCCCGCTCCCGCTCCGCCACCTGCTGGGCAAAGCGAATTTCTTCCGCCAACCGCCACGTCAGCCGCGAAGCCTGTTCGCGGAAAACGCTCTTTTGCTTTGCCGCCTTTACGGCAGCCTCGTCAGCGGCAACAGCCAGTTCATCCTCTTCTGGTTCATCAACAGCGGTAACGTCTTCGGTCACTGTGGTTGTGGCGGGATCAATGGCGGTTTCAGCCCAAGCAGGAACGGCAGAGGAGATGACAAACAGCAGGAGGATGGAAAGGTGCGGCAACATGGAGCAAGTATACCCTCTTCACGCTATCCGGGAAGCTTTTTAGCGCCGTGCGTTGCCAACTGGCTTTTCATCGCTATACTTCGAAATTGATAAATATTTCTTTAAAGGAGACTTTAATGGTCAACTGGATATGCAGCAAATGCGGCTACACCAAGGAAGGGCGCTGTAAACCACAAAATTGCCCGCAGTGCCAGGAAAAAGGCTGCTTCGAAAAACAGGCATAAGGAGCCGATATGAATATCCATGAGTACCAGGCGAAAGAGATCTTCACCGCTTATGGCATTCCGGTGCCAAGAGGGATGATGGCCCTCACCTCGGACCAGGTGGAGCGGGCCGCAAAGATGATGGGGGGGCGCTGCGTGATCAAGGCCCAGATTTACGCCGGCGGTCGCGGCAAGGGGGGCGGGGTGCGGTTGGTGCATCACCCAGAGCAGGCCCAGGACTTCGCCAAGGAACTGTTCGGCAAGAAACTGGTCACCCCGCAGACCGGACCGGAAGGGCTGAAGGTCCGGCGCATCCTGGTGGAGGAGGCAGTGGACATCTCCAGCGAGTTCTACCTCTCCATCACCCTGGATCGGGAATCCTCCCGCTATTGCGTGATCGCCTCGGCCGAGGGGGGAATGGATATCGAGGAGGTGGCCCACAAGTCGCCAGAAAAGATTCATGTCCTGCATATCGACCCCTTTACCGGCCTGCGCCCTTATGAGGCCAGATCCTTGGCATTGAAGCTCGGGCTGACCGGCACCGTCTGCGAAGACTGCGTTGATCTGATTCTCAACCTCTACAAGTGCTGCCTGGAAAAGGACTGCTATCTGGTGGAGATCAACCCGCTGGTAGTGACCAAGGCGGGCTGGCTGCTGGCCATGGATGGCAAGGTTAATTTTGATGACAACGCTATTTACCGCCACCGTGAATACCCGGACATGATGGATTATTCCCAGCTTGATCCGCTGGAGATCAACGCCGGGAAATACGACCTGTCCTATATCAAGCTATCCGGCAACATCGGCTGCATGGTGACCGGCGCCGGTCTGGCCATGGCCACCCTGGATGTGCTGCAGGAGTTCGGTGGGGAACCGGCCAACTTCCTGGACGTTGGGGGTGGAGCGACCCGTGAAAAAGTGGCCGAAGCCTTCAAAATCATCCTGGAAGACTGCGACGTCAAAGGGGTGTTTGTCAATATCTTCGGCGGAATCATGCGCTGCGACGTCATTGCCCAGGGGATTATCGAGGCGGCCGCCGAAGTGAAATGCGTCCTGCCGATTGTGGTGCGGATGGACGGCTCCCAGGTGGCTGAAGGGAAACAGCTCCTGGCCGAATCGGGACTGAATGTGAAGACTGCGGATACGCTGGGGGACGGTGCCCGGGAGATCGTTGCCATGCTGCAGGCCCAGGGGGGAAACTGATGTCTATTTTGCTCGATAAGAACTCAAAGGTCCTGGTCCAGGGGATCACCGGCCGCAGCGGTAAATTCCATACCCAGCAGTGCCGCGACTACGGCACTAACATCGTCGCTGGCGTAACACCGGGCCGTGGGGGCATCCATATCGAAGGGATTCCGGTTTTCAATACCGTGGCCGAGGCGGTGAAATATACCCAAGCAAATGTGTCGATGATTTTCGTGCCACCGCCGGGAGCGGCAGATGCCATTCTGGAGGCCTGTGCTGCCGGCATCGATCTGGCCGTCTGCATCACCGAGGGAATTCCAGTCAGGGACATGGTGCTGGCCCGCCGGGTGCAGCAGGAAAGTAAGACGCGGCTGGTTGGCCCCAACTGCCCCGGCGTTATTACCCCGGGACAGTGCAAGGTCGGCATCATGCCCGGCTACATCCACAAACCGGGCAAGGTAGGGGTGGTCTCCCGCAGTGGCACCCTCACCTACGAGGCGGTGAAGCAGTTGTCCGATGCCGGTCTGGGCCAGTCCACCTGCGTCGGCATTGGCGGTGACCCGATTATCGGCATGAAGTTCATCGACGTGCTGAAGATGTTCAACGAAGACAAGGACACGGAAGCGGTCTTCATGATCGGTGAAATCGGTGGCGGCGCCGAAGAGGAAGCGGCTCACTGGATCAAGGAGCATATGAAGAAGCCGGTGGCCGCCTTCATCGCCGGGGTCACCGCCCCCCCCGGTAAGCGGATGGGACACGCCGGGGCGATCATCACCGGCGGCAAGGGCAAAGCAGCCGATAAAATCCGCACCCTGGAAGAATGCGGCGTTATCGTCGCCAGCAGCCCGACCCGGATGGGTGTGGCCATGGTAGAAGCGCTCGGTGGCGCAGCAAAACACTGACCGTCCTCATCCATTGCAATCCTGAGCAAATGGTCTATAATCCTGATGCTCTTACAAAACGTCATGAGGAAGCCGATATGCAAGGCGTAAGCGAGCGATGAGGCGAGACGTACCCGCAGGTACGTTGAGCCTTAGAGTGAGAGACAACACAGCAGATCGGCTCCGCAGTAGTTTTGCAAGAGCCTCATCCTGTCAATCATCACGCTGGAGGACTATTAGATATGACGTTGATTAGTTTGGCCGTTATTGTTATGGCCATCGCTTTTGTGGCGATTGCCATCGCCTTGGTACCGGCATTAATCGAAATACGCAAGACCGCAGTATGCACCCGGGAGTTTCTGGCGCAGACCGAGGCGGACCTCAAACCGGTCATCACTGAACTGCATGATACCCTGGCCGACATGAGGGCCCTGACCGCAACCATTACCGCAGGGAGCACCAACCTCAACGGGCTGTTTGCGGCGGCAGGTGAAACTGGTCGCGGACTCCGCGCCATCAGCAACGTCGTCAGCGGCGTAAGTGGGGTAGTTTCCAGTTCGTCACTCTGGCTCACCGGCGTAAAAGTAGCCAGCAAGTTCATTATGGAACGGATCAATAAACGAAACGCACAACGTAAAGGAGGAGATAATCATGGCGAATGACGAAAATGGCCTTAATGCCAGCACAGTAATTCTATCATTTCTGGGAGGAGCAGCCGTAGGAGCCGGGCTGGCCCTGCTCTATGCGCCGAAAGCCGGCAAAGAGCTCCGCACGAACATCAAGGGACTGACCGAAGAAGCGATCGACAAGATCAAGGTCTATGCGGCCGAGGCCCAGGACAAGATCAAGACTACCATCGATGATGGCAAGGATCTGTTCAGCGAGAAGAAGTCAATCCTTACCTCTGCCATCGAGGCGGGCAAGGAAGCCATGGAGCGGGAAAAAGAAAAGCAGCGCGAAGCCTGATCAATCGCCACCCAAAGCCCACCAAGGAGGCTGTCGGACTTAGGAAATCAGAGCGAAAATTCGGCTTGGCGAGGACAGATTTTGTCGATTTTGCCGGTCAATAGTAGTTCTATTGACCAAGAAAGCGGCGGAATATGGACCGTTCAGACGGATTTACAGCAGATTTATTCTAAGTCCGACAACCTCCTATAGGTGGGCTTTTTCCGCCTATGCCCATACCTATACCGCCACGTCTCATCCTCATATTCCGCTGGAGCAGCCTGCTGGTCCGCTCCTTTCTGGCCAACAATTGCCCGCAACGGGCCGCGGCCCTTTCCTTCACCACCATCCTGTCGCTGGTCCCCTTCTTTGCCCTGGCCTTTGCCCTGCTGAAAGGGTTCGGCGTCCCGAACAAGCTGGCCCCGATCATCCTTGAGCAGGTGGCTGCCGGCTCCCATGAAACCGTGGGCAAGATCCTCACCTACATCAACAATACCAACATGAAGTCGTTGGGAATCATTGGCCTGGCGACCCTGATTTTGACGGTTATCAGCCTGTTGAGCGATATCGAAGAGGCCTTCAACGCCATCTGGGGGATCAAGGAAACCCGACCCTGGGCCAGGAAATTCAGCGACTATCTCAGTGTGGTCATGTCCGGCCCCCTGCTGCTGATCGCTGCCACCAGCATCACCACCACCCTGCAAAGCCAGGTGGTGGTCAAGCAGTTGACGGCCCTCAATTATATCGGCCCAGTCATTTTCCAGTTTTTTCATTTTATCCCTTACCTGAGCATCTGGGTGGCCCTGGTCTTCCTGTATTTGTTCATGCCCAACACCCGCGTCCGCTTCAGCTCCGCCCTGATCGGCGGCATGCTGGCCGGGGCGCTCTGGCAGGCAGCACAATGGGCCTACATCCACCTGCAGATCTCCGTTGCCAGCTACAATGCCATTTATGGCACCCTGGCAGTGCTGCCGGTGTTCATGGTCTGGATCTATAGCAGCTGGGTCATTGTCCTGCTTGGCCTGGAGGTGGTCTATGCCCACCAGCATCACGCGCTGTTGCAGGGTGGACCCATGCCGGTGCTCAGCGACCGCCAGCATACCGCCCTCTGCCTGGCCCTGGCTGCAGCCGCCGCCCGCAGATTCGCCGGCACCGAGCCCGCACCAACTGACGAGATACTGGCTGATGAGGTGGGGATCCCCCTGCTCCAGGCGCGCGAACTATTGAACGTATTGATCGCCACCGGGATTCTGGTGCGCACTGCCGGGGCGCAACCTACCTATCTCCCGGCCCACGACCCGGGGGCACTCTGGGTCAGTGACCTCATTCAGACCATTGCCAATGCCGGCAGCTCGACTGATGGGGGTGTACCGAATCAGTTGGCCGGACTGTTCACAGTCCTCGATCAGGCAACAGCCGAGCACCTGGCCGGGCTTAGCCTGGCCGCTTTGGCGACGGGCACCAGATATGAGCAGCCGGTGCCGGTGATTGACAAGCCGGCGGCAAGTCCCGTATAGTGTCCAGTCCCAATGAGAATTTGCATCTGCCGCTGCAGGTGCGATTCGCAAAATCCACCCTTCTGGCAACCGACTACTTATGCAGGATTTTAAACATATCAATCGTCGTCGCCCGATCTGGCCCTTCAATAAAGAGAAGCGGCAGGTAAACCGGCGTCTGTCGCAACCGATCGCCACGGAAACATTGCTGGAGGAATCGCCGCGCAAAAAGCGCCAGCTGCGCTTTATCCTGCCGCTGTTGGCCATTCTGCTTGCCGCCTATCCGGTAGCGGAACTGGTAAAAAAAGCGCTTTTGGAACTTTCCCAGCGCACCCAAACTCCAGCCGTGGCCGCAGCGGTCCCGACCGGGCCGATCTCCACCTGGCAGTCGTTCCAATGGGCAGCGCAGGCACTGAAAACCGCCACTCTGTCCGGCGACCAGATGGTCGCGGCGTTACCAGATGGCGGTACCATTACCTACGGTTTTGACCGCGAACTGCAAGATCGGGTCCATGACTACCTGGCCGCCTATCAGGTTCCTTATGGCGTGTTTATCGCCCTGGAGCCCAAAACCGGGCGGGTGCTGGCCATGACCTCTTACTCGCAAGACAACCCGCAGTGGAATAGCGATGCGTTTTATCAGCTCTACCCCATGGCGTCACTATTCAAGATCATTACTGCAGCAGCAGCACTTGAGCAGAAGAAAGTGCACCCGGACACGGTTATGGCGTTTCGCGGCGGCCTCACCTCGGAAAACCCCCGCTATTGGGCTCCGGGGAAAAAGCGAAATAACCAGATGGAGCTGGATACGGCCATGGGGAAGTCAGTAAACCCGGTTTTTGGCCGTCTCGCCCAGGACTATGTCGGCAAGGATTCCCTGCTGGCCTACACGGAGCGGTTCGGTTTCAACCAGGCACTGTTCCCCGGCACCCAGGTGCAACCGAGCCGTGCCGGCAACCCGCAAACCCCTGAGGATCTGATGCTGATGGGCGCTGGACTTGGTCGGGACGTGAAGCTATCCCCCTTCCATGCCGCAGCCATCACTGCTGCCGTGGCCAACCAGGGAATGATGATGGCCCCGGTGCTGGCACAGGAAATAACTACCCGCACTGGTGAACGTATTTTCACCGCGTCTGCACAGCCGCTCCGCCGGATCGTCACCCCGGAGACCGCTAACCAGTTGGCAAAAATGTTATCTTCTACCGTCCAGACCGGCACTTCACGGCGCGCCTTTCACGATCGTCGCGGTCGCCAGATTCTGGGCCCATTGAGTATTGCCGCCAAGACCGGCTCAATCAACGGCACCGAGCCCGCCGGCCACTACAGCTGGTTCACTGCCTATGCCCCAATTGAAGACCCAAAGATTGCCCTGGTGGCGCTGGTGGTAAATCATGACAAGTGGAAAATCAAGGCGAGCCAGGTAGGCGAAAAGGCGCTGGAAACTTTTTTCAAGTGATTTTATTCGGTAACGAGTAACAAGTAACGAGTAACGAGTAACAGAATACATGCATGACTCATGACAACTTGGAGCATCTGGGTTTGACCTCGTCACCCGTTACTAACAACTCGTTACTGCCGTCACTCTGCCAGCAGTGCGGCACCTGCTGCGTGGCCCCGGATATCAGCAGCCTGAAAAAACCGGCTGGCGCCAGTTGCCCGCACTTGGATGTCGAGCACCGCTGCACCATTTATCAGGACCGGCCGGCAGTCTGCCGTGGCTATCAACCTGATGAGTTGTGCCAGCTCATTACCGCACCAACCCTGGCAGAGCGGGTCAAACGCTATCTGGCGATTTTTGCTTAAACGTCGAAAACGTGCAGTGAGAACGTACCATTATTGAGTTCGGCGTAGGAATTCTGGCTGATCCAGTCACCAAGGGAAACGATATCCCGCCCCTCTTCTTGGCAATGAAACGGCTGATGGAAATGCCCGGTCACCACAGCATCACAACCCGCAGCGAACTGCTTCCGGGCAAAGGTGGCGATAATGGCTGTCGGATCATGGCGACGGGGCAGCTCTGCCGGAGCGCCGCAGGTGCGGTCCAGCATCTGGGCGATGCGCAACGCGACCGCTGGTGGCAACACCCGCGGCAACAGTCTCACCAGTGGTGAACGGAGCGTGGCACGCAGGATTCGGTAGCCACGATCTTGTGGATTCATCTGGTCCCCGTGGCACAGGAACAGCCGTCGGCCGTCGATAACCAGTTCAGCAGGATCAGAATAGACCTCAGCCTGCAGGTCAGTGGTAAAGACCGGCCCCAGATTGAAATCGTGATTCCCCTCGAAGTAGACCAGGGCAACGCCGGCGGCGCGCAGCTGTCGCAACTGTTCGATCAGTGGTGCATAGTGGGGAAAAACCAGCCGGGGGTAGCCGATCCAGTACTCAAAAAGATCGCCAAGAATGTATAAGGTGTCCGTCGTTCCGGGCAGGGTGGCCAGAAACGCCAGCAAACGGCGGTAATTTTCGTCTTCCGGCTGCCTGAGATGGGCATCGGCAATAAATATCTTGCGCATAACAGCCGCAACTATAATATAGATACCGAACATTGACCAGTTTTCTGCCGAGAGATGAAAAATAATAGCACCCAAATGGTCGTGAGCGTGGAAATAGTCTGGGAAGAAATCTGGGATGCCTTTGCAAATACGGATGAGGATCTGATATTTTTCCTCGACCTGGCTACCGGTGAAGTATTTGCCGTGCCGGTCGACTATTCGGACGAGTCGTTCTGGGAAGAGGTTGCCAACAACGAAGACCAGTACCTGTCGATTCCGTCCTATGACTATGAGCAGGAGCGAGTACTCCTCGCCGGGTTCATCAAAGGGCTTGAAAACGAAGCGCTGCGCGAACTGCTGGAACGCAATTTCTCCGGCCGCAGCACCTATGGCCGGCTTGATGACATTCTGGCCTTTTACCCGGATGAACAGGAGCACTGGGCTGCCTACCGGGAGAGCCAGCTCACCAGCCGGATCAAGACCTGGCTGGAAGAGCATGACATCTACCCGACCGACTACTCGCACTGACGCACGTCGCCATGCACGATAAATTCTGCTGCTGCGAGGCGCTATGACCCCTGATAGACAGAGCACCACTCCATTGCGCATCTGCGCTGCGCTCCTTGCCGTCGGCTTTCTGGTCTTTGTTGGCCGGGCCATGCAACATACCATCTCCTGTTTTCTGCTGGCCTACGTCATTGCCTATCTACTGGACCCGATCCTCGTCTTTGC
>JANOEC010000157.1:0-12065 GCA_031412995.1 Geobacteraceae bacterium
TGAGCGATGGTCAGGAAATTGTCGGAATTGGGAACAGGTAAAAATTGTGACTCTCAATCCGCAAAAAGCAGATCATAATCATCGAGAATGCTCAAAGGTGGCAGCTTAGAAAATGCGACAACTCCCTTGACAACGACCGATAGACTCGGAACAGCATCAAAACCGCAGCGACGAATTGAATTGATAAACAACCTTTCATAAGGTGGGTTGTTCGGACGGGGTAACCGCCCTCTTTGATGAATCCATGTCTGAATAGCGGCATCATAAGCACTAAATGCCAATGCATGTCGTTTTATGCCCTCCAAAATTTGCTCAAAATACCTTATTGGGTCTGTTTTTGAAGCAAGTGAGACTAGGTATGCCTCAAGCTGGCAATTTGAAATTTCTTGGGGGTCTTTTTTGACAAAACAAATCTCAACTAAGGCATCCAATTCTTCTACTGTTGGTCTCCAAGGGGCGCAATCTATTTGACTGAATTCATCAGTCGAAGCACGTTTGTCCAGCAGTTCAACTATCCATGCACACTCGTCATAGCCAGACAATTCTGCTCTATGTAATGTGGACTGAATAAATAATGATGCGGGGACATTTACGAGCAAACGCTCAATAGCTCTGAATCTACGCCGGGTTGTTTCATCTATGTGCCTACTAATCGATAACGACGTAACGATTGACAATCCTTCATCTAATAAACCTTCGATAAAGGATTCACTGGCACCTTCTGCTATGGCAGTTTCAAAATTGCCGTTTTCACTTGTGGACAATCTATCAAAAGTCTTGAGAACTAACTCATTTCGATCGCCGGACGAAAACGAAGAAAGCTCCTGACGCATCCAAGCTTCAACTTTTTGCCCTTGAGTTAAACACTCTAGGGCAATGCTTTTTAGAAAATCTGGATCTTGCGCTCGAAGGAAAGTAATAACTACATCTGTATTACTAGGAATATATGGCTCTTCTCTGATCACTTTTCGAGCCATTTCTAATCCAATTTCTTCTGCACTAGCGAGAAGACGAAGCCCCACTTTTCGTTTAACCAAATTATTAGTGCTCTGACGAGCGACTGCTAATAATTCACTTGTTAGCTGATCGTCGTTTTCATTCCAGAGGTCCAAAGCTGTGGAAAGTGCTTCACCTAACTCCTTTACATCTACAGGAGCTTTCCTCCACGCATCGAGTGCCATATCACTTGCAAGATAGAAATTTTCCAGGGCACCGATGGCGGCTGCTCGCACTGCAGCAATGGAATCAGTCAGAGCAAGATGTTCGATAAACTGCAGATTTTCAGGCACACTTGAAAACTCGAAGATAGACTGTATTCGCCTCTCAACAGGCCAATTCGTCATGCGTTCAATAGCACCTGGCCCTAACTGTCCTATTGTGAGCCTGTTAGTAATTTGGTAGTTGAGTCTGAGTTGTGGATCGTTACTTTCAACAAACGGCCAAAGAAGTACGGCAAAGTCCGTAGAGTGAGTTAATACTGCACAGTGCAAAGCATACTCTCTGGCTTCAGGGGTAGCATGATGGTAGATACTTTCAATAGCGCTTCGAATCGCCAGCCAAGCACGACTGCTATGCCCTGAGTAGCCAAGCAGGCCTACAAGATTAGATGCATAGGCAAGATCAACCTGCATAGCTAGATTAAGGACAGTCTCAATCTGTTCTTCATAAATCTGGCTACTTGTAAGCTTTGAGACAGCAAGTTCAAGTGAATCTTCCCAAAAAGGGCAATTTAATATGTCCGATTGGAACGCTTTACGTTCTTGTTCGTCGATGCATGCGTTTTCTAATCGGCTTAATATAAAACTAGCACCAAATAATTCCTGAAATCGCTGATGCACGAAGCGTAGCGTAGAGTTTTCTCCACGGTGAAGAAGATGGTGGTTACACAATACTTCAATAACGTCAGACGGTTCTGGTGGGGTAGAGAGCAACCCTTGGTCGACCAAATTGCGACTTACTTCAAATAATACTCTGCGAGCCTCATTCTCTTGCAACAAGGTCAAAGCAGATCTGTTCATAGACTCAGCTAAGGCCCTGAGATAGTACTGATGGCAGCCTCGAAGAGGGAGGTCTTTCAACGCAGATGCTCTTGTTCCTTCGGTTTCATAACTGCAGACTATCGATTCAAATAGGTCAAATAAGTTATCAGCAATGGCCAAACCGTGCTTATGGAGTGAAACCACGCCATTCAAAACAAAAGGGTTTTTTGTAACAGAACGCAATTTAAAATTAGTCAGCAGGAGGGATAATAAGGTTTTAGCGATTTCTTCAGGAAGTGACTGGCGGATAAATGATTGTTGCTCTTCCCAAGTAAACCCTCGCACAATCACCTTTTTAACGTTTGGAATCTCAAGGGAATCATTGGCCACACGTGTCGTTACGATAATTCTGGGGGTAGAGGATCCTGCGAAATATTGCTGTAATTTCTCGCGTGCACAAGTTTGAGCGTTTGCACTTATTTCGTTCCACCCATTGACCACAATGAGTAGTTTCCCTGCTTCGTTCAAACGTGACAACTCTTCTACGTGAATGCCTGCGTCTGCGAACGCGGATAAGCTTGCAATGTATTCGAGAAGAGTCTTGTTGGAATAGCCCCACGTTGCCGCATCTATAAATATTGGAAACGGCGAGTCAGGCTCTTTCAGCAGATTTTCACATAAAGATATAAGTATTGTGGTTTTGCCTGCACCCGCTTCACCAACCATGATTAGGTTGGTACCTTCCATTAATAAAGAGATGAGTTCATTTGTGTCTATTTGTCGGAATGAATCAGATGCCTGCCGATTGGGTTCATTAATTTCTGTACGGACAGGGTATGCAACTTCAGGATAGTTCCATCGTTCCTTTGCGCGAGTAATGAGTTTCTGGGCTGGTGCCTGCATCAATAAACGCAAGTTAAGAAATTTTTCTATTGTTGATTGCTGATCTGCTTTGAGTTCATCGGCTCGATGCTTTAGAAGAGTGTCAGCTGTTCCCCATCCAGGTATTAGCTGGAGAAGTGCGCGAATGACAGGTTTCTTGTCATACCAACGAGCCAGACGCCCTATTGAGTTCAGCTTATTATCCATTGCTAACTCTCTGGATAAAACAAGGAGGATGTTCCCTGAAGAGAACGATCTGCATTGATGAAAGTTGAAGAATCAGCCATAAAGCATTTGTGGAGATGTTTCATGCTTTTGAGTACTTCGCTCCGCGGCGCTCACCTGACTGCTTCACCCTGCCTTCGTCTTTGAGTTTCCGGATAGCCCCGGTCCATTCTGTATCTGATAATCCACTGGCAGCGGTGATCTCTGAGCGGAAATAATCAAAGCCGGGTTGCATTGCGGCAAGGATACGATCGGTGATGGTGGTTCATAAACAGACGTGGTTCTGTTGGTAAACCGCGGATCCCGGTCCAAGTTGAGCCGTCGCAGCACCTGATAATTACCGGTGGAGTGCAGTTGCGAGATGGCGGTCTCAGCTTACAGTTCATTCATCTTTCTCACGAGTACCTCCCCTTCCCCATCACCTGCTTCCAACGGATCTATCAATCTTTGGTGCCACCAAGAACAACGCAGCCCCTCTTTTCAAGACAAACTACCCGGATATAGTAATTGTAAAGAGTGGATGACAGGGGGATCAAATGGATGGTAGCGATAAATTCGACGCACAGAACTACCCTCAGAGCTTCTCTTGAACGCTTCGCACCTTGTCTTCCATACTTTGTACTCGGTCCGTCCGGGTGCCAAGTTTGATGGTCGTGGTGATCCGCGGCGCCCCCATCTCGTGAACTGCTTCATGGCAGCGCTTTATCGCTGCAAAGACGTCATCCCACTCCCCCTCGATATTCGTGCCGTAAGAGTGCAATGAGGTTTTTAAGCCGGCCTCGGTCAGCACCTTTTCACACGCTGCGATGTAAGAGGAAAGATAGACCCCGACACCTATCGGGACGATGCATAAATCAACCAGTACTTTCATACGATCAAAGCCCCTTTACACCCACTAATGGTATATTGCCATGAATCTGCTGCCTCACTCCGTGGCGAAGATGTTCGCCATGATCTCGTCCACACCCTTCACCTGAGCGAAGACTGCTCCGAGAGCGGCCATGTAGGCGGCATGCACCTGAGCAGCCGAAACCGTAATTCCATTAAAGGCGAGCTCCCTGGCAGCACAGGCGTCATGGGTCACAATGCAGGTAAAGCCAAGATCGAAGGCGGCCCGCACGGTGGTGTCAACGCACATCTGGCTCATCATGCCGCAGATGAGCAGACTGCCAATGTTTTCAGCCTTGAGTCGCTCCAAGAGGTCAGTATCGCGGAAGCAGCTCGGAAAGTGCTTGGTGATGACCAGCTCCAATGGTAACGGTTTGACCGCTTGATGGATTTCAGCTCCAGGTGTGTCGGGCATAAAAAAGGTGGCATTGGGTTGAGCTGAGATGTGCTGAATATGGATCACTGGCCAGGACTGCTTCCGGAATGCGGCGAGTAATCTTGCCGCGGCTGAAGATGCCTGGATACTTCCTTCCAGCTCCATCTTGCCGCCCGGGAAGTAATCGTTCTGGATATCGATAAGCAGTAGTGCTGTTCTCATATGGTTCCTTTGCTAAAACGTATTTCAATTCAACTTGTTGCCAAGGGCAAAGCCGCCCCCCTTTTCAAGACCTAATCCGCCGTTGCAACATACAAGAGGTTGGTGTCAGTCTGAGTCTGCAGGTAAAGATACTGGCTGACATGGCCAACATCAAGAGTAATTACCTTGTAACATCAGAATGGTGAAGGATTCACCCCCGTTGGTTCAACCCGAGTGTCAGCCCTAGAATCTTTGCAACAAAACGTTCACCATAAACCTCCCCAGCAACCAGCGTACGGATGCGTTCGAAGGTTTCAGGCTGTCGCTGGGCAGCTTCTGCTGCTTTCATGGTATTTGCATATGCCGACATTACATCCTCACTCGTCACATCATAACCATACCCTGCAACCAGCCATTTAAGAGCAGTCATGCCGGCCTCAACGGCAAAAAGAGGCTCGGTCTCTGCCATATCCCTGGCAGCCCTGGTGAGGGTTTTGGGATCGCAGGGAGACCTGTTTGCCAGTTCGAGCGCTTCCAGATAGAGCCCGGCTGATTTTGCCGCAGCAAACCATTTCCCTTCCTCTCCAGGTGAGCTTGCTGCAAGATCGCTTAGAATATCCCTTGAGTTCATCTTCGGATATTTTTGAGCAATCGCCCGAAAAGTTGCCAGATGGGTGGTCTTCCGGTTGGCTTCGATGGCGTAGCTCCGGTATGCTTCTTCAACCGAACCGTGCGAAAGCAGGATTTCCTCGCAGGCCCTGGCTATTTCAAAGGGACTCTCGTTTTTCCCGCGAGAATCTTCCGCGTACTGCAGCGCTTCATCTTTTTTCCCCATGGAAGATAGCGCCTTCACCCCCCATTGCCGGTAATGCCACACTTTGTACGGCATCAGATTAAGCAGCTCCAGGAGCTCTCCATTTCTCCCGGCCTTGAACAAGGCGCTGAGACAGGCTGAGGTCCCATTGAAATAGCCGCTCAGCCCCCGCTCACTGCTCCAGGCCATACGCACTGTACCGATCAGTTGATCCGCCCAGACTGAAGCAGTCCCGGACGTGCCGCAGAGGTCTCCCCATTGGTCGGTCAGTTGTTCGATATAGGGGATATCATGCCTGGACAGCCACCCAGAGGCGTTCCAGCCATAGGTGGCGCAGCGTTTCATCCGCCGGCGCTTTGGCTATAATTGGCGTCAGTTTTTCAATAGCATTGTTGACCGCCGTGCCGATTGCTCCCGAAGAACTGTCTACATGTTCCAGAGCTGGAGAAAGTTTCTCCAGAAACAATACCGCGCCCTTACCCCCCAGGATTTGATCCTTACGCGCAACCTTGCTGATTTCCGCCACTGCTTCTTTGATTCGTGTAATTGCCGGCTCAGATCGCCATCCGAAGCAACCTCTCCGGAAGCGGGCGGTAAATTCCCATTTAAAGGTAATTTCAGCGCTCATTTTTTTTGCCTCTTAAAAATGAAGTCTAGTGCACGACCTCCCCCATCCGGTGCCCCATGTTGAAGAAAACCCTGGGTGAATTACTTCTCAGAGAGGATGTTGGCAGTCAGCACCTTTTCCAACAATAGTGTTTTCCTGATGTAAGGATTATCCTTCAACGCGAATTCGGCTCGCCACATCGCGAAAGAAGTCGTGCGACCAGAGCGCGAGCATCTGTTGATCCTTGACGAATGGCGCCACGTCTTTACGAGCCTGGTTCACATCGAGCCGGTCGATTGCGTCAAACAGCAAATCGGTAAACACTGCAGGTGAAAGAGGCTGTTCCCCGCTCCAGTGGCCGGTCTGTCGCATCCGCTGTTCAAGATGAGCTAAGTTCAGATGCGGATGGTTGGCGGCATACCAGACCAAATCATACCAATCGCGACCCTTGACCCGGTTCTTCCACTTGCGGAAGAGGATCGCATGCATCTTGCCGGCAAAGAGATCCGGGAGTGTATAGCTCCTGACGGCAAACGGGATTGGTTGCAGCAGGTAGCGGGTCGAGGTGTTAAAACCGGGCGGTGGGTCCGTGTCCACCTCGATCTTCACCTTCAGCACCTGGCCGGCTGCAACCTGACCGGCAAGTTCCTCACCGGCCTCAATGACCAGGAGTTCATTACGGGTGTTCGCCTTAAGGAAGGCAGACTGCACCGCCGATTCCACCGCCTTGTCGACCATCTCCACCCGGACATTGAAACCGAATGCCTGCAGTTCCTCCTCAAGTGATGCCGTGTACCGAGCTAGATTAAAATCGGGGGATGGCGTCAGGAGCGAGAAATCCAGATCCTCTGAAAACCGGTCGAGTCCGTACAGGATGCGCAGAGCCGTACCGCCGTAGAATGCGGCGTGCTCAAAAAACTTGGCCCGCCAGAGTCCGAGCAGCGCCACTTCCTGAATAATCTCCCGTAGTGCTCTGACTGAATCGTCAACGCTCTTCGGTTCATATTTGGCAAGCATGCGGGTCACCGCCTCATGCATTATCGTGCTCCTTTACTCAGACGGGTAATCAGATCGGCCAGCAGCTTCACTCTGCGAGATCTGTAGTGCCTGGCGATTTCCGCAAGTCGGGCCGGATCGAGTCCGCGGAGATTTGCAGGGTCGATGCGTAGATCAGCCAGCAGATATTCATGCAACTCCTTCTGCGTTGAAATGCCGGCGCCCCGGTCGGCAACGATCCGGTCTGCCAGAGCCTTTTCCGGAATGGCGATCAGAAAAGAACGGCCATCATCCAGTTCAACCTGGTCCATACCGGTACGGAATGCTTCCATCGGGATCATTCGATACGAAAAAGTACCGACCGGCGAATCGAAAGTCCGGGAGCGGCCACAGGTTACCGAAGTTACCGTCTCAACCCGTTCAGGTGTCAGGCCATGATAGTGCAGCGCATATTCGAGGGAAACATAGGACGGACCATAGATGAGATTGGCAAGCAGTTCGCGACAAAATGGCCGTCGCCGCAGAGTCTCACCGAGGATATAGAGTCCCTTCTTGACGCGGACTATATCCCCTTTGGCCAACATACCGGATATTTTCATCCGTGGCTGGGCGTACCCATGAACGGCGTCCAGCAGAGTCTGGTAGTCAAACTCCTCGTAGGGAATGCTCTTGAGCAATAGTGCATTCGTCATAATCACCATCTCCTGTACGATGGAGATAATTTAGCATTTAACAGCATAGTATGTCCATTAATTTTAGACATACTATGTTGTTGCTTAGCATATGCCAGGAAGAAACCCCTGTTAGCTATAAACATCCAGCCAATTTTAGATAGAATATTTTCACCTTTGCGGTTGCCAAGTAAACAATTTATGTATATTATGAAACTATGAAAGAGGGATTACACGATGGCACTTGCGCATGCAAAAACAGCTGACATTGACCTCTCTTCCGACGATTCGCGAAGCGCTCTGTCGAAGATGGTCATCAAATTATTCCACCTGTGGGATCTTTCGACCGCCGATCAGCTCGATCTGTTGGGCCTGAGCCCCAAGAGCCGGGCCATGCTGGCAAAATACGGCAAGGGCGAAGCGCTGCCAGGCACCCGCGACATTCTGGACCGTGTCGGCTGGCTTCTGGCTATACACAAGGCTTTACGGCTTCTCTACCCGCAGAATGAAGATATCCGCTATTCCTGGGTTTCCCGGCGGAACACGGCTTTTGACAATCTTACTCCGCTTGCCGTCATGAAGGAACAGGGAATCATCGGCATTGCCAAGGTGGCCCGCTATCTTGATTTCTACCGTGGGCGCTGATTCATGCCAAGCTTGTTCGACAAAACCTGCGATTTCAACGATGACCTGTTTCGCAACATTGTATCCTTGCGCGAGTCGGTCGATCTGTTTTCAGATTTGACTGACGGTGACGAATATTCGAGCGAAGTGGCCATTACAGCAGAGATGCGGGTAAAGACCGAAATCCCGACCGGACTCATCAAGCGGGGTTTTCATTATACAACTGCAATCGGTTACCCCTTTGAGACCGATCCCTATCTGTGCAGCCGGTATGGGAATGGAGCTTTTGGCGTCTGGTACGGTTCACTGGAACTGGAAACCACGATCCATGAAACGGCACACCATATGATACGGGAAGAACTACGGGTCGAAGGGACCAAAGGCCCCATCATCCGGGAACGTGCCGTTTATCTCGTCCATGGTCGGGCAGTGCTGATTGATTTGCGCGGGAAAGAGAAACACTTCCCCGGATTGATTGCACAGGATTACAGTTTTACCCACCAAATTGGCGAGCGACTGCATAGCGAGGGGCATCCAGGATTATTGGCACCTTCGGCACGATGCAAAGGCACCAACCTGGCGTCGTTTACTCCCTCCATTCTCAGCAACCCCAGGAATCATTGTTACCTGACGTATAGTTGCTATCCTGAGCGACAGTCGGTAACAGTTGAGCGTGTGCAGGGAGAATCACTACTGGAGATAAGATTGGCAGCCATGTAGCAGAGTTGTCCACAAGAGCCGTTAAGAACCGACCTTGATACTGTGGAGAGCCCGATTGCTTGGAGCGCTAGTGTCGAATACATCGCCTGCAACCAGCAGGGCATCAACCTGCTCCTGTTGAATCGTTTCCGCCAACCAGGTTAAAAAATCATCGAATTCCTCGTAACGCTTTCTGCCGTACAGAGTCCGCCCTATGTGCCAGTCAGATGTGTGGAGAATATTCATAAGCTGCCATCACTCCTCATTACATGCGGTCGCGCACTTCTTGGTATAGATTAACAAGATGCTCAACAGTCAAATCTAGAATGGGCTCGTACATAAATGAATTGAGGTGGATATTTGAGCTGACAGTAATGCTAACCTTCTCCAATGTGCGCAGCTCTGGTGTCGATGGGGCTAAGGATGCATACTCCTTCATGAGGGAGCCGAACTGATTTTTGGATTGGCACCAATAGTTCTCATCATTTTTCAGCGCTCGAAGCTTGTTGATTGCAAGTATTTCGGCTTGCAAACGTATTGCTATAGACAGCAAAACCTTGTCCTCCAGATTCAAACCATCATGGGTCTCCCGAGCACAGATTTCCTCGGCCTTGGCGAAGAGAAGAGTTATTATCGGCTGCGCGTTATTAGTGTCGTGCATTGTGCCAAATAGCCGATTGTAAATATCAAAATAGTTCCCTACGGTTATTTGATCGGTGTCGTCCTTCCAGTGCAAAAGACTTGTAAGTTTCAAGTAATCAATATCTTGCTCGCCTTTAGTGTATTCGATCAGATTTCTCGTAAAAGGAATGGTTGCGCAAAGAATGCAGTCGTTGTTCACCACGTTATTTTTCCATTTTCCGATGAAGTAGTTTTTAACCCCCTCAGCTTTGGTGAGGGTGATGGAGTTGTTTCCGCGATTTGCCATAAGACATCTTTCGCGATGGACGAAGTTATTGGCAATCGTTCGGAAAAAATCAAAATTATGAGTCAGGATAATCTGATGAAAATTTTCGACTTTTCTTAAATCTTCCAGATATTGAACAATGGCATGCTTGTTCTTGTAGTCGAAGGAATCGGCAACATCATCAATGATGAAAAGTGTTTCCTGGTTAGTAAGTTTGTAAGCTTCGACTTCAAAAATAAAGTTAAGAAGGTAAAGGGCTCTTTTCTCGCCCTGGCTTAAAGTTCTGATTTCAGCGCGTGACCACTCCACTGTGTCAGTTCCATCTTTGAAAGTGAATTTCAGTCTGGCGTTCTCCTTGCCAAGTGCAGCTTGAGTCTGATTGGACACAGAAAGAGTGAATGGCATTTCAACGAAACGGTCGTTGAAAAGTCCAACGGCCTCTGCCCACCTTGGAACGGACTGTGCTGCAGCGGCTTCAATGAGTTTGATTTCGTCTTCGCTTGCGGTATATGACTCCAGATATGTCGCTGCATCCATGCTGTTCTGTACATAGTAAATCCAAAGGTCCTTGCGAAATTGGGCTTGGTTGTCTGGCTTAATTTTTTCAAGGAAAAACTCGACTTGAGTCGAAGAAAGGTGCTCTATCAAGTCTGTCAATGCCTGAGTCTGCGCATTTTTGGCAAGATTGATACGGAGTTTTTTTAACGCCTCGTCATTGTCAATACTGGCGTGGATCTCTTGCAGTTTTTGATCTAGTTCTGTTTTATCAATTGATGTAGCTTCACCTCTCAAATGAACGCGGTGGCCACCCGCAAAGAAACCTTGCTTGTCCAGAGTCGAGAAGGATGCTTCGGCTTTTGTCGGATTGAATACCCCCTTCTGATATATCGTTCCAACCTGATCAAATAGCGTCTGATAGCGTTCGTTGAACTCGCTTGCCTTGGCTATAAACTCCTCGCTCTTCAGAATTTCGGCAGCTTTGGGATCAAAAATAGTCAAATATTCATAAGGGCTCAAATCGTATTCAATTGCCATTCCCAGGATATTGCCTATGCAAGCTGTGAAATCCTTTTCACCCCAATCATCAAGGATCGTTTGTTCGATATCCCCTTTTTTGACTTTTGATGCCTTTTGAAGGGCGTTGTTCAGTTTATTTTTCAGTTTATCTAGGCTAACAAGCAGCTCATCGTATCTGGCCTTGTTCTGAGGGTTAACAAGAATATCCGTGATAGCAGGGCTGTCGGCGCTAATGTCGATTTCTGCCTTGAGAACATGTATTGCATCCCTTGGGATTGCGATCCCGTCTGCTTCGATCACATATGTTGAGGGGCGGTTATACCGCTCTTCTCTTGGAGTTTCGCCTTTAGAAATGGCATCAAAGGTCTTGGCAAATGAAGACTTCATCAGTCCATTGGGTGCGTAGATGGCATAGGCCTTGGCTTTTGGTTGGGCAGGATTCGGACCAATATTGAAATCGAATTCATGATCCAAAGACTGGATGCCGTAACAGTTTTTGAGACTGATTTTAAGTTGATTCATTTCATTATCCCCTGGTGAAAAGCTTGTCGATGTACCTGTTGGGATCATTGGTCATAAACAGAACATGTTGTCCCAAGTCAATTGCGGGTATCGTGTTCAGGAGAGCACACAGATTTTATGAATATAATTATCTGTCTTGATTTATCTCAAACCTCGTACCGCACGATTTGCAATCATAGCTATGCGTATGCTCGGAAACGGTGCCATTTCTTCTTGTATATCCTCTTGACCTCATCTTGCTGCGCGGCACATTATCAATGTCACCCTTACATTTTGGGCAAAATTTGATGTCTGGTTGCGGTCCGGGTAGATTTGCCATTCATTTCTTCTTTGGCCATGACAAGTGAAGGAAGATAAAAATATGGTTAGAAATCAGCATCCTTGTTTTTGTCCGCTACGATAGGATGCGCCCAAGTCGGAATACGCTTCCAAGCATCCCTCATCTGGCCATGCATCGATTCGGTTTCTGGCTCAAACTGTCGCAGATGGGTCCAAAATCTGTTGGAGTGGTTACCCACGCTCGCGCGGCTGACGGGCGCGAAGATCGTGGGCTCGCGTTCGACGGCGTCCTTCGCACGCGCCGCGGGGGTGCCCGAGGCGCAGATCGTCGAAATCCCTGCGCAGGGTGGCCATGTTGCCATTGGTGACATCGAGGTG
>JANOEC010000158.1:0-2311 GCA_031412995.1 Geobacteraceae bacterium
GCTGCGCCACCAGATTGCAAATGAGGCAGCCGCCGAAATCCAAAACCAGAAAACAAGGGCCAGTGCCAGAGCAAGACCACATAAAACCAAGCACTTAAATAAAAAAGGGCGCCGTGCAAAAAACTAACCGGACAACGCTGCTCTGAGGCAGGAATTCTAGCCGACGCGTACTTTTTTGGTGCGACTGCTTGACCTTGTAGTTAGGCAGGTTTCAAGGGTTTCATGGATAGCTTCACGAACGATGTCGGTAAGTTTCAATCCTTGACTGAACTGTTTTAATGCCTCATTCATAAGAGTCTGATAATTACCTCCGACCATCTCCGCTCGTACTTTGAAGGTTGCTAACACGTCGTTGTCCACTCGCATGGTAATGCGTGACTTTCCTCCGGTTTCTGCTTGTAGCTTTGCAATATGAGGGGTCTCACTCACCGATTTTGCATCTGAAAAATCGAAGTCTTTGTATTTTTCATACATTTTGTCAGAACTGGTTTTCATAGCGCCTCCGTTGCGGCTCATTTGCTTTCCAAGAAGATATGAGCCGGACTGTTTCATCCCTGTAAGTGTAGACAACCATCAGAATCCGTCCCTTACCACCCATTCCCAATGTGATGAATCTTTGTTCGTCTTCTGCATCACTGTCCTCTCGCGTCAACGCAAAAGAGTCAAGCAAAACGTGCTGGGCTTCCTCGAAGGTCACTTTAGTCGTGGTTCTTCGAGTTTAATGTTGCTTTTTTTGAATCCCAGGTGATTTTCATAGTTTCATTGTATGCACAATTGTATGTACTGTCAAGACCGTTTTCCGATGTAAAGTAAGTTGCATGTCAAAAGATACCAAGAATTTCCCATTTGTTTTGCCAGCTTTCTAATTGGCTCTCATCGATTGAATGGTGATTTGAGTCATCGTTTACAGCACCGGCAGCGCCGACTTCTATTGCATTTCATCACCCGTATCCTCCGGGTAACTCTTCGGTTTTATGTTGTAATCAGGGAAGAGGAGAATTAAAGGACGCAAAGACGGAAGAAGAACAAATTGAAATCAAACTGGGTGGGAAGGAAACGGGAAAGCAGAAGAACACACAAATTCAAGAAGACGGAAGAAAACCAAAATCAGAACACCGGTGGCATGCTTTTATATTTCTTTACTTTTATAACATGCGTGGTATATTTGAGCCATGGTTTACAGCCTTTCATATTACAATGAAGCTGTCGAGGCTGAGCTTGATGCTTGGCCTGTTGGCTTGCGTGCTCGATTTCGAGCATTGACCGTACGCATGGAGGAATACGGTCCAAACTTGGGAATGCCTCATACGCGTGCGCTTGGTACCGGCCTTTTTGAGATTCGTGCCAAGGCAGAAGAAGGAATTGGGAGAGTATTTTTCTGCACCATGGTCGGACGAAAGATCATAATTCTCCACAGTTTCATAAAAAAGACGGATAAGACACCAAAACGGGAACTAGATATAGCGCTCACTCGGCAGAAGGAGGTAATTAATAATGAGCTATAAACCAGTTGCGTACGACCCAAAGAAAAAATTGGAGAAAGACCTGCACGATCCCAGTTTCAAGAAGGCATGGGAAGCGTTGGATGATGAATTTGCCGCTCTGGATGCCCTGCTTTCGGCACGTCGACAGGCAGGGATGACCCAGGAGCAAGTGGCGGCCAAAATGGGTGTTTCTCAGCCCTCATTGGCAAGAGTAGAAGCTTCACTCGGCTCTCACCGTCATTCTCCGTCTCTGGAGATGCTCCGCAAGTACGCTGCCGCTGTTAACTGCAAGCTGGAGATTAGGCTGATACCGCAGCATTCGTGAATTAATCAGTGAACTTGGGATGTGATGGGTCATTAGTCTGGTCTACTCATTGCTTTCATCGCTTGTATCAGCTTTTGCTTTTTCTCCATGATCCGACTTCTTACCCAGCAGCGTGACCAAAGAAAACACCATGCCGAAAATCAGCAGACACAATGATGTAATCAATGCCAGTTTGCCACTGACGACCGTGTTACCTTTTAGAGTTATATATCCACTCTGAGCGTACTCCAGCAGGAACATACCGCCGACAAGAAGCCATATGCCCCCAAAGATCATCGCCGCAATCTTCTTTTTCACAGTTTAGATCCTGGTCTCATTTTTATTTCCGCACAACGGCTATGAGGCTGACCGGGCGGGTTTTACAGGAGTTTAAGGGTAAGCGCTGTAAAAACGGCTATAAGCTAAATAATAACAGAATGTTATCAAGCTGACTTTTGTAAGACCCCACCAGTCTTCACTGCATAGCCAAACGCCTTCAGAATCTGCGTTTGCGTCTTCGTCG
>JANOEC010000159.1:0-10719 GCA_031412995.1 Geobacteraceae bacterium
CGGGGGTGATAAGCGACCAGTCAACCGGCGCCCCTCTTGCCGGGGTAAGGGTGACAGTTAGCGATGGTGACCCGGCTCATGTTGCGATCACAGACCCCCTAGGGAAATACACTGTTTATGGTTTGAACACGGGGAGTCCTACGCTATTCCCAGCCGGATATCTGTTGCACCGCTGAGCCTGGATTTCGGGTGGGTTTCTATAGGGAATACAGCGACATTATCGGTATCGGTGACAAATGTGAGTGGAGCGCCGCTGGTAATCGGCACGATCAATCGACCAACGAACCCCTATTGGGTCACAACTGACGGATGTTCAGGGAAGACACTTGCACCGTCTGCAATGTGTACCCTGAAGGTGCAATATTCACCCACAGAGGTAGGTACGCCCCTTGGCGAAATCATTATCCCTTCTGACGATGTGTACTATCCGGCGGTTAAGCTTGGCACAAGCGGTACCGCAGAAGCTTTCAGCGGTTATTTTCTGCCAGATACCGGTGTTGAGGCGACACCCGTTAATCCCATGCGATTCGCGACCAATAGTCCTGCCATTGTCACGGATATGAACACGTAGCTGATGTGGGAGCGGCAGTCCAGTTCTGTTCTCAACAACTGGCTTGATGCGGATACCTATTGCCGGAATCTCAGCCTGGACGGTTACTCCGGGTGGCGACTCCCCAGCTTTGTTGAACTCAGCAGCATTATTCATTATGGACAAAGTAATCCAGCTGTAGATCCAATCGTTTTTCCAACTACCCAAGTTGGTGATTACTGGACCTCGACGAAAGATTACGTCAATGGCGGCAGTGGGTTTGTACAAGTTCCCAGAATATTCAATTTTGCTTTTGGTGAGGCGCACATCCTTGACGGCTCAGCCAGCGCGTTGACGCGGTGTGTGCGCGGTGACAGCATTAATTTTCTCGTCATTCTCTCCACGTTCGGTTACGCCATGCCGGAACCCGGGGCTCAGGGGTTTTATCTCGAAGTCAAGAACGATACCCAGGGGATCAACCGCCCACTGTTCGATTATTCCGCGCTGTTCGGCAGTGCCGGCAAGTTGCAGGTGACCATTGACCTGGGGGATGTAACGACCCTGGCAAGCAATCCTTACGGCCCACGACTGGACGAAACCGTTACCACTCTCAATCACGAACTGATGCACCGCTTCGGAACCTATGTCCGCTTCAAAAACCCGGATGGCACCTTCAATACCGGACTGCTCGGCAAGGACAGCGCCCACTGGAGCTATCTGCTGGACTGTAAGGGGTCGCTCATGTACGGCAGCGGCTGGCAGGATAACGGCAACGGCAGCTTTACGGCCACGGCCGTCAAGAGCAGTTTCAGCCCGCTGGACCTGTACCTGATGGGGATGATCGATAAGAGTCAGGTGCCGCCAATGCTGCTCATCGAGAACGGGACCATCGACAAGACAAAATTGCCGCAGCCCGGCGTCACCATTGCCGGCACGGCAAAAACCGTTACTATTGACAATATTATCGCCGCCGAAGGGGCACGTATCCCGCCTGCTGCGACTTCACCCAAGAGGTTCAATGTTGGTTTCGCGGTGTTGACCCGGCCAGGTGTGCCGGTTGGCAATGCCCTGCTCGCCATTGAAACCCTGCGTAGCGCCTGGGCCGGCAAGTTTGCCGAATTGACCCGGGGGATTGGTGGGGTGAATGGAGTAGCGCCAAGCCTGACCATGAACATCGATTCACCGGCAGACGGAGTCACGGTCACCGGCCCAAGCGTGCAAGTGACCGGCACGGTCATCAACACCACCGGCGCCGAAACCGGTGTCACGGTCAACGGCATACCGGCCACCATTATTGGCAGCCGATTTGTCGTCAACAACGTGTCCCTGCAGGAAGGATCGAACGCCATTGAAATCAAGGCCACCGATGCCAATGGGTTGGCCAGCACGACAACGAAAAGTGTTACCGCCGAGGTCGGACACTACCTCCGCATCATCCCCAACATCGATTCCGGCACCGGGCCGCTGGATGTTTCCTTTAGGCTGGACAGCAGCTTTAGCATTAGCAATTTGTCGGTAAATATTGCTGGACCAGTAGCGGTTGAAACTTTACCCGGAGCAACCCTTGCCGAATTTACCGCCAAGTTCACCGTTGAGGGTGTTTATACCATTACCGTCAGTGCGGTTGGGCCGGATGGGCAGACCTATAACGATTCAGTGGTGATTACGGTGATCCCCCGGTCACAACTTGAAACTCTGCTGCAAGGAAAGTGGGAGGGAATGAAGACTGAAATATCTTCGATAGATGTGGACGGAGCAATACAGTACTTAGCTCTGCCATTCAAAGAAGACTTTCGTGAGGCATTTATTGCCGCAGGCGCGTCGCTCCCATTGTTGAACAATTACCTTGGGCCGCTTGAATTAGTCTATTCAGCTGACCAGCGTGCGAAATTCCGCATGGAGCGCCAAGAGCAGGTTATGGGACAGCAGGAACTCGTTGAATATGTTGTTTACTTCGTCAAGGAGAATGGAATATGGAAGCTGCGAAAATTCTGAGCTGGAAAGTTCCCGCCACAAAGATTTTGAGCCGACTGGCAATAATCGGTTCTTTGTTAGTGCTCACCGGTTGCGTGAGCTACCTCAGGATTGACGGCCCCTACGAAGGGAAGGTAGTCGATTTTAATACCGGGCAGCCAATCGAGGGGGCCGTGGTGTTAGGCTATTGGAGCAAAGCCCATCTTAGCCCCGGCGGTGCATGGCATACCTATTATGACAGTCGCGAGGTGCTGACCGACAAGAACGGTGAATTCAGTATTCCTGGCCTTGGAGTGATGGTGATGACTATGGTGGAGGAGATGTCGATCACTATCTTCAAGGCAGGGTATAATCAGCTGCCCCCTGGGAGCTGGGAAGGGCTCAAGGGGAATTGGCCTGATAAGGAAATTTCCTGGCAGGGGGACAAGGCAATATTTAGATTGAAACGACTAACAATGGAAGAACGGCAAAAAAAATCTATGGAGTTACCTACTTTAATAGAAGACAGAAAACTGATGCAGAAATTGATTAAAGAGCAGAACAAGGAATCGAGAGAAAGGGGCTGGCCTGCTAATACGATAATGCCAGAGGACTAGAGATATGCGAATTGCTATTGGCATCCTGTTGTTATCACTTGTGACAGTACAGGCATTTGCCTGGAACGATGAAGAAACGCACCCT
Organism: Geobacteraceae bacterium; assembly: GCA_031412995.1. Taxonomy (GTDB): domain Bacteria; phylum Desulfobacterota; class Desulfuromonadia; order Geobacterales; family DSM-12255; genus JANOEC01. The sequence continues at coordinate 3,185 of JANOEC010000159.1, forward strand.
ACAATTACAAAATACGCTGCAGAAACCTATTTTAATGCCATAGACCCTAACTTTATGGATTTATCTGTAAAAGGACTAAGAGCTCGTCAATGGATTATGAATGGTTCCAGGCTAGAAGATGCCGGCACTCCTCCTGGCGATCTAATTAGTGGCTTTTTGAGTGGGAAAGCCCGTTCGCTCAATCATTTCCATGCGCCAAACCGGCCCTTTGCTGAGGCAGGGTTGACTGACCTGAAAAAAGGCATTTCGGCCATCCGCTGGGCACAGGACGGCAGTTATCAGCTGAGCAAAGGGTGGCGGGACTGGTCGTGGCAAATGGTGCTGGTGCACTACTATAACTATTTAACTGCATCTGATGCTGCTGCGCGGGATAAGTTCCAGGCCGACTATCTGATGGGGCTCGGTTACCTGATGCATCTGCTGCAGGACATGTCCCAGCCCAACCATGTCCGCAACGATACCCACATCTATGATGGCGCAAGTGTGATCAATGGTCTCGAAACCTGGGCAAAGAAAAATAACGATAAAATAATCCGCCAAAATATCCTCGATAAGAGCGACCTCTACCCGATCCCTGCCCCTCAAGTCGATCTTCAGGACCCCATGGCAAATGCCATTGAAACGGTCCTACAGGGAGTCTCGCCGAATATAACCGAACCTTCCGCGATTGCCCGGTTATCGGATACTAGAGAATACTACCGATCTCAAGCGCCTTCGATGTCACTAACCCAAGGGCTTTCAGAATAAACTAACGCCAACTTCTTTTCCGAAGACACGGTGTTTTCTGCCCATCGGGTTGCAATAGAATCATAAGCACTACTTCCCTTATCCACGCAAAGATTCCACTAATATGCAGGATTACATCGATAATAATATCCCCACGGAAAGTGTAATTGGCGAAGACGGTAAAGTACGGAAAGGGATCTGGATAAAGAAGTCTGGCGATGACGGCGTAAATCATTTGGCACGGGCCGGAGCATCGAGTCGTTTCTGGCTTAATTTGTTTGGCGAGGGAAAGAGATTTTACAGTTCATTTGATCTGGATGAAGTTTGCTTCGAAGATTATGCAAAAAAACTCATCCCCCGGGCCGTCGGCTATTCCAAGGCGATGCTGGAATATTTTCACCGCGGCAGACTGACCATAACCCCCGCCACAAACGGCATTACCTTCCGCCAAATAAAACTGAATGTGCAAAACGCCACCCCCAACGAAGTCATGGGGGCCGGCCAGGTAACCTTGATCATTCACTACAAGCCCGTTACAGAAACGCCTCTGGGCGGTCCCAGATATCTGCTGCATTACCCGACAGACGAGACCGTTACGACTGACTACGTCTATAAGGTTTCAGCCCCTCAGAACGTGGATTTGACTACGCCTCGGGAGCTTACCTTTGACTTCTCCGCCGAAACGCTGCCGGCGAATTATGCCGACATGACCATGCAACTGGTCTACAAGGGCAAGCTCGGCAACGAAGAGGGGGCAGTTGCCGTCAGTCCGGTGACCCCGGTGCAGGGCATCAATACCGACTTCCATCTGAATCTCCCGGCCAGCGGTGTCTTTGCCAGGACCACGAACAACACCGTTGACGCCACCTTCAACGAACTGCGCCTCAGTGCGCTGACGGATATTCCCGGGGGCTTTCCGTCCCTGGCGGCAGGTTTGAGCTGGCCATTGAATACCGCCTGGCCACCAGTGACCCATTACAGTCCGTTCCTGTTGATACAGAACCGGTTGATGCGTCAGCCTACATAATCCGCGTCTCAGAGAAAAACGGCATTACCGCACTTCCGCAGGGCGTGCCCACAGAAATGGTCTTCGACCTGTCCGCCGCATCACTTCCCGTAATCGCGACGGATGTCAAAATGAACGTCTATTACGTCGCCGATGCCACCCAGAAAGTGTATGCCATCGGCTACCGCGACCCCTCCGAAGCAACGCCGATGGATGTCTTCAATAACACTGACAAGATCTGCTACAGTGGCACTTGGTACAATGCCGGCAGTCCAGAGGCCATTGCTCTGGCTGACAGTAATGGCGACGGTGTTCCTGATCGTTTTGGTCCGTATGCCCATACCATTAAAGATATCTTTGCCCGGGCCTCCGCAACGGGGAGTACGTCTCCGGCTTCAGCCGACAACTTCACCTTCAGTTCACCAACGGTATTGACTGCTGGCAGTGCTTCACGCCGCCTGGGTTTCATGCTGACGGACTACGATTTCTCTTACAATTTCAGTGAAGTATGGTCCAGCGTAGTCGGCCCGCCACCCTGGCCATTCACTTTGACCAGCCCAATGCATTCGGGCACCGGCTTCATCGCCCAGACCACTTACGATGGTGATTTTTTCTACGGTGCCATGCAGAACATACGTGGCTCCCGGATCTGGTGGGGAGCAAGCATCATTTTTGCTAACAAGGCGAATGAAGATGCCGAGTGTGGCTGGAGCAATATTCCGGAATAGATGAGAACTGCAGAGTGTTTCGGACTGCTTAATCTGGGGGCGATTTCATTGGAAATCGCCCCCAGGCGTTGTTGACTGCGGCGTAGATTGCGTTACGGTGAAGGTGAGCGAAAAAGGAGCGAGGGTGAATTCATGGATAGCGTAACATTGAACGACAAGATCATAGCCCGCGGGCGGGAAATCTTCGCCAGTATCACCGATGAAAAGCCATCCCTGTTCAATAAGAGTTCCTGGATGGGGCAGATGCTTGACTGGTGCATGCGGAACGAGCGCTTCAAGGTGCAGTTGTTCCGCTTTGTTGATGTCTTTCCCACCCTGAAGACCGGTAAACAGCTGACGGAACATATCCAAGAGTATTTCGGCCCTGCCCAGGATTTACCGCCGTTTATGGCGTCTGGCGCCAAAATGGCCGGGATGCTCGGCTCCTTTGGTGGCGAGATGCTGAACAAGATCATTGCCGCGAAGATCCATGAAATGGCGCAACAGTTTATCATTGGGGAACAGACGGCTGAGGCGGTTCGCACCATCGACCAGTTGCGCCAGGCTGGTTTTGCTGCGACCGTGGATCTGCTGGGTGAAGCAACGCTTTCCGAGGCCGAAGCGGACAGGTATCTGGCTGGCTATGTTGCCCTGCTGGACGCCTTGGCGATCGAACAGGCCAGCTGGTCAGCGCTGCCCGGTGCTGGTGGTGCGCCGCAGCTGGATTGGGGCTCTGCCCCGCAACTTAATATCGCCGTCAAGCCAACGGCGCTGTTTTGTCTGGCCAATCCGCAGGACTTCGCCGGGTCGGTGACCGCCATACTGGTGCGGTTGCGGCGGATCTGCCATAAAGTGGTCGATTTGGGAGGTTTCCTCTGTATCGACATGGAATCCTACCGCTATAAGGATATCATCATTGAGGTTTATCGCCGGCTGAAACTGGAGTTTCCCGACTACCCGCACCTGGGGCTGGCTCTGCAGGCCTATCTCAAGGATACGGACCAGGATCTGGCTGATCTGCTGGCCTGGGCCAGGGAGCACCGGCTGCAGATTGCCATTCGCCTGGTTAAGGGGGCCTATTGGGATTATGAAGTAGTCAGGGCGCGGCAGAATGGTTGGGAGGTGCCGGTCTGGACGATCAAGGCTGAAACTGATGCTGCCTTCGAGCGTCAGGCGCGAACAATTCTGGAACATCACGCCATCTGCCACTTTGCCTGCGGCTCCCACAATGTCCGGACCATTGCCGCAGTGCTGGAACTGGCGACCGAACTGCAGGTGCCGCCGGAGCGCTATGAATTCCAGGTGCTTTACGGCATGGCCGAACCAGTGCGGCAGGGTATTCGCAAGATTGCCGGGCAGGTCAGGCTCTACTGTCCCTATGGCGACATGGTGCCGGGCATGGGGTATCTGGTGCGGCGATTATTAGAGAATACGGCCAATGAATCGTTTCTGCGCCACAGCTTTGCCGAGGATCGGCAGTGGGACCAATTGCTGGTCGACCCGGCAGAGGCGGCACTGTTGGCCCACCAGCAGCGGGTAAACCAGCGATTGCCGGTAACTCTGGCAGATGGACCGCTGGGGCGGTTCCGCAATGAGCCGATGATTGATTTTGCCCGCCCGGCGCCGCGGGCCGCCTTCCCCGAAGCGCTCGCCCTCGTGCGGCAGTCCTTGGGCAAGACCTGCCCGCTCTATATTAATGGTCGGGAGGTGGTGACGGCTGATCTGGTTCCGTCGCGTAATCCGGCCCGCCCAACAGAAGTGGTGGGGCAGGTCTGCCAGGCCGGAACAACAGAGGTGGAGCTGGCAATCACGGCTGCCCAGGCGGCATTTTTCGGCTGGCGGGCAACCGATGGCCGCCAGCGGGCCGAGTATCTGGTGCGGGCTGCGGCCATCACCCGCCGTCGTATCTTTGAGTTGGCGGCCTGGCAGGTGCTGGAGATTGGCAAACAGTGGGATCAGGCCTACGCTGACGTCGCCGAGGCGATTGATTTCCTCGAGTATTACGCCCGGGAAGCCTGCCGGATTGACCAGCCGGTCCGGGTCGGATCAGCCCCTGGAGAGGACAATCAGCTCAGCTATGAGCCACGCGGGGTGACTGCGGTCATTGCCCCGTGGAATTTCCCCCTGGCCATCAGCATGGGCATGGTGTCAGCGGCCTTGGTTGCCGGCAATGCCGTGGTCTATAAACCGTCAGGGTTGACCGGAGTTATCGGTTACCAGCTGGTGGAGATCTTCCTTGAGGCCGGGCTCCCGGCCGGGCTGTTCAATTATCTTCCGGGACGCAGCGCGACAATTGGAGATTTTCTGGTGGATCATTCCGCCATCAGCACGGTGGCGTTCACCGGATCCCGTGAGGTAGGTTTGCGGATCATTGCGCGGGCGGCGGTCGTTCATCCCGGTCAGAGTCAGGTCAAACGGGTGATCTGTGAAATGGGTGGCAAAAATGCAATTATTGTCGACGATGATGCCGATCTGGATGAGGCCATCCCGCAGATTCTGGCGTCGGCCTTTGCTTTTCAGGGGCAGAAGTGTTCAGCCTGTTCACGAGTCATTGTGCTGGCGGCGGTGTACGACACATTAGTTGCCCGCCTGACCGCCATGGCCCATGCCCTTGCCATCGGCCCGGCTGAAGATCCGGCCTACTACCTGGGGGCTGTGGCCGACGAAGCGGCACAGCAGAAGGTGCTGCACTATATCGAGTTGGGCAGGGCGGAGGGAGAACTGCTGTATCTGAGCCCGGTACCAGCTGGCGAGGGGTATTTTGTTCCGCTGGCGATATTTGGCGGCATCACCCCGGAACATCGCCTGGCCCAGGAAGAGATCTTTGGCCCGGTGTTGTCGATCATGCGGGTGCCGGACTTTACTCAGGCACTGGTCTGGGCGAACAGCACGGTTTATGCCCTGACCGGCGGTCTGTTCAGCCGTCATCCTGCCCATCTTGCCCAGGCCCGCCGTGAGTTTCGGGTGGGCAACCTGTATCTCAACCGGGGCATTACCGGTGCCTTGGTTGAGCGGCAGCCGTTTGGTGGCGCGCGGCTTTCGGGTGGCGGCACCAAGGCTGGCGGGCCGGATTACCTGCTGCATTTTATGAATTCCCGGACAATTACCGAAAACACCATGCGCCGAGGTTTTACCCCTTTTATTGATGGGGGCGGCTAATTGCCCAGCATCGACCTGCTCGGAGCGATTCACCAACCTTTTACATTCTGTTTACAATTCGTCATGACGCATTCTGCTATGTTAGGTAAGGATATAAGCCTGAAGGCAAAGGAGTGCGCCATGAATACGCTGCAAATCGGCAAACATACGGTACGGTATCCCCTGATTCAAGGGGGGATGGGGGTAAGGATCTCAGGTGGATCACTGGCCGGGCATGTGGCCCTCTGTGGTGGCGTCGGTCTGGTGGCTGCCCCTGGCATCGCGTTGAATAGTCCTTTGTTTACGGGCAACAACTATATGCAGGCCCAGCCCGAGGCGTTCAAGGCAGAGATTCGCAAGGCCTATGAGATCGCTCCGGACGGAATTATTGGCGTCAATGTCATGGTGGCGCTCGCCGATTATGAAACCCTGGTACGCGCGGCTATCGATGCGGGTGCCAAGGTGATTGTCTGCGGTGCCGGTTTGCCCCTGTCGCTGCCCGGGTTGACCGCCCATGCCCCTGACGTGGCGCTGGTGCCGATTGTGTCATCAGTGAAAGCGGCCCAATTGATTGCCAAGAAGTGGGAAAAAGGGTTTGGCCGGTTGCCCGATGCGGTGGTGGTTGAAGACCCGGATACCGCGGGCGGGCATTTGGGCGAAAAATTGGAAAATATCGGCAATGGTTCCTATGACCAGTACGCGACGGTACGTGGGGTCAAGGCCTTCTTCCGCGAAGAGTACGGTCGGGAAATTCCGGTGATTGCCGCCGGCGGGATCTGGGATCGCGTTGATCTGGAATATGCCCTGGCGAACGGTGCCGATGGTGTCCAGATGGCCAGTCGTTTTGTGCCAACGGCCGAGTGTGATGCCGAGGATGCCTTCAAACAGGCGTATATAAATTGCCGCAAAGAGGACATCGGGTTGATTATGAGTCCGGCTGGCTTGCCGGGGCGAGCCATTCTCTGGAATCAGGCGGATATCGCCGGTTATGATCGCGAGCTGGGGACCATTTGCAGTAATGCCTGCCTGAAAAAATGCTCCTATAAGGAAAGCGGCGAGCGGTTTTGCATTGTCTCGGCCCTGGATCGGGCACAGCGGGGAGATGTGACTACTGGCCTGGTTTTCTGCGGTACCAATGCCTGGAAAGCGGACCGGATAACCACGGTGAAGGCGATATTTGCTGAGCTTTTCGGAGAACCGGGCACGGATAAATCTGCCTGAAGTGAAAAAAAGAAAAAATAAACTGCTTGACAGTTTGCTCTGGGGTCTGTAAATATCCAGATTCGCTGTTCGGTGAAATTGTCTTGACTGCTTGGCATGATTGCGGTAAAAGGTTTTTTCGCGCTGGCGTAGCTCAACTGGAAGAGCAGCTGACTTGTAATCAGCAGGTTGCGGGTTCGAGTCCCATCGCCAGCTCCATTTAGTTATGAAAGCATGTCCTTGGAGGGATTCCCGAGCGGCCAAAGGGAACAGACTGTAAATCTGTCGTCGTACGACTTCGGAGGTTCGAATCCTCCTCCCTCCACCATACAATCTGCAGAAGTCGTGAAAGGCTGATGATCCCAGGAGGCGAAAGCTGATAACTGGTAAGTAGGGCACTCATTGCTTCACAAAGCCTCGTTTTATGCATGCGCGGGAGTAGCTCAGTTGGCTAGAGCATCAGCCTTCCAAGCTGAGGGTCGCGGGTTCGAGTCCCGTTTCCCGCTCCATAAAACCAAGATTGTGCCCACATAGCTCAGGAGGTAGAGCACTTCCTTGGTAAGGAAGAGGTCTCCGGTTCGAGTCCGGATGTGGGCTCCACTTTTCATGAATAAGAGAACTTCAGGGCGTATATCAGCAAATTATGGAGGACGTATATTATGGCAAAGGCAAAATTTGAAAGGAACAAGCCGCATTTAAACATAGGCACGATAGGCCATGTTGACCACGGCAAGACAACCCTTACAGCAGCGATCACA
>JANOEC010000160.1:0-12387 GCA_031412995.1 Geobacteraceae bacterium
GGCTTAAACTCAATTTTCACGGGACACTTTTTGGAAGGACTGCGAGGCGAAGCTGCCAACGAAAGCGGCGCCCTGACCTTCGACCTGTCTGATCCGAAAATCATCGTCGGCCTGTTCATCGGCGGCATGCTGCCTTACTACTTCGCTGCTCTCTGCATGGAAGCAGTCGGCAAAGCCGGTGGAGCAGTCGTGGTTGAAGTCCGTCGGCAGTTCCGCGAAATCAAAGGGATCATGGAAGGCACCGGCAAGCCTGACTACGCTGCCTGCGTCGATATCGTCACCAAGACCGCCCTGAAAGAAATGGTCATTCCCGGCCTGATCCCGATCGTGGTGCCGGTCATCGTCGGCTTCACTCTTGGACCCAAGGCCCTGGGCGGCGTTATCGTCGGCACCATCGTTACCGGCATCTTCGTGGCTATCTCCATGACCACCGGTGGTGGCGCCTGGGATAATGCCAAGAAGTATATCGAAGACGGTCACCATGGCGGCAAGGGTGGCGAAGCCCACAAGGCTGCGGTTACCGGCGACACCGTTGGCGACCCCTACAAGGACACCGCCGGCCCGGCAATCAACCCGATGATCAAGATCATCAACATTGTGTCACTGCTGATTGTGCCGCTGCTGAGCAAGATGTAATCCATATTCAGAACCGACGTAATAATTTGGGGGTGGGGCTAATGGCCCACACCCCCAAATTATTTGCCGAACGAAAAAAGGCGAAGCCATTCGGCTCCGCCTTTTTTCGTTCTAACACCATAAATCAAGCAGCGTCGGCAATCAGCCGGATCACTTGAGCCCGTCCCTGGTGCCCAGCCCCTTCATCGAGTGAAACTGTCGTTTCTACCAGCGAGCGGATTTTCAGCATGCCAAAATCCATCTGCAAGTCGTCAACTGCATAGAGCATATCCAAATTCTGCGGGCCGCCGGAACTGTTCCCCAGCTGGGCCTGACTAAAAGCTTCAAGAATCAAGCTACCGCCCGGCTTGACGGCAGCAGCCAGGCGACGATGCACATCACGACGCTGCGCCGAAGGAAGATGCAGATAAACCAGGGCGACCAGATCATAGGTTGCGGCTGGTGGCTCCCACAGTGTTAAATCCGCCAGGGTATAGTCGATAGTGACTCCAGCCTGCCGCGCCAAGGCCAGTGCCTTGTCACGCCCGGCAGTGCTATAGTCAACGGCATCCACTTGCCAGCCACGACGGGCGGCATAGACGGCGTTGCGCCCCTCGCCTTCTGCTGGCAACAACAACCGGCCTGCTGGCTCGCCATCAAGGATAGCAGCAAGAAAGGCATTGGGTTCAATGCCATAGACAAATTCACTGGTTTCAAAGCGCTGATCCCAAATATTTGCCGACATATCAGGCGCGCGACACAAAGCGGCAATCGCGGGTATCTACCTTGATTTTTTCCCCGTTTTCCAGATAGGGAGGGACCTGCAGCTTGAGACCGGTCTCCAGAATTGCTTCCTTGGTCTGGGCGGTCGCCGTAGCGTTTTTCATTACTGGTGCCGTTTCAACCACCACCAATTCAACGGTCATCGGCAGATCCAGACTGACCATCCGCCCTTGAAACAGGCCGAGCGTCACTTCCAACCCTTCCAGGACAAACGGTTGCACCAGGGCAAAGGCATCGGCATCCTGCTCAAACTGCTCATAGGTCTCCAGATCCATGAACACGCCGCGATCGCCATCCGCATACAAGTATTGCCCTTTGTGGCGCTCGAAATCAGCTTCCTCCACCTTATCCCCGGAGCGGAAAGTCTTATCCAGCACCTGATTGGTCAGCAGGTTACGGTACTTTGTCTTGACCATGGTATTGGCCCCACGAGCCGAGGGCGACTGAAACGTCACATCGGTTAACACGCAGGGGGCGCCGTCCAGTTGAAAGATGAGCCCTTTTTTGAAGTCATTGGTGGTAAACATTTGTCTGCTCCTTGGATAAAAATCAATATCTCATAGCAGAAAAGCATGGTAAAGACAACCGCCAGGAGGAGAACTTGATGGAGATCGTAACCGAATATATCAAACTTGATAGTTTCCTGAAAATGACCGGCGCCGTCGGCACCGGGGGCGAAGCAAAAGTCAGGATCACCGAGGGAGAAGTCAGCGTCAATGGCGAAGTAGAGCTGCGCCGTGGGCGGAAACTATACCCAGGCGACCAAGTGTCCATCGGGGACGAACAGTTTACCGTCAAAGGGGCGTCATAATGCTGGCAACAGTCGATCTGATTGAACTCCTTGCGCCTCAATTGGGCCAGGAAATTCATGTCGGGCCCTGGCTGGTCATTGATCAAGCGCGCATCGACCAATTTGCCACTGTCACCGGTGATCAACAGTGGATTCACACCGATCCAGCCCGGGCACACATTGAGTCACCATACGGCACCACCATTGCCCACGGCTTTCTTACCTTGTCACTGTTACCGTTCCTCACCGAAAGCAATGCGCCAGGCAAATTTGAACAGAATTATCCGGGGATGCGGCTCCGGGTTAACTATGGCCTGAATAAAGTTCGCTTCCCGGCACCGGTTCTCTGCGGTGCACGATTGCGGGCCCACACCATCATACTGGCCGTTGAGCAGCTTGCTGACGGGGTCCAGATCACCTACCAGATCACCGTCAACATCGATGGCAGTAACAAACCAGCCTGTGTCGCTGAACAGGTCTTCCGGCTTTATCCATGAGCGAGCCAGAAGTCATCATCCTGCCCATCGACGGCACCCTGGACCTGCACACCTTCGCACCGCGGGAGATCGGCGATCTGATTCCCGCCTATCTGGCGGAATGCCTCGACCGTGGGATCCTGGAGGTGAGAATTGTTCATGGTAAAGGGAAGGGGAATTTGCGCCGGTCGGTACATGCCATTCTGGACAGACTGCCGCTCGTAGCATCATATCACCTGGGGGATGAAACCTCCGGGTCATGGGGAGCAACGGTGGTCATACTGCGGGGCAGCGTTCCAGCGAATTGAGTAATCGGGTCGTTAGCTGCTGCATATTGAAAATTGGCTTCCGCATAATAACGTCATCGGTAAAGCCCAATTTCTTCAGCTCCTGATAGGTCTCCGTATCAAGATTCCCCGTCATTAACAGCCAAAATGGTTTCCTGCCCGCATACTGCGCGGACTTCAACACCTCAACCCCGCTCATGTCCCTCAGGTTAAGATCAAGGATACCGCAATCAAAACAGTGCTCTGCCAACAGTTCCAGGGCTTTAGCCCCGGAATCCGCCTCTGTTATCTGAAAACGATCGTCTTCCAGCCAGGCCAGCATCGCACCCCGGACCAGTTCTTCATCATCAACCAATAACACGCGAATCAGCGGTTCATTCACCCTCGTGCCCTCTCTCCGCCCGAACGTTTCGTTCATACGGCAACCGTACCACGAATGTGGCGCCTTCGCCCTCACGGGAATCAACCTGAATCGAACCATGGTGTCGTTGCACAACAATCGCATAGGAGACTGATAACCCAAGGCCGGTTCCCTCGCCAACCTGCTTGGTCGTAAAAAACGGTTCAAAGATATGGGCACGGACTGCGACAGGGATGCCTGGACCATTATCAGCAACTTCAAAGATCGCATAGTCTTTTTGCGCAACAATCCTTATTTTGATCTGTGGAGAACGGCCCAGCGGGCGTTCAGCCAGTGCCTGGGCCGCGTTTTTCAATAGATTGAACATCACTTGCTCAATCTCCCCGGCATTGGCCACCACCGACGGGAAAGACGAATCATAGTCACGAATGATAGAGATACCACGAAAATCGTAGCGCTTCTTGAGTTCGTAATCACAAGCGGCAAGGTCAAGAGCCCGTTCCATCAGGTCTGGCAACTGCAGACTGGTGCGGCCGATAACGCTTTTCTGGCTGAAGGCAAGCATCTTGGCGATGATGTCCGCTGCCCGGGTACCGGCCGTGGTGATGTGAGCCAGCATCTCGTAAATACCCCGTGACTCAAGGTACCGCTGGAGCAGCTCAATATCGATCCCTGCTGCCGCAGCGGCCTGCTCATTTGCCGCCAAGCCCACGGAAAGGCGACGTCGCAGGTTCTGGACACTCTGAATAATGGCGCCAAGGGGGTTATTCAATTCATGGGCCAACCCTGCCGCCAGACCGCCAACGGTTACCATTTTTTCCGTTTCCAGCATCAGCGCCTGCAACTGTCTCTGTTCGGTTATATCTTGCCCAACACAGAGAATTTCCGGCTCCTGCCCCTCGCCAACTTCCATTGCCTTGTTCGCCCAGGAAATCCAGACCCGGCGACCAGATTTGGTAATATTCTCATTCTCGTTCTTGGTATAGCGATCGGGGTCGGCACAAATAGTGGCCACCATATCCCGCATATCGCGCCCAGTTGATTCGAAATGAGGGACAATCGTATCAGTAACCAGTTGACCGACAATTTCATCGCGCGCATAGCCGAAAAAACGGAGGGCAAATTCATTGCAAAACAGGATACGGCCCGAAACATTCATTCTGACAATGATGCTGTTGGCACTTTCCACCAGCTCCCGATAGTTGCACTCGCTGGCCAACAGCGCCTGCTCAGCCTTCCTGCGGGCATCAACATCTCTGGCCACCCCCACCGTGCCGACAACCATGCCCGTCTCATCAAAGAACGGTGTTTTGGTTGTTTCGATCCACCGGCGACAGCCATCTGGCCCCGCCAGCGGCTCTTCAACCTGTTTCTGCTCCCTGGCCGCCATGACCAGCAAATCATCCCGACGGTACTGCTCTGCCAGTTCCCTGGGCCAGATATCAAAATCTGATTTGCCCACCAACTCGGCAGGCGACCGACCGCAGGATTGGCAGAACGCCGCATTCACCGCAATGAACCGGCTCTCCGCATCCTTGTGCCAGACCAGATCAGGAATACTGTCGATAATGGCTTGCTGCTGGTACCGCAAGCGGCGCAGCTCATCGGCAATTGTTTGTCCGTCTGTCTGTTTCCTGCCCATTTAAACATCAACTCCAGATTTCTCTGTCGCTGCTACCAATTTCTGGCGATTCAGCATTTTATTCAACCCCTGGCGGGTAATGCCAAGATAGCGGGCTGCCACCCCCTGATTGCCGCCAGCCAGCTCTAACGCCCGTTTAACCAGGAGATCTTCTGCCTCCTTCAGCGTTGGGAAATGACTCTCTTCTCCCCAGATTCCGGCCAGTTCAGTTACTGTCGAACAGACCTCCGGAAGCTGACGGTTGCCCATGGCCTGGAGAAAACTTTCTTTCCCCAGGGTACCGCGAACATGCCGGGCAACGGCATCAAACACCATCGATTTCAGTTCGCGCACATTGCCGGGAAACTCATAAGTTGCCAGGTAGCGGCTCAATTCAGGGTGGATGTCACAGACCGTTTTGCTGAGCATTGCCGCGGATTCAGCGACAAAATGCTGCAGGAGAAGCGGGAGATCACTGCGGCGGGCAGCAAGGGGAGGGATAGCGATTTGATGGGTACAGAGACGAAAGTAGAGATCCTGACGAAAACCGCCATCCTTCACCCGCGCCGCCAGATCGCGGTTGGTGGCGGCAACGATGCGGGCTTGACTCTTGCGCGGGGTGTCGGAGCCGAGAGGAAAATATTCCTGTTCCTGCAGCAGGCGCAGGAGTCGCACCTGCGAGGTTTCCGCCAGTTCGCCGATTTCGTCCAGAAACAGCGTGCCACCAGCTGCCTGGGCCAGCATCCCTTCCCGCAGCCGATCGGCCCCGGTAAACGCGCCGCGCACATGCCCGAAAAGGGTGTCGGAAAACATCTGGTCGTCCAGACCACCCAGATTCACGGCGACAAAAGCACCACTACGACCACTAACGGTATGGATCGCCCGGGCCACCAGCTCCTTGCCGGTCCCCGTAGGTCCGCTGACCAAAACCGGTTGCGTTGAAGGGGCAATTGCTTCGATATACTGAAAAATGCGGTGCATGCTCGGATCATTGGTGACTATAGTGGCGAAGGCTTCCGGTCGGCGTAACGTGGTGGTCAGAATTCGTTCGCGCAGGGCAACAACCTCATGCTGCAATTCCAGGTGTTCCAATGCCCGCTGTGCCACCAAGTCAATTTCGGCCATGTCGATGATCGGTTTGGTGATAAAGTCCCAAGCCCCCAGCTTGACCGCTTTGATGGCATCAGCAACAATTCCGGTCCCGGAAACAACCGCAACCGGGGTATCCGGGCTCAGTTCCTTTATTGCCCGAATGACCGCCAGACCGTCCATCTCTGGCATCCGCAGGTCAGTGAACACCAGGTCCGGGGCATGCGCCGCAAAGGCAGCCAGACCATCACGGCCGTTGCTGGCCATCAAGACCCGATAGCCGCAGTCCTCCAGAAACATGCCGATACTTTCCAGCACCTCTACTTCGTCATCAATCAGCAATATCGTGTAAATCCCGTTTGCCGCCATGCCACCCCCGCACCGGAAAGACTATACACCCTCATCGGCAGCAGGGCAAAACTCTTTAACATCTTGATTATTTTGGCAATGAGGTCAGGCAGGCGTTTCCGGCAGCAAGGGCTGGACACGGGAAAGTACTCGTGAAGAGGAAGGATCTGCTCAGCGGGCAAATTTTGATTTTAATGGGGTGACACTCTGATGCTCCTTGCCAAAGGCATCAATCACGCCCACTGGGGTGAGCGGATAACTGAAATAAAAACCCTGGGCAATCTGACATTTCTTCCCCTGCAGAAATGTCACCTGCTCGGCCAGCTCAATACCTTCTGCTACCACCCGCAGGTTCAGACTGGCGGCCATGGCGATAATGGTGCCGACGATGCTGGCGTTATTCAGACTGAACGGCAGGGAGGCGATAAAGGTCCGGTCTATTTTCAGCTCGTCCAATGGCATGCGGCTCAGATAACTGAGTGAGGAATAGCCCGTACCGAAATCATCAAGTGAAAGCGCAATACCCATCTGCTTGAGCTCTTTCAGGGTGGCGATGGTCTCTTCACCATCACGCATAACCACACTCTCGGTCAATTCAAGACAGAGGCACTGCGGCGTCATGCCGGTTTCCTGCAGTACGCGACGCACCATGGCAACAAAACCGCTGGCATGAAACTGCACCGCCGAAACGTTCACGGACAACATGCAGGGGGGAGCGCCAAGGGACTGCCATTCCCGGTAGTGGGTACAGGCCGCCCGCAAGATCCATTCCCCCACCGGGACAATCAACCCTGATTCTTCCAGGGACGGAATAAACAGTGCTGGTGCCACCAGATGACCAAGGCTTGGCTGCCAGCGCAGCAGGGCCTCAATGCCATGCAGTGCGCCAGTGGTCAGATCATACTGGGGCTGATACATGAGAGAGAATTCCCGCTGCTCATAGGCCCGCCGTAACTTGGCCTGCAGCGAAAACCGCTCGGAATTAGTCCTGATGGTGCTGCAGTAGCGGCGCATACTGTTTTTACCGGTTTTTTTCGCCTCATAGAGCGCGGTTGAGGCATGCTTCAACAACTCTTCGCTGGCATTGCCGTCGTGGGGAAAGGTCGCGACACCGATACTGGCCGTGACGATCAGTTCGTCCTGCCCAACCCGGAACGGCTCGGCCACCGCCTCCTGCACCGCAGCAATCCGCAAATCAACACTCGCCCGGTCCGGCGTTGCCAGGAGCAGGGCAAACTCATCACCACCTAGATGAATGATCGCGTCCTGACGCCCCACGTGCAGCGAGAGCCTTTCCCCCACTTCCAGCAGCAGGCGGTCGGCAATGGCATGACCAAAAGCGTCCTTGATTGCCTTGAAGCTGTCCAGATCAACGAGTGCCAAGGTGATGCCGGTGCCGCTGATACCAACCACCTGAAACAGGTGATCCAGCTGTGAGCGATCAGGCAGACCGGTCAAAGGATCTTCGCCGACGGACTTGCTCCGCTGCTGCAGGCGAAACCGTTCGATGGCCTGGCGCGCCAGATGCTCCAGGGCCGACAGATCGCGGATCGGCTTGCAGAGGTAGTCACATGCCCCCTCTTTCATGGCCACCACCGCATCAGCAACCATCCCGGCACCTGAAATCACGACGATCGGCGTCTGTGGCGCTACCGCATGGACCGCAGTGATCAGTTCCAGTCCGTTGCCGTCAGGCATGCTTAGGTCGGTAAAGAGGATATCCGTCGGGGCCGCCTGGAAGAGGGCCAGACCTTCCCGGCCCGAGGCGGCCTCGGCCACCAGAAAGCCACTGTCGCTGAAGTAATCGACGATGCTGCGGCGCAAGCCAGCCTCATCCTCGACGACCAGCAGGGTATATGCCGCAGCATCTTCTTGAACAACTCCCATACGTTTACCCTTCATGCCGTCTTGGCCATAATTTTCTCAGACCAGCGTCGTCTGCAGCAAACTCCGGACCTTCGTGGTGAGCGCATCCACAGTAAAGGGCTTTGGTAAAAAGTGGACACCCTCTGCCAACACCCCGCCGGTAACGATGGCATTATTGGTGTACCCTGACACATAGAGCACCCGGTCAATATCGGGACATGCGGCGTTGATCTGCTCGAACAACTGCAAACCGTTCATGCCCGGCATCACCACGTCAGTGATCAACAGATCGATCTCCCCCATATGTTGCCTGACCAACTCCAAAGCCTTTTCGGGGTGATCTGCAACATGGACCCGGTAGCCAAGCCCCTCCAGCAGGTCTGCCACCATGTCCCGAACAATATCGTTATCTTCGACCAGCAGGATCGTCTCGTTTCCTGCCACAGCCATGGCAACGATGTTCGCATCCTGACCGGAACTCACCGGCAGCTCATCGACCAACGGGAAGTAAATACTGAATACCGTACCAGCTCCAACCTTACTCTGAACAGCAATGTAGCCATGATGCTGTTTCACGGTACCGTACACGTTGGCCAGGCCAAGCCCGGTGCCGTGACCGACCTGTTTGGTGGTAAAGAAAGGCTCGAAGATATGCCGCATGACTTCGTCGCTCATGCCGCTGCCGGTATCCTTGAATGCCAGCAGGATATAGCGACCGGTTTCCATGCCGTGGTGCAAACGGGCGTATTCATCATCTATCGTCACCTGGCCGGTTTCAATCGTAACCTCACCAGTCTCGCTGATGGCATCCTGGGCGTTGATCGCCAGATTAAGGATGATCTGATCGATTTTCGCGCGGTCGGCATGGATAATGGCCGGGTACGCAGAAAGCTGCAGTTTGATCTCGATGCTTTCGCGCAAGGTGCGCCGTATGATCGACTGAAAGGACGTGATTACCTCGTTCAGATCAAGGCACTGCATCTGGAGAACCTGCTTGCGACCAAAACCGAGCAGCTGCTGGGTCAGGTCACGTGCCTTGTGTGAGGCCTTGATGATACCTTCAACTTTGGGCAGCAGTTTTTCATCATTAGTGAGCCCACGCTTGAGCAGATCGGCATAGACAATGATCGGGGTCAGCAGATTATTGAAATCATGAGCCACCCCACCGGCAAGTTGCCCGACTGCTTCCATCTTTTGTGATTGGCCCAGTTGCAACTCCAACGCCGCGCGTTCAATTTCACCCTGGCTCCGCTCCAAAGCAATGCCGGCGAAGGCCGCTGCCTGCTTGATCAGATTAATCTCTTCATCTCCGGGCATGGTCGGCTGCTGATGATAAATGGCAAACGTGCCGAGCACGGTATTGCCTGAGGAGATGATCGGCTCTGACCAACAGGAGCGAAGCCCAGCCGCTTGCGCCGGCGCAAACCCGTGCCAGAATGGATGGGTGTCGATATCCTCCACCACAACCCGCTCCCGACGGAAGGCGGCCGTACCGCAGGAGCCAATCCCTTCACCGATCCGGGTGCGATTGACTGCCCGGTTATAGCTTTCGGGCAGGCTGGGGGCAGCACCGTTCAGCAGCCGTTTACCCTCCTCATCAACCAGCATGATGGAACAGATGGCGCCGTGGAGTTCCCGCTCAATAATAGTGACAATAAACGCCAGCAATTGGGGTAGCGGCTCCCCCCGGGCAATGCGCTCGAGAATTTCGGAGCGGACATGCTCACGCAATTCGGCATTTTTCAATTCATTGATGTCTTTGGTGACAAATACCGCTTTGATAATCTCGCCGGTATCAGCAAAAATAGGGTCAACTGAAACTTCATACCAGCGACGATCCCTGAGCAGTTGTACGGAAGCACGCCGACTCGTCTGCAGCATCGCTTCGAACGGGCAATCGTCCCTGGGCAGAATTTTGTCGTACAGCACCTGGCAACAATGCAAACCGACAACCTCTGCCGAGGATTTACCGAAAAGTCGCTGGCTCGCCTGATTGGCATGCACAATCTGCCGCGCCCGATCCAGCACCCAGACCGCATCTTCAATCGCATCAAAGGTGCCGCTCCACTCCTTAGCCGAAACCGAGACCTGCTCGGTTTTGCCAATCAACTCTTCCTGCTTCGCTTCAAGTTGTGAAGTGGTCAGCTCTAGACGACGCAGCTGACGCAGAAACATCGCCGAAAGCACGACAATAAAGATATAAAGGATGAAAGTAATCCCGATCTGCGTAGAGAAATTGGCCACCCAAGGCGTAACAACTTCGTTCAGGTCAGCGGCATACTTTTCCGCCCCGGAGAGAACCAGCTGGTATTCGCGGAAAGTGTCCCAGGAGATCAGCGCCGTCAACACTGTCAGCACTGTCGTGACCGCGTAAACATAACGACGTCTGAGTTGAGAATAATAATTTGTCGACATTGGCTATCCTGTACTTTTCATCCTGGAGCGCTGCCAAGCCATCTTTCAAGTCAGCAAAGCAACCAGTTTCTTGCCAATTTTCAGCGGCGACAGCATGAAATCCACCGCACCCGTTTCCGCAGCCATCTTTGGCATCCCGTAGATGGCCGATGACTCCAGATCCTGGGCAATGGTGATCCCACCAATCTCTTTAATATGCCGGATGCCTTCAGCACCATCCTTACCCATCCCGGTCAGAATGATGCCAACTATTTTCCCCTGCGGCAGTGGTTTTAACAGCGATTGCATCGCCACATCTACCGAGGGTTGCACAAAGTTGACCCGTGGCCCGATCGCCAGGATGACGCGGCTATTTCCCTCCAGCTTGAGGTGAAATCCACCCGGGGCCAGGTAGATATGACCTTTACGCAGATATTCGCCATGTTCCGCCAGGGTCACCGGCATGGCCGCTATCGCAGCCAGCCCTTGGGCGATCTTGTAATCCATACCGGGAGGGATGTGCAGCACGACCACAAAGGCCGCGTCTAACGGGGGCAACTCGGCAAACAGCCGCTTGAGCGCCATCGGGCCACCGGTCGAAACCCCGATCATGACCAGATTTTTATTTCCCATGACCAGGCCCGATTGCATCCAGGAGGCTGAAGTAATACTGCAGAGTTTCCATCAGTTCGTCCGGGTTAAATGGCTTGGTCAAATAGTCGGTGACATATTCCTGAATCCCCTCCATCTTATTGTCCGGTGCATCCAGGGCCGTGAGCATGACGATAATGTTGCCTTCGTAGAGATCGCTGGCAACAATTCTCCGAATGGTGTCCCAGCCATTCATATCCGGCATCATCACATCCATCAGGATGACCCCCCGAAAGCCTTCCTCCAGCAGATCAAGGCAATCTTCGCCACTGGCCGCAGTCAGAATCTTGATCCCAGCTGTCTGAAAGAACACCGCCACCGACTCCCGAATCATCTCCTCATCATCAACCAGCAATACCTTGGCATCTAACATGTGGTCTCCTTGTCTGCCGGTCGGTTGCCAGCACTCAGTTGTTCATTAAGGGTAAAGCGAATGATCGTCCCCTGGCCCAGCCCCGGGCTCTCAGCCCAGATGCGCCCATGATGGTTAAAGACAATCCGTTTGCAGATGGACAGACCAAGGCCGGCGGCATCAAGATCATGGCGCGACTCATCCGCCTTGAAAAACTCATCGAAGACCCGTTCCAGGTGCGCTGCTTCAATGCCAATGCCGTCATCATGAATGGCAACGGTCACCGTTGCCTCCTGCTGTTCGGCAGTGATCCGGATCACCCCATTTTCCGGCGAGTAGCGGACGGCATTGGCGATCAGATTAACGAAAAGCTCCTTCAGCTGGTCGGGCACCGCCTGCACCAGCATCGCTGCCGCAAAGTCATGCCGACAGGCAATCTGCTTCTGGGCCATACTGTCGGCACAGTCGGTCAGGGCCCTTTCCACCGCGAAGATGAGGGGGGTCGGCTCCAGTTCATCCTCGGTAATCGTGACCGAAAGACGCACCAGCATCTGGGCCCGATCCACCAGCCTCTTCATGGAGGTCGCGCCTCTTTGGCAGATATCCAGCATCCGCTGTAGTTCCGGGTCAGTAACTCGCCCTCTGATCAGGGGAAAGAGCACAAAGAACGGTGTCAATGGCGTCCGCAGGTCATGACTCAACCGGGATATGAAGGTTTCCAGCATCCGGCCGTGTTGCAATTGCGCTTCCAGCA
>JANOEC010000161.1:0-26210 GCA_031412995.1 Geobacteraceae bacterium
CATTCATGCCCCGGTAAAATGAAACCATTTTCCTGCGTCACGTACGTGACAGGATGAATCTTTCATGTTCTAAACCGGGGGATAAATCCCCCGGCTACAGGCATTTTGCCCTTACAGGGCGATTTCACCGTTATGCAAATACCAACCGGTCAACGCTGATCTGAGGTTGGTTGCATGGCCCCCATCAGCACGTCGATTGGTGCCCCATTTCAGGTAACCGGCACCGGCGTCAGGTGCCAGACTTCGTCATTGTACTGCCGAATGGTCCGATCGGCAGAGAATTTTCCACTGCGGGCGGTATTAATGATACTCATCCGCGTCCAGCTGTCACGGTCCCGATAGGCGTCTGCCGCACGCTGTTGCGCCACGACGTAACTGCGGAAATCAGCAGCAGTCATCCACGGATCGTGCGGACTGCAAATCGAAGTAATGATCGGGTGAAACAGTCCCGGCTCAAACATATTGAAGTGACCACTTTCGAGCAACTGGATAACCTGCTGCAACTCGTTGTCCGCCGCAATGATGGCAGCGGGATCATACTGCGGCCGCAGTGACTCGACTTCATCGGTGGTCAAACCGAAACGGAAAAAGTTCTCCTCGCCCACTTCTTCCAGAATTTCAATGTTGGCCCCGTCCAGCGTGCCGATGGTCAAGGCTCCATTCATCATGAACTTCATGTTACCGGTGCCTGATGCTTCCTTACCCGCAGTCGACACCTGTTCGGACAGGTCAGTACCTGGGCAGACCACTTCCATGGCTGTCACCCGGTAGTTTGGCAGGAACGCCACCTTGAGCAGATCCCCCACCACCGGATCATTGTTTACCACGTGCGCGACATTCGAAATCAGCTTGATAATCAGCTTGGCCATGGCATAGCCTGGGGCAGCCTTGCCGCCAATCAACACGCAGCGTTTGGTCCAGTGGGCAGTATCACCCCGCTTGATCCGGCTGTACAAGTGAATGACATGCAGGATATTGAGCAATTGCCGCTTGTACTCATGAATCCTTTTTACCTGCACATCAAACATTGCCTCAGGTATAAAGACAACGCCACAATCCTTGGCTACCAAGCGGGACAACCGTTCTTTGTTTTCCCGTTTCGCCGCATCCCACCGCTGGATAAAGTCAGCACTTATCAATGACTGCTCGAGTTTGGCCAACTGCTGCAGATCAGCAACCCACCCGCCGCCAATGGTTTCCGTGATGAGCTGCGCCAATGCCGGATTACAGCCCGCCAGCCAGCGTCGCGGCGTCACGCCGTTGGTCTTGTTGTTAAACTTGTCGGGCCACAATTCATAGAAGTCCCGAAACATCCCTTCCTTCAACAGTCGCGAATGCAGCTCCGCCACGCCGTTTACGGAAAAGCAGGCGACGATCGCCAGGTAGGCCATCCGGACTTGCGGGACATCTCCCTCTTCAACAATGGACATCCGACGCAGTCGGTCCAAATCGCCCGGCCAACGACTGGCAACTTCTGCCAGAAATCGCGCATTGATTTCCAGGATAATATCCAGCAACCGCGGCAACAGACGTTTAAAGAGCTCAACCGGCCATTTTTCCAACGCCTCAGGGAGCAGTGTATGGTTTGTGTACGCCATGGTCCGGCAGACAATTTGCCAAGCCGGTGCCCACCCCATCCCTTCTTCGTCCAGCAGAATCCGCATCAGTTCAGGCACTGCGCAGGTTGGATGGGTGTCGTTCAGCTGGAACCGGTTTTTTTCGGCAAACGTACTGAAGTTGCACCGATGCAGCACCCGCCACCGTCCGACAATGTCCTGCAGGCTGGCCGAAGCCAGGAAATACTGTTGTTTCAGGCGCAGTTCCTTGCCATTTTCGCTGGCATCATTGGGATACAACACCATGGTGATATTTTCCGCAGCGTTCTTGGCAGCGACAGATTCAGGGTAACTGCCGGAGTTGAACTCCCCCAGGTCAAAGACGTCGGTGGCGGCGGCCTTCCAGAGTCGCAGGGTATTGACGGTATTATTCCTGTACCCGGGGACAGGGATATCAAAGGGAATGGCCAGCACGTCGTTGGTATCAACCCAGCGTGCCCGGAAATTTCCGTCCGCACCCCGGGCAAATTCAGTGCGGCCGCCATAGCGTACCCGCTGGATATATTCGGGGCGCTCAATTTCCCAGGGATGCCCCTCGCGCAGCCAGTGATCAGGTTCTTCTACTTGCCGCCCTTCCTCGATACGCTGCCGGAACATGCCATATTCATAACGGATGCCATAGCCCATAACCGGCAGCTGCATGGTGGCACAGCTATCGAGAAAACAGGCGGCAAGCCGTCCAAGACCACCGTTACCCAGCCCGGCATCCTGTTCCGCATCGGCAAGATCTTCCATTTTCAGACTGATGCGTTGCAGTGTCTGGGTGGCAACATCGGCAATCCCCAGGTTGAGCAGGGCATTGCCTAAGGTACGGCCCATGAGGAATTCAAGGGAAAGGTAGTAACACCAGGAACTGTCCGCCTCAAAGTAGGCATAGCGGGTATTTTTCCAGCGCTCCACCAGCCGGTCGCGTACGGCCAACGCGAGCGCGGTAAACTGATAATGGACCGAGCGGCAATACCGGTCACGGTTGAGGGTATATGTATAATAACGACGGAAATCTGCCGTCAGAGCAGGTGCATCCATGGGTAACGGTGGGAGCTCGGAAAGACCGGCGACATCAATATTGGGGGGGGTGCTCATGAATTCCTCCGGAACAGTAAACCTATTTAATAACACTACCACAGAATTCTGGGAGCAAAAGTAGCACACTGCGTGAACATGGTGGTTATGGAACGAACGTATCGATCAGCTCGACAAATGAACGGAGCGTAACGGCCTTACGTAATCTCTTCAGGGGTCGTTTAAATTCCGGATCGTCGATATAGCGCAGCACGTTTTTCACCTTGCCCAGCTGTTGCGCTTCACCCGAGTAGAGCGCGCCATAGCGATGGACCAGCTCATGCAGGTAATAGCGATACATCGCTCCACGTTCCTGTGGATCAGGCTCTGCTGGTGCCGTGCCCCGCAGTCGGGTAAAAAGTAGCGGATCGGCAATAGCTCCGCGACCAAGCATCAACCCGGCTGCCCCGGTTTCGGCAAGGACCCGCTGGCCCACAGCCGCCGTGTTGATATCACCATTGGCAATGATCGGCAGTCGGGTCTGCTGCACGGCGCGGGCAGTGATGGCATGATCGGCAACGCCGCAATATTCCTGCAGAACGGTCCGTGGATGGAGCACCAGGAAGTCAACACCGGCATCTTCGAACAGCGGCAACAAGGAGAACAACTGTTCCGGATTAGCATAACCAGCCCGGATCTTGACAGAAAAAGATCCACTGATCGCTTTGCGCAGGGCGGGAATCAATCTGGTGAGCAGTTCCAGTGACTGGAGCATGCCGCCACCGGTAAGCCCGGACATCATGCGGCCGTAGGGGCAGCCAAGGTTAAGATTAAGATGGGCGGCGCCGACATCCTGCGCCGCCTGCGCCGCCGCCACCAATGCCTCCTGGTTTGGCCCGATCAACTGTACCACAAGCGGAATTCCCTGCTCGACCGTCACAATTTCCCGCAAATCAACGGCCGAAAGTGGCCGACCACCAACATTTTTGGCCCGCACGAATTCGGTAAACAGCACATCCGGGTGGACCCAGTCAGCAAAGATCTCGCGCAGCGCCCAATTGGTAAGTCCCTGCATGGGGGCCAGCATGAACGGCGTCGTACCCGGGTCCCAGGGCAGTACCGTTGTCGGCAGCAGATCACAAGCAGCGACCACGTCACCCGCAGCGGGTTCCGTAATCTGGATGGCATTGAACAGGCACGCGGCTACACAGCTACCACAAGCGGTGCAGCTGCCCGTAGAGGTGGCTGCCGCCCTCTTCCGGGTGCCAACCATCTCCAGACTCAACAGGCGCTGCGGGCAGACCGCAACGCACCGGCCGCACCCGGTACAGCGGGTAGTGATTATCGGCATCAATAGCTCCAAAGAAAAAGGGCTCCACACGGGAGCCCTGGTGTTTAAATATCGGTTGCCAGCAGCCGTGACTCAAGCCTTGAGGGTCAAAGACATGCCATGAGCGCAGGAGCAGTCAGCGCCACCTCGGATTGAGTTCCCTGCTGCATATTTTTGAGCTGTGCGCTCCCGGCTGTCACTTCACTCTCGCCAACGATCAACACCTGGCTGGCATTGAGCTTATCGGCGCGGCGCATCTGGCTTTTCAGGCTCTTACCCTCATAGTCCATTTCAACGCTCACCCCCTGACGCTGCAGATCGCACATGATAGCAAACGACCTACTTCTGGCCGCCTCACCCAGTGCAGCAATAAACAGGGTCGGCCCCGTAACGTTTGCCTGTTTGCCTACCAGCAGCGCTACCCGCTCCACGCCCAGCGCAAAACCAATGCCTGGCAGGGCTGGGCCGCCTAGATCCGCCACCAGTCCGTCATAGCGGCCACCAGCGGCAACAGCGCTTTGGGAGCCAAGCAGTCCGGTAACCAGCTCAAACGTCGTGCGGGTATAGTAATCCAGCCCCCGCACCATGCGTGAATTGACGCCATAGGGGGTCCCTGATCCATCCAGGTACTGTCGGGTCAGGGTAAAATGGTCGGCACATTCGGTACAGAGATTGTCGAGCATGGCAGGCGCGCCGGCGGTTGCTTCCTTGCACCCCGGAACCTTGCAGTCCAGAGCGCGCAAGGGATTGGTCTGCATGCGTCGTTGGCAATCGGCGCAGAGGTCTGCGGCCCGCTGCTCGAGAAAAGCCCGTAACGCCTCCCGATAGGCGGGGCGACAGGCCGGGCAGCCCAGCGAATTGATTTCCAGGTGCGGCTCAGTCAGGCCAAATTCGGCAAACAGCTGGCAGAGCATGACCAGAAGTTGGGCGTCAACCAGGGGATCATGCACCCCGATCACTTCAGCGCCAATCTGGTGGAACTGCCGGTAACGCCCTTTTTGCGGCCGCTCGTAGCGGAACATGGGACCCAGATAGTAGAGCTTCGTCACCGCATCAACGGTATGTAGCTTGTGCTCGATAAACGCCCGCATGACACTGGCCGTCCCCTCGGGACGCAGGGTCACCCGATTGTCCCCCTTGTCGACAAAGGAGTACATTTCCTTTTCCACAATATCAGTCGCATCACCAATTGAGCGACAGAACAGCTCCGTCTTTTCCATAGTGGGGATACGAATCTCGGAAAAACCATAGATACTGAAAATACGGCGGGCCGTAGCCTCCAGCTGCTGCCAGACCTCTACCTCACCCGGCAGAACATCGTTAAAACCTTTAATCCCGGTTATAGCCACCCAAACACCTCATCGAAAATTTGGTTCATCATTCGCATTATTCAGGCAGGAAATATGGAAGACGCGGTTTTTCCCACAAAACTTACTGTGATACATCGCCTGATCCGCCATTTCCAACAGTTCGTGCTTGGTCTTGGTATCCTGCGGATAGCACGCATACCCCAGACTGACGGTCACCCGCAGATTATAGCCCTCAAGCGCCAGAAACAGATTATCCTCAACCGACTTTCTGATCCGTTCGGCCACTGCAGCAGTTCCTTCCTTGCTGGTTTCCACCAGGATAATCGTAAATTCGTCACCACCATACCGAATCAGGACATCCACTTCGCGCACTGATTTTTTCAGCATTACGCCCATCTCTTTGAGAATCTTGCTGCCAATCAGGTGTCCGTGGAGATCATTGATCTGTTTCAGCAGGTCGATATCCAGGAAAACCACGGAAAAACCGGAGCCAAACCGTTCGCTGCGCCGGATTTCATGTTCCAGGGCAATATCGAGATACCGGTAATTATACAGGCCAGTCAATTCGTCGATATTGAGCAGTTCCTTGGCCCGGGCGTAGCGCTGAGCATTCTCCAGTGCCAGCGAGGACTGATCGAGGAGAAAATTAAGATTGCGATAGTTGATCTCGGCCGGGAAGAGCTTATCGGTGTCATTAAAGAGGATAACCACCCCGAGAAAAGCCGTCTTGGAGCGGATAAAGAGCAGCAAGGCATCGCGCAGATCAAGAGTTTCCACCCCGCCACGCTGCTCATCAGCAGGCAGGAAATTATTCAGCAGGATGAATCCGCCCGGCTTGCCTTCCTGCCAGGGATAATGCCTCAGGATGACGTCCATCAATTGCTTGGCAGTATCTTCCCCTAAACCGCGGGACTCCCGGTATTCCAATTGGCCTTGGTCCAGAAAGCAGGCCAAGCCGCGCGACACCCCAACCTCCTTGGCGATATTGTCGAGAATCAGGGCATGCAGTCGCTCAAGTTCAATACAATTGGCGATGGTCTGACTTATCTGAAAAAGATTTACCAGCGCCTTGAGTTCAAAGTTTTCATCGAGCAGCCGCTGTTGTTCCAGGCAGAGTGCTACCGTATGCTTGAATTCATCGTGATTGATCGGTTTGACCAGATAGTCGCGAGCACCCGCCTTCAAAGCCGCGATCGCCGTTTCCATATTGGCGTGACCGGTCACCATGATCACTTCAATAGCCGGGTCCTTCTGCTTCACTCGCGACAGCAAATCAAGACCAGTCATATCCGGCATAACCAGATCAGTCACCACAACCTGAAATTCTTCCCGGTCCAGCAGCAACAGCGCTTCATGCGCCGAGGTGGCGCTGGAAACGTCATACCCTTCTTCACGGAGCAGGTCGGTAAATACCGTCCGGGAGAAGGTATCATCTTCAACAACAAGAATGCGCTCCATGAGCTACCATCCCTTTCAGTTAAACATTTGTATAAACAGTTTTTTTAGCAGCACAACCAAGACATTGTCAATTGAATTGCCGAAAATGTCTTTGGATAATCAACGGTTGCTGCTCGTCGCTTGCAGTTATCTGAATGGTGCCATCCAGATCAGTCCTGAGCAAATTGACCCTGGCATCATGCAATGCTGCCAGTGATTCGGCAGCTGGCAAGCCAAATCGGTTTTGATAACCGGCGGAGATAACCGCATGGCGCGGCTGAACGGCCTGATAGAGAGCAGGTGCCGAGCTGTGGCGACTGCCATGATGGGGAACCTTCAATACCGTACTCGCCAGCTCCGCACCATACCGCTGAGCAAGGAAATCGGCGACTTCCCAGCCGATATCACCGGCAAACAGGACGGAAAATGCCTGCCACTGCAAACGCATGACCAAAGACCGATCATTGGGATCCCCGCCAATACCCTCCGGTAATGGCCATAAAGGTTTAATCAGCACTCCTCCCACCATCAATGCCGGTGTACTCCCATCCACCACGCGCAGCGGAATTTGTCGACGCCAGGCCGCAGCAGCAAGTTCGTGCCAGGCCTTGGCATCACTGCCACCACCACACCAGAGTTCACCAACCGGAAACGCCGCCAGCAAGTAGGCGGCACCACCCACATGATCATCATGAGGATGGGTTAGCGCCAAATAATCCAAACGTGTGATACCAAGACGCCAGAGCGCAGGGACCAGTATACGTTCTCCCCACGTGCTATCCTCGCGAATCGGCGATCCACCTGCATCAATCAGCATGGTCGTACCATCAGGAAATTGCACCACCGTTGACTCAGCCTGGCCAACGCTCAAAAAGGTTACCCGCATGGTTCCAGCGACGCTCTTTTCTGCCAACATGTGGCTGGTCATTCCACAGACCAGCAAAGCCGCCATGGTTGACACACGCCATTTCCCCGGCAGGCCGACTCCGGCCAAAATAGCAGCCAGACAGAGCAGCACATCAATAGCTGACGGGCTAAGCCCGCGCCAAACCGGAGTGTACGCCAACAGACGCACCCCCTGGTTGGCGATATCCACCAGCATGCCGGCTACTTTAAAAAGCAACACCGCGACCACCGGCACAAATGGCGCCCAGAGCAGGCCGGCAAAACCGATAACCACGGCCCCGTAACCCATCAACGGAACAACGATCAGGTTTGCCACAATCCCGGTTACACTGAAGAGGTGGAAATAATAAGCGACGACCGGAGCGGTCACCAGGATGGCCGCCATCGATGCTGCCATCAGCGCAATGAGTCGCTGGCCCCACGGCGACACAACAACCGGGGCTGCCGCGATGAGCGGAGGGGTAAGGACAATGACCCCCCAGATCGCCAGAAATGATAATTGACAGGAGATATCAAACAATAACCAGGGGGCAGAGGCCAGCAATGCCACGGCAGCCAGGATCAAAATATCCAGATAATCGTGCTCCCGCTCCATCACCAGGGTCAGACAGACCGCTGCCAGCATCAGCACCGACCTCACCGTAGCCGGAGCCATACCGGTAAGCAGCAGATAGCCGTAGATCAGCGGCAGCACCGACAGGATGCTCCAGCGCCGCACATTGACCCAGAGCATCAGAGTCTGCGACCAACGAGCCAGCCACGTGGAGAGCGCAACCAGCGTCACGGCGATTACGCCGACGTGAAAACCGGACACGGAAAGGATATGGTTTACCCCGGTTGCCGCATACTGTGCCGCCAATGGCGCCGAAACATCCCCCCTAATCCCCAGAAGCAGGGCCTTTAGCAGCCCACGGGCCGGGTTTTTCACACTCAGGTCAATCTCCCCTGCCAGTTTTTGGGACAGGTGATCGAACCAACGTCGCACCGGGTATGCGACCCCGGGTGCAAGCACCGTAATGTCGCTCGCCTGCGCCACAAATGTTGTGGCATAGATGCCCTGCCAGGCCAGATAACGGGGCCGATCGAATTCTCCCGGCAGCTCCAGGCGGCGGGGAACCTTGAGTCTCCCGACCAGGCGCACCCGATCGCCTGTCATTGCCGAGAGATCGCCACTGCCAACATTGACCAGGATCCGCCAGGCCTCACTTTTGGTTGCGCCCTGATCAACGCGCACCACCAGTCGACTTCGGTCATTGCTGACTTCGGGCCGGGGTTCAACAATGCCGGTCAGCGCAATGGGAGAGTCCGCAGACTGCCGTAACAGGTCTGCACACGATGGTGGCGGAGTCAAGCGGGCACGAATCTGCAGATTGGCAAGAAGGGCACAGCCGAGAGAAATAACCACGAGGAAGGGAATGCGCCAGGAGCAAAACCAGCGGGCGATGGCTGCACCCAGCATAACCAGGCAGATGGCCCACAGTACCGGAGAATAACCCCAATAGGCGGTGAGCGCCCCGGAAACCAATGAACTGAGGGGGAGTAGCAGCGGTCGATGACGCATCTCCTCCCCCCGAGTCAGATCCTATTTACGACCTGAGGCCAGATACTTGTCGTTAATATCCTTGATCAGTACCGCCAAGTCACCGACCTTAACCTGCTCGGCTGCCGGTTGTTGCCAGCCGAGCAGCTTCAGACAGGCGACCTCACCGGAAACCTTGGTCGTCAGCTCAATCGCGCTGATACCCACTGCTTTCGGCAGGTCAATACGCATCAGATGCTTACCTTTTGCCAGATGGTAGACACCGACATCAAGCCAATCAAGGTACGGTTTACCTTTTCCCTCAACCGGCACGCCATCGAGCGTGCCGAGAAAAAGGTCTCCCATCCAGAGCACTCGTACACGGTAAAACGCCGGCTGGTCTATCGGGAATGGTAGCTCCATCTTGGCCGGCGAGTACCCGGTGCGGAACCATCCTTCACCGTAGAATCGGCCATAAATCTGATCCGTTACTAACGAAACACCAGACGGGAGCGAGGCATTTCCGGCTACCGGGATGATGCGGGGCTGTTGTGCAGGATCATTTACAAACGAAAGCGAGTTTTTTAACAGCATGGACGCTGCTTCGGCGGCAGAGCCGTAGGTAAGTGGAGCATCAAACTGCCAGCCTCTGGTCGGCTCGATGCTCGGCAAATCAGGAGCGGTGAAGGTAATGGCGTCAACGGCTCCGTCTGGAGGTAGGGAAACATTGAAAATGGCCAGTTCCGCATCGAGGATGACGGTGCCGAGCTCTACATCCTTGAGGCGCGGACCACAATCAACCTTGATCGCCTTACCGCCAATCGACCAGAGCTGACCATTACCAGCCCCCCGAACCTTTATGCGATAGATGCCAGCTAGAGGGATACGGGCCTTGAATGTAACACTCGTTGGATCTGCAGAGGCCCCCAACCAACCCTTGCCGGTAAATGCGCCGATGGTATTGAAGGTCCGCAGGGTAATCTGATCGCGCCGTTTGTCATAGTGATCTTCCGCTTCAACAACCAAAGTACGGCGGCCACTAAGCACATTCTGCAGATGTATGTCCTTGACTTTATTTGGCATGCTACCCAGGTTCAACTCTTGAATCAGCTTCGTTGCAAACTCTCGCTGCGTAACAACAGCATTCGGGTCAACGGCTGCTTTTTCCGCAACCTTCGCCTCTTCTGCCAGCACTGGCGTCATGCCCAGGGTAACCAGCAAAAACGAGACGATCAATCTTTTCAGGGAGATAACCATCTGCCACCTCACACATCATTTTTAACACTTATAACACAAAGCGACCGCTTCAGGAAAGAGGACTGAAAAAATGGCAGCGGGAAATCCCGTCGCCATCAACTACCACACGTGAGCAACGTCTGCTATGGACCCGCTATTTTATAGCGGTCCAGCCGATCCCGCAGCGTGTTACGACTGATTCCCAAGAGTTTTGCCGCCAACACTTGATTGTTGCTCATTTTATCCATAGTCATCTGAATCAGGGCTTTCTCCAGCCCCATATTGATATTTTCGTAAATAGTTCCTTTGCTCTTATTGCAGATGGAGTCAAAGATCGGCTCCAGCAGCTGGGAAAAAACCGCATAATAATCATCACCGGCAGCCTCCAGATCAATCTCTTTAAAGCCAGCCTTGGCCTCAAGAAATGAAGCAAAGTCCTCAGGCGCCAGGACTTCTCCCTTGCAAAACACCACCGCTGAATTGATCACATTCTTCAACTCGCGGATATTTCCCTCCCACGGGTGCTGGTAAATCATCTGCATGACGTCTGGGGCAATTCCACTGATCTTTTTGTTATACTTCTTGCGAAATTTGGCAATAAAGAGATCCACCAGCAGCGGCAGATCCTCCTGCCGTTCCCGCAGCGACGGCAGGAAGAAGTTGACCACTCGCAGCCGGTAAAAGAGGTCAAGCCGGAAAGATTTATCCTTGACCTGCTGCAGGAGTGAGCGGTTGGTCGCTGCAATGATTCGAACATCAACCTTGATAGTTTCATTCCCCCCTACCCGCTCAAACTCCTGAGATTCCAAAACCCGCAGCAGCTTCCCCTGGTTGGCCACGCTCATTTCACCAACTTCATCGAGGAAAATGGTGCCACCGTTACACTGTTCAAACTTGCCGATCCGCCGGGTATGGGCATCGGTGAACGCGCCTTTTTCGTGGCCGAACAGTTCGCTCTCCAGCAACGTTTCCGGCAGTGCCGCACAGTTTACGGCCAGAAACGGCTTCTTGCCGCGATGCGAATTAGTATAGACGGCCCGGGCGAGCAACTCCTTGCCGGTACCGCTTTCCCCCTGAATCAGAACCGTCGCATCCGAATCGGCAACCTTGCCAACCATTTTCCAGATTTCAATCATTTCCGGCGAAGACCCGATCATGATGTCCTCACCGTTTTCTTCAACCTGAATCTGGTCACGATCACGGGTATAGCGGACCTTGCGATTGAGCTGGGTATTCTCAATTGCCTTAAGGACAATCCCTTTCAGCCGTTTGACATCAAATGGCTTGGTGATGTAATCGTAGGCCCCATGTTTCATGGCCTCGATGGCGGTCTGGGTACTCTGCTTGCCCGTCGCCATAATCACCGACATCCCGGGATCAGCTTTTTTTAGTTCGCTCATCAACTGAAAGCCGTCTTTCCCTGGCATATTGATATCAATGATGGCAACGTGCGGACGTTCCTCCATCAGCCGCCCAAACGCCGCTTCACTGTCCGTTTCGCTGAGCAGGTCGAACTCGTCACAGGCCATGACCGTTATCATCATCTTGCCAATGGCCGGGTCATCGTCGATTACCATCACTTTTGGTTTCATATGCCCCCCAGTAAAACTGTCATCTGAATAATAGTAGTATCGGCGGCCAGATGTTCATCTTTAGTACAGAAAAATAAAAAAGCCACTGGCGTACTAGTGGCTTGAGGTAAAAACTATATTTTCGGCGAATCAGTCGTCTTCGTACTCTGCTTCAAATTCATCAACGCCAAACGCTTCGTCATAGGCCAGATCACCGGCACCCTCACATTCATCGAGTTCATCGGCCATAAACTGCTCCGGGGAACGGTCATCCTCTTCCTTGATGTTTTCGAACTTGGCCAGGATATCGCCTTTAGTACAGTACCGACCATCCTTGTGAGAACAGACATCCAGTTCACACAGATCAAACAGTTGAATTTCACTACAGAGTCGTTGTGTTTTAGTAGCTGTTTCTTCCATGCTGTCCCTCTCGGCTAATTTTTCACGGCACATTCGACGGCCTTGGCAACTTCATCCTGGCAACCGATATAAATCGGCGCCCGATGGTCAAGTGACTCCGGCTGCAGATCAAGGATCGGCATTTTTCCGTTAGAAGCAGAGCCGCCGGCATTTTCCATCAGGTAGGCCATCGGATTCAGTTCAAATAACAGCCGCAGCTTGCCATTGGGGGACCCTTGCAGGGCCGGATACATGAAGATCCCCTTCCCCTTCAACAGCACCTGATTGATATCCGGGACAAAGCCACCCGAATAGCGCAGCTTGCACCCCTTGTCTTCCAGATACTTGACGAACTCGGCATCGCCGGGAAGATACTTGTTCCGCAGCCCACCCGGTGAGTAGATATCGCCCGTCGGCTTCATGGTGATGTTTTCCCGGGTCAGGGTGAATTCCATCAACTGATTCATGGTGAATTCATGCACCCCATTCCCCACCGAATAGAGCATCGAAACCCGCGGTCCGTAAAGGATATAGAGGGCCGCGACCTGATTGCGCCCGGTCTGCAGCAAATCGCACCCTTTGTAGATGGAGACAATGGTGCCGACCGCCAGGTTCACGTCCACCAGCGACGAACCATCCAAGGGATCATAGGCCACTGAATAAAGGCCATCGGCATCGGCTTGGGCCTGAAAGATATCGTCCATCTCTTCAGAAGCGATATTACAGACCACTCCGGAATGAATGAGCCGCTTCTTGATGATCCGGTCTGAAAGGACATCCAGCGCCAACTGATCCTCACCGTAAAGGTTTGACGTACCAGCCACCCCCAGATCACCGGTCCGCACGGCATTGATCACGTATTTGCTCGACTCGGCAATTTCGCAGATGAGGTGAATCAGATTATCGCAGATGCCCTGCTCCCGCAGATGCCGCCGCAGATCGACCTGAAACTTGGTTTTGCCTGCTTCCTTGAACATGAAACCCCTCCCCGCACGGTATTGAATAGAAAACTTGTGAAGATTACTGGAAACCAACGCCGGATGGCAAGGGAAAATTCCCCGGAGACCAAGCAAGACCAAACAGTTAACGCAAACAAATAAAAAGGCGGCAGTCATCTGACTGTCGCCTTGAAAAGGATCTATCGGTTAAACTCTGTTACTGCATGGGATAGGTATGCAATTTTTCTCGGGTTGTATCCGCAAACTTACAGAATTCATGCACTAATTGTTCTCCGCCGTTGTTATGACAGGTCAGAATATTCTGCAGTTGCAAAAAGGACATGATATTGATGTGGGGCGAGCAGATGCCCATGCCGTCATCACTGTTGCGCACCACAGTCGCCGGTACGGTAATCGAAGCAGTTGAGCCATGCCCATGAAAATAGACCGACACCATGACCGTGGAATCTACTTCCAGCGTTCTGGGGGTACGAACGTACATACCTAAATTGCTCAGGTTCTGCACTTCTCCATACACAGTTCGATCTCCGTCCACAATGAACACTGGTGCCTGAAACTCTAATCGCCGGAACCGCCGTTGCGTATTGATCATGATCCCCTCCGTCACCATCAGTTTTCACTGTCTTTAGGAAGATATATCGGCAACCTATTGACTGACTGTAGTTTTTTTTCGGGTGGACACAAAAATTAGTTACCACCAATCACCAATGCAAATTTAGGTAGGTCCAGACAGTAAATCGAGTAGGGTGAGGTGAGCAGATCAATCTCTGCCATCCCTCTCACAGAACCTTACGTACGGGCCTCGTATACGGCTCCTGTTCATTTTATTTCAGCTTACTGAAACGGGTTACACCTGTTCGTACTCCGCTTAGATCAAATAGCCCAAGCTCTCGGAAGTGGCCGTTGGGAAGAGCATAGCTGGCCAGGGGACTGGCAGCGTTTAGCCATGAGTTAATTTTTATACCTTTAAACTCTCCTTGGTAGCCAAGTTGTCTGAGTCTACGGTGTAGCCGTTTCGGCCTTTTCCAGAGACTCATCTGTTTGGCTTTCAGGCGCCTCCTGATCCACTGCGACAATTCCTTGAATACTCTATGCAGTTGGCTGTCTTGAAGTAGTTGGCAAACCCTCGAAGTACCGGGTTCAGCTCGGTTATGACCTTTGCCCTTGCGATTCGGATTGTCTTCCCCCCTGGTCGGGGTGACGCCTGTTTCTTCCAACAGGCCGGGTTTGCCCGCTACGCTGGGCAAACTAAAAAGAGGGATGCAGATCATGTGTCCCTCTTTTCTTTTACCTGCGAGCAGAATAGCTCACTTCTTTTTTTCAGCCGGGAGCACGATCTTCGGCTCATCCGCCCGCCGATAGAGCAGGAAAGTCCGGCCCAGCACCTGGGCAATATCGGCCTGACAGGCTGCGGCCAACTGCTCAGCCGCCTCGTGACGATCAAGGGGACAGCTTTCCAGCATCTTGACCTTGATCAATTCATGAGAGGCCAACGCGCCATTGGTTTCGTTGATCAGCGCGGTGCTGATTTCGCCCTTACCAATCATGATGATTGGCTGTAACGCATGACCGAGACCACGCAGAAATCTTTTTTGTTTGCCGGTAAGCATAATTAGGCTCCATTCGTTTAAGTGCCGCAGATATAGCACGCCTCGCCCTCCTTGGCAATCTGCGAGCGGTAATTCCCCTTTACAAGCCGATAGAATTTACCTATTCTTCACCGGTTAATCTAATTGGTTTTCGCCGATTGGTTCCCCTTCTAATGTGAAAACTACTCTGTGTCCAGTCCGCACCCAAGGCAGGCGCAAATGCGAGAAAGAATCGTTATGGCTGTTGAACAAATTCGTAATTTTTCCATTATTGCCCATATCGACCATGGCAAATCGACCCTGGCCGATCGTTTGCTCGAGTATACCGGTGCCCTCTCTGCCCGC
The DNA here is from genome assembly GCA_031412995.1 of Geobacteraceae bacterium. GTDB lineage: Bacteria > Desulfobacterota > Desulfuromonadia > Geobacterales > DSM-12255 > JANOEC01. Next base: position 15,220 of record JANOEC010000161.1, read on the forward strand.
GAAATGCAGAGCCAGTTTCTCGACAAAATGGACCTGGAGCGCGAGCGGGGCATTACCATCAAAGCCCAGACCGTGCGATTGAACTACCGGGCTGATAATGGTCAGGACTACATCCTCAACCTGATCGACACCCCAGGGCATGTGGATTTCACCTATGAAGTTTCCCGTTCGCTGGCTGCCTGTGAAGGCGGACTGCTGGTGGTTGATGCGTCTCAGGGAGTTGAAGCGCAAACCCTGGCCAATGTCTATCTGGCCCTGGATATTAACTTGGAAGTCTTTCCGGTCCTGAACAAGATCGATTTGCCGGCCGCCGACCCGGAGCGGGTTAAAAACGAAATCGAAGAAATCATCGGTATCGACGCCCATGACGCAGTGCTGGCCAGCGCCAAGGAAGGCATTGGCACCCACGAGATCCTGGAAGAGATCGTTAAAAAGATTCCAGCCCCAAAGGGTGATGCCAAAGCACCGCTAAAGGCACTACTGTTCGATTCCTGGTATGACGTCTATCAGGGGGTCATTATTCTGGTGCGGATCTTTGACGGTACGCTCAAGAAAGGTGACAAACTCCTCCTCATGTCTACCAACAGCACGTACGAGGCCCTCAAGGTCGGCATTTTTTCGCCAGCTATGGTTGAAGTACCGTCCTTGTCAGCAGGTGAAGTCGGCTTTGTTATTGCCGGGATCAAGGACGTGGCCGATGCCAAGGTTGGCGATACGGTCACCCATGTCATGACCCAGGCCAACAAGCCGTGTGCGGTCGCCCTGGACGGCTTTAAAGAAGTCAAACCAATGGTGTTTTCCGGGCTCTACCCAATCGATACCGTACAATATGAGCAGTTACGGGACGCCCTGGCTAAACTTAAATTAAATGACTCGTCATTTTGTTTCGAACCGGAAACATCCGTAGCGCTCGGCTTCGGTTTTCGCTGCGGCTTTCTCGGCCTGCTGCATATGGAAATCATCCAGGAGCGGCTAGAACGTGAGTTCAACCTTGACCTTATCACCACGGCCCCGACCGTTGTCTACCGGATCATTCTGACCGACGGCACTATCTTCGAAATTGAGAGCGCGGCAAAAATGCCGGAGCCGCAGTGTATCCAGACCATTGAAGAACCGTTTATTCTCGCGCATATCCATGTACCAAACGATTTTGTCGGCGGTGTCCTGGCCCTGTGCGAGGAGAAGCGCGGCATCCAGCGCGAGATCAAATATCTGACCACCACCCGGGTGATGATCATCTATGAACTTCCCCTGAATGAGATCGTCCTCGATTTTTACGATCGACTCAAATCCATTACCAAGGGCTACGCATCGCTTGATTATGAACATCTCGATTTCCGGCCGAGCGATCTGGTGCGGATGAATATCTTGATCAACGGGGAGACCGTTGATGCCCTCTCGCTGATCATTCACCGGGAAAAGTCCTTTTTCCGGGGCCGCGACCTGGTCTCCAAGATGAAAGAGCTGATCCCCCGCCAGATGTTTGAAGTAGCCATTCAGGCAGCAATCGGCAACAAGGTCATTGCCCGGGAAACCGTCAAGGCGATGCGGAAAGATGTGCTGGCCAAATGCTATGGCGGTGATATCAGCCGGAAACGTAAATTGTTGGAGAAGCAGAAAGAAGGGAAAAAACGGATGAAGGCGGTCGGGAACGTGGAACTCCCCCAGGAAGCCTTTCTCGCCATTCTCAAAGTTGAATAAAGAGGAGAAGTCTGCCAATGCAGGATTACAAAAACATGAGTTCAGAAACTTCCACCCCGGAAGAGCCGGTGTTCAAGAAAAAGCATATCATCAGGGAATATGCAGAGTCGATCATCATTGCGGTACTGATGGCGCTGGTGATCCGCACCTTTATCGTGCAGGCATTCAAGATCCCTTCCGGGTCAATGGAGGATACCCTGCTCATCGGTGATCACCTTCTGGTAACCAAGTTCCTCTATGGCACCAAGATCCCCTTCATGGATAAAAAGATCTTCAAGATTCGCGAGCCAAAACGGGGCGATGTCATTGTCTTTGAATATCCGGAAGATACCAGCAAAGATTTTATCAAGCGGGTCATCGGCACGCCAGGCGATACGGTAGAGGTAAAAGAGAAAAAACTCTTCGTGAATGGCCAGCCCTACAATAATCCGCATGAAATCCATAAAGAAAAGGAAATTATTCCCAAGGAGCAGAATCCACGGGATAGCTTCGGCCCCATCAAGGTGCCGGAAAACTCCTACTTTGTCATGGGCGACAACCGCGATCGCTCATATGACAGCCGCTTCTGGGGTGTGGTCCCAAGTGCGCGCATCAAGGGCCTGGCCTTTATCAAATACTGGTCATGGGATGCGGATTCATTCGGGGTCCGCTTCAAAAATATTGGTCGATTGATTGATTAGTCGTCCAGTAAAATAAAAATGACTGTTGGTAATAATAAGTATTGACTACCAAGATCTATCTTGGTATAAACGGGATTCCTAATTGACGCGGGGTGGAGCAGTCTGGTAGCTCGTCGGGCTCATAACCCGAAGGTCACAGGTTCAAATCCTGTCCCCGCAACCAAATAAATCAAGAGGTTAGCTCGCAAGGCTAACCTCTTTTTGCGTCTTGCTGTGCTAATCGGTGTCATTAGGCTATTTAGCACATTAACAGCATTGGCGAGGTGGTTTGGTGCAAGGTGGGAATATCGGAGGGTCATGGTAAGTAATTTGTGCCCCATCAGACGGGATACCGTTGTCAGATCAACACTCTTATTTCAAGCGAGGTCCATATGACTTTTGCACTTGCGACGAGTTGCCCATAACGGGCACTATTATTGAGTACGGCTCAATTCGCGAATAATTCCCCGCTTGATCCCGCGTCAGCCAGACAAAATAGGCATTTTCACCATCAACCAATCGAACCGACAGATTATTCGCAGCAACCGCAAGGTCACCGGCGAATATTAGCTGACCGCCCATGCGTTGCAGGTCACTATGGGTCAGTTCCTTTGGCTGGATCTGCGGGCGCAGCCGGAACTTGTACAACACATCGGCCTGACGACGGCTTTGCCGGAATGAATTGACTGAGAACCGTAGGCGATTACCGGAGTTAGCACTTATCACCGCAGCCGGAGGGAATAAGGGCAAGTGCGCCGCATCGGTCAATCTATTTGCCGCATGATAATTGATGGTTCCATAGCCATATTTTGCCGCATCATAGCCAGTTGAATAGTTGCTTGCCGTTGCCCTCAATGCCGCCTTCAGATCAAACCAGTTCCAGGTAGGATGCTGATATTTCAAGCTCGCCAGCAACCCGGCCAATTGCGCGGTAACGCCTGACGGAGATGAATCCTTCCCCCGACCATGCATGAATGATTTGGGCATACCAAACTCGATACCGTGCCCGGTCTTGCCACCAATCACATTTACGGTGACAAACACCGCGGGCGGCGGCAGATTATCGGGTTGCGTATCTTTCGGTTCATACGCATAGACATGCACCATCCCCAGGCTCGTCATTTTTCCATACAAAAGAGTATCCAAACGATAATCCCAGCCAGAAAAGCTTGATGAAAGGATGGTTGCGCCCTCGGTCAGGGCATCGGCGATAAATTTGTCAGGGTTTAAATAGGGCCGCCCGTCGAATTCGGACGATGGGGTAACCAGGACATCGGTCTGCAGACTCAGACCGGCATCTTGAACGGCACCACGGGCGTTCCCCAGGCCATGTGATGTATTAATTCGCAGCTTGATCGGGGGGGGTGGAGCAAGGAAGGATGACAGCCATGTCCGGTTGATTTGGCAACCAGACAGCAGTACAACAAATGCCAAGGCAACAATCAACATCAATGGCTTGGCTATGCGCATACTCCTCCGCTACGGGCCAGGGGGAAGACTGCTAGGAATGTGACATGAATGATGGATCTAACCAGATCGACAAATTTTAATCGGTGTTTAGGGTAAATTCCCCGCCCCTTGGGGCGATTCAAGCATCAACTAAAGTTACAGATACCCCGTCCGCTTGCGGCGGGGTAATTCATTTCCGGTACTTAATCGTTCGTCAGCACCGTTCGCATCCCTGCTGCCAGTCCGTCACTATCAAGACCATAGCGGGCGTGCAGCTCTGCCTGTTCACCCTGTTCAACATAACTGTCCGGATAGCCAAAGCGAACAACCTGAACCCCCTGAATCGCTTCCTGCTCAAGCAGTTCCAGTACCGCCGAACCAAATCCACCCTGCAAACAGTTTTCTTCACAGGTAAACAGACGCCCCGTCGTCAAAGCCAGCGACACAATCAGTTCGCGGTCCAACGGCTTGATGAATCGGGCATTCACCACTGCCAGGTCAATCCCCTCAGCTGCCAGCAATTCAGCTGCGGCCAAGGCCGGGTAGACCATGGAGCCGACCGCCAGCACCGCCCCATCTTTGCCGGACCGAAGCAGTTCACCCTTACCCGCTTCCAGCTGACGAAACTGCTGATCCAGCGCCACCCCGCGCCCAGTTCCCCGTGGATACCGTACTGCCGCCGGACCATCAGTAGCAATTGCGGTGTTGAGCATGTGCTGCAGTTCATTTTCATCCTTGGGTGCCATAATCGTCAGATTCGGCAGTGTCCGCAGATAGGACAGGTCAAACAGTCCATGATGGGTCGGGCCATCGCCACCAACTACACCGGCCCGGTCTACGGCAAAGGTTACCGGCAGGTTCATCAGGCAGACATCATGGAAGACCTGATCATAGGCCCGTTGCAGGAATGACGAATAGACGGCAAACACCGGCCGTAAACCTTCAGCGGCCAGGCCAGCGGCAAAGGTCACCCCATGCTGCTCGGCAATCCCCACATCATAAAAACGATCGGGATATTCCTTGGCAAATTTTGTCAGGCCGGTACCATCGGGCATGGCAGCAGTGATGGCCATGATCCGCTCATCCTCTGCCGCTAATTTGACCAAGGCATCGCCAAAGACTGCGGTATAGGATGCCGCGCCCCCCTTCCCCTTCAGCACCTTGCCGGTAGCAATATCGAAGGGGCCGATCCCATGAAAAAGCGACGGATTATTCTCTGCCGGGCCATACCCCTTGCCCTTTTTGGTCAGCACATGAATCAGGACCGCATCATCGAAATGACGCACCTTCTCAAAGATCGCGGTGAGTTGCTCCAGGTTATGCCCGTCAATCGGGCCAAAATATTCAAAGCCAAAGGCCTCGAACAGCATGCCCGGGGTAAAAATTCCCTTCAAGGTTTCTTCCGCCCGCTTGGCGATCTGCAGGAAATTGGTGCCGAAGCGATCAAGCCCGATCAGAAAGCTTTCCACGTCTTTCTTCATCTTATGGACAAATTCGCTGCTGGCGGTCCGGGTCAGGAAGTTGGAGAGCGCACCCACATTCTCGGCAATAGACATTTCATTGTCGTTCAGGATGACAATCAGATCCTTGTTGAGGTGGCCAGCATGATTAAGTCCTTCATAGGCAATGCCACCGGTCATGGAGCCGTCACCAATAATGGCGATGACCTTGTTTGTCCCCTGCAAGATATCCCGTGCTGCGGCCATGCCGGTTGCTGCGGATATTGAGGTCGATGAATGGCCGACATCGAATGCATCGTGGAGCGATTCCAGCCGTTTCGGAAAGCCGCTGATGCCATCGATCATCCGCAAGCTGCGAAAGCGGTCACGGCGGCCACAGATTAGCTTATGGGCATAGGCTTGATGGCCCACATCCCAGACCAGCTTGTCCGCTGGCGAGTTGAATACCTTATGCAGCGCCAGGGTTAATTCGACCACTCCCAAACTCGGCGCCAGATGCCCGCCATTAGCGGCACAGGTGGCAATGATCTCCGCACGCAGTTCGCCAGCCAAGCGCTGTAGGTCAGGCAAGCTCAGCTGCTTTAAATCATGCGGATCGTTGATGCGTTCCATAATTGCCATACTGATCGACTCCTACGACTTCCTCTGCACCACATAACGAGCAATTTCCCGCAAAGGATCAGCTTCCGGGCCAAAGATCTGTAGCGCTTCCAGGCCCAACTGCATCAGTTCATCGGCCCGCTCTTTTGCGGCAGCCAATCCCATTACTGCCGGATAAGTCGCCTTGCCCCGGGCCTGATCGCTGCCGGCATCCTTGCCAATCTGCTCGGTTGTCCCTTCGATATCGAGAATATCGTCCGCAATCTGGAAAGCCAGGCCGACGGTTTCGCCATAGCGGGTCAAGGCGGCAAGTTGCTCGACCGTTGCCCCACCGATCAGTGCGCCGGCCTTGATCGCGGCCTTGATCAGGGCACCGGTTTTATGGGTATGAATATACTGCACCGTGGGCAGGTCAATATCGCCTTTCCCCTCGCTCTCCATATCCACCACCTGGCCGCCAACCATGCCATGGGACCCGGCACAATGGGCAATTTCATGAATCACCGCCCCCAACCGGTCAACCGGAATCCGACTGATGGTATCGGGGTGGCTCAGCAGGACGAATGCTTCGGTCAGCAGTGCATCTCCGGCAAGAATGGCAATGGCTTCGCCGTACACCTTGTGATTGGTCGGCCGACCGCGCCGGACATCATCGTCGTCCATCGCTGGCAGATCATCATGAATCAGTGAATAGGTGTGAATCATCTCCATGGCACAAGCGGCAGGCAGAGCTGCCTTTGACTCCCCGCCAACCGTCGCGCAGGCAGCCAGCATCAGGATCGGTCGCACCCGTTTCCCACCGGCAAAAATTGAATAGCGCATGGCACCATGCAGGGAGACCGGCATTTCCGTGTCGCGGGGCAAATATCGGTCCAGGGCCGCATCAACCAAGAGACATTGCTCATGCAAATATGCTTTTAAATCCACAAAGACCTCGTTGTATCGTTTTATCAATCTTCCGGCTTGAACGGCTCGCGAATGAAGCTGCCGTCCCTTTTTTTCAGCAACAGTTCCACCTTTTTTTCGGCTTCATTGAGCTTGCTTGAGCAGAATGCCGCCTGCTTGACCCCTTCCTCAAAAGCCTTTAACGACTCGTCAAGAGAGAGATCGCCTTCTTCCAGCCGCCGTACGACTTCTTCGAGTTTTTTCAGGGCAGTCTCAAACTTTTCCGTGGCCATGTTCACATCCTGACGTAAATTCTGCGCATTATTACCAATTCGCCCGCTCCCGTCAAGGCCGCCAAACGACTCAGGACGATTTTTCACTTAACTTTCCATTGTCTTTCATGTAAAAAATATTTTTTACATTTATCAAGCGAGGTAAACAAAGATGTACACCGTAGCAGACTTGAAAAAAGGACTCAAAATCACTCTGGATGGCGACCCCTATCTGGTCATCGCCTTTGACTTCACTAAACCGGGCAAAGGGCAGGCACTCTATCGCACCAAAATGCGTAACATGATCAACGGAACCATTCTTGATCGGACCTATCGCTCCGGTGAAACGTTCGAACAAGCGAGCCTGGAAGACCGAAAAATGCAGTATCTGTACAAAGAAGAAGAGCACTTCGTCTTCATGGATAATCAGACCTTTGAACAGTACCACATGAGCGAAGATGCAGTGGGTGATTCGAAAAATTACCTGGTCGACAACCTGGCGGCCGATGTGCTGCTGTTCAAGGATAAAGCTATCGGCGTTGATCTGCCAAACTTTGTCAACCTGCGCGTGACCGAAACCTCACCATGGGTAAAAGGTGACACCTCAGGCAGCGATTCCAAACCGGCAACGGTCGAAACCGGCTACGTATTGCGCGTTCCACCGTTTATCGAAGAGGGCGAACTGATCGTCATTGACACCCGCGACGGTTCATACTCCACCCGCGTTAAGGGTTAGAAGCTGTTCGGAGTTCGATGTTCGTGGTTAACAACAATTATCTACATCCTCAAACCTCGAACCTCGAACCACGAACCGCGAACTGTCTTATAAATTGGACCTTGGCCAGCCGCCGTAACACCCTACGGCAGCGGGCCAGCATACTGCAGACCATCCGTAATCACTTTATCGGCGCGGGGTTTCTCGAAGTTGAAACCCCGCTCCGCATTCCTGCCCCTGCTCCTGAAGTCAATATCGACGCGATTCCTGCTGACGGCTGGTTTCTACAGACCTCCCCGGAACTCTGCATGAAGCGGCTGCTGGCTGCCGGTTATGCTCAGATCTTCCAAATATGTCATTGCTGGCGGGCGGCTGAACGGGGAACGCGGCACCTGAGCGAATTCACCATGCTGGAATGGTACCGGACGCATGCCGACTATCGCCAACTGATGACTGACTGCTGCGCCCTGCTCCGTGCCGTGGCGCTGGCGGTAAACGGCTCTGAGGAGATTGTCTATCAAGGACAGCGGATTAAGCTGACGGGCGAATGGGAAACAATCACCGTACGCGAAGCCTTTGCCACTCATGGCGGCATCAGCATGGAAGCAGCTTTGGCCAACGATTGCTTTGATGAGGTGATGGTCGAGCGAATTGAGCCCAAGCTGGGACTCACCCGGCCGACCTTTCTCTGTGATTATCCGGCCGAACGAGCAGCCCTGGCGCGGTTGAAGCCGGATGACCAGAGCGTGGCGGAGCGCTTTGAACTATATCTGGCGGGCATTGAACTGGCCAACGGCTTCTCGGAACTGACCGACCCGATCGAGCAGCGGATGCGTTTTGCCGCCGAAGAATCGTTGCGGCGCAGCCAGGATGCTACGCCCTATCCGCCCGCCGAGAAGTTTCTGACGGAACTTGCCAATCTGCCACCGGCTGCCGGTATTGCCTTAGGCGTTGACCGATTGGTCATGCTGCTGACGGACTGTACCACCATCGATGAGGTAGTTGCCTTTACGCCAGAAGAATTGTAACCGTGAACAATTCATCCTAGTTTTCCCCAGTTTTACGACAGCTTGCTACTCGCAACGTACTCTGTTCAAACTTCAGGTCTGAATCTGCATTGACTACACACTGTGTGATGAAGATTGACAAACCGGGTTAATCTCCAGATAATCTAGCCAGATAATCTAGCTAGATTCATTTTCTCGAGGTGTGACATGCCCCCATCAGCATGGCGTCTACAGGACGCAAAAAATCATTTCAGCAGGGTAGTAGAGGAAGCGCTGCATGGTGTGCCACAGCATGTGACACGCCGTGGGCGTGAGGTGGTCGTGATTGTTGCCGCTGACGAGTATGAACGACTGGAGGAGTACAAGGCGGCCAGCATGCCCCGTTTTGTCGAGCACCTGCTTGCGCTGCCAAAGGATGACGAAGAGTTTGAACGCGTGCCGTTTCAATCCCGGACAGTAGAATTATGATGTGGCTGCTCGACACCATGGTACTTTCGGAGCTGCGCAAGCGGAATCCTGATCCGGATGTCGTATCCTGGCTTGCAACCGCCCCGGAAAAGAGCCTGTTTATCAGCGTAGTCACCGTGAGCGAAATCCAGCGGGGGATTGCCCAGCAGCGAAACAGAGATGCGGCCTTTGCCGGGCGGTTGCAACAGTGGCTTGATACGCTGCTCCGCAGTTATGGCGACCGTGTGCTGCCGGTGACGCCGGAGATTGCCTGCTGCTGGGGGGAGTTGAGCGCCAGTGTCGGTCACGACGGTGCAGACGTGATCATCGCCGCTACCGCCATGCACCATGGACTATCGGTCGTGACTCGGAATGAACGGCATTTCGTTCCATTTTCCGTAGCGGTTTTCAACCCCTATCAAGGATCACAATGATACTCAGGGAATTGGGGATAAGATGGTGGATGTCCCTACCTTCCCATCTGGCTCCCCAAAAATTTCAATAGCAACATAGCAAGCAGCGTCCCACTCTGCACTTCTGTACCTGAAACACCTGTGTGTGAAGAGAAAGTAGGATATGTAATTGATAATATTAAGTGTGGTGTTGTGGGATTTGTCGATATGTTGTGGAAAAGTTGTTGTTTTCTTGGGGTGTTACGTTGAAGGAGAGGCTTGATTTAGCGGTGATTATCGAATCGAGCCGAGAAAGTTGATTTTGTAATAAATTGGCAAATTCCCCACGATTAGGGCAGTTTGGGAAAGTTGATTTTATAATTTTCAATGAGCCATTTACAGGCATTTAAGAGCATATAAAATAAAAGCGCCGGTTTGTTTCGGCGCTTTTCAGCCCTCACTCCAGACAGTCCTGGCGGGCCACCGCCCAACACCATAGGGGAGCTTCCCGGTATTAAGCGATTACACGGTCAGAATATCGAACCAGACAGGGGCCGTCAAGGATGCTTGGTAATAGATACTGCCCCTTTCAGAGCTTTATCTTACTTGGGGCATTGCCGTATAGAGCAGCTTTTGATTGCTCCGCACAACGTCCCGCAGTTCCGACGGTAGGGTGAAGACCAGATGGAAGTAGCGGATCGGCAACAGCTCAGCTTCTCTCTTTTCCAGCCACTTCTTGGTGTCGCAATTACCCGGCAAGCTGTAAATCTTCCAACATTCGGCGGCGTAATTCTGTCATGACAGTTTCTCCTCTTTCCGGTTTTTTCGGCCCTCAGGCCGTAATTACCGTGGTACGAGGAGATGGCCTCACTGTCTAGCAAACAGAAAGGCCGCACCGGAGCGCAAGCCTTTTTTGATTCTATTGAGGTTGGATCAGGCAATCACGTTCTTCGTATCGCCGCGATCATGATTTTTTCTGTTGATCTAGGTTTAGCCGGCCCTCAGGCCGTAAGCTCCGTGAACCGAAGAGACGCCCTTCATCACCGGGACAAAATAAAGGCCGCACCCGAAGATGCTGCCTTTATGATTGTGTTTTTATTAGGTTTTATGTTTCCGCGAAGCGGTTTAGTTCAACGGGCATGAAGTTAACCCGCCGGTTTTTGGGCGGGTCTAACTTTCTGGTTGGAATCTCGCCTTTTTATCAGACTCTTCTCTTTTCAAGGGTAGCCCCCTCCGGTATTGGTCTGTTTAATATTTGTTGTAACGTTATTAGTTGACTTTAGGCAATCTTGTTGTTACAAATACAGTTATGAAGATTGAATTCGATCTTGTTACAAATACAGTTATGAAGATTGAATTCGATCAGATCAAGTCAGACAAGAACTTAGCCGAGCGTGGCTTACC
>JANOEC010000162.1:0-9849 GCA_031412995.1 Geobacteraceae bacterium
GGCCGGATCGTGCTCTTCATCGACGAGTTGCATACGGTCGTGGGCGCCGGTGCGGCCGAAGGCTCGCTCGATGCGTCCAATATGTTGAAACCCATGTTGGCCCGTGGCGAGTTGCACACGATTGGCGCGACTACCATTGACGAGTACCGCAAGTACATCGAGAAGGACGCGGCGCGCGAGCGCCGATTACAACCGGTCACGGTCGAAGGGGCGTTGAACCCCTCCATCCGCTTGCTCTTGAGGATCACGTCCTTGAGGATCTTGTTCAGGGCATGACCGATATGGATATGGCCATTGGCGTACGGCGGACCATCATGGAGGATATAGTCGGGCCGGCCGGCACCCCGGGCTTCGATCTGGCCATAGAGGTTGGCGGCATCCCATTTCTTGAGCATTTCCGGCTCCCGCACGTTCAGGTTGGCCTTCATGGGAAAGTCGGTGGTGGGGAGATTGAGGGTGTCTTTATATTCCATGGATTAAATCCTCCGTAAATATCGCCTAAAAGCGAATTAAAATAGCCAGAACCCATTGATAAGTCAAGATTTAAAGGCTTTACAGCGCGTCATTCCCCCGGCGACAGGAAAGAACATTGCCAAACATCCGGACAAGGAGTATAGAGGATAAAAATGCAGCCGAAATCCGTTCTGCGGAACGGATGCGGGGGACCCAGGCAGTATGGGGCGTATTCCACATGGATAGGGAACTTCCTTTCCCGAGCCCGTCAGCTAACCTCGTAGGCATCAGGAAGGGCACGAGCGCGGTTTTGTACCGTCGGCACCTGTCGGCGGTTTTTTATTAGCAATCGACCTTGCACCTCGCGTGCGGGAGGCACTTTTTCCATGAAGCAACATGAAGCAGGCTCTTTCTGGGGCGGCATCGTCAAGTCCATGGGGCTGGTATTCGGCGACATCGGCACCAGCCCGATCTATACCTTGACGGTCATCGTCACTTTGGCCAAGCCGACACCGGAACATATTCTCGGCATCCTGTCACTGATCGTCTGGACCTTGATTCTGCTTGTTTCGGTCGAGTATTCCTGGCTGGCCATGAGCCTGGGACGTAAGGGTGAAGGCGGTACCATTGTCCTCAAGGAAATCCTGGTTCGCTTGCTGAAACCAGGCCGCCAACTGGGGTTTGTGGTCTTTCTTTCTTACCTGGGCGTTTGTCTGCTGCTGGGAGATGGGGTCATCACCCCGGAATCTCCATCCTCTCCGCAGTTGAAGGTCTGGAGCTGATTCCCGGTTTGGAGCATACCCCGCAGGGCGTCCTCATCTTCATTGCCGCCTGTATTGCCTGCGTCCTGTTCATTTTTCAATTTTTGGGAACGGACAAAGTGGCCAGTTTTTTCGGCCCGTTGATGGTGGTCTGGTTTCTGGCCCTGACTGTTTCCGGCGCCATCGCCATATTTTCTTATCCGACCGTGCTCAAGGCGGTCAGCCCCTGGTATGCGATCAAGTTTCTCAGCGAAAACGGCTTGTCAGGCTTCTTCATCCTGTCGGAAGTCATCCTGTGCGCCACCGGTGGTGAGGCACTCTATGCCGACATGGGTCACCTGGGGCGCAAACCGATTATCCGTGCCTGGTACTTCGTATTAATTGCTCTGCTGGTCAATTATCTCGGCCAGGGGGCCTTTATCATCCAACATCCGGATGCAAAAAACATCCTGTTCGGGATGGTAAAGTGGGAAGCGCCGCTGCTCTATATCCCCTTTCTGATTCTCACGATCATGGCCACGGTCATTGCCTCCCAAGCCCTGATCAGTGGGGTCTTTTCCATTGTCTACCAGGGAATCACAACTCGGATCATGCCGCTGTTGAAGGTGGACTACACCTCCAGCCAGCTGAAATCACAGATCTATATCGGCTCGGTGAACTGGGCACTCCTGGCAATGGTCATCTTCATCATGATCCTTTTCCGCAAGTCGGAGAACCTGGCAGCTGCCTACGGTCTGGCCGTTACCGGGACCATGACCGTCACCGGGGTCATGATGACGATGATTTTCGCCCGGACCACCAAAAAGTGGAAAGTGCCCATCGCCCTGTTCGTTACCCTGCTGGACCTGGCCTTCCTGATTGCCAACCTGAGCAAGCTTCCCCATGGTGGCTACTGGTCACTGATCCTGGCGGCGGTCCCCTTTACGGTAATCATGATCTGGACCAGAGGACAACGGGCACTGTACCGGGCGCTACGCCCCCTGGACATGGATACTTTTCTCGTTGCCTATGAGCAGATCTACGCCAAAGGGAAAAACATCCCCGGCACCGGCCTGTTCTTCACCAAAGAATGGCAAGTGGTGCCACCGTATGTGGTCCACTGCATCATCCGCAGCAACATCATCTATGAACGGAACATTTTTATTTCCATTGTCCGGACCGACGAACCATTCGGCATGGATACCGAGCTGGTCCTGAACGGCGGCAGCGGCCTTGACGCATTTGCGATCAGAGCCGGTTATATGGAGGTAATGGATATCGAGACATTACTGAAGGAGAATGGCATCCAGGAAAAGGTCATCTTCTACGGCATTGAGGATATTGACACCAGGCACCTGATCTGGCGGATATTCTCGCTGATCAAACGGATCACCCCCAACTTTGTTCAGTTTAACAAACTGCCGGCCAGCAAGCTGCAGGGGGTCGTTACCAGGGTGGAAATGTAGTGCTGACAACAGCCGTTTAACACCTTCACTGCCCGGCGCGCTCCTGCGTCGGGCTTTTTAATCCGTCACGATAAAATCCACATCACGTTCGTCAATGTTGGCGAATATGCTTTCCACATAGGGCACGACGATCCTGGTTCTGGCCGACAAGCTCTCGCCCAGGGCATTGGCAACTCCCCGGCGCATGGCATGGCCAACACCGGTGAGCACCACCACGGTTGATCCGGGATAATGCGTCACTGCTTGCCGGATCAGCAGGGCCATCGAATTGTTCCGCAGCCCCTGCGCTTCGCAGAAAAATTCGAACAATTTGTGATCCTGCCGGTGATCGACAAAGGCACTGAGCAGAAACTCCCGATAATCATCCGTAATCCCAGCCGTAATCCCCTCGGGCAGGCGCACCTTTTCTTCAGTCCGCAGCGATGGCCAGCCAAAACGGCCAACCCGTGACACGAGGTCTTGCGGTGCATTCAGCCCGATCAGCGGAATCCGCTGGTTACGGGCATACAACAGAATCTGGTCGTATTCCGCCCAAGCAATGGTCCAATTTTGCCGGTACAGCTGGGTAAATTGATCCAGATCCAACTCGCCCTGACTCCAGCGGTCAAGGGCTGGCTGGCTCTCCATGTCAAACATCTCCAGACCAATAACCAACGGCACCCCGCGCGCCACCAGATTCTGAATAACCTTCAGCTGCAAATCATGATGGCTGCTGCGATCATGGAATTCCCCAACAAACACGACTTTGGCATCAGCCAGAGCATCACTCAAACGGGACATGTCCTGGCGGCTGGCCGCAGAAAACCAGCCGGCACGACTGCTGCTGCAGCCTGAAATGGTCAAGAGTGCGACCAGCAATAAAACCATGCGGATCATGGTGCCTCCAGTATCTGCAGCCCCTGCAGCCGGGCAATGGTTTCGGGAATCTGTTCCTCGGTCAGATTCCCCAGGGCAAACCGCAGGTAGCGTTCAAGGCCAGGGCCGAACACCGCTCCGGGCAAGGTCAGAATTCCGACCTGCTGGGCAAGTAACCGGGCAACCGCCCGGCTGTCCAGCTCCGGAAAAGGGTGCCGCACCCAGGCAAAGAATGAGCCACTGGCCACCAGCGTAAACGGATTACCATCAACCATGAACGCTGCCCGGAAGGCATTCTGGCGCTGCTGCATCATGGCACAATTGGCAGCAACCCAGGGATCCAGATGCATGACCCCGTATTTGATCGCCTGCTGGGTAATCCGGGGCTGACAGACCACCATCGTATCCTGAATTTTGAGAACTTCCCTGATCAGCCGGCGTGAACCGGCCAGCAGCCCGGCCCGATACCCGGTCAGCGCATAGGTCTTGCCAAAGGACATGATCTGGATGAAGTGCTCATCCCAGCCCGGCCGGCTGAACAGCCGATGCGGTGGCTCCTCCGGAGTAAGGAAATCGCTATAGGTTTCGTCGACGATCAGGGCCAGCTGATGGTCTGCAGCCAGGTCATACAGCGCGTCAATCAAGGCGGACGGGGTAACTGTGCCGGTCGGATTGCTCGGCGTCACCAACAGAATGGCCCGGGTCCGGGGGGTGATCAGGGCCGCAATGGCCGCGGGATCTGGCAAGCCGGGACTGTTGCCATCATAGGGAGGATAGACCGCCTTGATCCCGAGCAGGGCCAGAGCCATCGGGTGATCAAAATAGCAGGGGAGTTGCACAATCACCTCATCGCCAGTCTGGCAAGTCGCCAGCACCGCCAACCAGAAAGCCTGACTCGCACCAATGGTCAAACAGAGCTGATCCGGCGCCAACTGCCCGGCATAGCGGCGCTGATACCGGGCGCAGATTGCTTCACGCACGTCCGCCAGCCCCTCATCCGGCGAGTAGCGCGAGGTCTGCGGATCAGTCAGCACCTCCTGCAGATAGGCTACCAGATCGGCAGCCGGGGAATAATTGGGGACCGCCTGGCACAGGTCGATGATTGGCAAATCCGGCGGCGACAGTGCACGCCAGGCAGCTACCTCGCCAATCGGCGGGGGGTGAACGGCAGTAAGCTTAGGCGATATTTGCAGCGGCATGATTCACTCTCCAATGCAGGGATGGGCACAGTGTGCAAAGCCGACCGGGAGATGGCAAGTATTTATTTACCGGGATAAGATTATCCGTGAGTTAAAATCGCACTTGACGAACAATAATTGCGTGATTAACTTACGCTAACAGCACTTTTCCGGGAGGTGACATGGATTCAATAGACACCATTCGTTTCGGCCTCGAAATCGCCGGTATGATGTTGATTGCCCTGCTCGGCGGCTGTATTTTTCACGTCCGAAAAAATTCACGTAACAGTGATCGTCTTGACTAATTTTATCGAACTGACCGCCCAAAGACCGCACCTGCATCCTGGGCGGTCTTTTTTTATGGTCTTTTTTATGAATTGATCTAGTCATTTTTTATCTGTATTCTAACGTAAAATCGTCACTATCACACAAGGATAGCTCAATGAATCAACGGCTTGCTTCTTTTCCCCGGATGAAATTCATCGCCCTAATTTCCTTACTGTTAACAATAATCGCCCTCTCTGTTGCAACCGGTTCTGCTACCGCCAAGGAAAATCCCCACGCAGACCTTGACCAGGTGACGGGATCAACATCTTGCCTGAACTGCCACGAAAACACGGCCCATGACATTGCCGATTCGGTACACTACCAGTTTAAAGGCACGTCGCGCCAGGGCGCCAATGGCGCACAAACCGTTGGCGGCGTACTGGCGGCCTATGCTGCCTATGCTGGTGGTGGTGGAGTTGGCAACTGGCTCTATCAGGCCACGCCGGCTGACAAGACCAAGCCGCCACAAATCATGGGCTGTGCCCTCTGCCATGTCGGCTTTGGCGCCATGCCCGGGGCTAAAATTGGTGCAGCGGACATCAAGAACATCGACTGCCTGTTCTGCCATGGCGAGGGATACAAGCGGTCCGCCAAAAATGTCAACGGTCAGCTGCAGTTGGTAGCGGCTCCTGGTCAGGACCTGCTGGCCATGACCCGCAAGGCCGGCAAGCCGACGGCGGAAATGTGCCAGCGCTGCCACGCCGGCGCCGGTGGCGGCATAAACCATATGGACGGCGTGGTGCCCACTGCCGATTCTGATGTTCATACCTCCATGGGCATGAACTGCGTCGAATGTCACTCCACGGCCAAGCACCGGATCGCTGGCGGCGGCGATCTTCGCGCCCTGGAACCGGTCACGGCAAAAGTTGCCTGCGAGAATTGCCACACCCTCAGCCCGCACAAGACCGACAGTAAGGATGAAACCAAGGCGCGGGAGGCTGCGGTATTTAACAGTCACGCCCAGAAAATTGCCTGCCAGACCTGCCATATTCCAGCCATTGCCCGTGATCCCGCCCAGCCAACCGTGGTCGAGCGCGATTGGACCAAACCGCTCCTCAACCCCGTAACCGGCCTCTACGGACCAACCGACAAACTGGCCACCAACGTCAAAGCCGATTATCGCTGGTGGAATGGCACGTTTACTGCGGATGGTGTGCCAGTTGGGGTACCGCGCGACGGCCGCTCAAAAATCTATCCCTGGAAAAAGGCCAAGTATACAGTGATTGCCGATACGTCTTCAGACATGCCGATCAACCTGCATAGTGAGACCTACGCCACCACCGGCGACATTTCAAAGGCGGCGAGCAACGGTGCTACCGCAAGCAAGCAACCCTATAGCGGCAAATGGAAGGCCCAGGAGCGAACCGAATACTCCCTGCTCAACCATCAGGTATCACCGAAAGACACCGCCCTGCGCTGCGGCAATTGCCACGACCCGAACGGGGTCATGGACATGAAGGCGCTGCGCCCGCCAAAACGACGCGGCGGCCCCTAAACCCCCGATCAGCCCGGCTTGTTTGCCGGGCTTTTTTTTGCCTTCAGCTTCAGCTGTCCCTGCCGAAAAGTAACAAGTACTCTGCTGCAGACAAGACGAGGTTTCTACATGGCACGAATTGATG
The DNA here is from genome assembly GCA_031412995.1 of Geobacteraceae bacterium. Lineage (GTDB taxonomy): Bacteria > Desulfobacterota > Desulfuromonadia > Geobacterales > DSM-12255 > JANOEC01. The sequence goes on from JANOEC010000162.1 coordinate 6,639, forward strand.
CACTATTCAAGATGATGCAGGAGCAGGGGGCATCAGACCTGCACCTGTCCACCGGTAATCCCCCGATTTTTCGGCTGCATGGCGAAATTGTCCGCCTGCAGTTCAAGCCGCTCACCCATGACGACCTGATGGTCATTCTCAGTGAAATTCTTACCGCCGAGCAGAAGGCGACCTTTGCCGAAAAGAATGACCTGGATTTCGCCTATGCCATTCCGGGCTTTGCCCGCTTCCGCGCCAACTACCTGATGCAGCACCGTGGCGCCGCCGCCGTATTTCGCATCATCCCGAGCAAGATCCTCACCGCCGATGACCTGGGACTGCCCGAGGGTGTACGGAAAATGACCAACTTCAAAAAGGGGCTGGTGCTGGTGACCGGACCGACCGGGTCGGGCAAATCCACCACCCTGGCGGCGATGATCGATCTGATCAATGCAACCCGCAACGAGCATATCCTGACGCTGGAAGACCCTTTGGAATTTATTCACGAAAATAAAATGTGCCTGATCAACCAGCGGCAGATCGGTGAGCACACCGATAGTTTCGCCTCGGCCCTGCGCGCCGCCCTGCGCGAAGATCCGGACATCATTCTGGTAGGGGAAATGCGGGATCTGACCACCATTTCACTGGCCATGAGCGCCGCAGAAACCGGCCACCTGGTGTTCGGCACCCTGCACACTAATACCGCTGCCAAGACCATTGACCGGATCATCGACGTCTTCCCCACCGACCAGCAGGAGCAGGTACGGGCCATGCTGTCGGAATCGCTGAAGGGGGTGGTCTGTCAGCAACTGCTCAAAACTGCCGATGGCAAGGGACGGGCTGCCGCCCTGGAAATCATGATTGGTACGCCGGCCATTGCCAACCTGATCCGCGAGGGCAAGACCTTTCAGATCCCTTCTATCATCCAGACCGCCAAGCGGGACGGCATGCAATCCATGGATCAGCACCTGCTGGATCTGCTGAAAACCAAGAAGGTCAACCCGGAAGAAGCGTACCGCTGCGCCATCGATAAAAAGCAGTTCGAACAGTATCTGCCAGCACCGCAACTGTAAGCTGTGTGCTATGAGTTGACCGGCAATGTCTACCTGAATGCGATGGAGCACTGCTGATCGCCTGATTTACCTGGAGAGAGGGAAGAAATTTTGTCGGCTCAGTGGATTATTTCGGACTACGATCGAACGGCTGAAGGAGCAATTTGCCAAGGCGCAACTGCGTCGCGTCCCTGAATTCTTTGAGCCCGATACTCATCCCGAAATGTCCTTGTTCAGGCTGGGAGCGATAGGTGCCACAAAGGCGATCCCACCAGGGGAGATTGAAGCCGAAGTTGCTGTTTGTTTCGCGGGGAATGACCGAGTGGTGGACCCGGTGCATATCCGGGGTGACGATAACCAGCCGCAGCCAGCGGTCCACTGTTTCCGGAATCCGAATATTGCCATGGTTGAACTGGGAAGTCGCATTTAGTAGCACCTCGAAGATAACAACCGCCAAAACTGATGGCCCAATCAAAGCGACAGCCGCCAACTTGATCCAGATTGAAATGATTATTTCGAGAGGGTGGAACCGATTACCCGTGGTGACGTCAATATCTAAGTCGGTGTGATGCATTCGGTGGAGTCGCCAGAGAATCGGCAAAAAATGAAAGAGCAGATGCTGCAGATAAATGACGAAATCGAGGGCCACGACAGCCAGGGCAATTTTGATCCAATACGGTAAAATGACCACATTCAGGACACCCCAGCCCCGTTCCTGAGCCAAAAGTGCCAAGCTGACCGGAAGAACTGGCAGTAAAAAACGCACCACAGCGGTATCGATTACCACCAAAGAGAGGTTAGCAAACCAGCGCCTTCCTTTGTTGTCGGTTAGCACGCGACGGGGCGCAACAATCTCCCAGAAAGCTATGACCGCAAGGGTCCCAAAGAAAAAGGCGAGACGGACAGTCTGTTCCCCAGGCATCTTTAGTTCTTCTCCCATAAAGGGTCATCAGCGAACTGCATTACTATTCACGCTTCCGGGCGCCGGGAGGCAGCCACCTAGCTACCTCCCGCTAAATATGCCCTGCTGTTTATCTTAGAACAGTGGATGCTCAAAGGAAAGGTAGAGCAATCCGCCATACTCGCCTTCTGATGGACCAACGCCAATCGGCACGGAGAGGCCAGGGACGATCTGCAGGCCAGACTTGAAGTTGATGGCAAAACGGACGCCAGGGTTAATGAACAGGGTATTTTCGGTTGTTTTTGCGCCGTCAATGATCGCTGTATCGGTGCTGGTACCCGCTGCCTCCAGCATCAGGTTGAAATTTTCGTTGACCAAATAAATCAGGCTGGCGCCATAGTTGGTGCTGCGAATATTTTCTTTTCCTCCCGCATCATTCTTTGCCCGCGGGGTAAAGGTCGCGCCCATGTTCCAGTGCGTAACGATTTTGTCGGTCAACTCAACACTGAGCGGGAAGTTTACCTGGTAGCCAACGGTACCGGTGCCGAGCCCTTTCTTATAATCTCCAGTGGGGAAAATGAGCGAAATGCGCGGAGATGCAGCGATTTTATCCTGAAAAATTGCCTGATAGCGATAGTTCAACTGGATGTCATCAAGTCCGGTCTTATCGGCTGCATGGAGATGGGTTACGGGGATTTCATAGGAAAATTGATGCGCCTGCTTGGGCATCGGGATCTCCTGGGTAAAGCGGTATTGCCAGTCATTCGTTTTTTTATAGTACTTAAATACCTGAATATGCTGAACAACACCGTCTTCCTGGTTATAAGCCTCTTCCAGCAGAAATGAATTGTCCTGAATTTTCTTGACCTCTTCCGCCAATCCAGGGCTGGTAAAAAAAATTGCACCTGCGAGAACCAAACAAGGTAATGCTCTCCTGAATAACAACATATTTCCCTCCATTTTCGAGAAGATAGCCCGGGCAATCGAGCTTGTACGGCATGCATAACTTAATCGGTAAGAATTGTAGATCCTTTAATAGAATATCAATCCGCCTGCAAAATGAAATTGATATTAGTTTTCAGTTGCCTGTTTGTCAAGCTTGATCAGTACAGAAATAGTTAAGCCCAGCATCCTTACCCCACCTCCCGGTTTGGGTATTTCGACTTTCCGCACCGGTTGGGGAATGTACGTCCCCTGCAGCAGTTCTTCTTTGATGCGTGGCCATTCGCCTTGTATATATTCTTTCACACGACCGGTGGTCATCCCATCGATGCCTGCC
>JANOEC010000163.1:0-85216 GCA_031412995.1 Geobacteraceae bacterium
CCCATTGATTCGCCGGAAAAGGCGATCCAGGCATTTGTCACCCTCAAAGGGCAGACGCGGATCAAGCTGGATATGGTGCGGGATGGCCAGCCAACTACATTCAATTACGACATCAGGTAATACCAGTTTCAGATCAAGGATGATATCAAGGCGGCAAGGATTGAGGCCGCGAGGCGTACATGAAGTACGTCGAGCTGCCGAAGACGAGCCAACGAAGATAGGGCCTTGATCTGGAATTGGAATAAGGCGCGGATCGCGTCTCCGGAGGAAACCTTGCGTTACTGGATCATCCGCTTGTTGCTCTGCATGAGCCTGCTCATTGCCCCGACCCTGGCCGAGGCCAAGGGTGTTATCCTTAACTTCAGCGACGTAGATATTGCCACCATGGTCAAGTTCATCAGTGACCTGACCGGCAAGAACTTTGTCATGGACGAGCGGGTCAAGGGGAAGATTTCGGTCTATTCCCCGGCCAAGCTGTCGCCGGAAGAGGCCTTTAACGTCTTTACCTCAGTGCTGGAGCTGAAAGGGTTTGCGGTGGTGCCTGCCGGTCGGGTACACAAAATCATTCCTACGGCCATGGTGCGGCAATCCGGGATGAAGATCCTGGCCGCCGGCGAAATCGCGCCAGTTAATGAGTCGTATGTTGCCCGGGTTATCGCACTTGATTACATCTCCAGTCAGGAGGCGGTGACCTTTCTGCAGCCGCTGGTATCCAAGGATGGCTATGTGTCGGCCTTTGGTCCCGGCAACCTGCTGCTGGTGGTGGATTCCAATCTGAATATTGAAAAAATTCTCGGCATTCTGGAGCTGATCGATACGGATCTGGTGCGTGAAGGGGGCGAACTGCTGTTCCTCAAGAACGCACCGGCCGACACCGTGGCCAAGGTGGTGCAGGAGTGGCTCGGTGGCCGGTCAGGCAAACCTGCCGGTCAGGCAAACTTGGCTGCGCCGGGGAATATGGTCGTAGCTGATCCACGCCTGAATGCCCTGATCCTCTTCGGCAACGACAAAGACAAGCTGGCGATCAAGCGCCTGGTAGCCATGATCGATGTGCCACCCCCCACCACCAGCAGCAAGGTGAATGTGTTCTATCTGGAAAATGCCGACGCCACGGAAGTGGCCAAGGTGCTGGACGGGGTAGTAAAGGGGATGACTGCCGCCAATACCCCAGCCGGGCAACCGGCGCCCCAGTCGTCGCTGGACAGTAAAATCACCATCACGCCGGACAAAGCGACTAATGCCCTGGTAATCATGGCGGCGCCGGCTGATTACCAGAATCTGCTGCAGGTGATTCAGAAGCTGGACAAACGGCGTCGGCAGGTCTTTGTTCAGGCGATTATTGCCGAAGTTTCCCTGGATCGGCTGCAGGAACTGGGCGTGCAGTGGGGAGCTATGGGTGGGGGCAGCAATGGTACTGTGACTGCGGCCGGTCTCTACGATCCGCAAAGCTCATTCACGCCGTTGCTGTCTTCCCTGGCGGCATTGCAGAGCGCGGGATTCAATATTCCCGATCTGACTGGCACTGCGGTGAACTTTTCCGTTATTCTCAAGGCGCTCAATTCCACCGGTGCCCTGAATGTACTGTCCACACCAACGATCCTCACGTCGGACAATAAGGAAGCGGAAATATTTGTCGGCGAAAACGTGCCGTTCCGCGGCAAGGTGGAGATTTCCACCAGCAGCAACCCATCCCTGCAGTCTATTGAGCGCAAGGATACGGGTATCACCCTGAAGCTGACGCCACAAATCAGCGAAGGGGAGTTTATTAAAATGGATCTCTATCAGGAGATTTCGGCGGTAAAGGATAGTACCGGGGTTACCGGCGCTGCGGATTTGATTACCACCAAACGTTCCGCCAAGACTTCTGTGGTGGTGAAGGATAAGGAGACCGTGGTTATTGGCGGGTTGATCTCTGAGCGGGAACAGGACAGTGTCAGCAAGGTGCCGCTCCTCGGTGACATTCCTTTGTTGGGCTGGTTGTTCAAAAGCACAACGAAAAAACGTGAAAAGACCAACCTGATCTTGCTTCTGACACCACAGATCATCAAAGAAGCGCGGGATTTGAGTCAGATTTCCGAGAAACAGCAGCAGCTTTACGAACAGTCGGCCAAACGGCCTTTACCGACCTTCATTGAACCGGCACCAGCCGTCCCGTCGGCTCCCGTACCGCCGCCCGCTGCAGTCGCCCCGGTGCCTGCCCAACCATGAGTGCGCTGGAACCCGCCATCCTGGCCCAGCGGCTCGGCCTGCCCTTCTGGGAACGGATCGATGAGGATTGCCTCGATCCGGCCCTGCTGGCTCGGTTGCCGTTGGCCTTTGCCCGGAGTCATGGCGTCCTGCCGGTTGCCCTGCAGGATGGCGCCCTGCTGACGGCCACTGCGGACCCGACTGATCTGCACGCCCTGGATGAGGTGCGTGCCCTGTTCGGCATGCCGCTGGTTCTGGTGGTGGTGCCGGCAGTGGCGCTGCAGGAGGTGCAGAACCGCCTCTATTCCCAGCTTTCCACCACCGCCCAGGAGGTGGTGCAGGAGCTGGAGGCCGAAGACCTCTCGGCCGTGGCCACCTCGTTCAATGAACCAAAGGATCTGCTGGATCTGACCGATGAAGCGCCAATCATCCGCCTGCTCAACTCGATCCTGTTCCAGGCGGTGAAGGAGCGGGCCAGCGACATCCATATTGAACCCTACGAGCGGGATCTGACCGTCCGCTTCCGCATCGATGGCATCCTCTACGCGATTCTCCAACCACCCAAGGTGGTGCAGGAGGCGATGGCCTCGCGGGTCAAGATCATGGCCGGCCTGAATATTGCCGAAAAGCGGCTGCCCCAGGATGGGCGGTTGAAGGTCATCGTGGCGGGACGTGAAGTGGATATCCGGGTCTCGACCATCCCGACCTTTTACGGTGAGCGGATTGTGTTGCGACTGCTGGACAAACAGCGCGGGGTGATTTCACTCACCAGTATAGGCCTGGCCGAGCGGGACATTGCCACCATGGAGCGGCTGCTGCAGCGGACCAGCGGCATTATCCTGGTGACCGGCCCCACCGGCAGCGGTAAGACCACCACCCTGTATGCCGCCCTGAACCGGGTCAATTCGCCGGAAAAAAATATCATCACCATTGAAGACCCGATTGAGTACCAGCTGCGCGGGGTGGGCCAGATCCAGGTCAACCCGCGAATCGAGCTGACCTTTGCCCAGGGGCTGCGCTCCATCCTGCGGCAGGACCCGGACATCATCATGGTGGGTGAGATCCGTGACGCCGAGACGGCGGAGATTGCCATGCAGGCGTCACTCACCGGCCATCTGGTGCTTTCCACCCTGCATACCAATGATGCGGCCACGGCCGTGACCCGACTGATCGACATGGGGATTGAACCGTTCATGGTGGCGTCAACCCTGTCGGCAGTGGTGGCCCAGCGGCTGGTGCGGACCATCTGCCCCAATTGCCGTGAAGAATACCGTCCCGACCGGGCCTATCCGGGGATTGAATTGCCGCCACTCCTCTACCGGGGGCGCGGTTGTGATGAATGTTTTGGCCACGGCACCAAAGGGCGGATCGGCATCTATGAAATGCTGGCCATTGATCAGGAGTTGTGCAACATGATTATCCGGCGGGAATCGGCCGGGGCGATCAAGGAGTATGCCCTGGCCCACGGCATGCAGACCCTGCGGGACGACGGTCTGCGCAAGGTCGCTGCCGGTATCACCACTATTGAAGAGGTCTTGCGGGTGACCCAGGAAGATTATGCCGAGCTTTCGCTATAGCGCCTATCGGGCCGACGGCTCGGCGGTCAGCGGTACGCTGGAGGCCGCCAGCCAGAGCGATGCCCAGGCCCGGCTGAAGCAGCAGGGGCTGTTGCCGAAGGAGCTGACCCTGGCCACGGCCCGGGCCGGGCGGAGTTGGCGGCAAAAAGGGGTCGGCGTTGCCGAGCTGGCGCTCTTTACCCGGCGGCTGGCCACCCTGGTCGGGGCCGCAGTGCCGCTCCACGAGGCAGTGACTGCGCTGTTCGAGCAGGAGCGGCCGGGGGAACTGCAGCAGGTGCTGGGGCGGGTACGGGAACGTTTGGCCGAAGGGGCGGGATTGTCCCGTGCCTTGGCCGCGGAGCCGGACCTGTTCAGCGAAAATTACGTGGCCATGGTGGCGGCCGGCGAGGCCAGCGGCGCCCTGGACACGGTGCTGGAGCGGCTGGCCCAGTTTCTGGAAGATCAGGAGGCGCTGCGAAGCACGGTGGTGACGGCCCTGATTTATCCGATATTGATGGTTATGGTCGGTGGTGGTGTTATTGGTTTTCTGCTGACCTTTGTCGTGCCGAAAATAGTAAAAGCATTTGTCGAAAGTAAGGCCAGCTTGCCCTTGATTACCGTGGTGGTAATGGCCGTCAGTAATTTTTTACAACACTGGTGGTGGGCAGTGCTGCTGGTCGGTATCGGTGCATTTTATGGTGCACGTCGATTGCTGCGCGACAAAGAGCGTCAGCTCAAACGGGACCGCTGGTTGGTGCGGATCCCTTATCTTGGCTCCCTGGTAACCTGTTTGGCTCTGGCTCGCTGCAGTCGGGTGTTGGGCCTGCTCCTGGCCAGCGGGGTGCCAATGGCTCGGGCAATTGAGATTTCGGGTGAAGTGACGTCGAATCGAGCTTTTCAGACAGATCTCGCTCAAGTTCGTGATGAAGTGATTCAGGGGAGAAGCCTGGCCACAAGCCTGGGAGCCAGCGCACTATTCCCTCCCCTGCTGGTGCACATGGTGGCTGTAGGTGAGCGGAGCGGTCAATTGGAAGTAATGTTGGAAAAAGCAGGTGTATCTTTTGCCAATGAATTTCAATCAGCGGTAAAAAGGGCCATGGGTCTATTTGAGCCACTGCTTATCTTGGCGATGGGCGGTGCGGTTGCAATTATTGTGGTTGCAGTTCTCTTGCCGATCATGGAACTCAATCAATTGATTAAATAGTTTCGGGAGGTTTTGTGATGATGTACCAGAAAGATAATCGCGGTTTCACTCTGATTGAATTAATGGTGGTGATGGCAATCCTTGCTCTGCTGGCTGCTTTGGTGGGCCCAAAGCTTCTCGGGCGCAGCGATGATGCCAAAGTTGCGGATGCCAAGGTGCAGGTGCGCAACCTTGAAACCGCGCTGAAACTCTATAAGTTGGACAATGGCAATTTTCCGTCCACGGAGCAGGCATTAGCCGCCCTGGTTACCAAGCCGACCGTTGGCACGATTCCGAAGAACTACAAGGCTGAAGGCTATCTCGACAGCAAGCAGGTGCCAAAAGATCCCTGGGGGAATGAGTACCTCTACCTGTCGCCTGGCACACAAGGCGACTACGACCTCTGCTCAAATGGCGCCGACGGCGTCAAGGGGGGAGAGGGGAAGGCAGCAGATATTTGTAACTGGAATATCCAGTGAAAATGTCCGGCTCAGGGCTCCGGGCTCAGGGCTCCGGGCCGGCAGTGCAATCGGTCTTAAATCTTTTGTCTGTTTCTTGTTTCCAGCCCCCAGCCCCCAGCCCTCAGCCCTCAGCCGGTTTTACCCTGTTGGAACTGTTGGTGGTGCTGGCGGTGCTATCCATGGTGGCGGCGATTGTGCTGCCCCGGCTGCCGGTGCCGGAGGCGAAGGCGTTGCAGCGGTCGGCCAAGGGGGTCGCTGCCCTGTTGCGGACCATCGACAATGAGGCGACCACCAGCAAGACCACCTATCGCCTGACCTTTGATCTGGGGCTGGAACAGTTACGGGTCAAGGAGTTGCGTGGTGGCGAAGAGGTCGCTCCGACAGATGCCCATCTGGTCAGGCCGGTGCTGGCTGAAGGGATTGCCCTGGAGGATGTGCGGCTGCCCCGTTTGGGGACGGTCAGCAGTGGTCAGGTGCAGTTGGACATCGGCCCCGGTGGACTGAATGAGTTTCTCACTATTCATCTGGCAGCGCCGGCTGGCGCAAAATATACGGTGATGGCTTTTCCCCAGACCGGCAAGGTGAAGGTGAGTGAGGGGTATCTTGAACAAGCACTCTGATTCCGGTTTTACCCTGCTGGAAGTGATGATCGCCCTGGCGATTATGGCCGGGGTGGTGGTGACGATCATCGGGGCGGTAAATCACCACCTGGGGCTGGCGGCCCGGGATCGTGCGGAGACGGTGGCGGTGCTGCTGGCCCGGGGCAAGCTGGCTGAACCCGGCTTTGCCACCCAGGAAACCAATGCAGGGACGTTTGCCCCGGCCTGGCCCGATTATACCTGGCGGCGTGACCTGTTGCCGACTGAAGCACTTGGCTTGCAGCGGCTGGTGCTGACGGTCAGTTGGCAGGAAAAGCGGCAAAGCATGGCCCTGGTGCAGTACGTTGCGCAGTAACCGTGGCTTCACCCTCATTGAAGTATTACTGGCGGTGGCCCTGACCGGCCTGGTGGTGGCCGCGCTCTACGGGACGTTTTTCAGCCTCACCCGCGCCCAGGAGCGGGCTACCGGCGACAGCGAAGCGCGACGCGAACTGCGCAGCACTCTGGACCTGATCCGCCGGGAGATTGATGCCGCCTGGTTCACCCGCACTGATCAACGGCTCCGCTTTGTGGTGGAAGATCGGGATCGGTTTGGTAAGCCGATTTCCGGCCTGGAACTCACCTGTTTTGCCCCGCCGGGTGGGGCCGGGGCATCCGATCAGATTCTGGTCCGCTACCGACCAGTGGAGCGGCAGGATCGGCTGCTTTTGGCGCGGGAACTGAAAGACTTGAACCACCAGGGCGATCCGACGGCGTATCCGCAGATGGAGGCACTGGAAAGCTTTCTGGTGGAATGCTATGACGGCTCCCGCTGGCTGCGGACCTGGGATGCCAGCCAGAATGGTCGCTTGCCGGTTCAGGTGCGGATAACTATCACGGTGAAGGATGGTGAGCGGGACGTCCCCTACAGTATTGTGGCTACGCCCAGGATCGTCCAATGATTCGCAACGAACGGGGATTTGCGCTGGTGCTGACCCTGGTCATCACGGCTTTGCTGGTGGCCTTGGCCGCTGAATTCGTCGGGGATATGTATGTGGCGACAGTCAGTCACCGGACTTATGTGGCAGGTCAGCAGGCGGGGCTGATGGCTGAGTCTGGCGCTCGTGGAGCATTGCAGCTACTGCAGCTGGGGGTATCCGCCCAGAAATATACTTCGCTGCAGGATCGCTGGGCTACTCCGTTCAAGGTGGCGGATGATCAAGGGACGCTGGAAGTGACGATTACTGAGGAAAGTGCCAAGCTGAACCTCAACAGCGTGGTGCTGCCGAACGGAACCTTCAATGATGCACCCTACGGAATTCTGGGGCGTCTGCTCAAGCGACTTAAACTGACACCGGACATGAGTGATCTGCTGGCGGATTGGATCGACACCAATGACGAGCCGCACCCCGGCGGCGCTGAAATCAGCTGGTACCGGACGCAGAATCCGCCGTCTGCAGCCCGGAACGGGCCGTTGTCGACCGTCGAGGAGTTGGCCCTGCTGAAGGGGTTTGATTCGGGGTCACGGGGCAAGCTGCTGCCTTATGTGACGGTCTATGGTGGCATGGCGGGGGAAATGGTCACGCCAGTCAATATAAACACCGCGTCGGTTGAGCTGCTGGCAGTGTTGGATGATGGCATGTCCGATGACCTGGCCCGCCGCATCGATGAGCGCCGTAAGTCTGAACCGTTTGCACAGGCAGCAGACCTGGCCAAGGTGCCCGGACTGGAAACCATTGCTACCAAAGTGGCGTTACGGATCAGCGTCAAGGGAAGCGTCTTCCGGGTGGTTGCCCGGGGGACGGTTGGTGCCACCAGTCGAGTGGTTGAGGCGGTGGCGCGCATCAATAATGGAGCGACGACGATTCTGTACTGGAGAGAGTACTAGTGACCTTACGTATTATACAATTAGCCGGTGAGCAGCTTATCGTTGCCCGCTTTGCAGCCCGCCGCGGGACATTGACCTTTCTTGGCGGTCGCCAGGAGGAGTGGCCCGCCGGAGTTGACCTGGCGATGGCGATCAAAGATTTGGCGGAAGCGCCGGCGACTGATGAACGGGTCGTACTGGCGGTGCCAGCGGCGCAGGTAACCATGCGGCAGTTGCAGCTGCCTCTCACGGGTCGGCAACAGGTGCGGGACATTCTGCCGCTCGAGCTGAAAGGTGAGCTGGCGCAGGATACGGCAGATCTTGTTTTTGATGCCCTGCCGACCGGTACCGGTCCGCAACTGGCCTTCTGGTTGCCACAAAATGCACTGGCACCTCTGCTGGCTGCGGCCGCTGCGGCTGGTTGCGATGCCGAAATCGCCACCTACGCCCCGGCTTGCTGGGGGGCGTTGATCCCGGCGGCGGACCAGCAGCTGACCGTTGCCCTGTCGGACGGTTCTGTCTGTGCCCTGTTTGTTGGCGGCGGACCACGGTTTTTCCGCACCTTTACCGGGTCGGTGGCTGAGGAACTGCCGCGCACCCTGACTGCCCTGGAGCTCGGCCAGGGGCTGATTGTGGATCGTTGTTACCTGTTCGGTGCTGCTGCCGCCCTGTTTCGCGCCGACAGTGAGGCGTTGCCAACCGTCTGCACCCTGTTGCCGACGGACGGGTTTCTGGCCGGTGTCTTTGGCAGTGATCCGCAGGCGGCCCGCGATCTGGCGTCGCTGGCGGCGGTCGCCCTGCTGACCGAAACAGGCGAACCGCTCAATTTTCGCCAGGGGGCCTTGGCCTATACTGCCGGCCGGGAGCGGCTGCGTAAATCGTTACGTCTGCCGGCAATGCTGGCGGTCTGCATTGTCATTGCTCTGTTTGCCGAGCTGGGGGTGCGGTGGCAGCTGCTGCGCCGTGATTTGGTCTCGCTGGATCGCTCTGTTGGCGCCATCTACAAAGAAGTCTTTCCCAAGCGGAAGCCGGTGGATGAAGCGGCTGAGATCAAGGCGGAGATTCGCCGCCTCAGCGGCAACAGTGGCGAAAGCTCACCCCTGGCGGCACTCAAAATTCTGGCTGATGGTCTGGGCGAGGGAATCAGTGGCTGCACCGAGGTGGAAATCGACGGCCAATCAATCCGGCTGCGGGGTGAGGGGAAGTCGTTGCAAGCAGTAAATGAGCTCAAGGGGCGGTTGTCCCAGAAACTGACCGGCCTTGACCTGGTTGAAAGCCGTAGCAAGGGGACTGGTGAAGTGGTTTTCGTCATGCGGGCCACCGGCCTGAAAGGGGAGGCCCAATGAGTCTTGCCGACCTGAAAAAAAAGCTGACCGGCATGGATGAGCGCCAGCGCCTCCGATTGATGATTGCCGTGGCTCTGCTCCTGGCCCTGGCAATTCTGTATTCCCTGGCCCATGATCGCCTGGGGCGTCTGGCTAAACGGCGGGTTGCCCGGGAAGCGACGTTGACGGAGATGATGTCGTTGAAACAGCGCTACCGGGATGCCCAGTCCGGCGCTCAGCGCTTGACCAACCGCCTGGCCACGGTCAAGGCCGATGATACGCCGGCCAAACTGCTGGATGAAATTGGTATCAAGGGGAAAAACCTGCAGGTGCGGAGTCTACCGGCTGCGGAAGGGGCGAGTGGGCGGGAAGAGGTGGCGGAGGTGCGGATTGACGGCTTGACGGCCAATGAAGCAATCAATCTGCTCTATCGGCTGGAGAAGGGTGCCAAGCCGGTCACCATCCGTAAAACATTGCTGAAGACCCGCTTCGATGATCCGAGCCGGTTGGACCTGACCCTGACCGTTGCGCTGCTGAAGCAGGCTGCGGCCGCACCATGAAGCTGCAGCGTTGGCTTAAGATGCTGGCCGCTGGGGTAGGCGGCCTGCTGCTCCTGCTGACCCTCACCCTTTTGTTGCTGCCGAGTCGCGAACTGGTGGGCGTGGTACAACGTGTCCTGGCCCAACAGGGGATGCAGCTGGACGTGGGTCAGGTCAGCAAAGCGTTTCCCCTCGGGCTTTCGGCCCAGCAAGTGATGCTCAGCTCTAATCAGGGAACGATGCTGACTGCTGACCGGCTGGTCTGCCGCTTCCACTTGCTGCCATTACTCGTGGGTCGCCGGCAGTGGAGTGTCGATGCTACCATCGGCAGCGGCTCATTGCGTCTTGGCGGCACCATCGGCAAAAGAGCGCACTTGACGATTGCCAGCAGCAATCTCCGCCTGGAAAAACTGCCCATCCTGAAAACCGCTCTGGGAGGCTCAGTGCAGGGAACCCTTGGCATCAACGGTACCTTGACTGGCACCGGGCCAGCGGTTAAGGGGACACTGCAACTCGAAGCGGCAGCTATTGATCTGCGCGACGTTTCCCTGGGCGGCCTGCGGCTACCCAATTCGCTCTATCGCACCATGCGCGGCCAGCTGAACGTCGCAAACGGCACCGTGACTCTGCAGAGTCTGGCCCTGGATGGCGAAGGCATCTATGCGCGACTGAAGGGAACGTTCCCCGTTACCACCCCACCCACTGCGGCCCCGTTGAGTTTGACCCTCGAATTAATGCCCAAGCCGGAGTTCATGGAGCGGCAGAAGCTGATCTTCCTGCTGCTGGCCCGATTCATGAGTTCTCCCGGCAATTTCCAGATCCCGGTCAAAGGGACCTTAGGAGCACCTTCCGTGCTGTAGCGAAGAATACCTGGTCCGGCAAGAGACGATATTCTTTTCGCTATCAGGTATTTAGAGCATGTTGTCATTTATTAAATTGTGTTATTTATCTACCAATATCTGCTGGCACGGCACCGGTAAGGGAGAGCTGTTTACATGCTTGATCGTTTATGTCTGAAGAAACGCTATATCATGACGATTGGTATCGTGATTGCCACGGCCCCCCTGATCTGCCTGGTTATGTTTATAGAATTTCGGTTCATGCACGACCTGGAACAGACGGCGATCAGTCAGCGGGAAACCTATGCCGTTGCCGCGACTCAGATTCTCAATGAACGGCTGGAAGCGGAAATCGCTTTTGGTAAATCGTTTATCACGCGGCAATCGCTGCAGCAAGCCATTACCGCTGGTAACCGGGCGGCGATCGAGACCCACCTCAAAAACATGCATGATATCTCCCGGTCAATGGAACGGGTATATGTCGCCGCGGCCGATGGTACCATGTTGGCAGCCTATCCCGTTGATGCGACGATCATCGGCCAGGATTTTTCCCATCGCGACTGGTACCGGCAAACCACTCGCACCAAGCAACCGTATGTTTCTGATTTTTTCCTCCGCGCCGTCCAGCCGCAGCGCTATATTTTTACCCTCAGCATGCCGATCACTGCGCCCAGTGGGGAGAATGTCGGTATTCTCGTCATGGAACCCAAGGACGCCTTTGTGCTCACCTCGCTGGACGGGATCAAGACCGGTGGCAGCGGTTCGATCTATGTCGTCGACAAAAAAGGGGCGCTGGTTTTTCATCAGCAGTTCGCCGTGGACCGGCTGATCGACTACGCAACCGTGCCGGTTGTGCGCAAGGTTATTCAGGGGCAAAGTGGGGCAGAAAAGAGTTTTAACCCCTTGACTGACCAGGAAGAGGTGGCGGCATACCACCCGATTGATCGCAGCGGGTGGGGGGTGGTCACGGTCCAGCCGTTGAGTGAGATTCTGGCACCCCTGCGTCGGGTCGAAAAAGGGCTGTATCTCTTTATTGGCATCATTTTGCTCTTGGCCGGGTATAACGCGTACAAATGGGCATTCATGTTGCTCGCTTCACGCCGTAATACCGAGGAAATAGCGGCGGTTAACGAACTGTTGCAGCGGCAGTCCAACGAATTGCAGGCACAAGCAGAAGAACTGGAGATGCAGACTGAAGAACTTCAGTCGCAGAACGAGGAGTTGCAGACCCAAGGGGAAGAACTGGAGATGCAGACTGAAGAACTGCTGCTGAAAAATGATGAGTTGGAGGCCATGCAGCAGCAGCTGGCGCTTGCTAATGAGGGTCTTGAACTAAAGGTTCAGGAACGGACTGCCGCCCTGAGCGCTGAAATTGACCAGCACCGGAAAACCGAACAGGAGCGCCGGGAGAACGAGGAAGAGAAAATATTGCTGGGCCAGCAGTTGCGCCAATCGCAGAAAATGGAGGCAATTGGCCAACTGGCCGGTGGCGTCGCCCATGATTTCAATAATCTCCTGACGGTCATTGACGGCTATGGCAGCATGATGCGGCAGGATATGGCGCACGATGATCCACTGAAAGTGCATCTCGACCACATTCTGGCGGCTTCAGACAAGGCGGCAAATCTGACCCGCAGTTTGCTGGCTTTCAGCCGTAAGCAGGTGATGAACCCACTGCCTGAAGACCTGAATACCATTGTTGGTCATTTTGTGACGTTTCTGCACCGGCTGCTGGGCGAAGATATCCAGCTGTCCACGATTATTAAGGTCGATCCACTACCGGTCGTTGTCGACAGTGTCCAGATTGAACAAGTGCTGATGAATCTGGCAACGAATGCCCGCGATGCCATGCCGAAGGGTGGCGTCCTGACCATTGAGACTGACCTGCAACAGTTGGATGAAGCATATGTAAAGCTGCACGGCTATGTCACACCGCCAGGGCTCTATGCGATTATCATGGTTACTGATAATGGTTGTGGCATGAATGAGGTGACCCAGAAGAAGATTTTCGACCCGTTTTTCACTACCAAGGAGGTAGGGAAGGGGACCGGACTTGGGTTGTCAATGGCCTATGGCATTATCAAACAACACAATGGTTTAGTGCATGTGTACAGCGAGCAGGGGAAAGGGACTACTCTCAAAATCTATTTGCCGGCTATGACGGATCAGACTGTTTATGAGCGGATTGTTGTTGCCCAATCTCCCCTGACCGGCGGCACGGAGACGGTACTGCTGGCCGAAGACGACCCGATGGTCCGCTGTCTCATGGAACAAATTCTTAAAGATTATGGCTACCGGGTGATCCTGGCAGTGGATGGGCTGGATGCGGTCATGAAATTTGCGGCGCACCAGGACGAGATTGATCTGGTGTTGATGGATGTCATCATGCCGAAGAAAAACGGTAAAGATGCTGTTGACGAGATCCGCTTGCTTAAGCCGGGGGTAAAGGTGATTTTTTCCAGTGGCTATACCGCTGATTTTATCCATAATCAAGTTGGATTTACGGAGGAAACCGAGTTGATCATGAAGCCGGTCAAGCCGCGGGAACTTATAAGGAAAGTTGAAGATGTCCTGGGGAGGGCGGCTCTCTAAGTGATTTATTAGGCGATGTTGCGCAATAGCCAAAACCAGGCCGGCAGCGTGAAACCGACAGTGTGATGCCAATGCCGGCCAGAACGTAGACCGCAAGCAGGACAATGTTGGTCAGAGGGAAATCTGGCGGTTTTCCTCTTCAATCTTATCAACGACGCAGTAAATTCCCCCCTCTTTCAACCCCGGTTTGAAACAGCCATTGCAGGAGATGCAGCGGGCATGGGTTTCGTGGCCATCAGCCCAGCGTTGGACCAAAGCCGGCTCGCGAATGAAGGGGCGGCACATGGCCACAAAGTCGACTTCCTCGCGGCGGATGATGCCGTCAATGAATTCGAAGCTGCGGAAACCGCCCACGACACCAACCGGACAGCTGACCGCATTTTTGATCCGCACGGCATGGGGCAGGTTATACCCTTCCTGCTCGCGGGTTGAGATACCGGTGCGGATCGGGGCCAAGTCTTTGGACGCGGGGGTGCCGCTGGTGATCTCGATGCCGTTGATCCCTTCGCCATCAAGCATTCTGGCCACTTCTGTTGCCTCGTCAATGTCGAAACCGCCCGCCAGGTTGTCGGCCCCATTGAGCTTGATCAGGATTGGAAAGTCAGCGCCGACCGCTGTTCTGATCGCCTGATAAACATCCATGAGAAAACGGCTGCGCCCGGTCAGCGAACCGCCGTACTCATCGGTCCGCAGGTTGGTCAGCGGCGAGAGGAATTGGCTGATCAGGTAGCCATGTCCGCCATGCAGCTGGACGGCATCGCAGCCAGCAGTTTTGCTGATCCTGGCAGCAGTGGCAAAACAGGCAATGATGTCGGCGATGGCTGTTTTGCCCAGTTCTTGCGGAATTTCGGCGTATTGGCTGGCTTGAATGGCTGAAGGGGCCACTGGTGATTGGCCGATTGCCATACTGTTAGTCTGGCCGCCGGCATGAACCAGTTGCACGCATATTTTTCCGCCGGCGCCATGCACGGCGTCGGTCAGTTGAGTCAGTCCTGGCAAGGCGTTGTCGCCGTAAATCCCCTGCTGGCCAGGGAGTTGGCGGCCATCAGGCCGTACGGCGGTATAACCGGTGATGATCAGACCGACGCCCCCCTGTGCCAGGTTGGCCAGATAGCTGATCAGCCGTGGCGTCACCAGCCCGTCAGCGTCGGCCATTCCTTCCCAGGTTGCCGAGCGCACCAGTCGGTTGCGTAACGTCAGGTTGCCGAATCTGGCTTCATCCAATGCCCTGCGCATGCTGTTCTCCTTTTAATCAGTTCCCGCCGACTCCGGGTTCGACTCCGCTCACCCAACAGATCAGGGAACATCTGTGCGCTGAGCGGAGTCGAAGCGCGTAGCTACAGTGCTTCGCACGAATCGGGGGCGGTGAGTTTCAGGACCTTTAACAGGTTGGTAGAGCCTCTGCTCCCCAAGGGGACGCCCATGGTGATGACGACGATGTCACCCAGTTTGAAACCACGGTTCAGCAGAATCTGTTCCACTGAGGCGATCTGCTCATCGGTATCGTGCATCTTGCCGATCGGGTAGCTCCGCACGCCCCAGTAGAGCGTGAGCCGCCGCTGTATTTCCGGGCTGGGGGTGAGGGCGATGATGGGCAGTTGGGGCCTAAATTGGGAAATCAGGGCTGCCGTGCTGCCGGATTGGGTGAAAACGACAATCGCCTTGGCCTTGATCGCCTCTGCGGCTCGGCAGGCCGCTTCGGCCACCGCACTGCTGATGTTGCTGCGATCTTGCCGGGTGGTAGACGTACGGTACGGCAAGGAGGTGTCAACATCATGGGCAACTTTGACCATGGTTTTAACTGCTTCGATCGGGAAGCGTCCCGAGGCGGTTTCGCCGGAAAGCATGACCGCATCGGTGCCATCCAGAATGGCGTTGGCCACGTCTGACGTTTCTGCCCTGGTCGGACGGGGGTGCTTGATCATCGATTCGAGCATCTGAGTGGCGGTGATGACCGGCTTGCCAACCAGATTGCATTCCTGAATAATCATTTTCTGGATGAGCGGGACTTTCTCTGCCGGAATTTCTACGCCCAAGTCACCGCGGGCTACCATGATCCCGTCGCTAGCCTTAAGGATTGCCTGAAAATTCTTGAGGGCCTCGGGCTTTTCGATCTTGGCAATCACCGGGATTGCCTTGCCCCGTGCGCTGATAATGGTCTTGATGTCGGCCAGATCACCGGCATGGCGCACAAAGGACAAGGCGATGTAGTCAACGTCCATACTGAGGCAGAAGTCGAGATCAATCCGGTCCTTGTCGGTGAGCGACGGGCTGGAGACCTGAACCCCGGGGAGGTTTATCCCCTTGAGGTCTTTGAGGATCCCTCCCTCAACGACGATGCACTGCACAGTATCGACACTGGTAGAGATGACCTTCAACTCAATGAGCCCGTCATCCATGAGGATGCGAGAGCCTGGTTGCACGTCAGTAGGCAAGGCCTGGTAGACGGTGGAGATGAGGCCGGGTTTGCCAAGCAGGTCGCGGGTGGTAATGTCCAGGCGGTCCCCTTTGGTCAGGGTGATGGCACCGCCCTCCATGCGACCGGTTCTGATTTTCGGTCCCTGCAGATCGGCCAGAATGCCAACGGCTCGACCGCGCCGCTCACCTACCCGGCGGATGGTCTCGATGACCACGGATTTGTCGCTATTGGCACCATGGGAAAAGTTGAGGCGGAACAGGTCGACGCCGGCAGACAGTAATCGATCGATCATCTGCGGCGAGGAACTGGCTGGTCCGAGAGTGGCAACAATCTTTGTTTTTCGCTGGTTTTTCAGCATGGCTGTCCTTTAATGGTGATGGTAACGTCCGCGCCGCTGCTTGTGGGCGCTGGACGGGCTTTTGTGGCAATCGAAACAGGGCTGGTCTTCGCCTTTTTGCAGGTCAAGGGAAGATAGTGGCTTTGTTGATGGGGGCATGGTGCCGGCCGCGGTCTGGAAATATTCCCGGCCCCGTTCATCGGTCAAGTGGGCCGCCTGGTAGGCAATGCGCCAGTTTGTTGTTATTTCGACCGAGTGGCACTGGTCACAGCCGCCGGGTGGCGGAATGGCTTTCCAGGTAGTAAGCATGGCACAGCCGGTAAGCAGGCTGCCGCTGATAAAAAGAACGGTGGCGATAGGTAAGCGCATGGAAAGCCTCCTGATTAAATAAGCATAGTGCATCATATCATAGCTGGCAGGGATGACAATCGGTAGGTTAACCGGTGGGTGCTTGAGTCGTGCGGGTCAGATGCCCCATTTGTATGCGAGGTATTTCATGGTTTGCAGATACCCCTCGTTGCAGAGGGTGCGTCGCTCTTCGACCGTCAGCGAGAAACGGTGTGGGGTAATTTCGCCGCAATGCAACATGATGTTGTCGCGCCAGTTGCCGCCCTTGATGAATTCCTTTTCCTGGGCATGGAGGTAAAAAGCAAAAATCTCATTCCAGTAATGGCGCCAGTCCCCTCGTTTAACCCCTTCTTGCCGCAAGGAGCGGCGCGAGACCACTTTAAACGCCAGGGTTCGCTCTCCGGTGCGGTTAAGGGCGATCTCCACCAATCCAGCCATGAGTGAGCCATCGACCAGCATGTGCTGGCGATTGCGCAGGGTACATTCGCGAGGGGTAAACACCCAGGGGATAGCTGCCGAGCCCCGACAGGCCAGGGAGATCTTTACTTCGGGGTGATGCTCTGCTGAAAATGTCAGTGGCCGATAGTTTTGCATGTCCGTGGTGATGATCTGCAAGGGGTGACGCAGTTGGCTGCCAAAGGTTGCGCCGTTAAAGGCGTTTTCCAGCCATGCTTCCATTGCTTCGCCGGCGTATAAACCCATGCCGGTGCTGAGCCCCCGCCGCTTTCGGTCTTTAAACGTTTCAGTGTCAAGCGACTCCAGCAGGCTGGCAATTTCGTCCGGCTCTTTGCCGCAGGCATACAATGCCGCCACAATTCCTGCGGTGGAGGCGCCAATCAACTTGCGGATGCGTAGCCCCTTTTCCTGCAGGGCTTTCAACGCGCCGATAAAGGCGGGGAAGCGATTGCCGCCGCCGATGAAAAGTACGGTTACCGCATCGTTCATCTGCAGTCTTCCATGGTATTCATCTCCCAATAGACCCGGTTTCTTCCCTGGTGCTTGGCCTTGTAGAGGCAATAATCGGCATGTTTCAACAGTGTCTCGCTGGTTGCTCCGTCGTGCGGGAAAGCCGCCAAGCCCAAGCTGGCAGTTACTTTGCCCTGGCCGCACGGATTTAGCTGCTGCGACAAACGCTCCTGCAGAGTTGATCGCAGGTGTTCCGCAACCGTAAAAGAATGCTCAATTCGGGTTTCCGGCAAAATTACGGCAAATTCTTCGCCGCCATAGCGGAACGAAAAGTCGGTACCGCGCAGTGTTTCATGCAAGATGCTGCCTAATGCCGACAGAACCTGGTCCCCTTTCGGATGACCATATATATCATTTAGTTGCTTGAAATGGTCAATATCTATCATCATCAGGGTCATTGGCTTGCTGTAGCGCTGTGCTCGGGCAATTTCATGGGGTAAGGACTGTTTGAAATAGCGCTTATTGTAGAGACCGGTCAATGGGTCAGTGATGGTTTGCAGGCGCGTTTGCCCGAATTGAAAGGCATTCTGGATGGCTCCGGCCGCAAATCTGCTGGCAACAATCACGCTGTCCAATAACGCATCCTCAGCTGGCGTTTCGTGTGTGGCAAATAGTACCGCACCCCAAAGCTGCTGCTCCGTTTGCAAACCCAGGCAATAGAGTGACGACAACTCCTCTTGAATACTCAGAATTGACTCAGGGCTGAGCGTGATGGTTGTCACTGGACTATCGGTTGCGGGGGAGGTAATTTCCGTCATGATTGCGGTAGCCCCTCCTTCAGTCAGAAGCCAGCGGCGCAGCAGCGCCTGATCACTGGAGAAGCCCCGAAGAGCCCGGCATTGGAGGATATGCTGACGCTCATCAAATAGAAAGATTGCCGATTTAGGGAACGAGCTGGAGGCAAGCAGTTCCATGAACTGGGTCAGGACGCTGTCCATGTCCATGGTAGCGACCATGGTTTGTAACTGGCGCATGAAAGTGGTGTCAGACGAATATGGTTTCACCTGCACTGCGGACTCGTCAGTAGTCATGATTGACTCATTGTGGCACGGGTTGGCCGCGGGCGACCAGGTACAGTGCCCTGGTCGAGGAGGGCAAGATCGTGAGCCGGCAACTCCTTACCACCGATGAGGGCGGCGAGAATGCGTCGAGCGGCAGCCGATTGTCGCTCATTTGGACTCATGGCCT
Organism: Geobacteraceae bacterium; assembly: GCA_031412995.1. GTDB lineage: Bacteria > Desulfobacterota > Desulfuromonadia > Geobacterales > DSM-12255 > JANOEC01. Next base: position 18,386 of record JANOEC010000163.1, read on the forward strand.
GCCGCTCTGCATGAACATAGAGCGTCTCCCTGGGGAAGCGGCGGCGAGTTTCAGTCGCCCGCAGCGCAGGGATGGCATCATTGGTGTCGACATACAGGGATATGCCACTGGTCAACGCATCGCCTAGATCCTCAATCTCCCGCACGTCACTAAGTCCGGGCAGGTTGGTGCGAAACTGCTGAATCATTGAGGTGTCCAGGGAGCGCTGCATCTGAATGGCTTTGGTCAGTACCTCATCCCAGGCGCTGGCTGCTTCACGGGGAATAATGTGACAACTATGGCCAATGTGCAGGTAGTCGGCCGGATTTTGCCCTAATAACCGCAGGTTTTTCGCTTCGAGTGGTGAGAGTGGCACCAGCGGTTCCAGCTCAAGCATGATTTTATTGGCGCCACGTACAATGCTGGCACACATCTCCCGGGTGTCAGCGAAAATAGAAAAATTGTCCTTGGCGTAAATAAGCTCCATGCGCTATCTCCCATTGAAAGATATCGTCCTGAAGCTCTCGGAGTTAAATGGAAAATGCTTTAAGTATTTTTCCCAACAGACGATACTGAGTTATACGTTGAAAGGAGGTTTGTTATGGACGTTAGCAGTGTTGCAAGTCAGGCCATGTCATTAAAAGAGCAGTTGAATTCTACACAAATGGGATTAGCGGTCGTGAAGCAAGCAGCTGAGGCAGAGCAGGAAATGGCTACCATGCTGGCTAAAAGCAGCGAAACCATCCAGGCGACGGTAAACGCTGAACCCGGAGGATTTTCAACATACGCCTGATCAGAGCGAATAATGCAGGTCGCCAGTAACGACAACAAAAAAGCCCCCCCTGAGCAAGGGAGGCTTTTTTGTTACTACGTCAGTCGTTGTCCGCAGTTTAAGGCGTAAATGCGGTTTCTTCCATAATGACTTCGTAAAAATAGCCGCTGCCAAAATCCTTGTCCGTGTGAATGGTGCCGTTTGCGGTAACCGTATCACCGAGCATCATCTCCGTTCTGCCGGTAGCTACCAGATTATTGGATTTTTTTGCGGCATCGCCGGAGCCATCGCGCAGGTGGTACCAGTTGGTGCCCATTACCCCCTTGGATACCTTGACGATTTTCCCGCGCACAACAACACGCTTGTTGGCCAGGGATGCACGCTTCGTAATGACTTCTTCTACCGTAAAGGCATTTTCGCCACTTGCCTTGCTGACTTTGATATTGGCTGCCAAACTGCTACCGCCATCTCCCTTGGTGGTGTCCAGGCCGATGCTGGTATGTGCTGCTTGCTTGCGGACGGTTACTTCTTTATCTTCCTTGGGTGGTGGGCCGTTAATCCCACCAGAAAAAATAATGTTAGGAAAGGTGCGCTTCAAGGTTTTGCTGTAATGGGAGCCCATTTCAATACCGGGCTGAAATTCCATAGTTTCGCCGACAGTTACTTTTGTTTCGGGAATGGCAACCCATTTGGCTTCCTTTTCCATTTGCAGATTGATGTAGGTGTAGCCGGCACTGGTCATGGTTTCCATTACTTTGCCTTTAAGCATGGTTTTGGCATCGACTTCGGGAATCGGTGGGGGGGTAAGCCCTCCCTGTACTGCCATCTCCATGGTGGCAAGTGCCGGGGCAACCCACAGGCAAAGCATAACAATGCTTACGATCAGATAACGCATCTACATTCTCCTTGTAGGGGGGGATATATTCAGGAGCTAATGTTACTCGGAATACATGGGGATGACAATGCGAATATGTCATTGGCATATCACTGCGCTATTCAATTGCTATTTTAAGTGTTACCGCATTTGGGGCGATAAAGTACTGATATGCGGTAGTGGGGCGAAGCTAGATTGATGGTCCGCGAACGCATGCAGTATGATATCGCATGGTTGAGTGTAGTTGACAGAATTGGCACACGCTGTGCATTTATTAGAGCTTCAGATATGATACTTCCCCCCTAACGGGGAAACAAAACAAAAAGGAGATTCAAAATGAAAAAAGTTCTTTCGTCTGTTGTTGCTGCTCTTGTTGCTCTTGCTTTCGCTGGTGTAGCTTTCGCTGCTGAGCCTGTTGCTGCTCCTGCTGCTGCTCCTGCTGTTGCTGGTGAAGTGAAGAAAGAAGAGAAGAAGCCTGCTAAGAAGAAGGCTGCTAAGAAGAAAGCTGCTAAAAAGGTTGATGCTGCTAAGGCTGATGCTGCTGCTCCTGCTGCTGCCCCTGCTGCTCCTGTTGCAAAGTAATTTCTTTTTGCTGAGACGTAAAAAGGCCACATCCTTCGGGATGCGGCCTTTTTTAATGCAGTTTATTTTAGAAAAAATGAAATCGGAATGTTAGTGCTTATTCTTTTTGCCAGACAAAACGCGGCTCAAACCAGGGGTCGTAAAAACCGGGATACGCAAGATAAAATGTTGCCAACTCGCCAAACCCGGAAACTGTCCGGACCAGGGTCATGCCTATCCCCTTGAAAGGGCCAACCAGCAAGCCCTTTGCGTAACCGGTTTCTTTGGTGGTCACATAAATCTGTTTTGGCAGTTCCAACCAGCCGGTTGCAAGATTGATCGCCCCGCGCACACCTTTCGTCGCCATACCGTCAATTGTTTCCTGCGGGGACGACCCTTCAATGCTTTTAAGGTCGTTCGAAGCTTCCGCTGGTGTCACCGTACCCACGACAACGACAAACATCAGCGCAATCGCGCTGCTGAAAAGTAGCTTGCGCATACAATACTTCCTTTAGTTTGCTTTGCCGGCAGATTGCGGCTGAGCGTCCTGCAGGCTCGGGTCCTTGGTGTCTTTCCAGTCATGCCAGACAAATTCAGGATTCATCATCGGCTCATAGTAGCCTGGTTGGGGAACCATGAAAAAAATAGTTTCGGTGAACCCGATCAAGCCACGGTAGAGAAACATGCCAATCCCTTTTACCGGACCAACAACGTAGCCGACATTGCCATGGTTACGCGCGGTGATCATGGTCTGCTTGGGGATTTCCGCAATACTGGTAAAGACATTGGTGACGCCACGGACCAGCTTAAAAGACATTTTCTCTGCAATAGCGTCTGGTTTTTGTTCATTCGCCATCGATGGCGTGGCAATTAATAATGCTCCTAAAATAAGGATGAGAGCCGCAAGTGATCGCATAGATGCTCCTTTCAAAGGACTATAGCTACATTAGATAGCATTATGTAGCACATTTGTCCCCCCCTCGCAAGGCGAACCCCGCGAAAAAAGGAAAAAAGGAGGTGCGAATACATTCGCCCCCCCCTTCAATGACTAAAAAACGATCACGACTATTTACTGTGCTTCGCTAAATAGGTGGCAACTCCCTCGGCAGTCGGCTTCATTGCCTCTTCACCTTCTTGCCAGTTAGCCGGGCAGACCTGGTCGCCATGGGTTTCAACGAACTGGAGCGCATCTACCATCCGCAACGCTTCATTGACGCTTCGCCCTAAGGGGAGGTCATTGATGACTGAATGCCGTATTATCCCTTTGGTGTCGATCAAAAATAGCCCGCGTAAAGCTACGCCAGCGGGCTCAAAAAGCACGCCATATTCGGTGGCAATTTCTTTTTTCAGATCGGCAACGAGAGGATACTGGATGTCGCCAATACCACCATCTTCAAGAGCCGTTTTCTTCCAGGCCAGGTGTGTGAACTTTGAGTCGACAGAAACACCGATAACTTCAGTATTGCGCGACTTGAAGTCGCCGAGACGCTTATTGAACGCCAGGATCTCGGACGGACAGACAAAGGTGAAGTCCAGCGGGTAGAAAAACAGGACAACGTTCTTGCCGCGCAGGCTGGATAGCTTGATGGTGCCGAAGCTATTATCCGGCATCACGGCATCGGCGGTAAAATCTGGAGCTTCCTTGGTAACAAGGGTACATGCAATCATGAGTATGATCTCCTTACGTCAGGGATTGAATTTATGCTTTTACTGATACCAACCAGTCTCCTGCTTGTCAATTAAAAAGACAATAAATATCTTATTGGTCTTTATTGGAGCAGCGCACTAAAGCCCATTACTGGTGACGGACTCTAGTGCGGGCACATATTACTTTTTCGTTCCATCAATACCAATGACGATATCCTCATAGGGGATATTTTTTCCTGAAGCTGTCAGGGCCTGACGGGCAGTCATGGCAATGCCGCCACAGCAGGGGACTTCCATTCTGGCCACGGTGATACTCTTGATGTCGGCGGTGCGAAACATGTCGGTCAGCTTATCCAGGTAGAACTTATTGTCATCCAACTTGGGGCAGCCAACGACGACCACTTTGCCGGCCAGCAGATCACTATGGAAGTTGGCGTAGGCAAAGGGGACGCAGTCGGCAGCGATCAACAGGTCGGCACCCTGCAGATACGGGGCCGTGACCGGCACCAGGTGCAGTTGCACCGGCCACTGGCGCAGTTGACTGGCTTGGCGGGGAGTGTCGCCCGCAGCAACTGGTGCTGCCGGAGCAATGCTCATGGCGCGGGAGCCGGGGCAACCGCCACCGTGGTGGTGCTGAGGTGGGGCAGGTGCGGCGACTGCCGGAGCATGGGCATGACCATGGGGAGCGGGGCGGCCAATGGACTGCAGGTGTTTTTCAACGACGGCCTCGTCGAATTCGTCGGCTTCCCGCTCGATGATCTTGATGGCATCCTGCGGGCATTCGCCCAGGCACGCTCCCAAGCCATCGCAGAGGTTGTCGGCATCCAGCACTGCCTTGCCATTTATGATCTTGATGGCCCCTTCGGCACAGGCCGGGACGCAAAGGCCACAGCCGTTGCACTTATCCTGATCAATTTGAACTATATTGCGAATCATGAGGTACTCCTTTTCGGGTAATGGTTAGAAGAAATAGTGCCAGAGGTAATCGAGCCGGCCCCGCAGGATTAGTCGTCGGCCGGAATAAGCCATGACCTCCCGTACTTTCTGCCGGTGCCCCTTGCTGTAACAGTGGATGGTGCAGTGCTTACATGATGGTTTTGGATCGAGCGGACAGACGGCCCGCTTTTGCAGTGCATAGCTCAAAAACGCCTGGCAGTCGGGGCAGAGGTTCACTCCTGTCCGGAAATTCTGGTGTAACTGCGACGGAATCTCAGTAAGTGTCTTGTTCCCATGGTGCTTGCCGTGGCAGTAGACCTGGGTGAATTTGACCAGTACCTTGATATCCTTGAGCTGTTCGCGGTTGATTTCGTTCATGGGCCAACAGTAGCATAACTTTTGCTTGATGGTGCTTGACGAAGGTCAAAAACGCTACGGTTAATTTGTTGAAAGAGTGGGCGCAGGAGGGAATTACTGTTGCCCGAGTCAACACAGCGCTTAAGTAGTGGCACATGATCTTTGTTGCGGGCTGTCGGTCGATTTCGTGGTAAAACCAACTGGTCTGTTTGTACCTGCGAACCGCCCGGAGCGTATTTTGCCACCTGATTTCCTCACCCATCCCATCGGCCCGCTGGTGCGGCGCCTGGCCTTGCCGGTCGGCATCGGGTTTTTCTTTAACACCATGTTCAATGTGGTGGATACCTGGTACGCGGGGCGTCTTTCGACCCAAGCCGTAGCAGCGGTGTCGCTCTCTTTCCCCCTGTTTTTTCTGATCATTGCTGTTGGCAGCGGTATTTCCACTGGTGCTACGGCGCTCATCGGTCATGCCTTGGGTGCCGGCAAGCGGGAAGAGGCCGAACTGTATGCTGCCCAGACTATCAGTTTTGGGGTTATTCATGGGCTGTTGTTGACCCTGTTCGGCTGGCTGACCATGCCCGCCATGTTTCGGCTGATGGGAGCAGAAGGAGAATATCTGACGCTGGCGGTTTCTTACATGGGGGCGATGTTTTCCGGCTCGGTCTTTTTTGTCGCCAATCATGCCCATAACGCAATTCTCAATGCCAGTGGTGATACCCGGAGTTTTCGCAATTTCCTGCTCTGCGCGTTTGTCTTGAACCTGATCTATGACCCCTGGTTCATTTATGGTGGTTTCGGGCTGCCACCACTTGGTCTGGCTGGCATCGCCTGGGGCACGGTGGCAATTCAAGGGATGGGCACTTTGTATCTGCACCACCGCGCACGGTGCACAGGGCTGTTGGGACCGCTGAGCTGGCAGGGATTCATGCCGCGGTGGCCGGCGTTTCGCGACCTTTGGCGCCAGGGGCTGCCGTCCAGCATGACCATGTTGACCGTGGCCGTTGGGGTATTTGTCATTACCTGGTATGTCGGTCGTTTCGGTCACGCAGCGGTAGCTGCCTATGGTATTGCTACCCGGGTCGAGCAGATTGTGCTGCTGCCAGTGATGGGGCTTAACGTGGCTACGCTGACGCTGGTTGCGCAAAACAGTGGGGCCAGGCTCTTTGACCGGGTCCGGGAGACGATCCGCACCGCCCTTGCCACGGGGATCACCCTCATGTGCTTTGGGACGGTACTGGTCTATCTCTTTGCCGAGCCGCTGATGCGTTTCTTTACGGCTGACCCGCCGGTCATTGCCATTGGCCGGGATTATTTGCGGATTGTGGCGTTCGTGTTTCACGCCTATGTGATCCTCTATGTAAATTCTTTTGCCCTGCAGGGACTGCAACGCCCACGTTTCGCCCTGCTCCTGGGGATTTTTCGGCAGTTTATCGCCCCGGTGCCGGTATTCTGGCTGCTGGCTATCTTTATGGGCTGGGGGGTAACTGGCGTCTGGTGGGGAATTTTTGTCGTTACCTGGCTGGCGGCGTGCCTGTCGTTGGTATATATTTACCGGACAATGCGGGAAATGGTGGCATAGGAGGCCCTACATGTCTGAACGATGTGGCGGATGCTGTATTACGTTGGTGCTCTTTGCGGCTGCAGTATGTTTGTTGACGGCTCCCTGCGCCAGGGCGGATGGATTTTCCGGCCGCGTTGGCGGCGGGCTGCTGTTGATCAGTCAGGCCGATAATCTGTCCGGACGGGGCGAAGAGATACTTGGTAGTCGCAATGAAAAGCCCCGCAGCAGTTCAATAGTTTTCCCCATCGGGCTCTTTGAACTTCGCTACGCCTGGGATGGCAATCAGGTAAGCCTGGGCACTCCCCTGGATGAGCCTGCGGGACTAGCCGTTGGCTATCGGCGGAAGCTGGAGCAGGGCGCATTGACCGGCAGCGTGCAGTATTCATTCTGGGGTCGGGAATGGCAAGACCCGTACCTGGTAGGAGTTCCGCGCAGTGCTACCCGCGTGCATACCTATGGTGGCCGGGTAGCCTTTGAAGAGATTGGTGGTAGTCCGCTGACCCTGGCCGTGAAGGGGACGGCAAAAGCTGTCGTTGATGAAGCGCTCAGTGGTGATCTGCGGCGCGATGGGGCGTTACTGGATGTCGATATGAGCTGGCGGCAGAGCCTGGGGGGTGGCTGGGTGCTGACCCCGACAATCGGTTACCAACGCGGAGCATATCTGGGCGCAGTCAATAGCTTTCATGGCGGAAATGTTGGCGTGGGGGCGCAGTGGCGCGGCAATGACCTGTTGTTCGTCTCCCGGCTTACGGGCACCATGGCCGGTTATGACCGTGAACATCCGCTCTTCAATGCCCGGCGTCATGATCTCGGCGGTCGGTTCAGTACCATGCTTACCTGGAGTAACCCCTTTTCCTGGCAACAGCTGTTTGTCAGCACCGGTGCGGCAGCTGCGTGGTCGGATGCAAATATCGATTTTTTTGACCGACGGGCAGCGTTTTTCTATGCAACCATGGGGTACCAATTTTAACCTTGGCATTTGGGGCAATGGCCCACCTGAGCGGTTGGTAATAATGGGCGGAGTCAGGGTGCGGAAAACGGCTGACTACTGCTCAACCGCTTGATTTCTCCCGGCATTGGTGCAATACTGCCCACGTTAAGCGATAATTAATGGGGAGGAGGATGCTCATGTTCGGATTTGGGATGCCTGAACTGATCGTTATTCTGGTAATAGTCATCGTCGTGTTCGGTGCCGGGCGGTTGCCAGAGATTGGTAGTGCGTTGGGGAAAAGCATCAAGAACTTCAAAAAGGCTACGGACGGCAAAGACGAAATTGATATTACGCCGCGAAAAGATGATGAAAAAAAGTAGTCTGTTCATGGCGATGCATGGTTAATGAAAAGGGGCGTTCAGCCCCTTTTTTCGTTTGCTGACTCCGGGCGGGCGGCGCCTTGCGGAGCAGGGTTTGGCTGGTATACTTGCCGGGCACTTTACGGTAAAAAACGGCACGGGAGGCGCGGTGGACTGGGAATGCTGTTGGACAAGTCATGAAATCCCTGCGGGGAAGTGCCCGAATATCTTCGAGGGTGAGGATGCCCTCTGTAGTATGTTCAAGCGACGGGTGTTGGAAAAGTGCCTGGAATGCCCAGCGTTTCGCAAAGACCTGGAACGGCTGCAGGGTGAAGGCGGGCCATTTGCCGAGGTTGTGCCGCTCCTGGTTGGCGAGGTGTTGCACCAGAAGGCGCAGCTGACCTCACTGGCCAGTTTCCTGAATACCAAGAGCCGGGAAATCCGCTTTCTGCATGAACTGGGTACCGTGCTGCAGACCTCGATGGAGCTTGACGAAGTCCTGTCAGTGGCCTTGACCGCCATTACGGCCGGCCAGGGTTTTGGTATGAATCGGGCCTTTTTGCTCTTGGTGGATCGGGATGCCGGCATGCTGCGTGGCCACCTGGGGATCGGACCCCGTGATTACGATGAAGCCTGGCGGATCTGGAGCGAAATAGATCAACGGGGTGCCAACCTGGAAGCAATGGCCCATGATCTGCAGCGTAGCAAGCTCGCCAGTGAAAAGGCCAAATTTTATGACCTGTTGCAGGATCTGAGTGTTCCCCTCACTGACAACGACCACCTGTTCAATCGCTCGCTGCAGGAACGAAAGCCATACCTGATTGAGAACGCCTATGATAATCCCCTGGTGGATCGTCGGGTGGCAGACCTGCTCGGGGTGGACAGCTTCCTCGTGGTGCCGTTGATTTCAGTCTACCGGCGGATTGGTATCCTGCTGGCGGACAATTTTGTCACCCGCAAACCGATCTCTCCCCACGATCTGCAATCGATCGAAACCTTTGCCTTTCCCGTGGCCTTTGCCATTGAGCGGGCGTCTTTATATGAGCGGGTGCAGGAGCAGGTCGATAAAATGACCCTGGCCAATGCCAAGCTGAAGGAACAGCAGGAATTGATTCTCAAAATGGAGAAGATGGCACTGATCGGCCGGATTACCTCCAGTATTGCGCACTCAATCCGTAATCCGCTGATGATTATCGGCGGGTTTGCCCGCTCGCTGCTGAAAAGCGCTCCGGATACCGATCCCAAACGGGAATATCTTGATACGATTGTCCGCGAAGCGAGGCAACTGGAAGATGCCCTGGAAGAGGTGCTGAACTATTCCGATTCCCTCTATCCGGTGGTTGATCAGTGGGACATCAATCAGTTGGTGGAGAATGTCTGCAGTGAATTCGAACCGGTGCTGGAGCAACGGCAGATCGGCATCACCATGCTGCTGGCGGAAGAAATTCCGTCGGTCTGCATTGATTATAAAAAGATCGCCTATTGTGTCCGGGCGATCCTGAGTCATGCGGTGGAAAACGTGCACGGGGTATCGGGTATCCGTGCTGTTTCCTATGCCGACCATGATGCGGTCTATATCGAACTGAGCGATAACGGCGATCCCTTGACCCCGGAGGTGCGCGATAGCATTGTAACTCCTTTCGCTGCCACGCAGGAGTTGGGTAGTGGGTTGGGTCTCCCCTTATGTAAAACGATTCTCGAACGCTATGGGCACCATTTTCAGATCGAAACCCCTCCTGAGGGAGGGACCAGGTATACGATACGACTATTGCTGAACCGGGAGGAAGAATAGCATGGCATATATATTGGTGGTGGATGACGAAGCAAGTCTGCGCTTGCTCTATACCCAAGAGCTTACAGAAGACGGGCATGAGGTGACAACTGCAGGGAATATTGATGAGGCGACGGAGCGGTTGCTGCAGGGCAGATTCGATCTGGTGCTGTTGGATGTCAAGTTAAAGCATGAAAGCGGTCTGGATTTCTTGCAAAAGGTAGTCAAGGAACGACATGATCTGCCGGTCATTCTTTCCACGGCTTTTTCCTGTTATAAAGATGATTTTTCCGCCTGGCTGGCTGACGGCTATGTGGTCAAGTCGAGTGATCTTACGGAGTTAAAAGAAGAAATCAGCCGCGTGCTGGAAAAGAAGCGAGCCAATCGCGGTTAAATCGGTACGGCGGTCTACCGGGTTGAGTTGATCATGACGTATTTTATTCAGTGATAAGCGACCCACGCCCTATCGGGGGCGAATTTTCAATGAGTAATTTCAAGGATTGCTCTCGCAAAATGCGCTTCGACTCCGCTCAGCACACAATTTGTTCCCTGAGCGGAGTCGAAGGGAACTTACTCAGAAGAAGGAGCGCGTTGTTATGAAAGCGGTAATTATGGCGGGGGGCTTTGGTACCCGCATCCAGCCTTTGACCAGCAGTCTGCCGAAACCGATGATTCCGCTGCTCAACCGGCCGATCATGCAGCACATCGTTGAATTGCTGAAAAAATACAACATCACCGACCTGGTGCTGCTGCTGTACCATCAACCCCACACCATCAAAAACTTTTTTCGCGACGGCACTGATTTCGGGGTCAAGATCACTTATGTGACGCCGTTGGAGGACATGGGGACCGCCGGCGCGGTCAAATGTGCGGAAAAGTACCTTGGCGAGCGATTTTTGATCATCAGTGGTGATCTGCTGACGGATTTCAATTTGCAGAAGGTGCTCGATTTTCATGAAAACAAGCAGGCCATGGCGACCATCACCCTGACGGCAGTGAAAGATCCCTTGCAGTTTGGCGTGGTAGTGACGGACAAAGAACACCGCATCACCCAGTTTCTGGAGAAGCCAGGCTGGGGTGAAGTGATTTCCGACACTATCAATACCGGGATTTATGTGCTTGAGCCGGAGATCTTCAAATATATCCCGGCCGGGGAGAATTTCGACTTTTCCCAGGACCTCTTCCCTAAACTGTTGGAGATGCACGAACCGCTCTTTGGTTGCACCGCCAAGGGCTACTGGCGGGATATTGGCAATACGGATTCCTATCGTGAGGCGCACCACGATATCTTTAAAGGCAAGGTTAACGTTAAGATCGATGAGCAAAAACAGGACTTTGTTGGCAAGGATCTGCGCCTGGGGGTAGATGTCAAGTTGGCGGACCCCTCCCATATCCAGGGGACGGTGGTCATCGGCGACAACTCGCAGATACTTGGTGAGGCGCATATCAAGGATTCGGTGATCGGCCGTAACTGTACCATTGAACCTGGCGCCAAACTTTCCCGCTGTGTCATCTGGGATAACGTCTACATTAAGAAAGGGACGCGGCTCAACGACTGCGTCATCTGCAACAATGTCCGGGTCGGCCAGGGGGTCGTCATGGACGAGGGGGTCATCATTGCTGAAGAGACCTCCATCGGCGAAGAGGCTTACATCAAGCAGGATGTGAAAATCTGGCCGCGTAAGATGATCGAGGCCGGCTCCATCGTTACTGCCAACCTGATCTGGGGCGAGAAGTGGAAGAAATCACTCTTTGAAGGAGCGATGATCAAAGGGTTGACCAACGTTGAACTGACCCCGGAATTCGTCGCCAAGCTTGGTTGCGCCTATGGCACCTCCTTCCCCAAGGGTGGCTTTGTCCTCGCTGGTCGGGATGCCTACCTGGCGTCACGGATGCTGAAGCGGAGCTTTATTGGCGGCATTCTCTCGGCCGGGGTGCATGTGCGCGATCTGCTGATGACCCCGTTGCCGATTGTGCGCTACAAGCTGCGCACCTTTGGCGAACAGGGGGGGATCTATTTCCGTCAGGCCGCCGATGATCCGGCATCCACTGAGATCATCTTTCTTGACAGCGACGGCCTGGATTTCTCCAGCTCCATGGGCAAAAGTGTCGAGCGGGTCTTTTTCAAGGAAAACTTCCGCCGTGCCCATCACACCGAGCCGGGCCGGATTACCGAATTGCCCCAAGTGGTCGATTTCTATCGGGAAGGAATTGTGCGCTGCCTGGACCAGACCCTGATCCGCAAGGGTAAATTCAAGGTGGTCATCGATTTCAATCATTCCCCTGCCGGGCAGGTGTTTCCGCCGATCCTGAATGATCTGGGTATCGAAGTCATCAGTCTCAATGCCTATGTGGATGAAGAACGGGGTTCAAAGACCATTGAGGAGCGGCCGCTTGGGTTGCAGCAGCTGTCCAAGATAGTGGCCACCCTGGAGGCCAATGCCGGCATCTGGCTGAGTCCCTGTTCTGAAATGGTCACCCTGGTGGATGAAAAGGGGATGATTTACGAAGGGTCAGAGCAGCTGGAACTGTTTGTGGCGCTGATGCTGCAGGCCGGTCAAAAGGGGGTCTTTGCCGTGCCGGTGCATGCCCCATCGACCATCGAAATCATGGCACAGGAGCGGGGTTGCTCCGTGGTGCGGACCAAGAGCAGCGAGCGGGCGATGATTGAGGCCACCCTGTCCCCGGAAGCGATCATGGCGGGCTCCATGGATGGCCGGTTTGCGTTCCCCAGGTTCCAGGCGGCATTTGACGGCATGTTTGCCATTGGCAAGGCTGTGGAGCTACTGGCAGCTATCGGCAAACCGTTATCGCAGGTATTGATTGACGCCCCGCGGCGGGCATTTTTGCAGACGACAGTGCCCTGCATCTTTGAGCTGAAGGGTGGTATCATGCGCAAGATGAGCGAAGACAGCCTGGACAAGGAGGCTTCCTTCATCGATGGCATCAAGGTACATTTCGGTCAGGACTGGGTCCTGGTGCTGCCGGACCAATATCGGCCGATCGTGCATATCGTGGCCGAAGCCAAAGAGCAAAAGTCAGCGCAGAAACTGCTGGATGAGTACAAGCGGAAGGTGGAAGGCTGGAAAAAAGAACTGCAGTAATAACAGTTAGTGGTTCGGAGTTCGTGGTTTAAGAAGCTAACCTCGAACCTCGAACTTCGAACCTAGAACCTCGAACTTCGAACCTAGAACGGATTCTATGCACACACCTCTTTCGGTCATATTTATTTGGCACATGCATCAGCCCTACTACAAGGATCCGTTGCGGGGAGAATACGCCCTGCCCTGGGCGTATCTGCATGGGATCAAGGATTATTACGATATGGCGGCCATCGTGGCCGAAACTCCCGGGGCCAAGGCGGTGTTCAATCTGGTGCCGTCGCTGTTGGAGCAGTTGCAGGATTACGTCGACGGCACTGCCATCGACCCGTTTCTGGTGGTGGCAAAAAAAGCACCGGAAGAGTTAAGCGAAGACGAACAGCTGTTTCTGCTGGAGAATTTCTTTTCCGCTAATCGGCAGCGGATGATTGAGCCATATCCTCGCTACCGCGACCTGCTCTGTCTGGCGGGGAATGGCGGACCGGCTCGTCCGGCCGAACGGTTACGCAGTTTTCGCCCGGCTGATTTTCTTGATCTGCAGGTCTGGTTTTTTCTCGCCTGGACCGGTGAGGCGGCCCGTCGGCATTTCCCGGCGTTTCGTGAGTTGATCACCAAAGGATCCAATTTTACCCTAGCTGACAAGGAGCTGCTCTTTAAAACCCAGCAAGAGCTGCTGGCAGCGATTATTCCGTTGTATCGACGCTTGCAGCAGGAGGGGAAGGCGGAGCTGTCGGTAACCCCGTATTATCACCCGATCCTGCCGTTGCTGTGTGATCAACAGACGGCACGCATCGCCATGCCCCGGGTCAATCTGCCGGTAGTTGGCTTTAAGCATCCGGAAGATGCCCGCAACCAGGTGGCCCGGGCGGTGGCCGCCTTTAAGGAGTGGTTCGGCCGCGCCCCGGATGGCATGTGGCCTTCGGAAGGGTCGGTCAGCGATGCTGCTCTGAATCTGATTGCCGAATGCGGACTGCATTGGGTCGCGACGGATGAAAATGTCCTGGTAAAAAGCCTGCCTGATGGGCTGGGCGTGGGGCGGGAGGCGCTGTATCACCCGTATCGCTATCATCATGGCGGCCATGACCTGCAGCTGTTTTTTCGCGACCATGCCCTGTCTGACCTGATCGGTTTCACCTATTCTCAGTGGGATGCGGCCACGGCGGTGGACGATTTTATCGGCCGATTGCGGGAAATCCGTCAGGCCGCGCCAGGGGCCAAAGTCGTTCCGGTCATTCTCGATGGTGAAAACGCCTGGGAATATTACCCGGACAATGCCTATGAATTCCTCACCCAACTGTACCAGCGGGTGGCGACTGAGCCAGGTCTGCAGTTGACCACCTGCCGGGAATTCCTCGCCCACAAGCATGCTGCCCCAACGTTGACTCACATTCATCCCGGTTCCTGGATCAACGCCAATTATGGCATCTGGATTGGTCATCCGGAGGAAAATCTGGCCTGGGACCTGCTGGCCAAGGCTCGGGCAGCGGCTCTGGCGAACAGCCCGCAGGTAGCTGAGCTCCTTGCCTCCCCTGGCCCGGCTCCGGCTGATACGCCAGCCGACGTGGCCATGATCGTCAACGCCCTCTTTGCGGCAGAGGGGAGCGATTGGTTCTGGTGGTATGGTGACGATCACTTTTCGCCCCATGCCGATCGGTTTGATGCGCTGTTTCGCCGCCACTTGATGAATGTTTACCGCTTGTTGCAGCTGGACATCCCGCTGGAGCTGTATGAACCGATCAAGAAAAGCGGCCCTGCCGGCCTGGTGCGTGAACCGGCCGCATTGTTGGCACCGCGGATCACCGGTCTGGTAGGCGATTACTTTGAGTGGCTGGCAGCCGGGCTGTATGACCTGTCGCGCCAGTCGTCGGCCATGCATGCGGCCGAGAGTCAACTGCAATCGTTTTATTATGGTTATGACCACACCAATCTGTACCTGCGCATTGATGGCACCCGGTCGCTGGATAAGTTGCTGCAAAAGGATGATTGCCTGACCGTCTATCTGGTGGGGAGCGGCCAGGAACATCGCGTATCGATGCGCATTGGTGCCAGTGACGGTGAACTGGAGAAGAAGGGGGCGGATGGGTGGCAGACTACCGCCAACCACTGCCACTGGCAAATCAGACGGATTGCCGAGGTACGGATACCGCTGGCTGGGCTGGCGCTCAAGGCGGGGCAGGACTGCTTTGCCCATTTGACCCTGTTGCGAGCCAATGAAGAAGTCGGGCGTTGGCCCACGGACACCCCGATGAAACTGGTGTATCGGGGCGAGGAGTTGGAGCTGGATAACTGGCTGATTTAAACCGGGGCAAGGGTCAAGGGGCAATAAAGGCGCCCGCTGCTGATGACTCTCCCCCTCAATATGGAGCATATATGTCGGAATTACGCTGGGATCCGTTAAAGCATCACTGGGTCATTATTGCCACTGAACGGGGGCGTCGGCCGCGGGATTTCATGGTGGAGCCGGAAGAAGGCGAGCTGTTGACCTGTCCGTTCTGCTACGGCAACGAAGACAAGACCCCACCGGAAATATTTGCCATCAGAAACAGTGGCGCACCGAACAGTGCCAATTGGCAGGTACGGGTGATCCCCAACAAGTATCCGGCGTTGCGTATCGAGGGTGAGTTGAAGAGTCGTGGCTATGGCCTCTACGATGTGCGGGAGGGGATTGGTGCCCACGAGGTCATCATTGAAACACCTGACCACCATCGTGATCTGGCTGACTTGTCCGTGGCGGAAATCACCAATGTCCTGAAAGCGTATCGGGCCAGGCATCTTGATCTGCGCCAGGACTCCCGCTTTCGCTATCTGATGCTGTTCAAAAACCAGGGGCGACGGGCGGGCGCGACCCTGGCCCACGCTCATAGTCAGCTGATTGCCGTACCACTGACCCCGCCGGTGGCCGCCACGCAACTCCATGTCTGCCGCGAGTATTTTTCCACCAAGGAACGGTGCATTTTCTGTGACGTCATTGATTTTGAATTAAATGAGCGGGTACGGATTGTCAAAGAGTTTGCCAATTTCGTTACCATGACGCCCTATGCTTCTTGCTTCCCGTTTGAATTACGCCTGTACCCCAAACAGCACAGCCATGATTTCGCTCTGCAGTCCGATGCCGATCTGATTGAATTGGCGGTCGCCATGCGCGATATGCTGGGCCGGCTGAAGCGGGTACTGAAAAACCCGCCGTACAATTTCATTCTGCATACCGCTCCACCACCGCAGCCGCGGCCGGGTAAGCCGGATTATTGGGGGTCGCTGGTCAGTGATTATCACTGGCACATCGAGCTGGTGCCGCGACTGACTCAGATTGCCGGCTTTGAGTGGGGCACCGGATTTTTCATCAATCCGACATCTCCTGAGGAAGCCGCTGCATTTTTGCGTGAAGCCGAAGGATAAGCCGAAGGTGAATATCCTTTTTGTTGCCGCCGAGATGCACCCATTTGCCAAAACCGGTGGTTTGGCTGATGTTGTCGGCGCTTTGCCGCTCGCCTTGGCCCGGCGCGGGCACCAGGTCCATCTGGTGCTCCCGGCCTATCCCGCAGCACTTACCGCAGGAATTCCCTGTACTCTGTTGCCGCAACGGGTAGCGGTATCGTTGGGAAACACTTGCATGGAGGCCGGAGTCTACGCAGCTAAGGTAGACGACGTTACCGTATGGCTGCTGGACCTGCCCACCCTCTATGCTCGTCCCACCCTTTATGGCTCCCCTTGCGGTGATTACCCTGATAACTACCTTAGATTTGCCGCCCTTTGTCAGGGGGCGTTGGCGGTGACTCGTGCGCTGGGTTTTCGCCCTGACATCATTCACGGCCATGACTGGCATGCGGCGCTGCTGCCGGCACTCCTGCACTGGCGAACGCCGGAGCTGTTTTTCGTTAACACTGCAACGGTGCTGACGGTGCATAATTTGGCGTTTCAGGGCCTGTTTCCGGCGGCGACCCTCGCTGAACTGGGCCTGCCAGCTGATTGGCTGCAGGTGGAGCGGGCTGAATTTTACGGCCAGTTCAGCTTTCTCAAAGCCGGATTGCAGGCCGCCGAAAAAATTACCACCGTCTCGCCCACCTATCGGCAGGAGACCCTGCTCCCTGCTTTTGGCTGCGGGCTTGATGGGGTATTGCGGCAGCGGGCACCTGATTATAGGGGTATTTTAAACGGCATTGATTACGCGGAGTGGAATCCGGCCAGCGACGCGCGGCTTGCGGCCAACTATGAACGTGATTCCCTGGCCGGGAAGGGTCGGTGTAAAGCGGCGTTGCAGCGGCGCTTGGGTCTTCCGATTTCGCCAGACGTGCCGCTGCTGGCCGTAGTTTCCCGCTTGACCGAACAAAAGGGTTGCGATCTGCTGTTGAAAATTATGCCCCGCTTGACGGCGGCGCCGCTACAGTTAGCACTGCTGGGTACCGGCGATGAACACTTTCTCCAGGCGTTTCGGGCCATCGCCGCGGAGAAAGCACCGAACGTGGCCTTGAATCTGGCGTTTCACCCGGAGTTGGGGCCATTGATGTATGCTGGTGCGGATATGTTCTTAATGCCTTCACGCTTTGAGCCGTGCGGCATCAGTCAGTTGATTGCGCTCCGTTATGGCACCGTACCAGTGGTTCGCCGTACCGGGGGCTTGACGGATACGGTCGAGCAGGCATCAGCAACCACCGGCAACGGATTCCTGTTTGATAGCTATGACCGCGAAAGTTTTTGCCAGGCACTGCAGTCGGCTCTGGCGGCGTACCGGGATCGTACTGGTTGGCAGCTGCTCATGCAGCGGGGAATGGCCGCAGATCATTCATGGGAACGGTCGGTAGGTGCCTATGAAAACGTATATCATGAAGCGTTGCAGATGCGGAGAGGTGGCAAATCATGACCGTTGAACAGGATGACTTGAGTGCCTTGGCGCAGGAAATCCAGAAGATCATTGCTGATAATCGAAAGTTTCTTGAGCGGGTGCAGGATGAGGACTTTGAGCCAGTTGATGAAGAAGAAGTGGCGGAGGAAGAAATAACGGAAGAGCTGTGAGGGTCTGCAGCGTTGTACTCGAACAACAACGCCCCCCGGAATACTCTCCGGAGGGCGTTGTTGTTCGTCAGGGTGTAGCGATCAGTGTTTTTTCTCGGCCTTGTTACCGGCATGTTCATCGGTGCCACCGGCAAAATGGCACTCACTGCAGTTGGTGGTGTAGATTTCGTCGCCAATGTCCACGGGGTGGACAAACTGGGTGACCTTGGTGCCCTTGGGGATGTTTTCCTGGATCTGAGAGAGCACGGTGTGGCAGAGGTCGCATTTCTTGGAAATTACCCGGCCATTCGGCCCTTTGTGTTTGTCGTCATGACAACGGAAGCAGCCTGGCGCATAAAAATGGCCGATGTGGTTCGGATAGGTGGCCCAGGTCACTTTCATTTCCGGGAAGAAGTTGCGGCCATAAATGATCTTAACTTGAGACACTGCCCATTCTATATCTTTGGCCATGGTTTTGGCGATATCCGGGTAATTCTTGGCATAGAATGCGGGAACACCCGTCTCGATGGCCTTGAACGCTTCGCTCTTTGTTTTGTAAGGGGCGCTCAGGATGTCAACGGCAACTTTCTTGATCCATGGGAGCTTCCCATTGATGCTGTTGGAAACGATATGTTCATCCATCTCCTGGCTCGGTGAACGGTAAATGTGGGTTGGCCGGTTGTGACAGTCGGTACAGTCCATGGGGCGCAACTTTGCTTTGCTGATCTCTTCGCGGGACAACGGTTTTTCGGTCGACATGTACTCAATGAACGAGCCGTCTTTTTGCTTGACCTTGACGAACGGGATTTCCATCCGCTTTGGATCGGTAGCGATATAATCGATCTCGGTTCCCATGTGCCAGTGAATGCCAGAGGCTTTGGGGTTTTTCGGGGAACCGCCGATATTGATCAGCATGTTGACTTCACGCGGGGTGTTTTCTTCATTGGGGGCGAAATGTGAGAATACCTTTTGCCGGCCGGTGTAGAATTTTTCGGTCCAGTGGCAGTGCTCACAGGTGTCCCGTGCCGGTCGCAAGTCCTCGATCGGGGTGTGGATCGGGGTTGGGTACGAATGGGTAAGGACCGCCCAGACCTGGCGGAGACCTGAGATCTTGGCTTTTACATACCAGGCAGCGCCTGGTCCAACGTGGCATTCGACACACTTGACCTTGGCGTGGGGCGAGTTGCTCCAAGCCGTATGTTCCGGGGCCATGACTACGTGACAGAGTTCACCGCAGAACGAGGAGGATTCAGTGAATTCAAATCCCTTGATGGAGGCGACACCGACAATGGCAATAAAGACGACCGTGGCCACCACAAAGAAAATCGACAATTTGAGTTGGTGCGGATCGTTAAAGTCGATGTTCGGCATGGCCGGCACTTCCATCTGGCCGGAACTGCGCAGCTTGTGCCGCCGGAGGAATGCGCCAATGGGGACCAGGATCAGGCCAATGATCAGCATGGCTGGGAAGCCGAAATATACCAGGATGCCAAGATATGGGTTTTCCTTGCCGGAAATGAGTTCCATGGCCAGGAAGGCGATGATCAGCACATTGGCGGCGAGAGCCATAAACATGCCGATGAGGCTGATTGGGTTGAACAGATAGGCCAGGATTGGGTGTTTTTTAAACGATTTGGGCATGGGTTCTCCTTAAATCCATTGTTTTACACTTTTTGATGATAAGTGGTCATAAAATAGAACATGTATATCTGTCTGAATATGACGTAGATCAAAATTGCGACACTGTAGCGTGCAGAAAGCGGTTGTGTCAAATTAAATAGTGTAAATATATCAGGTCGTTACATTGTGATTTTCTTATGTTTTCTGTTTGCTTTCTTCAGGGTAAAAGTTTGGTACACTACTTTGAATAATACTGTTTTATCACCTTTACGGAGAATGAAAAGGGGTGGGCTGTGAAGAGTCATGTCTGGCGACCATTACTGGTCGTGATTGCCGTGGTGATGCTGATTTTTGGAGCCCGGATGCTGCTGGTGCCGGCTGATTTTGGCGCGCATGAACGTGGCTACATGTATGGTTGGCACCGTAAGAGTAATGAGGCTGAATGGCAGGCAGTCAAGGTTCGCTACCAGGGTCCGGCCGCGTGCAAGGAATGTCACGCGGACAAATATCGCGATATTGAGAATTCGCCCCATGGCCGGATCAGCTGCGAGAACTGTCATGGTCCGAACCTTGACCATCCCAAAGACCCGCCGACCCTGACCTTTGATCGTAGTCGGGAACTCTGTCTCCGCTGTCACGCCCGACTTCCCTATGCCGCCAGCGGTCGGGGGCAGATCAAGGGCATCGACCCGCTGACGCATAATCCTGAAGCCGAATGTGTCCTCTGCCACTATCCACATAATCCAAAGCGGGAGGTGCAGCCATGATCAGTCGTCGTAAGTTCTGCCGGCAAGCCCTGGTGCTGGCCGGAGGGATTGCCCTGCCGTTGGCGGCCTTTGAGCTGTTTGATCCCCGGCGATTACAGGCAATAAAGGATGATCCGAATGCGACGCGTTGGGCATTTTTGGTCGATACTCAGGCCTGTGTTGGCTGTGGGTTCTGCGTCAAGGCGTGCAAGATCGAGAACGACACCCCCTATGATGCCAATGTTACCCGGACCTGGGTAGAGCGGTATGTCGTGCGTAAGGACGGTAAGGTGTTTATCGATTCGCCCAAAGGGGCGCGGGACGGTTTCATCAGCCAGAAAATTGATCAGGCGCACCATGGCGAGCAAGAGGTACACCCGGAGGAGATCGCCAAGGCGTTTTTCGTCCCCAAACTGTGCAATCAGTGTGAAAACCCGCCCTGTGTGCAGGTCTGCCCGGTTGGGGCCACCTATCAGACCGCTGATGGCGTGGTGCTGGTGGACCGCTCCTGGTGCATCGGTTGCGGCTATTGTGTCATGGGCTGCCCCTACGGGGTCCGTTTCTTCCATCCCGTGCACCGGGTAGCCGAAAAGTGTAATTTCTGTTACCAACGGATCACTAAGGGGATGAAGACCGCATGCGTGGATGCCTGCCCCTTCGGCGCCAGGCAGATCGGCAACCTGAAAGATCCGAACGACCCGGTAACCAAGGTCATTGCCTCTGAGCGGGTAGCGGTGCTGAAGGAAGAGTACGGCACCAAGCCGCAGGTGTTCTATCTGGGCATGTCCAGGGAGGTAAAATAACCATGGTGCATGGAGAAGTTTGGACCATCAAGGAGTTCTTCGTCTATCCCAACGAGTACATCTACTGGACAATTCAGATCGTCATGTATCCCTTTATGACCGGTCTGGTGGCTGGGGCCTTTGTCCTCTCCTCACTGTATCATGTTTTTGGCGTCAAACAGTTAAAGGAGATTGCCCGCTTTTCTCTGGTATTCTCCTTTGCCCTGCTACCAGTGGCGATGCTGCCGCTGATGCTGCACCTGCAGCAACCGTTGCGCGGCATCGAGGTCATGATGACGCCACACTTCACCTCAGCCATTGCTGCCTTTGGCATTGTTTTTACCACCTATGGCGTAATTGTGGCGTCTGAACTCTGGTTCGTCTACCGGCAACATTTTGTCCAATCAGCCCGTGACTTGCAGGCGTTGCCGTCACGGACATTGGCGCAAACGCTGCAACTCTGGTTATATGCCGTCCTGACCCTCGGGGCTTGGGATCTGAGCGAGCATGCCCTGGAACAGGACGAAAAGGGGATCAAGTTCCTCGCTGGCTTGGGAATTCCCGTGGCCTGTTTTCTCCACGGCTATGCCGGTTTTATCTTTGGCTCGGTCAAGGCAAACGCCCTCTGGATGACGCCGCTTATGCCGGTGATTTTTATCTGTTCAGCAGTGGTGTCGGGCATTGCCCTCTGTATCCTGGTCTATATTGGGACCATGTCGCTGCGCGCGGCGCTGCTTGCCTGGCGGCGGCGAGAGAACCCGGCCCTGCCCGACCTGGAGAAGTTGCGGGTGACGGAACAGCAAGTGGTGACAGTAACGGCCCGCTATTTATTGATCTTCATGGTGCTGGCGATCACCCTGGAACTGCTTGATCTCATCTTTCGCGGCTACACCGCAGTGAAATCGTGGGATATTCTACGAAGCGTCATTTATGAAAAGGATTTCTTCAAAATCTTCGTCCTGCAGTATGGGTTTGGCAATCTGGTTCCCTTTGTGTTGCTGCTGTTACCGCGGTTGACGGTGCGGCGGGCAGTTGTGGCGACTGCCCTGGTATTGCTGGGGGTCTTCATGATGCGCTGGAACGTCGTGATTGGCGGACAGGCATTTTCCTCGTCATTTGCCGGGTTCATGGAATATCGTTTGCCAATCTGGCCCCATGATCTGGAGACGTTTAGGGAAGGGCTGTTCGGGGCACTCAGCGTGGCGGCGGCCCCCTTTGTGATCTTTTGGTTGCTGACCAAGGTAATGCCGGTATTTGGCAGCCCTAAAGAGAGGGATCCTGCCACCAAAGCAGATGCCGCGCCTTGACGGCTTCCCCCTGGATTTGCTAGGGTAGCGCAAATTATACTGCGGAGAAAAAAACGTATGGTGAAAAAACTCTTTATTCCCGGCCCGATCGATGTAGCGCCTGAAATACTGCAGGCAATGGCTACGCCGATGATTGGCCATCGAATGCCTGAATATGCGGCCCTGCACAAGCGGGTCAAGGAAGGGCTGAAAAAGGTCGTGCTTACCTACGGGCGGGTCTTTCTCGCCACCTCCAGCGCTTTTGGGGTGATGGAAGGGGCGGTGCGTAATTTGGTGCATGGCCGCTGCGTCAATTTCTGCAACGGTGCTTTTTCCGACAAATGGCATGATGTTACCAAGCGGTGCGGCAAGGATGCGGATGCGGTCAAGATTCCCTGGGGGGAACCGGTAACGCCGGAACTGCTGGATCGGGCACTGGCCAGCGGCAAATACGACAGCTTTACTATGATCCATAACGAATCTTCCACCGGGGTTATGTCGCCTTTGCCGGAGCTGATGGCCGTGGCGCGCAAGTACCCGGAGGTAGTTTCCATTGTCGATACGGTCTCTTCCATGAGCGCCTTGCGGATTCCGGTGGATGAACTGGGTATTGACTGCTGTATTTTTGGGGTGCAAAAGGCGTTTGCGCTGCCGCCTGGCTTGGCGATTTTCACGGCAACCGACAAGGCGCTGGCGCGGGCTAAGACGGTTGAAGGCCGCGGCTATTACTTTGATTTCCTGGAATTTGCCGTCAACGACGAAAAGGATAATACGCCCTCCACGCCGTGCATCTCACAGATTTACGCCCTGGATTGTCAGTTGGGCCGGATCTTTGCTGAAGGTCTTGACGCCAGGTGGGCGCGTCATCGTGACCTGGCTGAATTGGTACGCAACTGGGTGCGGGAGCGGGGTTTCGGCTTTTTCCCGCCAGAGGCGTACCTGTCAATTACCTTGACCTGTGCGGCCAATACCCGGGGGATTGACCTGGCGGCGGTTAAGAAAGAGATGGGGGGCCGTGGTTTTGCCTTTGACGACGGCTATGGCAAGGTCAAAGGCCAGACTTTCCGGATTCCGCACATGGGGGACATGCAGCCAGCTGATCTGCACAACTTCTTGAGTCAACTGGATGAAGTGCTTGTCAAGCAGGGTTGATTACCGTATTGTTTATCCGTTGCGACCGAAACAAAGGGGGAATAGAAGATGAAATGTCCAAATTGTGGTAGCAGGACAGCAGTTGCTATCGACTTGCATTCCGATGGGTTCACCAAGGATGAAAATCCGGTTAAGGAATGTGGCGACTGCGGGCTGGTTTGGAGTATCAAAACCGTTAATGGTGAAAGCCAGGTTGATATCATCAAGGCCGCTGATAAAAAATAAATGAAGAATGCTAAATAAAAAAAGCCTCCCCTCGGGAGGTTTTTTTATTTTCTGGTATGCTTAATTTTTATTGCCAGGAAATGCACTGAACCGGGCAGCCATCGATTGCTTGTTGAATAATATTCCGGGGTGCTCCTGTCGGGTTAAAGACGGTAGATTTGCCGGCACTGTTAAAGCGAAAAACGTCCGGGCAGCATGAAATACAGAGGCCGCAACTGATACAAGATTCCTGGTCGACAGCGGGGATCGATGCCATGAGTGAGCCTTTCATTAATAGTGCGGATTCTGGTTTTGAGTGTAGCATGGCGGTTAAGGGTGTCAATAAAGGTGCAGGGTCGTTGACCTATCATGCCTTCATTTGTTTAAGGGGTTTACTTAGAGTGAATTAAAATTACTCTTCCTGAATTTGTTTTTTTTGTGTAAGAAAGAGCTGCATGAAATATGGATGGTTAATTTAGCATTAGGTGAGATTTGGTTATTCATGGAGGGTACTTACATTGCAGTAAGGCCCGATTAAACTACACGTAGAGAGGGGACACAACGGATGGGCTACGAGGTAAAGAATAAGCAACTGCTGAAATGGGTTGATGATGTGGCAGCTATGTGCAAACCGGCTAACATTCATTGGTGTGACGGGTCGCAAGAGGAATATGACAATCTGTGCAACTTATTGGTGCAGAGTGGCACCTTCAGGAAGTTGAATCAGGAAAAGCGCCCTAACAGCTACCTTGCCTGGTCCGATCCGATTGACGTTGCCAGGGTTGAAGACCGCACCTACATCTGTAGTCTTTCCAAGCAGGATGCGGGCCCCACTAATAACTGGATGAACCCGAAGGAAATGAAAGATATTCTCCATAAGCTTTTCACCGGCTGCATGGAAGGGCGGACCATGTATGTCATTCCCTTCAGCATGGGGCCGCTTGGTTCCAACATCGCCAAGATTGGCATTGAAATTTCCGATTCCCCGTATGTTGCGGTGAATATGAAGATTATGACCCGCATGGGGAAAAAAGTTCTCGATGTTTTGGGTGAGAACGGCGAGTTCGTCCCTTGCCTCCATTCGGTCGGTGCTCCCATTGCTCCTGGCCAAAAAGATGTGGCGTGGCCCTGCAATAAGGAAAAGTACATTGTTCATTTCCCGGAAGAGCGCGCTATCTGGTCCTTTGGTAGCGGCTATGGCGGTAATGCGCTGCTGGGCAAGAAGTGTCTTGCTCTGCGGATTGCCTCAAAAATCGGCAAGGATGAAGGGTGGTTGGCCGAGCACATGCTGATTTTGGGCGTCGAGTCCCCCTCTGGCGAAAAATCCTATGTCGGCGCAGCATTCCCGAGCGCCTGCGGCAAGACCAACTTTGCCATGCTGATTCCGCCCAAAACATTCCAGGATAAGGGGTGGAAGGTGACCACCATTGGTGATGATATCGCCTGGATCAAACCGGCCGCCGACGGTCAGGTTTATGCGATCAACCCGGAGAACGGCTACTTTGGCGTTGCGCCCGGCACCAACTACAAGACCAACCCCAATGCCATGATCTCCTGTGAACAGAATTCTATCTTTACCAATGTGGCGTTGACTGAAGACGGTGATGTCTGGTGGGAAGGGATTGACGGTGAGACCCCAGCCAAGTTGACTGACTGGCAGGGAAACGCATGGACTCCCGATTGTGGCCGAGTTGCTGCGCACCCTAACTCTCGATTCACTGCCCCGGCCTACCAGTGCCCCTGCATTGATGTCGAATGGGAAAACCCCAAAGGGGTGCCAATCAGCGCGTTCTTGTTCGGCGGTCGCCGTAAGGATACGGTACCGCTGGTCTACCAGGCATTCAACTGGAACTTTGGCGTCTATCTGGCCGCCACCCAGGGTTCGGAGACCACTGCCGCGGCCGTTGGTGCCACCGGCAATGTTCGCCGTGACCCGTTTGCCATGCTCCCCTTCTGCGGCTACCACATGGCTGACTATTTCTCCCACTGGCTGCAGTTTGGCCGGTCAATTCCCAAGCCACCACGGATTTTCAGCGTCAACTGGTTCCTCAAGGATGCTGATGGCAAGTTCGCCTGGCCTGGGTATGGAGAAAACATGCGGGTCCTGAAATGGATCATTGACAGGGTACAGGGTCATGCCGGCGCGGTAGAATCGCCGCTGGGCTGGATGCCGCGCTACGAGGATATGGAGTGGGACGGGATGGAGATGTCCCGCGAAAAGTTCAACGAATTAATGTCCGTTGACCGCGACTTATGGAAGGACGAAATGCTTTCCCATGAGGAACTGTTCGTCAAGATGTATGATCGGATGCCTAAGGAATTCCTCCATATCCGTGAATTGATTCTCTCCAGTCTCTGGCGCTCGCCATCGCATTGGGAGCAGATCGGTGATGTTCATCCGGAAGGGTGGAACGAGTAACCTAATAACGGATCATCGCTGAAATGATGTAAACAGCTGCGGAAGAGGACACCTCTTTCGCAGCTGTTTTGTTTTTGCGTACCACTACTGATCTCCCTCCTGGTTCTCGTATTAAGGCGCAGCTGGTGGAGACCAACGACCGGATATTGAGCAAGCTCAGATCGGTTTGAAGCGCTTGGTGCAACTGCCGATTCATTCTTGCATTTCTTAATAATCAGACCTATTATCTTTAAATAAAGACCAGAATAAGGAGACTGCTATGGAGATCGGAGTGTATCAGGCCAAAACGCATCTGCCAGAGCTGCTTTCAAGGGTTGCAGGTGGCGAACAGGTTACCATAACCCGCCATGGTCGGGCTGTTGCGAAACTTGTGTCTTCAGCCCCTTTGGGTCAACCGGATATCCGGGGAGCGATTGACGAGTTGAAGGCTTTGGCCAAAGGGCGGCGCAGCGATATGCCGATTCGTGAGATGATTGACGAAGGGCGGCGATGAACCGCTTTGTTCTTGATACATCGGTGACAGTCTCCTGGTTCTTCGAGGATGAGGCAGGGAAATACACGGATGCGGTTCTGGAAAGCCTCATCGCTAGTGAAGCGGTAGTTCCGTCGCTCTGGCATCTTGAAGTGGGTAATGTTCTGCTGGTTGGAGAGCGCCGGGCGAGATGCAGCGAAGCGGATGCTGCCCGTTTCATCGAGCTTTTAGGAAGGCTCCCCATAACAACGGACGAAGAAACCGCCCGCCGCGCCCTTTATGGCACGTATCAGCTTGCGCGCGAATATGGCCTGACTGTCTACGATGCAGCATATCTTGAGCTGGCCATGCGTCTGGGGCTGCCGCTGGCAACCCTTGACAAGCAGCTGCTGCAAGCCGCAAGAAAGGCGGGAGTGGCGATTTTTCTCAATGGATTAATGGGTGCTTGATTTACCTGAGTGTTGCGATCTGCTTTCTGGGGTGTCAATAGATAGGAGCGTCCACTCTACCTCTCCACCCTCCAGCTTCTGGCGCTCGCCATCGCATTGGGAGCAGATCGGTGATGTTCACCCGGAAGGGTGGAACGAGTAGCTCAAATTTCTGAATTAAAAGATGAATGTTGTAACGGTGGCGGAAGAGAGAATCTCTTCCGCCGCTTTTTTTTGCCTGGCAAATGGCAGAAACAACGTTTAATGAGTTACAGTATTAATTGTTTGTTAAAAAGGTAAAAGTGGTTTGACAACCGAGGAATTAGGTGTTTAATTAATAGAACAACGTTTATGTGGCAAGGTGAAAACTAACCGCGTGGAGGTGGTTGTATGGCACGGAAAGAATGGGAAGGCCAGGACGGGGATGGTTTTAATTTCTCCCGGCTACTGGCTGAAAAAGGGGTTTCCCGGCGCGACTTCATGAAGTTCTGCAGCGCGACGGCTGCAGCATTGGCTTTGCCGGCAACCTTTGCGCCAAAAATTGCTGCCGCACTGGAGCAGGTAAGGAAGCCGACCCTGGTCTGGCTTGAGTTTCAGAGCTGTACTGGTGATACGGAGGCGCTGCTGCGGGCTTCGAATCCGACCGTGGGTGAAATTGTCCTGGGCATTCTTTCCATCGATTATGCCGAAACCATCATGGCTGCCGCCGGACATCAGGCTGAGGCCAATCTGACGAAAGTGCTCAAGGAAGAAAAAGGTAAGTTCATTGCCGTGGTTGAGGGTTCAATTCCGCTGGCCGAGGATGGCATCTATTGCTGTATCGGTGGACGGACGGCAGCTGATCGTGTCCGCGAAGTCTGCGGCAGTGCCTTCGCCACCATTGCCGTGGGGACCTGTGCGGCCTATGGTGGATTGCCGGCAGCAGCACCCAATCCGACTGGTGCGGTTGGGGTCAAGGCGGCCGTGCCATCGGCAACTGTCCTGAATTTGCCCGGCTGTCCGGTCAATGCCGACAATCTGAGCGCAACCATCGTGCATTATCTCCTGTTCGAAAAACTGCCGGCCCTTGATAGCATTGGTCGCCCGGTCTTCGCCTATGGCAAACGGATCCATGACAATTGCGAGCGCCGGCCCCATTTCGACGCCGGTCAGTATGTTGAGGCTTGGGGAGATGAAGGGCACCGCAAGGGTTTCTGCTTGTATAAGATGGGCTGCAAAGGGCCGGAGACTTGGCACAACTGCCCGACCCAGCGCTATAACGATCGGACCAGTTGGCCGGTAGCTGCTGGCCATGGTTGTGCCGGCTGTTCGCAGCCAGGCTTCTGGGACTCCATGACACCGCTCTACAAGCGCTTGCCCAATGTGCCAGGCTTTGGCATTGAAACCACGGCTGACCAGATTGGGACAGCTGTTGCCGTGGGCACGGCGGCGGTATTTGCCGGCCATGGGGTGATCAGTGCGTTGCGCGGCGAAGATAAAATGGAAGGGAAGAAGAGGGAGGACTAATCCATGGCCAATAGAATCGTTGTCGATCCCATTACCCGTATCGAGGGGCACCTGCGCATCGAGGCCGAAATCTCCGGCGGCAAAATCACCGATGCCTGGAGCAGCAGCACCATGTTCCGAGGCATCGAGAAGATCCTTCAGGGGCGTGATCCGCGGGATGCCTGGTATTTCACCCAGCGGTTTTGCGGGGTCTGCACCACGGTACACTCCATTGCCTCAATCCGGGCCGTTGAACACGCCCTGAACATCAAAATCCCTCCCAATGCCGAACTGATCCGTAACATCATCATGGGCATCCAGAATGTGCAGGATCACGTCATTCATTTCTATCACCTGCATGCCCTGGACTGGGTGGATATTGTTTCGGCGCTCAGTGCCGACCCGGTGAAAACCGCCGGACTGGCCGCGACGGTCTCCGATTGGCCCAACAACTCACCCACCTATTTCAAGGGGATACAGGACAAACTGAAGGCCTTTGCCGGCACTGGCCGCCTGGGGCCGTTTGCCAATGGTTACTGGGGGCATGCGGCCATGAAGCTGCCGCCGGAAGCCAATCTAATGGCCACCGCCCACTATCTGGAGGCGCTGGAGTGGCAAAAGGACGTGATCCGTATTCATGCTATTCTCGGGAGCAAGAATCCCCACCCGCAGACCTTCCTGGTGGGGGGGATGGCTATCCCGGTTGATCCTGACTCCCAGAATGCGCTCAATGCCGACAAGCTGATGACGATCAGTCGCCTGCTCACCAAGGCCAGGGAGTTTGTGGAAAAGGTCTATATCCCGGACCTGTTGGCCGTGGCACCGTTTTATACCGATTGGGCGGCGATTGGCGGCGGGGTGGGTAACTATCTCAGCTATGGCGAATTTCCTGATCCGCTCAGTGGGAATCTGTTCTTCCCGGCTGGGATCATTCTCAACAAGGACCTGAGCAAGGTGCATCCGGTCGACCAGAAGAAGATTGCCGAATATGTGGATCATTCCTGGTTTGAGTATAAAAGTGGTCAAGGGAAAGGTGCCCATCCCTGGGACGGCGAGACCGAGCCCCGCTACAGTGGTCCCAAGCCGCCCTATGAAAACCTGGACACGGATCGCAAATATTCGTGGGTCAAAGCACCCCGCTACGAAGAGCAGCCCATGGAAGTCGGTCCGCTCGCCAAGTTGCTGGTCGCCTATGCCAGTGGTCACGCCGAAACCAAGGCAGCAGTTACGTTCGTCCTGAAAAAATTGAACGTTGGCCCGGAAGCGCTTTTCTCTACCCTTGGACGCACCGCTGCCCGGGGGCTTGATTGTCTGATTACGGCCCAAAAGCTGCCCACCTGGCTGAACCAATTGGAGGATAACATCGGTAAAGGGGACCTGCGCGTCCATGCCGGAGAAAAGTGGGAGCCGTCCAGTTGGCCACAAGAGGCGGCCGGTTACGGCTATCATGAAGCGCCGCGTGGGGCGCTGGGGCACTGGATCAAGATCAAGGACCAGAAAATACTCAATTACCAGGCCGTGGTACCATCCACCTGGAATGCTTCCCCGCGTGACCACAAGGGGCAGCGCGGCCCTTACGAAGAAGCGCTCATCGGCACGCCAATCGCCGATCCCAATCGGCCGCTGGAAATTCTGCGGACGATTCATTCGTTTGACCCCTGTCTAGCCTGCGCCGTGCACGTGGTTGACGGCGAAAATGGTGGGGAAATCGTGCGGGTAAACGTCCTGTAGCGCACCTGGCGCTGTTACGGAGGCAGATATGGGCAAGCTTTCCATTATTTACGTCTGGCAGTTGCCGGTCCGGATTACCCACTGGGTGACCATGATATGCATACTGACTTTGTCAGTTACCGGATTTCTGATCGGTAACCCGTCAACCTGGGCCAGCAGTCCGTCACAGTTTGTCATGGGCTGGATTCGCTTCATGCACTTTACCACGGCGTATGTCTTTGCCATTGGCTTGGCGGTCAGGCTCTACTGGTCGCTGGTGGGAAATAAATACGCCAACTGGCGCACCTTTTTCCCCTGGATTACTGCTGACGGGCGGCAAAAAATGCTGGATACCTTTAAGTATTACAGTTTCATTCAGCGCAAGGTGCCCCATGTTATCGGCCACAACACCCTGGCGGCCACCACCTATTCGGTGGTCATGATGCTCTATTTCATGATGATAGCCACCGGTTTTGCTCTGTACACCGAGCATCGCCCGGGGACTGCCATGCACAGTCTATTTGGCTGGCTGCACACGGTCTTCAGTAATCAATACCTGCGTCTGGGACACCATCTGGGGATGTGGCTGATCTTAGGCTTTGCCATTCATCATGTCTATAGTGGTTGGCTGATGGATATCAAGGAACGGGGTGGGGTTATGTCCAGTATGTTCAGCGGCTACAAGTCAATGGAGAAAGAGTAAGATGAGGCGGACACTGGTCCTGGGCATCGGTAACCTGATCATGACCGATGACGGGATTGGTGTCCGGGTAGTGCAGGAACTGACGCGGCGCTATCAGTTCCCCGCCGATGTAACGGTGCTTGATGGCGGGACCCTGGGGCTGGATCTGTTGCCCTATCTGGAGGGGGTCGAGCGACTGCTGATTATAGATGCGGTCATGATAGGTGAACCGCCGGGAACAGTTGTCCGGATGACGGACGACCAGATCCCGGTGGTTTTTGCCACTAAATTGTCGCCACACCAGATGGGTCTGCAGGACCTGTTGGCGGTGGCAGAGCTGTTGGGGCACCGCCCGGCGGATATGGTGCTGCTCGGGGTGCAGCCCGAAGATATTGAACTGGGAGACGGTCTGAGCCCGCGCGTTGCCATCACCTTGGAACCGATCATTGCCAGCTGCCTGGTTGAACTGGCCACCTGGGGCGTTGTCCCGCTAGGCAAAACTTCCCCATAACGTTGCATTTCCTGCCCGCATTCGCTACTATGGCGACTCTTCGCAGTTACCCTTGTTTTCGGAAGGACCATCCATGCCTGCAGTTCCCTTTTCGCTGGCTGCGGCCATTGGCAATACCCCGCTGGTTGAGTTGCGACAGGTGAATCCCAATCCCAAAGTACGTATCCTCGCCAAGCTGGAAGGTAACAACCCGGGCGGGTCAGTCAAAGACCGGCCGGCATTGTATATGCTGAACAAGGCGGAAGAAAGTGGGGAACTCACCCACGATAAAATCATCCTGGAGCCGACCTCGGGTAACACCGGCATTGCCATTGCCATGTTGGGCACTGCCAAGGGCTACCGGGTCAAACTGGCCATGCCTGCCTGCGTCAGCATGGAGCGGCGGCGGGTACTGGAGGCCTTCGGGGCAGAAGTAGTGCTCTCCTGCGGTGAAGAGGCGACTGACGGAGCAATCCGTTTGGCGCACCGGATTCTGGAAGAATCCCCGGAGATGTATTACATGCCGAATCAGTACGCCAACTGCAATAACCTGCTGGCCCACTACGAAACCACCGGTCCGGAAATTCTGCGGCAGACCGGGGGCGACATCGATGTTTTTGTGGCCGGCATGGGCACCAGCGGTACCTTGATGGGCACCAGCTGGTTCTTCAGGGAGCACAAGCCCTCCGTGCGAATCGTCGGGGTTGAGCCGCGTCTGGGGCACAAGGTGCAGGGGTTGAAGAACATGAAGGAGGCCATCGTACCGGCCATCTACCGTCGCGAGGCATTGGACGAAAAGTTGACGATAGACGACGAGCCAGCTTTTGAGATGGCACGTGATCTGGCGATGAAGGAAGGTCTGTTTGTCGGCATGTCCAGCGGTGCGGCCGTGGCCGGGGCGGTGGAAATTGCCAGGCAGATGACCAGCGGCACTATCGTTGTGATTCTGCCGGACCGGGGTGACCGCTACCTCAGCACCAACCTGTTCCGTTCCATTTGCGCCTGCTGTCCACCGTAACCTGTCGCATCTGGTTGAAGACACCTGTAATTGCAGGTGTCTTAATTAAAAATTGCATTTCGCTGAATTTCCCCTCAAGCAAATTCTGTTGTCTACCGATAACATTTCTACGGAATATTTCGCCACAGATTCCCCCGTAAAATTACCCGAAGAGGTGTGCCCATGATGAAGCGCTATCGCCACTGGCCTATTCTGGCCAAAATCATGACTATTCCGGTCATCAGTCTGTTTGTCATCCTGTTGGCAACCGAACTGTTTGTTCTCCCCTTTGTCGGCAAACAGGTCATGCTGCACAAGAAAAATGGCACCCGCCAGGCGGTGGAGGTGGCCTCTGGCATTCTCGATAACTATGCTAATCAGGTGAAGCAGGGAAAAATATCCCTGGACGAAGCCCAGGCAAAGGCTAAGGGTGATGTCAAGCTGCTGCGATACAGTGGCAAGGAATATTTTTGGATTAACGATCTGGGCAAGCCAGTGCCGAAAATGATCATGCACGCAACCATCCCGGCCCTGGATGGGAAGGTGCTTGATGATGCCAAATTCAACAAGGCGACAACCCTGCAGTCGGGGCTGACCGGGCCGGTTGAAAAATTGGCCATGAAGAACCTGTTTGTTTCCTTCAATGAAAGTGTCGCCAAGGACGGGCATGGGTTTGTGACCTATGAATGGCCCAAACCAAAGGCCGGTGGCGGTGTTACCGATGAGCTCTATACCAAGCTCTCCTTTGTGGAAAAATTTGAGCCGTGGAGTTGGGTCATCGGCAGTGGCGTTTATGTGGATGACGTGAACCGTGAGTTGAGTGCTCTGCGGTGGTGGGTTTATGGTTCGACCCTGGCTTTTTCCCTGTTCCTGCTGTTGCTGGCCTGGGGAGTAGGTGCCGGCATAACCCGGCCGCTGCGAGAAGTGGTGCGGCATCTGAATGAAATGGCCAGTGGTGATGCGGACCTGACCCAGCGCCTGGAAGTAAGGCAGGACGACGAGTCGGGGGTGTTGGCCACCGCATTTAATAATTTCCTCGAAAATCTGCAGAAAATTATCGGCATGGTGATGTCGAATGCCACCCAGGTTGCCCATTCATCTATTGAAATGCGGGCACGGGCCGGAGAAATGGCCAACGGTGCCGAGAGGGTGGCAGGTGACGCCATCACCGTGGCCACGGCCAGCGAAGAGATGGCCGCCACGTCAAACGATATTGCCGGCAACTGTATCCGGGCGGTTCAGTCATCGAACCGCACGGCAAGTCTGGCACAGGAAGGTGCCCAGGTGGTCAACGGGACCATTGCGGTAATGGACCGAATTGCTGAGCAGGTCCGGGCGTCAGCTGCCACTGTCGGTACGTTGGGGCAGAAATCAGACCAGATCGGTGCCATTGTCGGCACGATTCAGGACATTGCCGATCAGACCAACCTGCTGGCGCTGAATGCGGCCATTGAAGCGGCCAGGGCCGGCGAGCAGGGTCGCGGCTTTGCTGTTGTCGCCGATGAAGTTCGGGCACTGGCTGAGCGGACCACCAGGGCAACTCGTGAAATTAGTGACATGATCAAGTCAATTCAGAAAGAGACACAAGGGGCGGTAGACGCCATGAACAAGGGGGTCAAGGAGGTGCAGGACGGCACCGGCGAAGCGGCTCGCTCCGGCGATGCCCTGGCCCAGATCCTGGCTCAGGTGGATGAAGTCACCCAGCAGATCAACCAGATTGCCACCGCCGCCGAGGAGCAGACCGCCACCACCAGCGAAATCAGTGGCAACATCGTCCGGATTACGGATGATGCCAACAGTTCGTCCCGCTATGCCCAGGATACCGCCAAGCTGGCCGACGAGTTGAACCGGCTGTCGGAGTGTTTGATCAGTGCGGTGGACCGGTTTCGTACGGTTATTCGCTGGAATGACCGGATGAGTGTCCATGTGCGGCTGTTCGATGACCAGCATAAAAAGCTGGTGACCATGATTCAGCAACTGAACGATGCCATGCACAAAGGTGAAGGACAGAAAGTAATCGGCGATATTCTGGCGGCTCTGGCCGAGTATACGGTCAGCCATTTTGCCCAGGAAGAGAAGTTCATGCAGCAGCACAATTATCCCGACTACCCGGCCCATAAGCAGATCCATGATACGCTGTTGAAACAGGTGGGTGAGACAATCGTTGCCTTTGAAAACGGTCGGGCCGTGCCGGCGGAAATCATGGCGTTCCTGAGCGACTGGCTGCTCAACCACATCATGAAGGTTGACCGCAAGTATGGCGAGTTTGCCCGGAAAAAGGGGATCGCCGGCTAGTTTTTCCGGCAGATAGGTACATACAAAGAGCCCGTTTGGCACGCCGCCGAACGGGCTCTTGATTTATCCTGGAAAAAGCAAATGAAACGCAGAGACGCTGAGGCGCAGAGTAAAAACGGTCTTTTAAGCAAAATACGGCCTTCACCTTTTTGGTGAGCATCAAATTTTGGATAAGTTCTTGATTTCTCTGCGTCTCTGCGCCTCTGTGTTAATTGACTGCCGTTTTTAGGTTTATTACTGCGCGGAGCAAAAGTGCTGGTTCTGATTGGTCCGGATACTGTTAGTGCAGGTCTTCGTGGGCTGAGGTCATCACCAGTTTGCCGTGCTTGACCCCTTTGACACCGATCAGTTCATCAGCAATTTGCTTGATGACTGCAGCCTTGCCCCGCACAACGAGCACTTCCAGGCAGTTGTGGGCATCCAGGTGAACGTGAAGGGCGGAAATCACTTCGTGGTGGTGCTGGTGCTGGTGTTCGGTCAGTTTGTCGGCCAGGTCGCGCACATGGTGGTTGTAAACCAGGGTGACTGTACCCACCATTTCCTCATCGCCAACTTCCCATTTTGCTTCTACCAAGGACGAGCGGATCAGGTCGCGGATCGCCTCTGAGCGGTTCTGGTACCCCTTGCTGTCGATCAGTGTGTCAAAAGAGGTCAGCAGGTTGCTGTCAATGGATATGCCGAATCGGGTTATTTCACTCACTGTAAACCTCGCCTTCTGAACTAGCTGCAAGTTAACCACAGTATCGAAACGTTGTCCATCCTGCGGAAGACCGTCGTCTGGTCACGCAATGCGAAAACATATGGCGCCACGAAGGTTTCAATTGAAGTACAAGGCGCTTGACCTGGGTGGTGGTCAGGGTATATGTTGAGTGGCACGAAAAAACGTAACGTGCTACCAGTTGTCGTGAGGGGGGATTCAATGCACATGGCTGACGCGTTATTATCCCCGATAGTCGGCGGGACCATGTGGGCAGCTTCGGCCGGCACCATAGCCTATTGTTCGAAGAAGGTGCGGGAAGAGCTGGACGACCGCAAAGTGCCGCTCATGGGCGTACTGGGGGCATTTATCTTTGCGGCGCAGATGATCAACTTCACCATCCCGGCCACTGGCTCCAGCGGCCATCTAGGTGGTGGGCTGATCCTTGCCATCCTCTTGGGCCCCTATGCTGCCTTTCTGACCATTGCCTCGGTGCTCGTCGTGCAGGCACTTTTTTTCGCCGATGGCGGTCTGCTGGCACTGGGGTGCAATATATTCAACCTCGGCTTTTTTCCGGCATTTATCGCGTATCCATTGCTTTACAAGCAGATTGTTGGTGATCAACCAACTCCCGTTAAGATTGCGGTTGGTGCAGTGATCGCTGCCGTGGTTGGTCTGCAGCTAGGGGCGCTCTGTGTTGTGTTGCAGACAACGTTTTCGGGGATTTCGTCGCTGCCATTTACCGCCTTTGTCACAATGATGCAGCCAATCCATCTCGCCATTGGCATAGTGGAGGGAGTGGTGACCACCGTGGTGGTTACGGCGGTAGCCACCACCAGGCCGGAAGTCCTGCAGTATGCCAAACATGCGGGGATCTGGTCCGCCCGCAATCTGGCGTTCGGTTTTCTCGCGGTTACACTGCTGATTGGTGGAGTTGTTTCCAGGTTGGCCTCGGAGCAACCCGATGGGCTTGAGTGGTCCATTGAAAAGTTGACCGGCAAGGCAGATGTAGCGGTTCCTGACGCCGGCGTCCATGGTTCACTGGCCGCTCTGCAGTCTGAAATGGCCTTGCTGCCGGACTATAACTTCAAACGGGTGAAAACGGTCGACAAGAAAGAAGCCAAGCCGGCTGAACCTGCTGCAGGTTATGCTGTGGCTGCAGGTGCTCCGGAAGAGAAAAAAGGTGAAGGAAGTAAAATCGGTACCAGTGTCGCCGGTCTGGTGGGTGGCGTGATCACGTTGGCCGTTGCTGCAGCAATTGGGTTGCTGCTGCGCCGGAAACCGTCAGCCTGATAACCTGACGGGCGTGGAGCGACTCCATATATGAGCACGATTGATGGGATGGTGCTGGATTTCAAGCGCCTGGACCAGTTGGCTGCGGGCGACACCCCGCTACACCGCCTTGATGCCCGGGCCAAGGTGATGGTAGTACTGGTTTTTGTGCTCTGCGTGGTCTCCTTTGGCAGGTATGAACTCTCCGCCCTGCTCCCCTTTTTCATCTTCCCGGTTTTTCTGCTTGCCCGGGGCAATCTGCCCCTTGGCTATCTCCTGCGAAAAATCGGCATACTTATCCCCTTCGCTTTTATGGTGGGAGCGTTTAATCCATTTTTTGATCGGGCCATTGCGCTGCATGTCGGCTCGCTAGCCATCAGTGGCGGCTGGCTCTCCTGCGCGTCCATTGTCGTCCGTGCCCTGCTCACGGTGGGTACCTCTTTGATGCTGGTTGGGGTCACCGGGTTCACTGACATCTGCCGGGCATTGGAGCGGATCGGTATGCCTCAGGTCTTTGCCGTACAGTTGCTGTTTCTCTATCGCTACATTTTCGTCCTCACGGATGAAGGGGTACGGGTTTCGCGGGCCCGGGAGTTGCGCTCTTTTGGCAAGCGAGGTAAGGGCATTGTTCCGTATGGCCAGATTATTGGCCATCTCTTACTGCGCACCTGTCAGCGTGCGGAGCGAATACACATGGCTATGCTGGCGCGTGGGTTTACCGGTGAATTCCGCACCCTTACTCACAGTTGCTTCGGTGCCAGAGAACTGGTCTTTACTGTCGGCTGGTCCGTGCTCTTCATTGCGCTGCGATTGGTAAATCTTCCCCTCATTGTCGGCAATTTTATAACCGGGATGTTCATATGAGCCATCATATCGTTGAGGCACGTCACCTGAGTCATGTCTATCCTGATGGGACAGTGGCACTGAAAGATGTATCTTTTAAAATTCATCATGGCGAGTCGGTCGGGATACTTGGTGCCAATGGCGCTGGTAAATCAACCCTGTTGCAGCATTTGAACGGATATCTGCTCCCCACTGCCGGCGAAGTGCGGATTGGTGATTTTCCGGTGACCAAAGGGACGGTGCGGGAAATTCGCCGGACCGTCGGCATGGTGTTTCAGGATCCGGATGATCAGCTGTTTATGCCGACCGTGTTTGACGATGTGGCGTTTGGGCCGCTAAATCTGGGGTTATCAGGTACAGAGGTGGAAGAGCGGGTCAGTGCTGCCTTGGGGCAGGTGGGCGCGCAGCATTTGCGGGCCAAGCCACCATACCACCTGTCCGGCGGGGAAAAGAAACGGGTAGCCATTGCTACGGTGCTGGCCATGTCGCCGGATATTCTGGTGATGGACGAGCCGACCAATGGACTTGACCCCCATGCCAGGCGCCAGTTGATCGGCCTGATGCGAGAATTCCACCATACCAAGATTTTTACCAGTCATGATTTGGACATGGTCATGGAGCTCTGCGAGCGGGTGATTATCCTGAAGGAAGGGACGGTACGGGCTGAGGGGCCGGCGCGTGAGCTGTTGCTGGATGATGTCCTGCTGGCCGAATGCCACCTGGAGCGGCCGCTGTCGGTGCAGGGGTGTCCGATCTGCAATAAACACTCGTAGCCTTTTGAGCTTCGGGTTCTCTGAAACGATATTCCTGTTTGCGTTTTGCTGGTGAGCGCTTACACTATTCCGATATTGCCTGCTCGACGACCAAGGAGGGTGCGGATGACTTTGGAAGGTAAAACTGCACCAGTGTTCAGTTTGGTCGCTAGCGATGGTAGTCAGCATAGTCTGTCAGATTATGCTGGAAAAACAGTAATCATTTATTTTTATCCACGGGACAACACCCCCGGTTGCACCAAGGAGGCCTGCGGCTTCAGAGATATTCAGCCCCTGCTGGATACCATGAACGTGGTCGTTCTTGGGGTCAGTAAGGACAGTCTCAAATCCCACGACAAGTTTATACGCGACTTTGGGCTCCCCTTTCTGTTGTTATCCGATCCGGATCTGACCATGATGCAGGCCTATGGGGCCTACGGTGAAAAGGTCATGTATGGCAAGCCAGTGCAAGGGGTGCTTCGCTCCACGGTGGTGGTCGATCAGGATGGTATCGTTCGCAAACATTGGGCCAAGGTGGCCAAGGCTGAGCAGCATCCGGCAGAAGTTCTCACCTATCTGCAATCTATCATTTAAAGGAGTTTTGCGACTATGCAGATTACCTGGCGGGAAGAGTTAGCGGTCGGGGTGCCGTCGATCGATGGGCAGCACAAGGAGTTGATTAGTCGTTTCAATGCCCTGCTTACCGCATGCAATGAGGGTCGCGGCAAGGAAGAGGTGGGGCAGTTACTCGGCTTTTTGCGCGACTATGTTGCGGTACATTTTTTCGACGAAGAGTCGCTGCAGCAGGAAAAGGGGTATCCCGGGTACGCCGAACATCGCCTGCTGCATGTCGAGTTTGTCGGCCGACTGGACGATTTGTTGCGGAGCTATACAAGCGAGGGGACATCGCTGACGCTGGTGATCCAGACGAATAATATGCTGATCGATTGGTTGATCAATCACATTTCAAAAGTTGACCGTAAAATTGGCGATTTTCTGCGTGCGAACGGCTGATGATTCAGCCGCTTGATAATGCTGATGCATCGAGGCGACAATTGTTTCTGCACTTGGCGGTTATCGCCGGGCTGATTGCCCTGTTGTATGCCAATTCTTTGACTAATGGCTTTAGTGTCGATGATTTCCAGTTTGTCGTTAACAATCCGGCAGTGCATGGTTTTTCCTGGGGGAATCTGCAGGCAATTTTTGCTTCAGTGCCCAATGGCATTGAATTCCTGCCGATCAAGGATCTGACCTACTGTTTCGATGTCGCGCTGTTCGGTGTGAATCCGTTGGCGCTGCATCTGATGAATGTTGTCTGGTATTTGTTGGCGTGCGGTACTCTCTATCTGTTCCTCCGTCGGTTACTGGTCTGGCTGCAGCAGGGTTCGCCCCAACTGGCCCTGGTGGTGACCCTGCTGTTTGTTGCTCACCCGATGCATGTCGCTTCAGTCGCTTCCATCAGCCAGCGTAAGGATCTGGTCTCCGCTACGCTGCTCTTTATGGCCTTGAATCTGTATCTACGGTTTCGCCAGAGTGACAAATCCGCCTGGTATGGTCTCTCTCTCGTCTTGTTTGCCCTGTCGCTGCTGGCCAAGGCAACAGTGATGACCATGCCGCTCTTTCTGCTGGCCCTGGCATGGTTTGCCCCGAAAGAGCGCCGCTTTGGTGTCGGGCGGCAGATTCTTGTTCTGGTGCCCTATTTTATTGTCGTTGTCGTCTTCATTCGGATCGAAAGCGCGTTTCTCCAGCAGACCGGCGTACTCTCACAGTTGTTCAGTTCGACGGTTGCTCCTGGTATCAGAGGGGCAACGGCGGTGCAGGCGATCTTTTATTATCTGAAGCTGCTGCTGTTCCCCTATCCGCTGCTGATGATCCATGATTTCGGTTTTGCCAAACAGGCTGTTTCGTTGTTGGCCATTGCGTGCGGTGGCGGCGTATTTGTGCTGCTGGCAATCGCCTGCTGGTTGCGGCGGCAAGCCCCGTTGGCCGGGCTTGCCATATTCTGGCTGTTGGTTACCTTGCTGCCGGTCAGTGGCTTGATCCCTTCAAATACACTGATTGCCGAACGTTACCTGTTTTTGCCGCTGGCCGGTTTTGCCATGCTCCTGGGGAGTGGTTGGTGCTGGCTGCAAAACCGGGGAGTTTCCCTTCAGCGGGCTGCAGTTGGGCTGCTCTGCCTGTTGCTGCTGGTCTATGGCACATTGACTGTCAAGCGAAACCCTGACTGGCGCGATAACCTGACGCTCCTGCTGGCCAATGTCAGAGATCTGCCGGGGAAGCCTGGTGTCTACTATCAGCTTGGGGCTGAATATTTCGCTCAGGGGAATACGGGTGCAGCCTTGCAATATATCGCCAAGGCGCGCGATTTGAGTGATTTTTACAGTATTCATTATGCAGTCTATGCGGCAATCACTGTCTATGAACATGGAAATATTGACCAGGCCAGGCAGGAGTTGGATGGAATTCGTCATCCGTTTAAATTGCAGGTGGTTGAAGTAAATTATCTTTACGGTAAAATACGTCAATCAGCTGGTGATAATTTGAATGCCGGGATATATTATCGTAACGCCAGCAAGAGCAGCCTCCCTCTGGGGCTCATCAAAACTGCGGATGTAGATGCGGCGTTGGCAAGTCTTCCCCCAGAGTCACGGTAGTTTTTCCGAAGAAACGTGCTAAAGTATTTCTCTAGATGAGAGTTGTAGAAAACCTTACATGCTGAGTTGCCGCACATATGCAGACCAATATACTGGAATAGTTCGACCTGTACGCTCCGCGCAATTCAACCAGAGGAGGAGAGGGCAATGGACATTCAGCAGGTGGGCAGCAGTACCAGAAAGGGGGATCGTATCATGCAGAATGTGAACGCGATTGACAGGCATGGACATACCGAGTTGATGCAGGCGGCAAAGGCTGGAGATGTCGAGATCGTCAAGGACTTGATCCATCGTGGTGCCGCAATGGACGCCCGCAGTGAAAAAGGTAAAACGGCCCTGCATTATGGCGCGGCCAATGGCCATGTTGACGTGGTCAGGCTGTTGATCGAAAACAACGCCGAGATCGATGCCCGCGACCTCCAATGGCATACCCCCTTGATGCTGGCGGCAATTTATGGTTGCAATCATACGGTACAGGCCTTGGTGCAGGCTGGTGCCGATCCGACAATGAAGACCAAGTCGGGTAATACTGCAATGATCTATGCGGAGAACAACAATCACCCCTTGGCGCTGGCAATACTCAATAAAGCGCTGCGGGCCAAAGAAGGAAATGTTTAAGACTGAGCGGGGCGGGTCGAAAGACTCGCCCCGTAGTTTTTTGGCCGACAACCTTGCATGAAATTTTCATTTGTAAGGATATTCGTGGTCCTGCTGGTGGTCAGCATAATGTTTCAGGTTATGCTTGATTGGGATGATCTGGTGCGTGCGGGTTGGGACTTCAAGCTGTTGTTGCGAAAAGTTCCGATTGCAGCAGCAGTAGCGCTGATTGCCGC
This sequence comes from Geobacteraceae bacterium, assembly GCA_031412995.1. GTDB lineage: Bacteria > Desulfobacterota > Desulfuromonadia > Geobacterales > DSM-12255 > JANOEC01. The sequence continues at coordinate 60,043 of JANOEC010000163.1, forward strand.
AGGAGTCCTGGCTGTTTCACGGCGACCATGTAAAGATGACGACGACGATGGTGATTAGCGATATCAGTTCAATTCCCATTAGCATCAGCTTAGTTCACCTGCCGTAGAAGCACTTTTCGGTAAACTGTGTCCTCGCCATGGCTAAGAATCCCAGTTTAATCTAGCAAAACTATTGGAAAGCATCTGCGATGTCCGAATTGAGCAAACAGTCAAATCCTGGTTTTGTCGAAGGGTTTGAGCTTCATCGGCAGGGTCACCCCTGGGAAGCATTGAACTGTTATTTACGTGCGCTGCGAATTGATCCGGATAGCCCGGATATTTTGCTGGCTGTTGGCGTTGCGTTGCATGATCTGGAGCAATATGTTGATGCTGTTACCGTGTATCATCGTTTGCGTGATGGTGGTTTTGCTACCAATGCACTCTGGCATAACTTAGGCAACACTCTACTTGCGCTAGACCGATATCAGGAGGCTATTGACAGCTATGCTTACGCTGTAGCCTTGCGTGCGGATGATGTTGAGGCGCTCGTCACCACAGGTACCGCGCTAGAACAGATGGGGGACTATCGACAGGCTTTGCACTATTATGAAGAAGCTTTGCGCAGAAATCCGGATTGTGCTGAGGCGCATTGGAATCTGGCTCTAGGTCTTCTCCGCCAAGGAGAATATGAATCTGGTTGGCGGGAATTTGCCTGGCGTTGGCAAAAATCCGGACATCCATCTCGATTTCGTAATTTCACCATTCCACTCTGGCGCGGCGAATCTTTGCAGAATAAGAGCATTCTTGTGTATGCCGAGCAGGCTTTTGGTGACAGCCTTCAGTTTGCGCGCTATTTGCCTCTGGTCGCTGAACTTGGTGCGGTAGTAACTTTTGAGTGTCCGGCGCCGCTTGTACCACTTATTGCTGCAACAAAAGGTGTTCACCAAGCTATTCCAGTTGGCACTCCTCTTCCCACCACTGATTACTTTGTTCCATTGCTTGATCTGCCTGAGATTTTTAAAACTACCATTCGCAATATTCCGATGGAAGTGCCGTACATTTCGCCGCCGCTGGAACGTATTCAGCGCTGGCAGCTGTCTGTCCATACTTCTGCAGCTGTCAGAATTGGCTTGGTCTGGGCTGGCCGCCGGCGTCCTGACCCGCATCGCTCCTGCTCACTTGCTGCTCTTGCTCCGTTGGCCAGTTTGACGGGGATTGAATGGTATTCGTTGCAGATAGGTGAAGGAGCGGAACAGTTAGCTACTCCACCATACGGGATGCATATCGTTGATCTGACGGCAGGGATTAATGATTTTGCCGATACTGCAGCACTTATTTTCTGCCTTGATCTGGTAGTTTCAATTGATACATCTGTCGCGCACCTGGCTGGGGCGATGGGTAAGTCAGTATTCTTGCTCTTGCCATTTGCATCGGACTGGCGCTGGATGCTGCAGAGGAGTGATTCCCCTTGGTACCCGTCAATGCGGGTATTTCGGCAGGACGTGAGTGGTTGCTGGGCAAAGCCAGTGGAATATGTCACTGAGGCAATACAAACTTTACGCTTAGGCCATGATGTTCGATTACTTTCATGACCAATTTTAATGCTCCCCGCTCATAGCCAGGGTCAGCCTGCTTCGATTACTTCTGAACGCAGGCCTGCGGCAAGATTATTGTTAATAGAGATGACAAGCGAAAGCTTTTTCGGATCAGGCGCTGCCAGTATTTCAATGAGTCGTTTATCGATAAACAAGCTCAAGTTGAGAATATCCTGCTTTATATTAACGGGAAGGGGATTTTCTGGTGCGGAAAGTTCCGCCTGGAAAAAACTCCAGATTTTCTGATTGTAGCTGATTGCATCCATCAGTTTTGCATCACGATCAGGAGAATCCCAGTTATCTTGTGTCTGTTTCAACATTACCGCTGCGCGTGTTAGAACAGAAGCTTCCAAGTCTCTGGGGCTCATACTCTCTTTCTGGACCGTAGTATATGCACTAACTGGATTTTGTAACATTATTAATTAACTCCTGTTCGTAGGATATAAGATTCTTTGCCAGCTTGAGTGCCTGATACATTTTCCCTTCAAGAATCTTCTCACTGATCTGAGTAAGTAATTCCTTCGTACTTGGTGCGGCATGCACTACTTCCTTAACTAGATCCCAATAGATCGGATGCATTTCTGCGCTTCTCAGTTCATCAATATACATAAGCTGGATGCTGAAATATATGCGTTTACAAGGACTATTTGCGTCTAGTTCGGCAAGGATGTCAGTTTGACGAAGGATGGGGACATTGTTTTCTATAGTGAAATGACACGCAGAGGTACCGTTCACAACAACGGCACCACCGAGAATGACTTTTTCGTGTGGCTTTAAGGTTATTTTAAGTGCCATAGTTAGGGTTTACCAGTGCCTGGGTTACTTTGTCACTTAACTCAGCGAGATTGTTTGTTGTGTTCACCAAATTATCATGGATCTTTTGCAAGGATGCGTCATTACTGGATTTATCAACTTCAGGGATCGCCGCCGTGTGTATTTGCCCGTTTTGATCGAATAGCGAACTCCACATGTGCTGAATTTTTTCGTACACCGGTGGTGGCGGTGGCGGGACCATTAATCGAATTAACTCTTTGCGCAAAGAATTGTACTCCATGAGTATCTCATTCCGTTGTTTACTGTCAACCGGGAACGGGGGGTAATTCTTGGTAATTGTCTGCAGATTACTTTTCATGTTGTCAATTCTATCGACCGCATTGTTAATGGTCTCATTGGTTTCACGCACGCTCTTAGCTTGTTGGTTGAGTGAGGCATGCATCTGTTCGATAGCCCGTGCGGTGTCCAGATTACGCAGAGTAACTTTTGAGCTGACCCGCACAGAATCAGTTCTGTTTGTTTCTGCTGTGGGCTTCTGGTCTGTCTGGTTGTTATTAACCTGCTTGGTTGGCTGCTGCGTAGCGGCCTGCTGCTGGTAAATATTGCTGACTACGCTGGTCTTGCTGATGGAATTTCCGTCCATAACCCCTCCTCCAGATTAAAACGACACAAGGGAAGCTAATGCCTCCCTTGTGTGCGTTGTAACTACGGCTTGTCGATGTTCCCCAACTGCGATTAGAACAGACGGAGGATCGACTGAGCTGCCTGCGACGAGAGGCTCAGAGCGGTAGTGCCCAGAGACTGACGAGTCTGCAGCATCAGCATGTTGGCGCCTTCTTCGTTCATGTCGGCCAAGGTCAATCCATCGGAACCGGTCTGCAGGGTGTTGATCATGCTGTTGGTGAAATCCTGACGGGCGGTTACGATTGACAGGTTGCTGGCCAGTGATGATGACGTGGTCCGCAAAGTGCTAAGCGCGGAATCCATTTTCTGCAGGTCGGTGGTGGCTGTCCCTGCTGTGGCCCAGGAGGTCGCGGTGTTTTCGATTGACAGGCCAGCGGCGGTGTTGTCGGTGCCCTGAATAGACAAGGACGCAACACCGGTCTTGGCGCTGAACTCGATTGACAGCGTCCCCTGGGTCAACAAGTTGGTGCCACGATAGCCGGAGTCACTGGCCAACGTCGTGATCTGAGATTGAATCTGCATGAACTGGGAGAAGTAGGTGCCCTGTTGTACTGCGTCGTTGGTGGCGTTGGCCGCGCTGGCCAAACCTTTGGCAGACTGGATCAGGGCGGTGATTGCCTTGATGCCGTTGTCGGCAGCCTTAACGGTTTGGATTGCTTCTGCCATGCCATCTTTACGGTCACTCAGGTCACTGGCTCGCTCCATGTGGCCTTGGGCAGCAAAGAAGTTGGTCGGGTTGTCCAGAGCAGTGTTAACTTTTTTACCGCTGCTCAAACGATCCTGAGTTGTTGCCAGTTGGGAAGATGTGTTTTGCAGTGCGAGTAGGTTGTTCCTCATTCCTGCGGTTAGAGAGATGTCGCTGATTGCCATGATAATTCTCCTTTCTGGTTGTTCCGACATTCTTGCCGGAGCGCTTTCTGCGCGTTGATATTTTTATCGGCAGATTTTCAAAATACTTTAGATGAAAATTATTGCCAGCTGAAATTGGCACCACGTAAATTTTATGGGTCATTTTCTGGCAATAAACGTTGATGCCACTGATTTATTTTCTCACGTCGTGGGAGCAGATAGGGTGTCGTGGCCGGGATTGATTCCAGTGTAATGTTAAACAGGTAAGGAAGACTAAGCAGCAGGGTTTGTAAATTGCATTCGGGGATAATTTCGCCATACCCCACGACATGGAGTCTGCTGTTCACTTGCGCTATCAGGTTGACCAGGAGCGGTTGGCAGCTGACCGTCACGTGATATCCGGCGTTTACAAGTAAAGGAAGAAAGCGGGCAAATTGAATGGTATCGCCAAATCCCTGTTCACAATGAACTAATAGTGATTTGCCCTGGGGGTGTTTGCCAAGCACATTCTGCTCGAGAAACGGCCATGGTGGTAATTCGCTCGGCTGAATCCTGTATCTGCGCCATTCATAATGGACCCAGCCTTCACCGTAATCGCCTCGCGCAAGGAGGGTGTAGGCCAAGTTGAGATGAGCGCCAATATGGTCGGGTTTTCGCGCCAGAGCCGACCGTAAATATGAGTTGGCGTCGTCGTTTCTGCCAAGCAGCGCAAGTGCTGCACCAACGTCAAGGAGGGCATCAGGCGAATCTGGGCTGATTGCCAGTTTTTGCCGATACGATTCTAATGAAACTTCCAGTTCTCGTCTTTCGTTGGATAAAAAGGGTTTGGTCTTTCCATCAGGCTGGCAGGTGGAGGGAATTTGTGTGTGGGATAGCTCCGCGAGGCTTTCGCAGACTTTTTTGATAACACTTGGCCAATCACCATGTTCAGGCTGACGGAATAATTTGATCGTTGGGTACCACGGGCTGTCACATCGATGCTCCAGCCAGCGCCATTCTGCCGAGTAAGGCAGTAGAACCCAGGTTTCTTTCCCGAGGGCGCCGGATATATGGGCAATTGATGTGTCAATTGATATGACGAGATCGAGATTCGCAATAAGTGCAGCAGTATCCTCAAAGTCACCAATATCGCCGGTAAGATCAATCAGCGGCGCGGCAGCAATTTCTGCCGAGCGATTATTGCCAATCTGCAGACTATAGAATGAAATATTTTTAAATTCGAATAAGGGTAGCAGGTTCGTAAACGGGCACGTGCGTCTATAATCTAAAGCATTATCTGGCCGCCCTGCCCACGCCAGACCAACTTTTAACCTTCTTGGCGGTGAATAATCTTCAATTTCTTGAAATGGAAGACGCTTCTGCTCTGAAAACTTCTCAGGGGAGTCTGCTTCCTGCAGTTGGCTCGTTTTAGAGGGTTTCAGCGTAACGCAGAGGGAGTGAAGGCAGTTTCTCACCGTAACCATCACTGAAGCCCAGTCTCCAGGAATTGATTGTCGAAAAAGACGCATGGTTGGATACCAGGGAGAGTCCTGCCGCTGTTGCAGCCAGCGCCAGTCGGCGCCGAATGACAGCAGCGTCCAGGTACGAACCCCTAATGCCCCTGCCAGGTGGGCAACGGCAGTGTCGATCGTGAGTACCAGGTCGAGGTTGGCAATGAAGGCGGCGGTGTCAGCAAAGTCATGGCAATCAGCGGTAAAGTTGACAAGTTGTCGCCCAAACGCACATTCAGCCAGTTGTTCGATTCCCTCACCAATCTGCAGGCTGTAGAATTCACAGTTAGAAACCTCGGCAATTGGCGCGAACAGGACAAGTGGGCAGGAGCGTTTGCGGTTAAGGATCTGGTTCTGTCGTCCGAACCAAACAATCCCGACCTTACATGCCCGGGTTCCCCCCAGGTGTTGGTGCCAGCGCTCTGAATCTCCAGGGGAGGGGAACAGGTAAGGCACATCTGAAGGTATTGTTGTGATGGTGGTCTTGAAGACAAGGGGCAAGGAGAGTAACGGTAGATGGCAGTCAAACAGAGGGAGCGGATCTCCTTCAACGATGACGTCGGTTATCCCGTCCATTGACTGCAGGAGTCGCTTAAGGGACGCTACTTGGCACTCAATGATAACTTTGCCGCCCAGCGCGGCAATCATTGGTGCGTAGCGAACAAACTGCAGGGTGTCCCCAAATCCCTGTTCGCTATGGAGGAGGATGGTACGGCCATTTAGGGCCGAACCGTCCCAGAGTGGTTGGGCATAAGCGCGCGTTGCTACCGAATTGACTTTTTGAAAACGCCATTCGTACTCACGCCATCCCTCAATCAATTCCCCTACGGTCAGAAGTGCCAAGGATAGATTCCAATGCCCCTCGGCGTAGTCGGGATTAATGGTGAGCAGTTCGCGGTACACCGCGATAGCTTCGTCGGTCCGCTCCTGAGCATGGAGAACCGAACCCAGATTGTTGAGAATCAATGCCTTCCCAGGTGCGAGTGTGAGCGCCTGCCGGTAGCAGGCTTCCGCTTCCGCCATTTGCCCCAGTTGATGATAGGCCATGCCGAGCATGTTGCAGGCACTGTTTCGAGTCGGGTCGATGGTCAATACCTGCTGATATGTACGTATGGCACTGGCAAAGTTTTCTTCACCCTGAAAAGATTCCGCAAGCCCCTGATAAGCATCCGCGTTACACGGAGAGGTCTTGATTGCCGCACTGAAATAGTGCTTTGCCTGTGTGAAGTTGCGTTGTTCTTTATGGATTTCACCCAGGCAGAGTTGGGCAGGCGCAAAATCAGCTGCAAGTGTTAGACACTGTTCGTAACATGCTTGTGCTGCTTTGTTTTGTCCGATCGAACGACAGGTATTGCCCATATTGAAGTACGCCTGCAGATATTCAGGCTTGAGAGCAATGGCAGTTCGGTAGTTGTCGAGGGCTGCATGATATGACTGTAGTTCATGAAGGGCTACACCCCGGTTACAGAATGCTTCGGCACTCTGCTGCCCAGAGGCGATGATCTCGGCAAAGCAGCGCTCTGCTTCCATTGCCAGTCCCTGCTGTAACAAAGTGATGCCTTGCTGCAACTGACCGATTTGATTGTTAAACTGACGGAAAAATTTCTGACGAATGTGCGAAATAACGCTGGTCCAATCTCCAGGAGTGGTCTGGCGAAAGAGTCGCATGGACCGATACCATGGTGTATCATTGCGATCTTCCTGCCATCGCCAGTCGTTATCAACGGGGAGCAGCACCCATGTCTGTTTCCCCATGGCCCCTGCCAGATGGGCCACTGCTGTGTCAACGGTAATGACCAGATCCAGGTTGGCAATGAGAGCTGCAGTTTCACTAAGATCGGTCAACAGTTCGGAGACATCCACCGGTGTGAGTACAGCTGAAAATGCAGGATCTTCAACTGTATTAGCGTCAACCTGAAGGCTGTAAAAGGTTGCGTCGGGGAGATCAAACAGTTGTGCGACAGCTGCAAGGGAACAGGAACGGACATGGTCCCTTGGATTGTGACGGTTCCCTTGCCAGGCGACACCAATTTTAATTCGAGAGTCGTTGTTCGCGAGCCGTTGCTGCCAAATTGCCACTTTGTCCGGGTCAGGAGTAATGTATGATTCCGCTGAAGGAATGGTGTCGATGGTGGTTTGAAACAGATAGGGGAGGCTGAGCAGTTGGACATAGTGGTCAGTCCGCGGAGGGTCTGCCGATTTAGTTGCGAGTCTGCTTACCCCGGGGAAGTTGGCCAGTAATGTCATTAGTGCTGGAGCTACCTCCAGGGTGACAACTCCCCCAAGGTCGGCGATCATTGGGATATAACGGACGAGTTGGATGACGTCCCCCAGCCCCTGTTCGCCGACTGCCAGAATACTCTTGCCGTGCAGTGGTGAGCCATCCCAGCGCGGTTGGGGATAGCAGCGACTGTCAATTTTGAATTCCTCGATTTGAAGCCGGGATTCAAAGTTGGCGAATCCGGCCAAATACTCTCCCCGGCGCAATTGCAGTACCGCCAGGTTGTAACTCGCAGGGGTACAGTCAGGTCTGATGGCTAATATTTTGCGACAGCACTGCTCGGCATCATCCCGTTTGTTTTGTTTGCTGAGTGCAGTCGTTAGCAGCAATAAAATCTCTATTGATTCAGGGTGAATAGTATGGGCTTGTTGCAAGTAGGGCTCGGCATCGGCATAAGCTCTGTTCTGGATAAGGATTTTACCAAGACAGAGCATGATGGATGGGTTGTCCGGTTTAAGTCGCAGGGCATGCCGATAACACTCTGTAGCTTGAGGCAATTGATGCATCATTACGTAGGCGCGGCCAAGGTTGAACCAGATTGACGGGGATTCCGGCAACTGTTCAGCTAATGTAGTCAGGTACGGTAAAGCTTCTTGCGGGTTGCATTGCTGCAAATAAGCCAAAGCCAGGTGGAGGCGTTGTTCATGCATCAGAGTGCCAAATTCGCTATTGCTTGCCTCCGGTAGTGTCAGGTTGAAGCATACAGCAACCTCTTTGATTATCTGCGATAGCACGTCATCCCATTTACCAGGGCTTTGCTGACGGAAAATCCGCATAGATGGATACCAGGGCGAATCACTCCGCTCAAGCATCCAGCGCCATTCACTTTCATAGCGGTTCAACAGCCAGACGGGTTTTCCCAAGGCACCTGCCAAATGGGCAACAGCGGTGTCGACGGCGATTACCAGGTCAAGTTGTTCAATCAAACCAGCGCTATCCATCAAATCGGTGCACTCATCCATCCAGTCAAGGACGTTCAATCCGAGTTCCTGAAACTGCTTGGCTGCACTCCCCTGTTGCAGGCTAACCAGTTGTATTTCGTCTATCGTTTGCAGCGGAAGAAGCTGGTGGAATGGAATGTTCTTGGGACCGACATTTTTCGCAGCCCAGACCAACCCAATCTTAGGCTTGCGGATGTCAGCACACCGCGTTTGCCATTTTTGTCGTACCGCACCAGGGATAGTCAGGTAGGGGACCATTGTGGGAATTGTTGTGAGTTGCGTTCGCAGCAGATGAGGCAGGCTCATGGTTGGACAGTGATAATCAAAACCAGCGGTTGGTATCGGGGCTGGCATGGAAATTACCTCGCCTATCCCGGGTAACGCTGCAAACAGTCTCGCCAACGGTTGCGCGCAATATACGGTGATCTTTTTTGACTTTTGTTCTCTGAGCACTGATACATAGCGCATCATCATCAGATTGTCGCCCAGACCTTGCTCCGCGATTAAAAGCAGGGAACAGTCAGCCAGTGTTTCACCGTGCCAGCGTGGACACGACGTAACTTGTTGCAGCAGATGGTTCAGGTAGGTGAAGGTTTTCTTTTCCCCTCCCTCGAACCGTTGTTCATATAAATAAAACCCTTCTTCATATCTTCCCTGCAGTAGCAGCAACAGGGACAGATTCCATTTGCACGCCGCATAACCCGGATTGATACGCAGGGACTGGTTAAAGGCGTGTTCAGCATCCTGCATTCGTCCGATTTCTTGAAAGGTCGTGCCAAGGTTATAATATGCCTCAGCATAGGCCGGTTGCAGGTGGATTGCCGTCTGATATGCATCCAGCCCTTCATCCAATCGTTCCTGATCGATGAGGGATTTAGCGAGATTATTATAGGCTTCTGCATAGTCAGGGTTAAGTGCCAGGGCTTTACGATAGGCACTCTCCGCTTCTATTGGCTGGGACGTTGCCAAGAGAACGTTGCCTAAGCTGTTGCTTGCGGGGGCATAGTCGGGTTTGATTTGCAGCGCGTGACGACAGGATTCTGCTGCATCATCGTACCGCTCCAGGTGCAGTAGCGCATTACCAAGGTTCGCATAAGCCTCGTAGTAGAGCGGATTTAAGGAGGTTGCCCGGTGGTATGACTCAGCCGCCGCGGCTGTATCTCCGCGTTGCAACAGGACATTGCCAAGGTTGTTGTGGGCCTGACTATAATCGGGGGCAAGAGAAAGTGCTTTCCGGAAACAGGATTCTGCTTCTTTAAACTGGTGTAACGTGCGATAGATTTCGCCAAGATTGTTGCATGCAAATGGATTGTGCGGGTATTGCTGCACGGCTTTTTCAATTAACTGCACTGCCTGCTGGTTATCGCCGGTCTGATGCACCAGCACACCGAGGAGGTGCAAGGCATCAAAGTTGTCAGGGGCGATGGTCAGGACGTGCCGATAGAGTGCTTCCGCGGCGCGAAAATTCCCTGTTTGCTGGTGTTGTAGCGCTGCGGTTATTGCTTGACCTATTGACGTTATGTGGATTGTGTCCGGATTCATGACATCAATAAATTCTCGGGCAGTTGGATGTAGCCCGCGTTCAAATACGTTGCAGGGTCGAGTTCATTCATCTGTTTGCTCGACTTGACCTGCAAAATTACCCAGTACTCCAAGCCTTGCGGCTACTGCATTTGTTGTGATGCGCTCTACATTCAAGAGCATGAAGCGCTCCGCCATGGTAGTTGGCAAGTTTAGGCCAGAATAATAGTCCACGATCTTTTCATAATGGTCGACAAGTACTGTAGATGTCGGGTTCAGGTCAGTAACGACAGCCAGGCCGGAAGGTTTTGTCGGGATGGTGAACAGTTTCAACTCCGGGCGGAATGTTTTCAGGCAGGGAATGATACGCCAGACATCGCCGGTCCAGAAACCGGTGCAGCGTTCCCGCTCTGCAACAATTGGTGAAATTGGCAGGCAGTCGTGAATCAGGATAACGGAGTCTTTCCGGGCATAGCGCTCCAAATTAATAAAATCTTTCAGCGCCTGCTCGAATAAATGTAACCCGTCAATAAATGCCAAATCAAAGGTTTCCTGGCCGATGATTTTTCTAACGTCATGATTGGCGAAAAAGTCGTCGCTGGTTAATGGAAAGAGCGTGGCTGGGCCATGCGGGCAGGCATAATGCAGATGCTCCCATATTCCCTGGTAAGGGTCTATGCCGATCGCCCGCGTTTCCGGGTTGGCTAGGGCCAGTGATCGTCCATGTCCCAGTCCGATCTCGATGTAGGTTGCCGGATGTAGCAATTGATGAAAACATTGCAGCCAGTCATAATAGTCCACCCCCGGCATTTCGTTTTCAGCGGTAAGCATGAATAGGCCGTCACTTGCTCCACTAAAGGCTGGATCAAGTTCCTGAGCACGCCTGAAGGAGTCTTGTGCTCCAGAAATATCTCCCTGTGCCGTCTGAATTCTGCCCTGCAACACATACAAGTTAAGAATATCCGGCGCCAATGCCAGCGCAGGCTTAATTGAATCCAATGCGCTTGGATAGTGGCGACGATGGAATTGGACCAAGGCATGGCAGTAGAGGGTCATTACTGGGGTTGGCTGTGTTTTCAATGCCAACGCTTGCATCGTTTCCGCTTGTTGATTATAGCCAAGTTCTTCGTAAAAGCGGAGGGCCTCGAAAATTAGTTCATATCCCCCGAAAGCCGCCGGCACATCACCTTTTTCCTGCAAACTGACTAAATGGTGCATCTGGGCTTCCAGTTTTGTCAGCATATAGGTAATCATTTGCTTGCCCTTTCTGCCATCGGTCGCGCCGACTCCTGTGTTTTGAGGGCCATTACGTCAATAAATCGCCGTAATGAAGCTATCTCGGTATCAAGCGGAAAGTGACATTCGATATTATTGAGCCAGTGCCGGGCTTCGTCAAAATGCCCTTCGGCCACCAGCTGTTGCCCATGATTCTTGGCGTACTGATGAAATCCGCTCTCGAACAGCGCTAGAGATTTTTCACGGCTGGAAATCCCGTGCCACTTGTTAAGAAACAGGCGTCGATTTCGCAGCAATATTTCGCCGGCGGTTTCGGCTTTTTCATAGAAACTGATTTCTCGTAGCGCTCTGATGCTGCCGCTCCAGTGGTGGTCATAGGCTGTAGTCGGCACGATATAATTTTTCAGACCGGCCAGCTTGATCTGTAAACCCAGATCCCATTCCTCAAAGTAGCATGGTGTAAAGGAATTCTCGAAGCGGATGATCTTTTCATTAAAATGTTGCAGTTTAATAGCAAATAAAAAGCCGGATACTGCATCAATCTCAATCGGTCGACTGAACGTACCCTTGTCGAAGTGCATATAATCGCGGGCCAGGGCATACTCGACAAAGCTGCCCTGAGGACCGACGCAGGCCGCCTCCGGAATCCCTAATAGCGCATCTTCAAGTATGTCTATGGCCTGCCGTTCGACATGGAGGTCCGCGTTCAGGATAAAGACCGTTGGGGTTACGGCAATTTCTAGTCCCAGGTTCCAGGCCCGGGCAACGCCGATATTCTGCTTCATGATTGCATATCGGGTGATACGGGGATGATTTTTTAACTGCTCGGCCACTTCATGGCCGTTAAAGACCACAATTACCTCCCCTTCGATATTTTCCAGGTTGTGCAGAAGGGTGATGATGTTGTATTCGCTGGCCGGGGACATGTCGAGAACCGGGATGACAAAGCTGCGCCGGGCATCAGTGATGCATATACTTGCCGGAATATTTGCATCAATAGCGGGTACTCCCCGCAGTGACTGTTCCCTCAGTTCTTCCGCCGAAAAGGTGTCATGTTTCCCCTCCAGCGCTACCGCTAAAAGATCGGCAACACGATGGTCATAGGTATGGGCATTCTGGACCAAGAGTTTTCCTCGTGCGGCAATTTGCTCCCGAAGAGCCTCGTTATCCAGGTAAAAACGCGCGACATCGAGGATGTTCCCGTTCCGGTAAACAGCGCAGTCCTCGCCGTCATGAAAGAGAACATCTTGACCCGAATCGGCTGCCATATCGGTCAGCAGCAGCGAGCCAGTAGAAAGCACCTCAAAGACGCGCATATTCAGGTCGTCTTTTACTGCTTCGTTAAACACGATCTTGGACTGTGAAAATACGTCGGCCATCTCATTAAGAAAGCAACGCTCATAGTTGATGTGAAATTGTGATGCCAGACATTCGAGAAGTTGCTGACGCCGTGTGCCATTCTGAACACTGCCGACAAAGGCGATAGTATGATTTTTTTTTGTTTTGATAGAACAGTGGATTTCTGGGTCGCAGGCGACAGGCAACCAATAGGTGTTCGGATTTACCTTTCTGATTTCGGCTACAAACTGGCGATGGACCAAAAATACCAAGTCAAATTGCTTGGCAAGCTCCCGGTGATAATCAAGACTCAGATGAGTATCGATCAGATAGCCAATTTTGGGACACGCAAGAGCTCCAAGATTATGAGGTCTATGCCCGCCTACCGACTCGACCCACAGGTAAAGGTTCGGGTGTTCCTCTGGAGCGAGTTGTGCCAGGCTCTGGCCTATATCATGGACCATGGGTGTGTTGATATCATGTGGCAGGATTGGCTGCTGTAAATTTTGGAGATTCCACTTAGTAATAAGCTCTGCCGGAAGCATGGGGCCTATTGTTGTAACCCGGCAAACCTTTCTAAGCGCGCGTTCAAGGTATGCGGCAGTGGTAATGGGGTAGGATACATATGACAACCAGATATGAGGCGCAGCGCTGTTCATGAAGTGTAATCCTCAATAACGATATCAGAAATTCTAAAGGAGGTAAGTGCTTGTGTTTGCTCCAAAGCTAATATTTTTGGCGTTTAATTCTTTATTTGCGCTGTAAGTCAAGAAAGGTATTCCACAATAATTCTCTGGCCTTTACAATTTCATCTTCCGACATCAAGGGGGTGGATACGGTACTGAGATATTCGTTGGACCGTCCCTTATACCAGCTTGCTTCGCGAAAGCGGATATCATACTTGTCAGGATTATTATAAATATCCGTACCTTTGTATACGGTTAGGATGGTTACATCCAGAGAGTCCGGCTCAGTTTCAGTCAAAAATTGACGAGAAAGTTCCACTGTTTCCCAAGACTCACCGGGTAACCCTACCATCATGAGAGCTTTAACTCTGATTCCGCTCGCTTTGGCCCACATAATCGCATGTTTTAACTGCTCAACGGTTTCTTGTTTATTGATGGTATTAAGGAGTTGCTGGCTGCCACTTTCTACTCCGATAAGCACTTCATAACATCCGGCCTGAGCCATGCGGATAAACAATTCTGCGTCGACTTGATCTGCTCTGACAAAACAGCGGAAAATAAAGTCCATTTTCTCAAGCCCAGTGCAGATCGCTTCAATCCGTTTTCGGTTGATCGCAATAGTATCGTCATAAAACATGGCCGCATCGTATCCAAGCGACTTGATCTCACGGGCTTCGGCCAAAACATTTTCCGCTGACCGAAGGAAAATGCCCTTATCCATAACTGCCTTGCAGCAGAATGAACACTTTCCGTTACAACCACGAGAACTGATCATGGTTGTGGCTAATTTACCGCCGATTTCATAGTGATAACGGTTGGCAATGGTTCGGTCTGGAAAGGGAAGTGCATCTAGTGACCTCACTCTTTTCGCATTGATGATTCCGGTTGGGCGAGTTGTGACTATTTCCTCAATAATTTCCTCGGCCTCACCGGTAATGACCAAGCTGAAATCATTGGTCAGTGCATCGGGATTTATTGATGCGTGTGGGCCACCGACTACAGTGTAAGCGTCTCGCTTAAGCTTTAAGATTTCTGCAGCCTGCGGTGTTGTCCCGGTAATGAATATGTCGCCTTCAGGAACTTCATCGCCCAGTCCCATGTCAACAATCCTTGCATCTATACCCTTGGATTTTAGAGTGCTGACAAGGTACATGATTCCCAAAGGCGGCATTACACTTTCGTCTTCGAGAAATGGACTGCGCGGATTAACGAACGTTATCATCGGACCTCTCATTATTTCATGCAATTTGGAACTGGGATGTAACTAACCTGGACTTTAGACTTTCGTGATCTTTGAAAAAAGTTGGTGTGGCACAAAAAAGTGCTTGCCATAGCGGCCTCTTGAGAGAAAAACATTCTCTCTCAGGAGGCCGCTATGGACTACAAGGGATACGGCCATATGCCATTCCACAGTTGCTGGTGATGCATGGCGATGCCAAGGTGAAACTTCTGGCTTCCGTTGCTCCGTGGCGGCAGAAGCACCCCATAACCGCTGGCAGAGTGCGCCAGGGGCTGCAAAGGTTTTTTGGCCATGCCAATATTCGGGCCATGTGGCACCCGAAGTCCGGTAAATTCGGACCGCTAAAATGGCCGGTTGAGGATGAATATCATCCCAAACCGGACAAGGCCGCATAGTTTCAGGCGGATTTGAAAATCAAAGAGCTGCTCCATGACCCACTGTGACCGTGGGAAGGGAGGGCTGTAACTCTAAAGTCCAGTAACTAACTTCTTTTACAAATAAATCCCCAGTATTCATCTGTTCCCATGCCCGTAGTGAAACGCAAGTGAATATCATCAATAATGCTGAATCCCGATCGTTCCAATAGTGATCGCCACGCTCCCTTATTCAGGACGCTGTAGTGATTGGGGTTGGTTTCGTGGTGACATGAGGTTTCTGGCGCCGGGACTTCAAGATACATGATCCCCCCAGTTTCAGTGACCCGAGCAAATTCAGCCAGGGTGAAATAAGGGAAGATGCTATGCTCAATAACGTGACGTGCCCATAAAAAGTCGAATGACCTGTCTTGAAACTCCAGAAATGACTGATCCATTTTATGGATCACGTGGCCCTTCTCTTTGCATACGGCAACATCCGTGTCGTTCAAGGTAATGCCGGTGACGTTTGGGTATCTCTTGTCCCGAAAAATATCCAATGCCGGCCCTTGCCCGCAGCCGATATCCAGTATGCGGGCACTCTTGTTTATCGAATATTTTTCTAACAGAGTATCCAGCACTTGCGAGGTTATCTGCGAATGCAGGGTGGATGGTGTCTCTGGATAGGTTTCCCGCTCAGTTCTGTCGATGAAAGCAACTAATCTGGCTATGCCACTGAATGATACGTCCATGACTGCTCCCACAGGGTTTATTTTCGGTACTTCGCTGCTTCGTTCAGCTTATTGCCAATGAAATAAAACTGTCGTGCTGCTTTATCCCATGATAAACGCTTCATTTCTTCGGCAGCGACGCTTCCCTTTTGGCGGCAAAGATCCCGGTGCTGATAGGCATTTTCCAACTGGTCAATGATTTCGTCGACTTTTGCTTCATGCCAGATGCCGGCTGGATCTCCATGAGTATTGTTGACGATAATTGGCGTGTTTTCCGTCAATCGGAAGGAATTAGTCTCGGTAATAACGTCGGCGTGACCGGTGGCATCGCCAGCAATGACCGCTCTGCCACAGGCCATGTATTCACACATAACCATGTTGTTCCCGCCTTCACAACGATTGGGAAAAAGGCCGATATCGGTCTGCTGGTAAAGCTGGCGGATCATGGTGTTATCCACTAGAGGTGCCAGATAAACTCGGTCCAGGGGAACGCCATTGTCGTGCAGGGTCTGCCTGAGGATGGTTAAACAGTCGTCATTGGTGGGCTTGAACATGATGTGCCGAGATTGGGTCATCGTGGCGAGCGAAAATGGCCATTGGTTTTCCCAAGAGCAGGCAAGGCATACATCGGCATGGCGCTGCATGAATACCCGCATGGCAGCAATCACAAGATCCTGGCCTTTGCGATACTCAAATTTGCCACCGGAGAAGACAATGAATCGTCCATCATCGGCTCGGGGAGGGAGTGAATAAAAGTTGTCAGGATCGATTCCTTGCAAGATGGTACAGGTTTGTCTGACCCCACCAATACGGAGTTGATATTCACACCAGCTGGAGCCCGCGACAATCTGGTCCCACTCCCTAGTGGCTCGGCGCGTATGGTGCAGGGTTTCGATATTGTTCTCAAAAAAACAGTAACCAATGTTAATGCGATTCCAGTCTGCTTGCTTCATCGGTCGCAGGTCATGGCCGCTGATGCAGTGAAGTGTGACGTCTTCCAGTAGGGGGAGCTTGGAAATTTCGCTGGTCAGGTATTCTCCGGCAATTCCCCAGCCATGGGCACGACCACTGGGCATTGAGACTTTCATGGATTACTCGTGTCAGACAAGGTGGCAGTGATTGCCCTTAAAGCCTCGCTTGCTTCTTGATCCCATGGTTTGAGGGTTAATACTTGCTGTAGAAAGTGGCTTGCGTCCAGCGGGTTGCCGATCTTCAGACAGATGGCGGCAATGCTTTTCAGTAGTTCAATATCCGAACTATTTTCACCCAACAGGGTTACCAGAATACGGAGCGCTTCTTCATAATTACCAAATTCACTGGCAAGCAGGTCAGCCAGATTTTTGCGGAAGATATCACTTGTCGGCTGCAGTTGGACTGCGTTTTCATGGTGTATGCGAGCTTGTTCCAGGTCTCCGGTTCGCTGATAGAGGACCCCAAGGTCATTGTGGGCCAGCGCATGATTCGGGGTTTGTTGAATCATGGTTTTCAGTGCTGCAATAGCTTCGCTCTGCTTTCCCTGTGAAATCAGGTCAGTGGCCTCTTGGTAAATTTGTTCACTGGTGCGGTAGGTAGTGGGGACGCAGGCAGTATCTCGGGGCACTTGGCTTTGTTGCGCGCTGCAGCCGGTAACCGGTCGTTGCGGTGATGCCATGCTTGATGATTCAATGAAACGTGGAGCTGATGCTGTGGAATCTTGTCTGGGAGGCAATTGCTGCAGTGCAGCCATGGCATGCTGGTTTGCGGCGTCAAGCTGCAAGGTTTGATTGAAATAAAGTCGAGCCTTTTCGCGTCGTCCCAGTTGCAAGTGGATGGTGCCCAGGGCGTTCAATGCTTCTGTATCATGAGGGTTGTCTTTTGCGACATCATTGTAAAGATGAACTGCCTCGCCTATCCAGTCTAGTTCGACACAATAAAAATCAGCCAGGTTCTTCATGTAAACTGAGTTCATGGGATCCAACTTGTGGGCTCGTTCATAGTGTGCCAAGGACTTAAGTGTATTGCCTGCACGATAATAAAGTACGGCCAGGTCATTATGGGCCTTGGCAAACTCCGGATAGATCTTCAGGAAGTCATTGATATAGAGAATGCCCTCTTCGATATCCCCATCCTGTACTGCTTCAATGATTCTTTCATAGGTTGCGGCACCTTCTATCATAATCAGATTCTGCGTTGCATTATTCAACATGTCCCCTCCAAAGGGCTATTTAATGCATTTCTCGGTACAGGTCTGCGAGTTGTTAGAATGGATCTATTGAATAGCCATCCATTTCGTTGGCTGAGATATCCATGTCGCGGCCGGCAGCGTCTTTACCCTTGAAGGAAAATACAACATGGGACGGGTCAATGACTGCGTCGCCAGTAGCATTCTGGTTCAGCCGGAAAGAAATGGTTGCTTCACGGGTGATGTTGTTGTACCGCACTGATAGCGGATTGCTGGGTAAGTACGCTTCTTTTGTCGTCAGCGGCATGGTGTTGTTGTAGTAACCGGCCTCAGTGCTGTTGGCTCGGGAAATTGACCAGTTTTGCACATTGGTAACAGACGCGAAATTCATTTCATTGGTGAATAAAAATGATACTGAAAATTCTTTGCCAGCGTCTGGTGTTGACATGTTTACCGGGTCCAGCATCCAGAGAGGAGTGTTAGCACCAAATACAACCGGAAATCCGCTATTTGTTGGCACTCCCATCGCGATCATTTGTGGTTTGTCCAGAAGGAACTTCAGGTCAGTAGCAAGGTTGTAGTTTGAGGTATACAGGGCTGAAAGTTGTTTTTGAGCATCATCAGTGCGCCCAAGTCCGTTGTAAGCAACGCCAAGTTCATAGTTAGCCGCAGGGAAAGTCTTCTTAAGTGAGATGGCTTTCTCCAGATTTTCAGTAGCAGCTTCATAGTTCCCCAGCTTGTTTGCCACCAGACCAAGACTGTAGTAAACGTTGCCGTCGTTGGGGGAAATTTTTTGGACTTTGAGGAATTGACTCTCCGCTTCAGCCAGTCGGCCTGTATTTGCATACTGGTGCCCAAGTGTGTAGTCAGCGAGAGGATTTTGGGGGTCAAGTCTGGCCGCGGCTTTAAAAGATTTTTCTGATTCGACGTACTGCTTGTCCTGAAGATAGGCGTTTGCCAGGTTTACTTGTGCGTCAATAGAGGTAGGGTCAGCGCTCGCCATGGTCTTAAATGCTTTTATCGCTTCATACGTATTGCCCAGCGCGAGGTTGATTTTGCCGATATATGTCTGGGCCGTGGTGTTTTGTGGATCAAAGGCGAGGGCTTTCCTGAATTCCTTCAGGGCTTCTTCGTTTTTGTTGCTCTGTAGGTAGGTGGCGGCTCGGAGAATTGTATATTGGGCAATTTGCGCTCGCTGCCCAGCAGTGTCCTGTGCCGCAAGAGTGGCCAGCGGATCGGATCCTGATTCGAAGATTGAAGAGCTCATTTATGTTCTCCTGCAAGTCAACGGATTCTGAAGTCTTGCGCAGCTAAGTTTCAGATATACTTAGATTAATTGAATCTCTGATTTTTATGCAAAAATGGCGCCTTTGGTAAGGCATGAAATGAACGTTTGTTATCGATTGGTGGATAGGCTGTGATGTCAAAAATGCGACAGACTGCTAAATTCTGTGGGGATAGAGTGGTTTTCAGTCAAAATAGTGACGGTGTGAAGTTTGTGTGAAAGGTAATCATCAAATTTCTTACCGTTTACGATAGACATTGCAGGAAGCGATATAATTTTCCAGGACATAGTAATTGTTAACTATATATGAGACTTCATCAAAGCCGGGCCATTCCTGCCATTCAGGTTGCATGATGATGTAGCGCGGTTGTTTTTGCATGATGTCTTGGGCCATTTGATTGACTTCTTCTTGCGGATTTTGGGCCCATGCTGGCGATACACTTACCAGGTTCCTGTTCGGGGATCTTCGATCAGCCAGAAAATAAAGTTCCGGCTCAAGGCCCCATTGAAAAATGTAGTCGCCGGGCTGGGTTCTTTCTTTTAGATAATTGGCCAGTTTTTGCGCCTCAACAAACTGCGACCCGTATTTCATCAGGGAAATCATTTCCGGTGTGTAGTAGACGTAGAATTTCAGCTCCTTGCTGGCCCAATAAGAAAAGGTTAGCAGTAATATGGTTGCGGTGAAAAGGCGCAGCCTTTTTACACTGAAAGCTTGGGCAAGACCTATCCCGGCGAGTATCGCTAATGTTGGCACCAACATAATGAAGTAGTGGGGGAAATATTTTCGCGGTAACCAGATTGCGATGCAGGCGGCGGGGAAAAGAAGTGCCAGGACAACGCTTTTTATGTTCCGTTTGCTAAAAAGGAGCCAGACCGCTGACGGGAGCGCGAAGGTAAGGATGACCAGGAGTTCGGGAGCCAACCGCCGTAACGTAATCTGCAGACCAGGACCAGTGATTCCGGAATCAAGGTAGCTGGTCGGGAAAATGATGTTCCAGTAGATGAACTCATTCCATGCGCCACGGTAGGCAAAGTAGCCAAAGGTTATCGCCGCCATGGAAATCATCGGCAGCAGGTAGCTAACTGTGTTTACTGCCGTACCACGTACCGAGCGACGTGATGACTGCAGAAAGAATACCGCAATGAAAAGCAGGGCAACAACTGGCAGGGCGACCGGTTTGATTAGTAATGCTGCCCCGGAGCAGATACTGCAGGCGATGAGCGGCAGCCGTTTGCCGGTGTCTATGGCGAGCATAAGGAAATAGGCGGCAGCAGTCATTGGCAAAACTAAAAAGACTTCGGTGTTGCTGCTGCTTCCCTGATTCAGTGGCCCGCATGAAAAAACTGCGTACAGCAGTGCTGCCCATAATCCGGCATTTGCGCCGCCAAAACGCCTGGCGGTGCCATATACGGCAAGTACGGTCAGCATGGAATAGATAGCAGTGAAAATTCTGAGTGATTCGGTTGTTGCCCCGAAAAGAGCAATGCCTAGCGCATAGAGATAAAATACTCCCGGCGGTTTGATCTCGATGGCATCCTTGTATGGAATGCCGCCATCGAGGATGACCTGTGCAATTGCCGCATATTGCCCTTCGTCCCGTTCAAAGACTTCATGCAGGAATTTCATCCGCAGGGTAAAGGCCAGCACCAAAATAAGCAGGAGAAAAACTGTTTCGCGGCGAGCGAATTTATTGTCTGACAATACGTTCATATGTCCTCAATATAAAAGCAACCGATGGGTCAATTATCGTGGCTTGTAACCAATCGCGGCAAGATTGCCTACCGGAAACGGAATTGGCAGCCTGCCCAGTGGGTGGTTCTGTAGCACGGCAAGCAGGTTTGACTTGATCCGGTTGGGCAACGGAAACAGTTTGAGCCAGTAGTGCAGTGGATAGCGATTGATAATCGGCTGTACCGTAATGTCGGTAAAGCCAGACTGTTCCAAAAGAAAGCGGGCACTGGCCGGAGAAAACAGCTGCAAATGCTCGATATCAAAAATCGGAGATTTCAGCCCCAGGATTCGGGCAGAAGCTGCTCGGCGATTGTGGCAGACGAAAAAGACCGCTCCCCCTTTTTTGAGCATGGCATACGCGCTTTTACCCATTGCCAAAGGATCGGGTAGGTGCTCAAGGGTTTGGAAGCAGGTGATCAAGCTCAAACTGGCGGCAGGGAAGTCGTCTCCCTGGAATATTCCTTCCCGGATCAACTGTTTGACCTTGGTGCTTGCCGCCGCAATCGGTGCTTTTGAAGGCTCAATTCCGGCTACGTCGGTGAACCCCTGCTCCAGAAGCTGTTCAAGGAAAGCGCCGTCACCGGTGCCGATGTCCAGGGCTCCCTGAAGATCAGGTAGCCGTTGTTTGATTTCAGAGAGGTAGCTGCTGTAGGTCATGGCGGCGTACCGTGCTTCGACCGCGCTGTCAAAGTCGGCATCACTGTAGCTGCCGGCCAGATCTTCCGCTCTCGGGACCGGGCTTGCATACAACAGATCACAGGTTGGGCAGGACAGCAGCCGGTAGTGCATGTATTCCGGAATTTTTCTGGAAGCAAAGGCGAACTGATCCAGACGGGTAAAATCAAAATCCGCTGCGGCAAAGACATTGGTTTCATCGATTGAGCCGCAAACCGGACAAGCTCGGGAGATCAGTTCCATCAGCACATTCCTCTGCAGGTCGACAATAGTCAGTTTTTCGTTTGGTGCGGATCGGTTGAAAAGAACCTGACCTCTCCATCACGGATGATGCTGCGCCTGATAAAGAGCGGTCGCTGCTTGACCTCTTCGAAAATCTTGGCGATGTACTCGCCAATAATCCCCAGGGCAAACAGGTTGATTGAGCCGAAGAAGAGAACTTCCAGCAGCAGGGTGGTGATCCCTTTGGGGGCTAGCTCGGGGAAGAGCAGTCTGCCGACAATCTGCAGGGTGCCTAATAGTATCGAGATGATAAAGAGAATACTGCCGGCAGCACTAAGGATGTTGAGTGGCGTGTTACTGAAAGAGAGAATCCCCTTTTTGGCCCAGCCGATGTTTTTAAGAAGGCTGTTGGTGGTCCGGCCAAACATCCGCTCAGGCCGCACATAGTCGACGCCGATCTGACGGAAGCCGACAAAAGCCCGCAGCCCGCGAACAAATAGATCACGTTCCGGAAACTGGAGCAGGCACTGTACCACGCGTTTGTCCATCAGGGAGAAATCACCGGCATCATGGGGAATATTCAGGTAGGAAAAGTAGTCAAATACCCGGTAGAACAGTTTGTAGGCGAGACGCATGAAGAGGGGGGCTTCCCTCTTGACCCGTCGGCCGAAAACAACATCATAGCCTTCACGCCATTTCTCGATAAATTGCTCGATCATTTCCGGCGGATCCTGTAGATCGCCGTCCAGCAGCACGCAGGAGTTTTTAGTTGCTAACTCCATACCGCTGCGAAATGCGGCCTGGGAACCGAAATTGCGCGAATGCGATATACCGAGAACCCGCTTATCGTTGCGGGAGATGCCGCGGATGACTTCTTCGCTGTTGTCCGGGCTGTTGTCATTGACAAAGATAATCTCATAATCGATCTTCAGGTTGGCAAAGGTCTGTTTCAGCCGCTCATACATGATGGGAATCGCCTGATTGTCTTTGTAGCAGGCGATGATTGCGGTCACACTGTAAACCGTATCCAACCCGAATTTCTTCGAGGACTGATGATATTTTTCCTTGTCCGGTAACGTTTCGTACCACGCCCGTGATTGTCTGAGTCCGTCAAACAGAGACGTTCTTGCTTGCCAGCCTAGGCAGGTACTGCTTTTGTCAGGGTTGGCGTACCATTCGCTGATATCCCAGATTCGATCCGGCATGGAAGCAAAGCGCGGCGGTTCCTCAATCGCAAAAATTTCTCCGGACATTGCTGCTATCTGGGCGATAGTTGTTTTTACCCCGGTACCGATATTGAATGAATCCCCGTAATGCTCTGCCTTAAGGTTGAGAGCCGTATCGATGAAGGCCTCTACCGTGTCGTCAATGTAAACGAAATCCCTGGAGATATGTGGTTCAACAAAGTCAGGATAGTGACCTTGGCTACCGTGTCTGATAACGGTCGGAATCAACCGTGACGAGTCTTCAAGCGGGCCATAGATTGAGTACAGTCTCAGGTTTGCGCAGGGCAACCCCTTTTTCTTGCCAAAGTAGTGGAGCAGATTCGCACAGGCCACTTTAGAAACGGCATAATCGCTGTTTGGTGCCAAAGAGTCGGTTTCTCTCGGCCCAGCAGAGTTGTCGCCGTATTCGGAAGAGCTGCCGGAATGCACATAACAGGCAATATTCATGGGGGCCAGACGGTGGAGAATTCTCGCAGTGAGATTGAAGTTTGTCTGGTAAATCAGTTTAGATTCGGTCTCGAAAGAGTAACCGCCGTATGAAACACAGTTCAAAATGGTTCGGGGTTTGATATCGGTGAATAAATCATCAAGATCTGAATCGACCAGCAGGTCAACCACCAAACGGTTTTTCTCAGGGATTCCTTCCAGGCGCCAGGCGTCAAATTGTGACGTCGTCCCGTATACGTCTTGTCGATAGCGGCGGATAGTTCTGAACAGATTGGCGCCGATAAAGCCGCTGCCGCCCAAGACAAGAATTGGTCCTTGTAGCCGTAGAATTTTAGGTTCTAAGTCCATATAATCCCCAATATTGCGAACTGATTCTTCCGGCAGAAACACTTATTGCCAGAAAATAGCATAGTTCTCG
Source organism: Geobacteraceae bacterium (assembly GCA_031412995.1). Taxonomy (GTDB): domain Bacteria; phylum Desulfobacterota; class Desulfuromonadia; order Geobacterales; family DSM-12255; genus JANOEC01. Next base: position 83,907 of record JANOEC010000163.1, read on the forward strand.
TAATTTTTAAGGTTACTGTAGTGTAGATCCGGCATTGCTTCTTGGATCAATGCCGGTTTATCAACGACAATATAATAACCTTTGGCCAGCAGGTCATTAATGAATTTAGTCATGTCGTCGCTAAACGTCCAGGAGAGAAACGGGTTGTAATAACCACTCTGTTCATATCGACCGTAATAGTAATAAAAAAAATCTAATTCACTGACAAAATATACCTTGGAACTGTCGCCGATAATTGATCGAATGCCGTTGATGTTTCGTTCCATTGCCGATTGCGTAAGCTGGTTCGGGTAGATAAATTGTGACTTCTGGAAGTTTTGTCGCTGCACCGCAACCTTGTCAGTAATGACGTCTCCGTAGCTCAACGCAATCAGAATAACTACTCCCAGTGCGACGGTCAGTGTACTTTTATCGTAAAGTGCACTTTTTGCGGGTTGCTCGCAGGTAGTGGCATGTTGCATCAGGTCAAGAGTCAGGAAAAACAAAAACAGGAAGATTGCTGACAGATTAAGAATGTTGTTTTCATGGCTTCGGCCGAAAAAATAGAGTGAATTTCCGATGGTTAAATAGAGGAGGAAAAAACCACAGACCAGCTGTTTATGAGATATTTTGGTTCTCATTTTTACCAGGATGACCATCGTTAAAGTTAATAAAATTGCCAGATACCAATAAAAAGAGTTGGTTGCGATCTGCATGAAGCCAACACCAATCTTCTGGTAGCGGAAGGCGCTATTACCGCTGAATATGACATTGCTGCAGGCATAGGCGGCACAAACTGCCAGCAGATTTTTCCAATTGTAGTGCAAGTGATCTACCGTCAGTTTTTTAAGCAGGGTAAGTTTGCTTTCCGCCGAATGTTGTCTTGCCCCGTAATCAAGGATGAGCAATGTTGCCAGCAATTGGCAATATGCCGCCAAATAGATGATGCCGAAGTTTCGATGAATAATAAGCATGAGACCCAGAACAAGTCCGGACAACCAATGGTGTGGCCCTTTGAAATAAACTGGCAGCAGGATGAGAAACCAGAGGTCAAGCCTGAGCGGCGTCACCTGAAAACAAGCAAGCGGCTCTTCTGGCCCCCCATAGATACGTACCAGAATCAAAGAAATTAACAGAAATGGTGCCAGATTTTTGTTGAGGAACAATTTTCTCGCCAAGAGAAAGATGCCAAGAAACAGTAAGAAGAATGAAGTTTGCCCGAACACTTGGATGGTATCTACGTCCAGATGAAAAAAGAACGTAATGGCAGCCAACAGGGAAAGAAAAAGGTCATACTGCAGATAGACTTCCGACAAGCTGGCGCCATTGAG
>JANOEC010000164.1:0-5368 GCA_031412995.1 Geobacteraceae bacterium
AACCTCTTTAGTATCAGATAGTTACGAATGCGCGGCCCGAATTTTTAACCAAAAGTCAAGCGAAAAAATGAAGCAGCATGCTGTTTTTACACATATTTTTAGCTCAAATAACGATGCAATTACCTAACCGGACAACGCTGATTTCATGTTCTACTCTCCTAAAATTGGCCCAGAGGTATACCGTTTCACATCAAGACGGAGCATTTGTTTGTGTTCAACGGGGTGCGCTTCTGACCGGCGCGGGTTTATCGCGTCCGTGTCCAAAAGCCCAGTTATGTGCGTCTTTCACTGTACGGCTGCACAGACAAAGAGTTGTTCAATATGGTTAAGATAAAACTGGCTGAACTCTTTTCTGCCCGTGATGTTGTCAGGGTGGTAATCATCGGAGCTATTAAGAAAGTTGTACTCGCAATGCTTATATTTGTCCCATGCAGCATTGAAGTTCACGTTTTTTCTGGTAGCAACGAACGGCTCGAAAATGATCTTGGCTTTTTCATGCCGTATCATGGCTTCTTTTGTGATGATTTTATGCACAACTTCATTCCCAGAAATGATATTCGCCCTCAGCAAGAATATTTCTTTGACAAAAGCCGCACGGAAAATAGAGGCAGCTTTGTTGAAGTCGGTCACTCGAACCAGTTCATTGTTCCTGGCGATAGCCAGCCTGTGGTCAATTTGAGTTTTCAGGAGGTAGCCCAAGACTCCACCAACGATCCCACCAGAGAGCACCTTCCCCAGATCGGCGGCGTATTTCAAAAATTCCTCAAGAGTCATGGATATTACTTTTTACTTCTCATCAGTTGGGCCTCCGGCTGCGTGATGACTGGACTTTATTGCCTTTTCTGTATTAATCGGTTTTATAACTCGTAGACACCGGTTCACGCGCACGCGTGAACCGGTGTCTACCCAAACGGAACATTTAGTCTGAGAAAATAGAATCATCTCGCCCGCATTACATCGTTTATTCCTTGAGTTGTTTAATCGCCGATGCTGAGGTTAGAACCTGCATTTGGCGAATAGCTATTTCGTTGAGACGCTTGAGACGCTCACCTTGTGTCAGTCCCATATGGATCAGTTCAGCATTCATGCCCTCGATATTGGCCAGCACCAGCAGTTGCTCAATGGTGGAGTACTCGCGCATGTTGCCTTCCATATCGGGGTTCGCATCGCGCCACTGTTTGGCAGTCTGGCCGAAGAGGGCAACATTAAGCAGGTCAGCTTCGCTGGCGTAGATTGTGGTGGCCTGTGCTGGTGTCACTGCGGCTGGAATCAGGTGTGTTTTGATAGCATCGGTGTGGATGCGGTAGTTGAGCTTGGAAAGTGTACGGTTCAGGTTCCAGGAAAGAGACAGTCGGCGGTTTTCATCTTCCTTTAGACGCTGGAACTCCTTGATCAAGTAGATCTTGAATTCTGGGCTGATCCACATGCCGAATTCTAAGGCGATGTCCTTGTGTGCGTATGTTCCGCCGTATCTGCCAGTAGTGGCTCGAAGACCAACTGCATTGGTTTTAGCGACCCATTCTTTGACACTTATTTTGTAGCTGTTCAAGCCAGCCTGGCTTTTTATTATGGCGAATTCGCCATAATTAAAATCAGGATTATGGACACGCTCCCATATTCCAAGAAACTCAACCGTGTTGCGGTTCCGCAACCAATCAGAAATGAAAAAACCACCGTCCTTAGCTTTCAGCATATCAGTCAGTGAAATATAGTCCTCATCCCGCTGTGAAAGGACAGTAATGTTAGTTCCCAGAACATCGATAGTCAATTTCTTGGTAGCACTCATCTATATTCCTATGCAGCGGAAAGCGTAGGGTACGTTCTTGAGAACTTTAACGGCATGCCTTTTTGCTCTCGCAAATAATCTTTTTAAGATTAGCCAACTATTACAACTCCCGCAGGGTCTTTTGCCAGGCTTCTTTCAGCTCGCCCAGACCGGATTTGACAATAGTTGTTCCATGCAGACCGGTGATCACCAGGTCGGTGTCAGCAGATACAGTCCCGATTGAGGCAAAGCAGTTGCCGCTCATAATCGCTTCAAACGCTGCCCGCTGTTCCGGGTGGACCGTCACCAGGTGCCGCGATGCCGACTCGCTGAACAGCAGCGTCAGATCGGTTTTCCCCGCCAGATCACCTTTCCAGAGTACCCGCGTCAGATCAAGCTCCATACCATAGCCCCCGGCAAAGGCACTTTCTGCCGCTGCAACGGCCAGGCCGCCGTCAGACAGGTCGTGGCAGGAAGCCACGGTCCCGGCCAGTACGGCCCGGTGGTAAGCCTGGTATCGCTGGTAGGCCTTGGCCGTATCCACCTGCGGCACGGAGTTGCCGATCGCCCCCAGCTGGGCAAAGTACTCGGAACCGCCCAGTTCTTCGGCAGTCTTGCCCAGCAGATAAACGATATCCCCCGGCCGCTTCACATCCATGGTCACGGCGCGACGCACATCCTCGATCTTGCCGATGACCGAAAAGAGCAGGGTCGGCGGGATGGAAATCTTGGTAGTACCATCGTAGAAGTCGTTCTTCATGGAATCTTTGCCCGAGATCAGCGGCAGGTTGTAGACCATGCAGACGTCGTACAGCGCCTGGTTGGAGCGGACCAGTTGGGCCATCTTGTAAGCGCCATCCGGGGTCTTCTCCGAGAGGACCGGGTCACACCAGCAGAAGTTGTCCAGACCGGCCACCAGCTCCAGCGAACCACCCACCGCCACATAGTTGCGCAGCGCCTCGTCAACCGCGTTGGCTGTCATGTGATAGGTATCAATATCCGAATAACGCGGGCAAATTCCGTGGGCAACGACCACCCCTTCCCAAGAATCAAGGATCGGCCTGACTACGGCGGCATCGGACGGCCCATCATTGTCCACGCCAGTGAACGGTTTGACAATGGAACCACCCTGCACTTCGTGGTCATAACGCCGCACCACCGATTCCTTAGAGCAAACATTGAGCGCCCCGAGGATGGTCTTCAGGTCAGCCGTGTAATCGCTCTTGACCGCAATTGTCGGCTCCTCGTGCCTACGAATTTCCCACTTGGCCGGCAACTGCATCGGCGGTAAACCTTCGTGCATGAAGGCTACCGGCAAATAGGCGACGGTTTTACCGTCATAGAGGATATGAAAGATGCCATCATTGGTGAATTCACCCAGCACCGTCGCCTCAACCCCGAAGCGCACCGCCATGGTCATGAATTCGTCGATACTCTCCGGTGGCACCGCCAGACTCATCCGCTCCTGGGCCTCGGAGATGAGAATCTCCCACGGCTGCAGGCCCGGATACTTGAGGGGGGCCTTGGCCAGATCCATGCGGCAGCCACCACATTCGCCCGACATCTCACCGATGGATGATGACAGACCGCCGGCACCGTTGTCGGTGATGAAACGGTAGAGTCCCTTGTCACGAGCACGGATAAGGAAATCGAACATCCGCTTCTGGGTAATCGGATCACCAATCTGCACCGCTGTGACCGGTGAATTCTCGTTCAGCTCCTCAGAGGAAAAGGTGGCACCATGGATGCCATCCTTGCCAATGCGACCGCCGGTCATGACGATCAGATCACCCGGTTCAATGGACTTCTCATAGCCGGGCTTACCATTCACCTGAGCCGGCATGATGGCAGCAGTACCACAGAAAACCAGCGGTTTACCTGCGAACCGTTCATCAAACACCAGAGAGCCGTTGACCGTCGGAATACCGCTCTTGTTACCGCCATGTTCGACCCCTTCCACTACCCCTTCAAAGATGCGACGGGGGTGCAGCAGGCGGCTCGGCAGCGGTTTATCAAAAAACGGATCGGCAAAACAGAAGACGTCGGTATTGAAAATCAGCTTGGCCCCCTGGCCGGTGCCGAACGGGTCGCGGTTGACCCCGACGATACCGGTGAGCGCTCCGCCGTAAGGGTCGAGGGCTGACGGCGAGTTGTGCGTCTCTACCTTGAAGACCAGCGACCAGTCGTCGTTAAATTTTATGACCCCGGCATTGTCCTTGAACACCGACTGGCAGAAATCATTCGCCCCCAGCTTGGCCCGCACATCCTTGGTGGTCCGCTGGATAAAACTCTTGAACAGCGACTGGATTTCCTGCTTGTTGCCGTGCTCGTCTTCATACTGCACCGTGCCGGCAAAAATCTTGTGTTTGCAGTGCTCCGACCAGGTCTGAGCCAGACACTCCAGCTCCACATCCGTCGGCTGGTCGCCAAGGCCAATCATTTTACGGTCGGCCAGCACCCGGGGATCACGGTAATGGGCCTGGATGATGCGCATCTCTTCCAGGGTCAAAGCCAATACCCCATCCTTGCTGATCCGCAGCAGTTCTTCATCTGCTACTTCAAGATTGATTTCCTTAACCTCAACCTTAACCGCAACCTGGACTTTCGGTACCAGGGTCGGGAATCCGCGCTTGGCGGCAAATTCTGCCGCACTGAGCAGCGAGAAGCGCTGGATCAGGGTATTGCAGAGCAGGCCAGTGGCAATACGCTCCACCTCAGCCGCGTTGACGCTGCCGGAGATCAGGTACTGGGTCGAGGCATACACCCCTTCGCCGGCTGCGAGTTGGCGACCGGTCAGGTATTCGATGGCCTCGCGAGCGGTGCGCCCCACGTTATCAGTGACTCCGGGGCGAAAACCGACTTCCACGACAAAGTCAAAACCAGTGGCCAGGGGGCGGTCAATGGCCACGTCCTGAATCACGGGATCGCAGAACGGTCCGCTCGCCGCGGCGGCCAGTTCCTGCTCTGTCAGCTCGCCATCCACGATATAGACGTCAATGGTGCGAACCGCAACCACCGGCAGCTGAAAAACGTGCTCTATTTCTCGTTTGATCCGCTCACCACGGGAGTCACGGACCCCCGACTTCAGGGCAGCTTCTATTCTTCGTGCCATAATTATGCTTCATCCTTTGGGGAAATAATGGTGCGGGTCGGGAACGGTATAACGACGCCGGCGGCGCGGAAATTCTTTAACAAACGGCAGTTGACCATATCGATGGTGGCAAACAGTTTCGGGTAATCTTCCACCCAGATAAACAGCACCATTGTCAGACTTGAATCACCAAATGACGTAAAATAGGCTTCCGGCATTGGGTCACGCAATACCTCCGGCACCTCGAGGGCCGTGGCCACCATCATGGCCTTCACCTGCTCCAGATCACTGGCATAATCCACCCCAACGACGATTTTCCCCTTGGCGCGCACATCCGGGAAGGCCAGATTGATCAACGTGGAGTTGCAAAGATCCGAGTTGGGGATAATCAGCAGGGTGTTGTCCAGGGTCTTGATCTTGGTGCTGCGCAGACCGATGGTCACCACGTCACCGATGCTGCCGTCCTTCAACTGAATCCGGTCACCGAGACGAAACGGCCGATCCAGCATGAT
>JANOEC010000165.1:0-31122 GCA_031412995.1 Geobacteraceae bacterium
ACCCGACAACAGCATAACATCCTAATCTCTTGACATCATAAAACATCTGTCTGCTACACCCTGCTTTATATGACAATTATAAAATAATGTTTTAAAATGTCAAGCGTTCATCCAAATAATGCGATCTTCAGCACGGGAGGGGTTCAATGCTTAATCTCCGCAAAAAAATACTGGTAGCCATCGATGGCTCACCCTTTTCCGACAAAGCGGCCGAAGAAGCAATCCGCCTGGCTGCCGGCACCCCCAGCCAGTTCAAGAGTAAAGTATATGCTATGCTGGTGCTGCCTGGCGCTCCCCGCAGCACTTTCACCGATTTTGTCCCGAACAAGCCGATCACCGAAACCGAACAGTGGGATGAAATGAAGGAACGTATTTTCTATGTCGTCAGAAAAAACGCCGCTGAATTTGCCATCCCGCTGGAGATGCGGGTGGTTTATGGCGACCCGGCCGACGAATTGATCAAGTTCGCTGAAGAGGAAGAGATCGACGTTATTGTCATTGGCAGTTCGGGCAAAGGGTTTATCAAGCGGAAAATCATGGGCAGTATCTCGCACAAGGTAGTTACCCAGGCGAAGTGCTCGGTATTCCTGGTCAGAGGGTAGATTAAGCGGCTAACTCCAGACGGCGGAATCGGATACATCCACCATTGGTGGGAACTGCGCGCTCCCGGCCGGGTCGGTTTCGCGGCGCAAATATTCCAGAATTTCCCGGAGGCTGGCAATAATGATCCGCTCATCCCGGGGGAATTCGTGGGGTGACAACTCCAGGGTCAGGGTTTCGGCATAACCGGTATTGCGCAGGTGATTAAGAAAACGGGTCAGGGGCAGGATGCCGTGGCCTGGCAGCAGATGTTCCCGCCCATGGCCATAATCGGAAAAATGAATATTGCGGATCCTTCCCGAGTTGTAAAACTGATAGAAGTCATTGATGAAGTTGGCCTTGCCCGAACCCATGTGGGTTGTATCAAAGGTAAAAAGGAGATTATGGGCGTCCCCAAACTCCAGCATCCGTGCGGTTTGTGACAGTATATGAGGGTTGATCTTGAAGCGTCCAACCCATGGCATATTTTCCATGGTCACCACCACACCACTGCCACCAATTTCCTGCTGAAAATCCTGTATTTTATAGAGCCAACGCCAGAAACCCACTTCCAGCCCCAACCACGAAGGCGGGTGAAAGTTGACCAGTGGAATGCCGGCGCCAGCCGCCAGATCAACGCAGCGCTTCAAGGAGTCCACCGTGGTCCCCCAGCCATCCAAAGGCATGAACGGGGCATGAATGGACTGCACCGTCACCAGACTGGACAAATCGGCGATTATCTTCTTGGCACTGACCCGCTGAAACTCCTGGTTAATGATCAGCTCGACCCCGTCAAACCCCACATCAACGGCAATCTCCGCCGCACGCAGCAACGGCAATGTATAAAGAGTGCCGGTTGATATGGAAATACGCATCCCCATTTATGCCCCGGTCAGGTTTTGTACCACCAGACGCTCAATGCCAGCGATCGCGTCCAGACATTCCTTGAAAGATTCGTGTTCCTGCGGCGATAGCCGCTCGGGCCAGACATAGACATCCAACAAATCCCCCGACACCCCTTTCGCCACCTCGGCCGCCATTTTCCAGCGCTGCAGATGATGAAAGGCCTCCAGCGCCCGCCCTGCCGGATCAACATTCAACCGGCCGCTACGGACCAACTCCCTGATCCGGTCAGCGGTACCGGTAACGGACAATTCGGCTGAAACCGCCATGGTCCGGACATTCGCCACCAAAGGGCCGATCGCCTGGGCATCCATATTGATCGCCCCGCGATGGGCACCGCTCTTCTCTACTTTCAACCCGCCAAAAAAGCCGAGCGGCAGCCGCATCCCGGAGGAATGACGCGCTTCTGCGCTAAAGAAATCGCTTTGTCGCCACCAGATCACCCCGCGCCGGGCGATGGCCGCAGCCTGCTTACCGGTCTCGGCATCTCCGGCTACGTGACGAAGATCTGCCAGAGCCGCCGAACGCTCATCACCGCTCCCCGTAAGCGTAGCAACGGCAGTCTCCCACTCCGCCAGCGAGTTAAACCAGCTGAAGCCACCAGCCAGCAGGCGCGCATCGACCCTGAGCTGAAGGCTGGGCAACAGAGAAGAAACCGTAGCGGCAACCCGCTGAGCATGAGGTCCAATGAAACAGCCGGCCAGCCCGGGAGAAAAGGTGGCCTCGCCCCGCCCGATCACCCCCCCGGCCAGCAAGCACCATGGTGCAGATTCAGCGGCTTGCGCCAAAGCGAAAAGCCGCTGCAGCACCACCACCATCAGATTATTCATCGCCTCATGCACTGCCAGCGGCGAATTGCTGTGCTGAAATTCGTCAGCGATCATGACCCGCGCCGACTGCAGCATAGTGGGCAACTCAGGGGCAGCCGCAGCGGCTACATCCTCCCGCATCCGTCCCATTGCCTTAATGAACGTCTCTTCAGCGTCATACTCGGCAGAAAAATCTTCAGCCAACTGTTGTAAAAAAGAGCTGAGCTCCAGGTCGCCACCTTCACCCTGAGCCGTGGCAATATGCTGCCGCAATCGCTCCACCAGTTCACTGGTTGCGGTAAGCGCCGCCACGTCATTTTTTTGTGAGCCGAGAAACAGGGCCACGAATCCCCTCCTCAGTCCAAATGTCCATGCACCTGCTCAGCCAGAAAACGCCTGATTTCCGGAGCAGGTGGTTCAGTCAGCAGAGACACGATGATCGTAATCGCGATCACAATCGGTACTCCAATCAGAGCGGACGAGGTGACGGGCAGCAACGTGGTCAGGATCGGCAGCATGCCACCGAACAACGGCGCCGCAAAGGTGATGACAATGCCGACCAGCATGCCCGTAATCACGCCATAGCGATTGGTCCGCCACCACCAGATCCCCAGCAGGAACACCGGAAAGATCGTGTTGCCGGCCAGGGCGAATGCCGTGGCCGTGATTTCAGCAATCAGGCCCGGGGGGTCAGAGGCAATCATAATAACCAGACCGGCCAGCATCGGTACGGCAAACTTCGCCACAATCATTTTCTGGGTTTCGCTGGCCGCAGGATTGACAATGCGAAAATAGATATCATGGGACATGGATGCCGCCCCGTTTATCAGCAGGCCAGCCACCGTGAAAAATGCCGCACAGGTCGCCCCGGCCGCCAGAAAGCCACAGAGCCAAAGCGGCACGCCGGCCTGGGTAGCCGCACGAAATATCACCAGATCGGCAATCTGCCTGGCATCATTTGGCGAAACCGGCAGGCCATTTCTCGCCTCCATCAGCCGGGCAAACACGGCATAGGCCGGCGCCGACCAATAGATCAGGGCGATGAAAAAGAGGCCGGACACCAGACTCCAACGGGCATCACGAATATTGGGAACGATATAAAAACGGGACAGTACATGGGGCAGACCGGCAGTGCCCACCATCAGGGTAAAACAGAGCGCGATCCATTGAAACAGGGACGCCGAGGCAAAGGGTGCGGTGAATTCCGGCCCGAACATCTGCTCCACTTCCGGCAGCGCAGCGCCGTAACCGAACTGGGGCAGCACCCAGAAGTAGCCGAACTTGCGCGCCATCCACATCAGCGGCAGGATAAACGAGACGATCAGCACAAAATATTGCAGCTGCTGATTACGCGTCACCCCCAGCATGCCGGAGACAACCAGATAGGCGACCACCACCATCCCGCCGAGCAACAGGCCATCCTGATAGGAAAGATTGAACAGCCATGCGAAAATCAGACCGATCCCTTTAAACTGCGCCACACAGTAGATGATGGAAATGGCAATGGAAATAATTGCCGCCAGCAACCGGGCAAAATCCGAGTTATAGCGGTCGGCCACAAAGTCCGGCGCGGAAAATTTGCCGAAACGACGAATCTGGCCGGCCATTAGCAACAACAGCAGCACATAGCCACCGGTCCAGCCGATGATGTAGGCAAAGGCATAATAGCCCGAAAGGTAGAGGACACCGGCAATCCCCATGACGCTGGCAGCACTCATCCAGTTGCTGGCAACAGCGGCGCCACCACCGATCCGGCCGGTATATCTTCCCCCGATCCCATATTCAGATGTTCCGCCCCCCCGCGCAAAAAGACCTACCAGAACGAAGAGCATCAACACCGCGAACACAATGGCGATTGGCACCAGCTGCACCTGCTCATTCATAAATGCGCTCGCGCTTGCGGCTGTGCCGTTCGGTCAGTCGGTCGATATACAGGTTGAACAGGGCACAGAGAATAATGAACCAGAGCGGCAGAAACTGGCCAGTAAACCAGAAATGAAAGGGCAGGTTGAAAAAGGAGAGCCGGGTGATCAAGCCGTTGCCACCAGGAGTCTCGGCCAGAAATGCCAGCAGAAATTGAAAGCCGAAGGTCGCCCCAGCCCAGGCAACCAGCATCATGACGACAACAGACAGCTCGTCGACCATATAGCCGGATTTCGGGCGAAACAGGTTTACGTGATATGAATCGCGGTCATGCATTGACGTACCCTCCATCCTCGGCGCAAAAATAACTCGACTTCATGAGGCAGTTTAACCGGTTCCCGTCTCCTGTCCAGCCTTCATGATTTCCCGCAGCACGACCGTAGCATAGGCCCCCCGCGGCAGACGGAAGGATAACACCAGTCCGTCATCATCTCTGGTCACCGTGGCTTCACTCAGCGGCACCCGTAAGGGTCGGCGCTCGCCGCTCAGGCGCATTTTCCCTGACCCGGCAAAACTGGCCAAGGTCAGGCCAGCAGCATCCAGCACCCGCTGCTCAATCGCCAGGGGCTCCCCTTCCGGCAGCAGTAGATCCGGCCCGAACATCGGGCCACTGGGGGAAATTTCCAGGGCGTTGAGGCGGGCGGCTTCCGGCGCGGGATCGGTGACCAGAAAGCAGGCACCATTGCCATGCCGAAACGCCAGGTCCCCCGGCACCAGCTGATCGAGCAGTCCAGCCGCCAGGCGGGCAGCCACCACCTGATCAAAGAGCGCCGACTGACTGGCCGAGAGATAGAGGCTGAGCAAGCGGGGCTGCACCGACTTCAGCGCCCCGGCCCAGTTGTCCGGCTGGCTGAGCAGCCGCTCCACTACCCCCCGCTCGGTGCGACAGAAGCCAGGGAGCAGTTCAAAACAGTGCCGATAGTCGCCCGCGTGAAATGCGCTGATGGCCTCGCGCCACGCCGGGTCGGTGACTCGATCCGCATCCCCCAACATGGCCGTCACCGCCCGGCGATGATCGCCCGCCAGCAGGGCTCCGCCGATCAGGTGCGAATTCCCCTGGGCGCCATAGCGCTGCTCGCCAAAGAAATTTGGCACCCCGCGCCGGGTCAGAACTGCCAGTACCGCCTCGGCTGCAGCCACCGCGCCTGCCGTCACCTCTCGAAGGCGAATCTGAAACCGGTTCCCGGCCAGATGCCCCGGCTTCAGCTTGTTCCGGTGCCGCTGCACCGCCAACACCCGCAGCCCCGGCAGATCAAGGGTCCGGGCCTGTTCAGCCGAAACCCGCGGCAGCGAAATCGTTTGCCGGGTAACGCCGACACTGTCCTTCAAGCCGGCGTAGCCGCAATCCCGTTCTGCGGCGCCCAGCGCCACTGCCAGGCGACGGACCGCTTCCAGGGTGGTGATACCCCGTTTCTCAATGGTGAGATAGAGATGCTCCCCCTCACCGCACGGCTCGTACTGGGGAATTTCCTCCACCAGGAAATCTTCCGGTGTTGCCTTAAACAGACCGCCTATGCCCGGCAGTTCAGCAGTCAGATAGTTTTTTATAGTGGACAAAATGGATGCGCGCCCCTTCCGCCATGAACTTCAGCATATATTTGGACAGATGATAGCCTTCAAGGTGGTGCCGGTAACAATCTGGCGCCAGGCAATTGCGAAAACCAGGCTGTTCTGGCATGAACGCCGCAACATCCAGACCGTAGTCGGTGAAATCGGTGGCAAAAAAGAAGTCAGCACCCGGCTGGAGAAAGCCATGGACAAAAGTAACAAAGGGCACCTGCACCAATCGGCGTTTCCGGTGTTTCTGCTTGGGCCACGGGTCCGGGCAATTGATGTAGAGCGCAACCAGCGACTCCGGCAGCAGCCGCTCGGCCATAAACTGCCGCGCCTCGGCCCGCACCACCCGGACATTTGCCAGGCCGTGCTTCTCCGCCCTTTTGCAGGTTTTAAGACACCCCTTGTTGTAAAAATCGAGGGCAATAAAATTACGGTCCGGGTGTTCAGCCGCCACCTTGACCAGAAAATCACCGATGCCGCAGCCGATTTCCAGCACCAGCGGGTTGGTGTTGCCAAAGACGGCTGCCCAGTCAACGGGCGGGGTCAGATCCTCCTCCCGGAGAAAAAGTGGTGATTCATTTGGTATAACGTGTTGCATGGATACGGGTAACTCCCTGGGACAAAATTTCGGCGCAGAATAGCACACCTCAGTGGTAACTCGCGCCGAAAAGATTGCAATCTGCGGCAGATCTGGTTAATTTCATGGATGCCGCTGATGATTCAATTTCGTTACATATCAGCTGCGGAACTGCTACCCCATGCCAGAGGAGAAGATTATGCGTACTCGTTTTACCGCTTCCGTTGCCGCTTTAGCTATCCTGACCCTTGCCGGACTGGCCCTGGCCAACCCCGAAATGGCCAAACAGGCCCAGCAGGCAGCTGCCACCCCGGCAGCAACTGCTCCCGTAACCCCACCTGCGGCAACTCCCGCCGTCGAGCAGGCACCAGCCGGCCATCCGGCCATGCCGCAGACCGAGACAAAACAGGCCCCGGCCGCTGCGCCGGCAGAAAAGATGGTCCCCATCTCCGGTAAGGTTGTGCAGACCATCAGCAGCGGCGGCTATGCCTACGCCTTGGTGAAGCAGAAGAATGACAAGAAGATCTGGGTCGCCATTCCAGAGATGAAAGTCACCGTCGGTGAAGAGGTCAGTTTCGAGCCGGGCATGGAGATGACCAATTTCCAGAGCACCACCCTGAAGCGAACCTTCGACAAAATAATCTTCTCCAGCGGCCCGACTGCTGCCAAAAAAGGTAAAGACGGCAAAGTAGCCAAGAAAGAAGAGAAGAAAACAACCCGAGGCAGTGCCGGCGCAGTCGTCGCCGTGGCTGATGAAAAGGTAAAAGTCAAAAAAGCCACCGGCGCCAATGCCTATACTGTCGCTGAAATCTTCAAGAACAAGGACAAGCTCAAGAACAAGAAAGTGACCGTCAACGGCAAGGTCGTCAAGGTTTCCTCAGGCATCATGAGCCGCAACTGGATTCACATCCAGGACGGCAGCGGCTCCCACCAGACCGGCGACAACGATCTCGTGATCACCTCCGACGCCATCCCGCTAATTGGCGACGTAGTCACCGTCAAGGGGATCATGCTCAAGGACAAGGACTTTGGCAGCGGCTACAAGTACAACGTCATGGTCGAAAAAGCGGAGATCATCATTCAGTAATTTGATTCCATTAAAATGGAAAAAGCCCCGGCAGAAACCTGCCGGGGCTTTTTTATTCCTGCCGCCCTGACAACTACTGAGGCGCATTAACATTTCCTGCAACTCCTCGGCAAATGGGTACGAGCTCTCAAGCCGCGGCTCTGTTCATAACTACCGGTCAATTGCCATATGCACTAAAACCTCTTCACCGCCTGAAAATAGACCGTCGGTTTTTCTGATTCACTCTTCCCCGTCGCAGCACCGGCAGTACGCCAGGCAACACTGGTATGGCTCCGCCGGTTGGCACAGCTGGTTCTGTTCCGCCAGTTAGTGTGCCGGTTGTACCTGGATCAGGCAGTGGCGGTGGTTGAACAGGTACGGCCACTGGGTTCATTGGTGGCGGTGGTGCCGGAGTTGATGGAGGTATGACGGAGGTATCACTGCTGGCGGGGTGACCTCTGGAGCTATCACTACTGGTGGGGTGGTACCCGTTTGGTCAAGTCTGCAGCAACAAACGCTATGGAGTAATTGGGGCTCTCTACGCTACCCTGCTGAATCGGATATGCTCCGACCCCTTCACCATTGATACGTGTCAAACTGCCAGAGACCGATTCTCCGGGCAGCAGACCCCGACCAGTTGACGCCGCTTCTGCTTGATAGGTAAGAGCAGAGTCAGCTTGCCCAAGGTTCTTCTCTTTAGCATCTGCCGTAACTGTCAGTGGGCGGCGGGTAATGTCAGCCGTACTATTTACATTGGTGTTAGTAAGGCTGTAGTTATCGGATTCACTCCCGAAAACAGTAAAACCACTGCCGGTAACGGATTTTATAAACCCGGTATTTGCATCAGAAAAGACTGCGCTACTCGCGTTGCTGCCCTGATAATCACCACCAATGAGCACTTGTCCGCCCCCATTTATGCCACTGGCGTCAAGGCTGGCGGCGTAGAGATCAACGGTAGTGCCGGTCAGTAAAATTTTGCCGCCATGCTGACCGGTAGCATCAAAGGCACCCGAGCTGAACAGATGACCGCTGCCATCTGCCGCAACGGCACGCAGGTCGATCTGGCCACCAATGTTTTTCGTACTGCTGACGTTCAATTGCGCGCCTGTGCTTTGCACGATCTGCTCAGCGACAAACGAAATATTGCCGCCTCTGGCGCTGCTGCCTGCTGCGGTGATGGCGGTGCTTTGACCGATACGCGGCGCGGTGATGCTGACCTGTCCGCCACTGTTGCCGTCGGCATGGATAGTGCCGTCAATGAGGACAACTTGGCCTGCGTTGAGGGCAACCACGCCGCCAGTACTACCAGACACGTCGATGCTGCCGGAGTGAAAAATGGCACCTCCTTCAATAACGATCTCGCCGTTCCGCTCTACCATACTTTTTGCGTGTACCGTCCCGCTGTTGTTCACTACCGTGGCCAGCAGCGCATCCGCCGCCGCAGCGGTCATAACCACCGTACCGCCATCAGCCTCAATGATGCCGCTGTTGGTCACCTGTGCCTGATAAGTCGCCTTGTCTATTTTAATTGCCATCAAGCCATTGGGATCAAAACCAAGGGTAATCTCATCACCGGCAGCCAGGCCAGTCGTCCCTTTGGTGGTGACAATTGTCCCGGCATTTTCAACTGAGTTACCAAGCAGCGCGACAAACCCGTCAGAGATATTCCCCTGGTTGACTACCGCACCGCTGGAACCATCTTTGAAGAACGAATATTTTCCTGCCAGGAAATCGCTGTCTTTGATATTAAGGCTGGAAGCCACCAGACCGCCGACATTGACGCTGGCGCCGGGGGCAAACAGCACCCCGCCCGGATTAACCAGAAACACCCGGCCATTGGCGTTGAGCGATCCGAAAATTTGCGAAGGAATATTACCCAGCACCCGGTTGAGAAGGGTTGACTGACTGGAAGGCTGGGCAATGTTGACCGCCTCACCTTTGCCAATGCCAAATGAGTTCCAGTTGATAATCGCCTGATTCGTCCCTTGGCTGATGTTCATCTGCGTGGCCGATGGGGTGCTGATGGCCGCCTGCCCGGCCGCCACCTGCCCACCGGTTGGCAAGGCATGGGCACCGGTCGCTGTCAGAGCCAGCACGGCGCTGATCACGGCAGCAGCGGCAACGGTTATCGGCGGTGGACCACCATTGCCTGTGATGGTCTCAGCGGCAACGATCCAGCATTCCTTGGCTTTGTTCCAGATCAGGCGATATGCTTTATTCATGGCGGTGTTCTCCTATGGTTTGTGCTGCGCTACAACGATTGCCTTGACACACATTTTGGTATTGCCTATACTACCATCCATGAAACCCGACATCGTTCTGGATACCAATGTTTTTGTCTCCGCCCTCAAATCATCGCGTGGCGCTTCATTTCGTCTGCTTTCGTTGGTGGAGCATGATTTTTTCACTGTGCATCTTTCCACTACGCTTGTTACCGAATACGAGGCGGTTCTGAAACGTGGTATCACCGCGCTGAAGGCTGAAGAAATAGACGATATCGTTGATTTTATCTGTTCAAGGGCAGTGCTTGATAAGATTTTCTACCTGTGGCGACCAGTGCTGAAAGACCCGAGTGATGACTTTGTTCTGGAGCTCGCCGTCAAGGCCAATGCAACTATTGTCACCTGGAATGTTTCCGATTTTAAACACGCCGCGCGGTTTGGCGTTGCCGTACTGACCCCGCGCGAATTTCTTTTATCTCTGGAGGTACTACCATGAGCGCAATCAGTGTCCGTCTTCCCGATTCTGTCCATACTATGGCTCGCGTAATTGCCGGCGAAGATCATATCTCCCTGAATCAGTTCATCGCCTCGGCGGTAGCTGAAAAGATTTCCGCCTTGACCACCGAAACATACCTTGCTGCTCGTGCTGCTCGTGGTTCTGCTGACAAATTCCACGCTGCCCTGGCCAAAGTGCCTGAGGTAGAACCGGATGAATTTGACCGGCTGTAACGGTAATTTTGGCCAAACTGCGCCGCTTCGGTAAAGCATGCGGTTTCGTACATAACACACTAACAACACTGATAAATAGCTGGGTAATACCAGTATGAAGGCATACGGGAAATCCCGTATAAATATTAAACAGGATCAATTAAACATGAACAATATCAGGCTAAAACTACACTGCGCATTCTGGTTGTCGAAGATGACGAACTGATTCAGGCGGCATTTTGTTTGCTGGTGCAAAGCTTTGAGGGGGTTGAACTGGCAGGCAAAGCATCAACCGGCGTGGACGCGCTGGAGCAATCCCGACTGCTTAAACCGGATTTGATTCTGATGGATCTGCGCATGCCGGATATGGATGGGGTGGAAGCGACCAAACGGATAAAAGTTGCTCAACCAACTATAAAGGTTGTTGCACTGACGGCATTGGAAGACCCGTTACAGATTACCCGGGCATTGGAAGAAGGGATGGATGGTTTTCTACTGAAAAGAGCATCGCCGCGCGAACTGAAGCTGGCTATTGAATCGGTAATCGCCGGTGAACAGTATCTGTCACCCCAGGTAAGCGCTATCATTGCTAAAGCTTATCTGGATGAACGGAGCCGCAAACATGCCCGGCACCGTTTCCAATCTGGCATCCCGTCCCGCCTGTTCAAGGGCGGTGCCCACACTCTCAGCATCAGGCATCCCCAGCGACATCCCCAGCCCTTTTATCCGGTGACCTTCGTCCTGAACGGTTACTGATTATGATGGTTGGAAGGTTGAGGGTTTACATACGGGCATACTACTGAACAGGTAATGACACTGCAAGTGATTGGATACGGTTAGTTGGCTTTTCTCAGATTGGGAATCTGCTGGATACCTGCAGTTGATTTCATACTTTTTTTTGCCAGATCAGCAGCACCGTCTTGCCAGCTCGCCAGCATCCGAGCCCCTACTGCGCAAAATTCCGGATGATCCGCCATATACTCGACAAGCAAACCACTAGTACAGTACACCGCTTCAGCCGCTTCACCAAAAATCTGGCCAACCTTTGCTACCGGTAACGCCAGGTGCACCATGGCGAACTTCTCCAGCATCGTGCGCGGCCACCACTTTTTCGTGCCGGCCAGCGATAACGCCGGGACATCCTGAGCCAGATAGGCCGTAGTCGTCACTACGTCATAGACGGGAGCCAGCCGGACGGCCGCACCGGGACGTTCATACAGTACGCCGAAATTTTTCAAGTGAGCATCGCCATTTCTCATCATGCATGACAGCACCAGAGTAGCAAAAAACTGTTCGCGGGCGGCCTGCAGGTTCTCTCCCGACACAAAATCCGTGATACTTTTCGCAACCCGTTCATAGGTGCTGCTGTATTTTTGCGACGTGTTAAGTGCCTGCAGAGTACATATATCTTCAAAACCGAGCGGAGTCCCATCTCCAGCCAGATCAAAACGCTTCATCACGAACAAACCGCCATTATCTGAAAGATGGAATTCTGGTACCGGTAGCCCTGCCTTCTGCACAGCGGTCATACAAAAAAATTCATTGGTGGCCAACTGCTGATATTCCGCCCCCCAGGACTTTACGATATAGCCGCCGACGGTGGCGGTTCCACGCTCAGCTGCATCGAGCATGACCTTTGGCTGTACACCGGATATTCCCGATCGGAGCGCATACTTTGATACCAGTTCGTGAAAAAGTTCTTCGGTATCCGGATACGTTAAGAGTTCATCAAGTGACTCATGCGACTCAGTAATCCCGGCGATCAATTCACCGGGAAGCGAGAAGCGGTTGCGCCCTACCTGATTGCCGCCGGTTATCCGCAGAATCGTGAGGTCATCGTCACCGACAAGCTTTGCAATTGAGCGTCTGATTGCCTCAAGCAGCGCCCCTTCCGGCAGGTTCATCTGAAATATCGGATGCAGATCCCGGCTTGACCAACTCTCCAGGCGCACCGGCATGGTTAGTGATACCTGTGCATCGCGTGTCAGCAGATCCTGACCATACGCAAAAACATAGCGGTGCTGGCCGGGAGTTTGATCCAGGAGACCAGCCCGCTGATCGGCAGCCCATACGGCGAGAGCACTGCTCACATTACCTCCCGCAACTCATCCAGTGTCGGCGGCTCACCTGCCGGACGGACGCGAAGTTCCAAGCCAAGATATTCCAGAATCCTAATCAGTTTACGAACACCAATATCCTGAACAGATCCTGATTCGATCAAGCTGATCGTCGCCCGGCTCATGCCAAGGTCATCTGCTACCGTTTGCTGGGATAATTTCCTGAGCTTGCGCTCTATTTTTATCTGCTTTCCGATATCGAATAACATAAGCGTATC
Organism: Geobacteraceae bacterium; assembly: GCA_031412995.1. Taxonomy (GTDB): domain Bacteria; phylum Desulfobacterota; class Desulfuromonadia; order Geobacterales; family DSM-12255; genus JANOEC01. The sequence continues at coordinate 12,680 of JANOEC010000165.1, forward strand.
ATATATGATGCATAATACTATTTTCAACTTAATTAGCATTACATATAATACATTTTAAGCAGCGATGCGACTATACCTGTCAGCAACCTACATTTATCCAGCGTTGTCCAAAACGGACAACGCTGAAACGAACTGACGGGCACAGCCATGCGGATGTTACTGACATAGCTACCAGGACAGCAATTCACATTGACTTATCTTCATCTTCCCCTATGATTACGCCATATATTTTTTTGGAGGAGGGCATTAATGAAACGACTGCTGTGCGTCATCATCCTGCTGGTTCTTGGCACTGGTCTGGCACTGGCTGCCAACGGCACCCGTCAGAAGCAGGCCAAACCGTACGAATTTGGTACGGTCGTTATTGCCAATCACTCAGCCAAGGCCGGGCGGGCACCCGCCGTTTTCGAGCACTGGGTTCACCGGGCGCGATATACCTGCCGGCTCTGCCACGTCGATATCGGTTTTGCCATGAAAACCGGCGCCAGTGACATCCGCGCCGCCGATAACGCCCGTGGCTACTTCTGCGGCACCTGTCACAACGGCACCCTCAAGGTGGACGGCAAGCTGCTCTTTGCCTCCTGCAGTAAAGCGCCCGTGCCGGGCGAGGAATGGCGCTGTGCCAAATGTCACCAGAAAGAGCGCGATCCCGGGCGGGTCGATACCTTCTTCGCCTTTGCCAGCAAACTCCCCAAGGAGCGGCTTGGCAATGGCATCAACTGGGAATTGGCGGAAGAAAAGGGGCTGATCAAGCTGACCGACTTTCTGCCCGGCGTTTCCATGCAACGGGAAAAAATGGTGGTACAAAAGGATTTTGCCCTGGAAGCCAAGGTGGGGGGGCTACCGGAGATCGTCTTCTCTCACAAGAAACATACGGTCTGGAACGGCTGCGAGGTCTGTCATCCTGACATCTTTGCCGGGGTCAAAAAGGGGAGCACCAAGTACACGATGCTGGAGGTCAACGAGGGAAAATACTGCGGCATCTGTCACAAAAGCGTGGCCTTCCCCATGCAGGACTGCCAGCGGTGTCACTCAAGACCGATTAAGTAACCAGCTGCAGCCTGATTCACGCAAAAAGGCCCCCAACTTTGGGGGCCTTTTTGCGTGAACGCCGTAACGGCTCACTTCAGCTTATCATGGGCCTTTACTTCCACTCGGTACATGGTGAGCAGAAATTCGAGAATGGTCCTTCCATCCTCCTTGTCCAGTCCAGCTCCGGCCAGCCGCAGTTTTTTACCGATAATTTCCCGCAGAACCTTGTCATAGTCCAGGCCTTTGGCATAACAGTTCTGCAGGCAGCGGACGATCCGTTCCTGCGTGTGGCATTTGACACAGTGCTCCTTCATCTGGACAAAGCCGTGCATCTGTTTTGCCGGGATCACCGTGGGATCGAATTCCAGGGATGCCCCTTCCCCTTTGACCCCGAACCCTGCCCCTTGATGGGCGTGAACTCCCTGATTGTTCATCAGGCAGAGTATGCCAAGCAGACCAACGACAACCAAACTTCTCATCTGCAAGCTCCCTTAGATGGTCAAGTAATCGACAGCTCCTGCACAAATTCTCGGCAGAGAAACGTCTGATTTAAATTAAGGCTATTGGCCAATTCAGTTGCGTTCCGGCAAGTAATTCAGACTGAAGATCGAGGCATCGCAGCCAGGACTCACTCGCAAATGTAAAATAATTCGTCGCTATTTACCATATTTAAGTTCCCATTAGGAGTAATCATCTTTACAATCCTTCCGCGTTATCCTCATTGAAATAACACTGAGACTGTTCCACCGCCTGCGTGGTTCCAGCAGAGATATGACCCGCATACCTGGCGAGCAGACCCACAAGTAGTCTTCAAGCGTGTCTTTTCGCATATGATTTTATGTTCATCGGGAGAGAACTAGATGGTGCGCATCAGTGCGAAGTTTGCGGGACTGGCCTTGCTCCAGATCATACTGCTCAGCATGGGATCAATGGTCACGGCAGCAGCCGATGATCGTCTGATCCACAACAGTGCCAACCTGCCCACACCCTCCAGCAAATGGGGCGGCAACTGGGGTGTCCCGGCGGGTAAATATGGCGCCTTTTCCTGTACGACATGTCACCGGGCCAAATCGGCGAATATCAAGCGCATCGTCACCGCAATCCCGACCTTTATCGGTACCAGCACCGCAGTCCCGAAACCGGTCGTTTTCAAAAACACCACCGGGTTCGGTAGTGACGCCGGTGGTCACACCACCTCGGCAAAAATTTGCGAAGTCTGCCATAGCAAAACTGTCGTTCACAACTACAACACCACCGGGCAAAACAATCTGAACCACATGAACGCCAATAATAGCGATTGTGTCTCTTGCCATACCCACAAGCTGGCGTTTGGCTCGATATGTACCACCTGCCACGGATATCCGCCAAACTCAACGATCATCGGCGCCGGCGGCCTGGCAAAACCAGCGACGAATGCGCTGACCTACAGCGGCCAACCAGGTGCACACCTGGCTCACACTGATGGTCAGACCTTCAGGATGAATTGTGAAACCTGCCACAGTAAATATACCAACAAACCTATGGGCAACAACAAGCTGGAAATAGGTTTCCGCATCGGCGCCGCCACTATCCCGGGATTTGGTCAGTATTCAGTTAACCGAGGGGCATTTACCGGCAACAGCGGAATAAGTACAACCTATGCCTGGCAAAGTAACACCGGGGGCACAACAACCATCAGCACGTCACCCAATACTACCACCTGCGTTGTCTACTGCCATGGCGCATGGAACGGCGCTGTCGCCAATGGTCTCAAGACAAATGTCAACTGGGTGGGAGGTAATGCCGAAGTCAACGGCTGTGACAAGTGTCACGGGAGCAGCAATGCCCGTCTGCCCCGCCCCGACGTATTGACCGGCGCCCATGCCCGACACTCCGGCAATGCCGCAAATAGCCTTGACCTGGCATGTGCAAAATGTCACCCCACCTACACCACCAATCAGCATGTCGACGGCAAAGTTGCCTGGGATCTTACGAACATCGCCAGTTCTGCCCGCTATCGGGGGGTCACAATCGGCGCCATCGACACCCCGGCCCCATCGGCAGTGTATGGCCAATGCACCAACCTTTATTGCCACAGTAGCGCACAAAGCGGTGCTACCGGCACTGGCAGCCCCGTTTATGCTCCCGTAACCTGGGGCGGCGCCATCCTTGCCTGCAGCGGTTGCCATGGCAGCCCGATGACCAGTGGTTCCCACAGCAAGCATGGTGCCCAATACATCTGCGCGGTCTGCCACTTGAATTCCGGCGACGCCGCCATTGCCAAACATGCCAACGGCAGCATCGACATTGCCTTCAGTTCGCTCTACGGCGGCAGCTATAGTAAAGGAGCAGCAAAGTTACCCCAGAGCGGCTACGGTACATGCTCAGCCAACTATTGCCACGGCACCGCAACCATTGCCTGGGGGGGCGGCCTGGCCGATGGAGCAGAGTGTGACAGTTGCCACGGCGGCAATGCTGCCGCCGCCACCAACAACGGCAGCTTCGGGACAATAACGACGGCTGCACACAAACTGCATGTCAAGAACACAGCAGTGCTCGGGACCAACTATGCCTGCGCCCGCTGCCACAGCTTGACTGTTTCGCTGGCTAACGACCGGCTGATCACCGGCACGGGCCACCTGAACCGCAGCAAAGATATCGAATTCGCCCTTGATAACGGCACCTGGAACGGCAACAGCTGCGCCAGTACCAACTGCCATGGCAGCAAGACTCCAAGCTGGACGGCAACAGCGACTAATGCAGACCCCTGCACCAAATGTCACGGCACCCCGACTGCAGGCAGTGCTGCCGAAAAATTCAAGGCACCCACCACGGGCTCCCATCAGGCACATCTGCAGGCCAGCCACGCCTATGGTAGCGTAGTACTTTGCCGTGAGTGCCACACCGTCCCACTGGTAGCCAACGAATCAGGTCATCTGAATGGCATCGCTGATGTCGCGATGAATGGCACCATCACCAGGACCGACGGCGTCTTATCCAGCTACAGTTCAGCGACCAGCACCTGCATCACCTACTGCCACGGAAAAACACTATCCTCACCGCGCCCCAATCCGGCCTGGAACGTTCCCTTTCTCACCGGCACGGCCGATAACGACTGCGCTAAATGCCACGGCTACCCGCCCCTGACCACCATTCATACGGGCATGAATAAAACCAGCTGCGTGACATGCCATAACAATGTCAGCAGTACCGGGACCAGTTTTTCCACCCCGGCCAAACATGTTGACGGTAAAATAGACGTCAACCATGTGCCATACTTCAAACACAAAAGTGACGCCGGCTCCGCCCCTTTCCCCAGTTGCGTGAATTTCCGCTGCCATGCCAACACCAGCAGCGATAAAGTCTATCCGGCGACCCTGGGCACCGCCCCAAACTGTCAGGGCTGTCACACCAAATCTTCACCGGGTAACAACTGTGGCTCCTGTCATGGCGCATTGGGAGCAGCAGACGGCCGGCCGAACAGCACTCCCGTTGCGGCTTTCCCGGACATTGTCGGCCGCCATTTTGATTTCCATGGCTCTTTTGCCTGCAGCAGCTGCCACGACGTCTACGGCTCGCCCCGAGATGACCATGGACCGAGCCTTCGCACAACCCATTCCGCCAGCAGTCTCCACATCGTGTTCACCGGGGAAGGTGAGGGCATGACATTCAATAATTCAAACAAAACCTGTACCGGAGCGTGTCACGGGTGGATTCATACGTACAAGCACTGGTATTGAGTTACCCTGATGCTGTCCGCCAGATTGTTCTGCGCGGCAAAGAGACCAATCAAGCGATTATTGGCCACCCCTGTTCATAACCTGGCGGATAAAATTTCTCCCGCGTCCGGTTGAAATAGCCGTACTGAATTCGCGGGAACTCCCGTTTCACCTGCTCCAGCAGACGATACATGCCGATACCCCGCCCCTTCACCACCAACCGCTCGTTGTAGTGCTGCGGATCAATGGAGAGGTTGCGCCACTGAATCATATCCACCCCGGTTTCGGCAATGAACGCCAGCAGCGCGGCCACTTCCTCCGGGTGATCAGTGACGCCGGGGGAAACCAGATAATTGATCATGGTGAACAGCCCCTGCTGCTTGGCAACCTGCATCGACTCCCGCACCTGGGCAAAACCATAGCCGACCGGGCGGTAGTAGGCATTGTAACTCTCCTCCCGCACCGAATTCATGGAGAAGCGCATGGAGTCCATCCCCGCGTCACAGAGGAACCGGATTCGATCGGGAAACGAGCCATTGGAGTTAAAATTAACCGTGCCGCGTGTTGCGGCCGCCTTCAGCCGCCGGGTCGCCTCGGCCACCGTCTCCGCCTGCATGATCGGATCGCCCTCGCACCCCTGGCCGTAGGAGACGATCGGCTCCGGTGCCTGCTCCAGGTGCGGCAGCATCAGTTCGACAATCTCCTCCGGTGTCGGCACAAAGCCGATCCGGTCGTGATTGGAAGGGCAGCAATCGGACGGCTGCAGGCTGATACACCCCAGACAGCGGGCATTGCAGACCGGCGAGGTGGGGATCGGCGCTTCCCAGCGGCGGAAAAACAGGTTTTTTGCCGCAAAACAGTGATAATCAATGGCGCAGCGGGCCAACTGCTCCAGCAGGCGGTTTTTCGGAAACTCAGCCAGTAGTTTCCGCACCAGCGGGTCCAGCTGGCGGTCATCATAGTTTTTCGGCAGCCAGTTTTCGTTGCTGTCCACCCGGCTGGCCGCCACCACAAACTGTTCCGTCTCCTCGTCCCAGCCAACTGCCGTGTAGGACCATAGCGGCAAATGCACCTTTTTGTGTGAATAGTCACAGGCCGGGAGCAAGGTCCGCACATAGCCGGGCGCCATGAACGCCGACACCGCCTGCACCGGCAGTTCCCGACGACCTTCCCGCACCGTCGAAACCGTAATGAACGCCTTTTTCCGCTCGTCCCAGGCAATGGGCGGGGTGTTGGGGATGGTGAAAAGTCGGCTGTCCGCCGGCAGAGGAATCAGTTCAACCGCCTCGGGCAGCACCGCTGCCGGGCCATTCATGCCGGCCATGACCAGGTGGGGGTGATCGAAAATCTGTCCTTTGGCATCCGCATATAACATTTTGGGGAGTGCTCGTCGTCGCATGGGGGGAATACTACCACCGGCTGACACCGGTTCAAAGCGCAAATCACCAGGCAGCAGATCTTGACACCACCGGTTGACGCACTACAATGCACCAATCAATTACCCCGTAGAGGTCGCATGAAAAAGGCGCACCAGCCACCGGCAGTTACCGAACAGTCATCTCTCCCCCAGCTTGACGAGCGATTTCGCTCCCTGGTGGAAAGTATTGAGGGGGTTGTCTGGGAAGCAACCATCGAACCGTTGGTTTTTACCTATATCAGCCCGAAACTGCTGAGCATCTTTGGTTTCAACCCTACCGAGTGGCACGGAAAGATTGCGCCCTGGATAGCGGCCATCCACCCCGATGACCGTGATGAGGCGGTCAGTTACTGTGCCATCGAAACCGCTGCCAACCGCGACCATTCTTTCCAATACCGGCTGATCACCCCGGAACGGGGTCCGGTCTGGGTCCAGGACATTACCAGCATCATCCGCACCAACGGGGTGCCGACCGGCCTGCGCGGATTCATTATGGATATCACCGAGCGCAAGGATGCCGAAAACGAACTACAGCGCCAACGCCGCTTTTATCTCACCCTGGCCGAAGGAGTTGGCGGCATCATCTGGGAAATCGACTTCGCTACCCAGTCATTTACCTACATGAGCCCCCAGCTCATCAACTTCCTCGGCATTGAACCGAGCGCATGGCTGGGGCCGATTGAAAAGTGGCTGGCAGCCATCCACCCCGACGACCGGCAGCAGACCTTCGAATTCTGCATGGGCGAGGTGCTGGCCGGCCGTGATTTTGCCTGGGAATATCGGGTGATTACCCCGGCACGGGGCACGGTTTGGCTCCGCGCTATCGGCTCCGTCATCAAGAAAAATGGCCAACCGGTGACGGTCCGCGGGGTTACCGTCGACATCACCGCGCAACGTACTGAACAGCGGGCACTCCAGGCCAGCAACCGGCAGCTGCGCAAATTCTCGCTCCATCTGGAACGGGTGCGGGAGGAAGAACGGCTGCAGATCTCCCGCCATCTCCATGATGACCTGGGGCAATCACTGACCGCGCTCAACTTTGACCTGGCCTGGCTCAAGAAACGGACCACCGACCTGGCAATGCAGACCCGACTAAACGACATGACGGCCCAGATCCGCCAGGCCACCCAGTCCGTGCAACGCGTCTGCACCGAACTGCGCCCCAGCCTGCTGGATGACCTGGGGCTGGCAGCGGCACTGGAGTGGCATCTGTCTGAATTCAGCCGCCGCACCGGGATCAAAGTCACAGCTACCATTAACAGCATTGCCGGAACAGATGGGCCGCGGGCCGCCCATCTGTTCCGGATCGTCCAGGAAGCGCTGACCAACATCATCCGCCATGCCGCAGCCACAGAAGTGATCATTTTCTGCGGCGTTAAGGCGGACCACTGCTGCCTCGAAATCGCCGACAACGGCTGCGGAATCAGCCCCCGGGCCGGTCGGAAGAAAAACGCTTTTGGCCTGCTCGGCATCCGCGAGCGGGCAGCCCTGCTGGGTGGCATTGCCCGGATCAGTCGACGCCGGGCCGGCGGCACCCTGGTCAAAGTCAGCGTCCCCTGCGGCAAAAAACCGGGGCTACCACCCGTAAAGGAACCCGCATGCATATTCTGATCGTTGACGACCATGCCATTGTCCGCCGGGGGCTGCGCCAGGTGTTGGAAGAGGCCCACGACCTGCAGCTGGAGTTTGCTGAGGCGGGAAGTTGCCCGGAAGCCCTCACCATCCTGCAGCAGACCCCGTGCCACCTGCTGCTACTGGACATTTCCCTGCCCGGCCGCAACGGCCTGGAGCTGCTGGGCCAGCTCCGCCATTCCCACCCGAAGCTGCCGGTGCTGGTGATCAGCATGTATCCGGAACAGCAGTATGCCATTCGTGCCCTGCGGCTGGGGGCGGCCGGTTATCTGACCAAAGAGTCGGCCCCAGAGGAACTGCTGGCCGCAGTGCGCAAAGTCCTCTCCGGCGGCAAGTATCTCAGCAGCCAACTTGCGGAATTGCTTGCGGCGGACCTGTCCGGTGGCCGGGGGGATCGTCCTGCCTATGAAATCCTTTCCGACCGGGAACTGCAGGTCGCCTGTATGATGGCCGATGGCAAGACGGTCAGCGAAATCGGTCGCGAACTGAACCTGTCCGATAAAACCGTCAGCACCTACCGCACCCGCATTCTGGCCAAACTCGGCCTGCGTAACACGGCCGAAATCATCTCTTATTGCCTGCGCCATAACCTTACCGCTAAAACCATGTAGGACATACCACGACAAGTATTCAAGCAAAGATCCTAATCAAGTTAATCCCAACTTTTCCGATAAGGTTTAATGAGCGACGAAAGCCGCACAAACCGTACCGGAGGAAATAATGGCCACCATCAAGTCGAAAATCATCATCAACGTCTGTATCGCCTTTCTTATTGTCATCGGCATTGTCGGCATGACCTACTTTGACCTGCGAGAAATGGGGCAGATGCAGGATGAAGGTGCCAAACGATCGCACGATGCCGTCGAGGCGAAAGAGGCATCCATGCAGGGGATGAACCTGTACCGAATTATTGCCGATGCAGTTATCAATCGCCAGTTAGCTGAGACTGACAAGGCATGGTCGAAGGCAAAGGATGATGCATTAAAGCTTGCTGCTGTTGTCCAGACGTCGGCCGACACCCCGGAAGAGAAGAAACTGTCAGAAGAAGTCACGGTTGCCCTGCAAGAGATAGTAAATCTCTTTGAAGGCAAGATGCTGCCGCTGCTCAAGGCAACCGAAGGCATTTCCCCGGAGATGCGCGAGCTTGACGGCAAGATCGATGTTCAAGTAGCGAAGGTCGAAGATAAAATGGATCAGATTGTCGCATCACTCGAAAAAGAGATGAAAGCCTCTGACGAGGAATTCGATGCCAATGTGCGTAAAGCCATTACCGAGGGCTTGGTTATTGGCCTGATCGGCATCCTGCTCCAGGCCGGCCTGGCCGGGTGGTTGATCAAACAGGTGCTGAAGCCGATAACTGCCATGGTAACCCTGCTAAAAGATGTGGCTGAGGGTGAAGGTGACTTGACCAAACGGCTCGACACCTCCAGCAAGGACGAAATCGCCGAAGCCAGCAGCTGGTTCAACCAGTTCATTGAAAAAATTCAGGTCATCATCAGCCAGGTGGCCAACAACTCTACCCAGCTGGCCTCAGCCGCCACCCAGCTCCATGCCACCTCCGAGCAGATCGCCACCGGCGCCGAAGAAGTGGCCTGCCAGACCAGCACTGTGGCCACCGCCAGTGAAGAGATGGCCGCCACCTCCAGCGATATCGCCCAGACCTGCCATCATGCTGCCGACAGCGCCAAAATGGCCAGCACTGCCGCAGAAAACGGCTCGGCAGTGGTGCAAAGCACGGTGCGCGGCATGCAGAAAATAACCCAGCGGGTGCAGGAAACCGCCAAGACCGTGGAGAGCCTCGGGGCCAGGTCGGATCAGATCGGCGCCATCATCGGCACCATTGAAGACATCGCCGACCAGACCAACCTGCTGGCGTTGAACGCCGCCATTGAAGCGGCCCGGGCCGGCGAGCAGGGGCGCGGTTTTGCCGTGGTTGCCGATGAGGTAAGGGCACTGGCCGAGCGGACCACCAAGGCGACCAAGGAGATCGGCGACATGATCAAGTCGATCCAGCAGGAGACCAAGGCAGCAGTGCATGCCATGGAAGAAGGGGTGCGCGAGGTAGCGATCGGCACGGAAGAGGCGGAGAAGTCGGGCCGCGCCCTGGCCGAAATCCTTGAGCAGATTTCTTCGGTCAACCAGCAGGTGGCCCAGATTGCCACCGCCGCCGAAGAGCAGACCGCCACCACCAATGAGATCACCAACAACATCCAGCAGGTGACCGAAGTGGTGCAGACCACGGCCAAGGGGGCGATGGACTCGGCCGATGCCGCCGGCCAGGTCAACCAGCTGGCCAACGAACTGCACGGCCTGGTGCGGCGGTTCAAGACCTGATCGCAGTAACAGTCCCGCTGCAGCACATACTGGCAACACCGATTTTCGCTTCCTTTGCAGCCGCGTTCATGATAGAAAAAAAGAGCCTTATAGTTAGGCATAATTAATAATTTTAATTCTCAAGTTTTTCTGTAACGCGCCGACAAGGTATCTACGGCCAGAGCATCGGCATAAAAATCGTCCTCCTCGCCCTGTGCCACTGCAAATTATCGCAGACCGGCACAGGGTGCTTTTTTTTTCGCCCTAACTTTCGTCCCCCTTCTGGCCAAAATTCGCCACCTGCGATACAATTTCTCATCGGTTTGGTATTTGCACAGCGGTTAAACCTAAAAACGGCAGTCAATTAACGCAGAGGCGCAGAGACGCAGAGAAATCAAGAACATATCCAGAATTTGATGCTCACCAAAAAGGTGAAGGCCATATTTTGCTTAAAAGACCGTTTTTACTCAGCGTCTCTGCGTCTCTGCGTTTCAATTGCTTTTTCTAGGTTAAATCGCCCTGTAAGGGCAGAATGCCTGTAGCCGGGGGATTTACCCCCCGGTTTAGAACATGAAAGATCCATCCTGTCACGTACGTGACGCAGGAAAATGGTGTCATTTTACCGGGGCATGAATGCCCCGGCTACCAGCATTCAGTCGCTATGCGACGTAAGCAAAAACCAAACCGGACACTGCGGAAAATCTCTAGAGAAAAGGAGCTGCCATGCCGATTGTGCGCTCTGCCTGCCCCTATGATTGTCCCGACACCTGCGGCCTGCTGGTGACTGTTGAAAACGGCCAGGCCACAGCTGTGAGCGGTGACCCGGATCATCCCTACAGCAAGGGCCGGCTCTGCGCCAAGATGCTGCACTACGAGCGGACCGTCCACTCTCCCCGGCGTTTGACCACACCGCTCCAGCGAAGCGGGCCCAAAGGGAGCGGCCAGTACACGCCCGTTTCCTGGGATACCGCCATCAGCCTGATTGCCAGCTACTGGCGGATGATCAGCGCCGCCCATGGCGCCGAGGCCATCCTTCCCTATTCCTATGCCGGCACCATGGGACTGGTGCAGCGCAACGCCGGCCACCCCTTTTTCCATCACCTTGGCGCCTCCCGCCTCGAACGGACCATCTGCACCCCGGCCAAAGAAGTGGGCTGGAAGGCGGTCATGGGCGACACTCCGGCCATCCACCCGGATGAAGCCACCACCAGCGACCTGATTATTCTCTGGGGGATCAATGCCGCCGCCACCTCAGTTCATTTCATGCACCGGGTGGCCGAGGCTCGCCGGCGCGGGGCCAGGGTCTGGGGCATCGACGTCTACCGTACCCCGACCTTGGCCGCCTGTGACCGGTCCATCCTGGTCCGTCCCGGCAGCGACGGTGCCCTGGCTCTGGGGTTGATGCAGATGCTGGCGCGCAATGGTCTGGTCAACCGTGATTTCATCGACAAACATGTGCAAGGGTTTAAGGAGTTGGCAGTCCAAGTGTTGCCGGCCTATTCACCCGACCGGGTCACCAGGCTGACCGGTGTCGAAATTAGTACGTTGGCCGAACTGGCAAATGACCTGGCAAAAGCAAACATCCCGCTGATCCGCCTCGGTGGCGGCCTGACCCGCAGCGGTAACGGTGCGGCCACGGTCCGGGCCATTACCTGCCTGCCGGCCCTGCTAGGGGCCTATGGCAAGGTGGGGGGCGGCTGTTTCTGTGGTACGTCCACCGGCACCGCCATCCCACTCACCAGCTTCCTGGGGGAAGAGTTGCTGCCGCAATCGCTGCCGCGCCTGGTCAACATGAACCGCCTGGGCCACGCCCTGACCGAACTGGCCGATCCCCCGATCATGAGCCTGTATGTTTACCATTCCAATCCGGCAGCCATTACCCCGGATCAGAACGCGGTCCTGAATGGGCTGGCCCGCGACGACCTGTTCACCGTGGTCCACGAACGATTCATGACCGACACCGCCCGCTATGCCGACATCATCCTGCCGGCCACCTCATCCCTGGAGCATGCCGATCTGTACCGCTCCTATGGCAACTACTGCCTGCAACAGACCGCCGCCGCCATCCCAACCGTTGGCGAAAGCAAAAGCAACTGGGAGGTTTTCCAACTTCTTGCTGCTGCCATGGGCTTTGCTGAGCCACTGTTCGACCAATCGACCGATGAAATTATCGATCAGCTCCTCGCGCAGAAAACGCCACTCCTGAACGGTGTCGATCGGGTCGCCTTGGCCACTGGGCAGGCAGTGGAACTCAGTTTTGACCGGACCTCCCCCCGCCGCTTCCAAACCCCATCCGGCAAGATTGAAATCTTCAACCCCCGGCTGGCCGATCCGCTGCCGGTCTGGTTCCCGCCCCACAGCGCGGCCGAAGCTGATCATTATCCGTTCCAGTTCATGACGGCGCCAAGCACGTATTCGCTTAATTCCTCGTTTTACGAGCGGGACGACCTGCGCAAAGCCCACGGCCGGCCAGAATTGATGATCAACCCGGATGATGCCGAGTCTCGTGACATTGTCGGCGGCCAGCTGCTCAGCGTAGTCAGCCCGAACGGCGAGTATCAGTGCTTCGCCAAAGTCACCGACCAGACTCCACCCGGCACCGTGGTGGCGGAAGGGGTCTGGTGGCAGGAGTTCTGTCCAGGCGACCGGGGGGTGAATGCCCTCACCAGCCAGCGGCTCACCGACGGCGGCAACGGCAGCACCTTTGCCGATTTGCGGGTTGACGTGCGTCCGGCGTGACCGATTCCCCTGCCAGCGCACTGTTTCTACGTGAACCGGCCATCCAACCGATGGCTGGAGGCAAGCAATGAAATGGACACTGTTCGCCAAAATCTTCACTGCCCTGCTGGTGGTCTCCATGCTGCCCCTGCTGGTATCGGCCCTGTTCCTGGGCCGTGGCCTGACCAGTACCAGTGAGCGGCTGTCGACCCACCTGGCAGCCGCCATCAACCGACAGGCCGCCGAACGACTGGAGCAGCAGGCGTGCCAGGTGGCTGACGATGTGGCCAAGTTCCTCATCGACTGCGAGGATGATCTCCAACTGGTGGCAACCATGGCGGACAATTCCACTGCCCTGGAAAAATTCTACGATATCCGTCGGGAAGAAATCTGGCAACGCACCGGGGTCGCCAGCACCACCGAAGAAGTCAGAAAGAACATTCACCGCTATGCCAGCCTGGAGGTGATTGACCGCCAGGGGCAGCAGCGACTGGTCATCAGACAGGGCCGGAGCATCCTGGCCAGCGAACTGCGCAACGTGGCGGACCCCACCGCCACCGATTTCAAGAGTGAGGACTATTTCCGCCGGGCGGCGGCACTTTCCCAGGGAGAAATCTACGTCTCCCACGTCACCGGCTTTCACGTCGGTAAACAGGCGCAACTGCGCGGCGAGACCGATCCGGAGCGGGCCATGGGCGGCGACGAATTCGTCGGCGTCGTCCGCTTCGCCACCCCCAGATTCGATGTCCAGGGCCGCTTTGCCGGGGTCGTTGTTCTGGCCCTGGATCATCGGCACTTGATGGAATTCACCCAGCACATCCTCCCGGGCCAGGTGGGGTCGACGGTGTTTCCTTCCTACAAAAGCGGCAATTATGCCTTCATGTTCGATGATGAGGGGTGGATCATCACCCACCCCAAATACTGGGATATCCGCGGCCTGGACCACCAGGGGCGGCTCATCCCCCCTTATACGGCCCAGTCGTCCAAAGCTGATATCGATGCCGGGCGCATCCCCTTCAACCTGGACCAGGCCAGCTTCATCCACCCCAACTATCCGGTGGTGGCCGCTCAGGTCCGTCTGGGCAAGAGCGGCTCCATCGACATCACCAATGTGGGCGGCGCCAAGAAGGTCATGGCCTTCGCCCCCATCCCCTACCGGACCGGCGATTTCACCCGCCACGGCGTCTTCGGCGGCATCACCATCGGCTATCAGGTGGATCAGTTCCAAGAGCCGGCACGGGTCGGGGTTGAAATGGTTCGCGATAGTTTCCAGGAACAGCTCCACGCCAGCATCCTGATCATTTCCATTGCTTCACTGCTCGTGCTCTTCTGCGCCATGGTGATCTCGCGTGGCATCACCACCCCCCTGGCCCTCCTGAGCCGACAGGCCAGGGATCTGGCAATCGGCGAATCCACCAGGCGGGTGGAGGTGACCACCAGCGACGAAGTGCGGGATCTGGCCGAAACCTTCAACCAGATGGCCGCCGAACTGGAGCAGCGCAAGCGAGGTCTGCTCAACACCATGGACCAGCTGCGGACATCCCAGCAGCAGACGGCAGCAGAACGAAATTTCAAGACCAGCATTCTGGAAAGTATCTCCAGCGCCATCCTCACCTTTTCTCCAGACGGGCTACTGTCATCCATCAATTCAACCGGTCTGCGCCTGCTGGGGGATGACTGGCAAGCGGGGGATTCGTACCACGAAATTCTGGCTGGCAAGGCTGACCTGACCGAACAGCTCGGCCAGATCCTTGCGAGTCAGAGCGGTTTCGGACGCCGCAGCCTCGACTTTCATTGGGGCGAGCAATTGCGCCATTTTGATGTCGGCTTCTTTCCAATTGCCGATGAAGCAGGTGGCGGGGTCACCCTGACCATTCGTGACGAAACCGAACGACATCACCTGGCCGAAGAGATGGTCCGTCTGGACCGACTGGCGTCCCTCGGCAAACTCTCCGCTGGCATTGCCCATGAGGTGCGAAATCCCCTTACCGGCATTATGCTGCTGCTGGATGACCTGCATGATCGGATGATTGCTGACCCGGAAAATCAGGAACTTATCAGCCGGGCATTGGCTGAAATTGAACGGGTGGAAAAGCTGATCACGTCGCTCCTCTTCTATGCCGTCCCGCCAGCAGCGGAGTTTCGGGTCAACGACTTGACAACCTTGATTCATGACCTGCTGTTCCTGTTCCGCAAGAGCTGCGCCCAGCAAGGGATTGAGCTGCGCTACAGCGATGCGGCAGTTCCGCCGTTCTCCTTTGACGGGGAAAAAATACGCCAGGTTCTGATCAATCTGCTGAAAAATGCCCAGGAGGCCCTGCCCTGGGGGGGCACCATCGAGATTGCCACCAGCGGTTCACCCGGGATGGCCGTCGTTACCGTCAGGGATACGGGCCCGGGTATCGCCGAAGCCGACGTTCCCCAACTGTTTGAACCGTTTTTCAGCCGCAAGGGGGCGGGCACCGGCCTGGGACTTTCCATCTGTCAGCGGATCGTGGAAGAACATGGGGGGAGCATTGACGTCAGCAGCAACGAGAATGGCACCACCTTCACTGTCCACCTGCCACTGCGTGCATAAGGATAACCATGGAAAAAATTCTGATCATTGACGATGAACCGTTTATTCGCGAGAACGTGCGGCGGGTGCTGGGTGATACCGGCTATCAGGTATTTGAAGCAGCCACCAGTGCTGAAGCCCAGTCATTGGTCGCCCAGGAAGAGCTCGACCTGGCGTTGCTCGACCTGAATCTGGGTGCGGAAAGTGGTATCGACCTGCTCAAGGAAATGAAGCAGATCGATCCGGACCTGCTGGTGATCATCATTACCGGTTACGGCACTGTGGAGACAGCGGTGGCCGCGCTGAAACTCGGGGCATTCCACTACATGAAGAAACCGTTCAAGGCTGATGCCCTGCGGATCATTGTTAAACTTGCCCTGCAGACCAGCTCCCTGCAACGTGAAGTGCGGGCCATCCGCCGGTCCACGCCGGATTTCTCTCTGATCGGCAACAGCCAGGAATTGAGCGACGTGGTCCAGCACGTCAGCGAAGTTGCCCAACATCCGGACGCCACGGTGCTGATCACCGGCGAGTCAGGCACCGGCAAGGAGCTGGTGGCCAAGGGGGTTCACCAGTATTCTGCCCGGCGCACCGCACCGTTTGTTACCATCAACTGTGCGTCCCTGCCGTTGAATCTGCTGGAAAGCGAACTATTCGGCCACGAAAAAGGGGCCTTTACCGATGCCCGCAACCGCAAGCCCGGCCTGTTTGAAGAAGCCAACAACGGCACCGTGTTTCTGGATGAAATAGGGGAAATGGATCTGGCCATGCAGGCCAAGCTGCTGCGGGTACTGGAGAGTCGCAACTTTCGCCGGGTCGGTGGTCTGCGTGACATTGAGGTCAATATCCGGATCATTGCCGCGACCAACCGCAACCTGAAAGAGTCAATCCGGGAGGGAACGTTCCGCGAGGACCTCTATTACCGGCTCAGCGTCTTCCCGATTCACATACCCCCCCTGCGAGAGCGGAAGAGCGACATCCCGCTGATTGCCGCCTACTATCTGGACAAGTACAGTCGGGTCATGTCACGCGGTTTTGAGGGCATTGATCCGGCAGCTGCCCGGTTGCTGGAAAACCATCCCTGGCCTGGCAATGTGCGGGAGTTGAAGAACGTCATCGAAAAGATCTGCATCATGCACTGCGGCCCGCACCTCCGGCCAGACTATCTCCCGAGCGAAATTACCGGCGGGACAACTCTACCAGCCGACACTGCCGGCATCGACGCCCTACTGGCCGCAGACCTGGGGCTGGAGGATGCCGTTACCAACTTTGAGCGCCAGCTCGTACAGAAAGCCCTTAAGCGGTGCGAAGGCAATGTACTGCAAGCCGCAGCACTGTTGAAGATCCCCCGGGGGACCCTGCGCTACAAACTGGAGAAGCTGGGGCTGACAGCAGGTACCGCTTGAATATTTAAAGTTGTACGTATAACATAAAATAAAATACGTACAAAGGAGCCCTGGGATGAATACCAAACTGACACTCAGCCTTGACCGGGACATCATCGAACAGGCAAAACTGTTTGCCCGCGCCCATCAGCAGAGCCTATCCAAACTGATCGAAGGATATCTACGCCAGGTCGCCGGAGGGACTGAACCGGCAAAACCGGTGACGCCGCTGGTTGCCAAACTGTCCGGGGTAATAGATGCGCAGAAACTGGGCGACCCAAAAAATGAGTATGCCGATTATCTCGGGGAAAAATATCGATGAAACCACTGACGTTCGTGGATACGGACATTGTCCTTGAT
This sequence comes from Geobacteraceae bacterium, assembly GCA_031412995.1. Taxonomy (GTDB): domain Bacteria; phylum Desulfobacterota; class Desulfuromonadia; order Geobacterales; family DSM-12255; genus JANOEC01. The sequence goes on from JANOEC010000165.1 coordinate 29,792, forward strand.
CTGCTGGCCCGGCGTGAGCCGTTTTATGCTGCTGCGGCTGAGCTCTTCTCACGGGCCGAAACCGGCCGCACGGCTCTGGCCGCATCGTCACTCACCTTTGCCAATCTGTTCTACTTTCTGCGCAAGCAGGTTACGGCTCACCAGGCACAAGAGGTACTGCACAGTTTCAAACAACTGGTGACCGTTCTCCCCGTAGACGATGCCATTGTCGAACAGGCATTATCCGACGGGTTTACCGACTTTAAGGATGCGCTGCAGTATCATACCGCGCTCAATGCCGGCTGCACTACACTGCTGACTCGCAATGGGCGCCATTACCGTAAAGCGACCATCAGCATTCTCACTGCAGAAGCCTTCTGCACCCGGAACCCCTAACGTCCCGTGACACGCCGGCTTGCCGTTACTTCAGCCTCTTTATTTTCAACTGTTCTCAGCGTTGTCCGTATTTGCATAACGGTTAAATCGCCCTGTAAGGGCAGCATGCATGTAGCCGGGGGATTTATCCCCCGGTTTGGAGCATGAAAGATCCATTGTCACGTACGTGACGCAGGAAAATGGTGTCATATTACCGGGGCATGAATGCCCCGGCTACCAGCATTCTGTCGCTATGCGACGCAAGCAAATACCAAACGGACAACGCTGAACTGTTCTAATTTTTCGGACATTTCACGCTGCCAAAGTTAAGAGGCACAGTACAATTTGTACTTACCCTTTCTTCCTCCCTCTGCTTTTTGCCGGTTTTTCAGATGCAATCGCCAACGGCGTGGTCAACTGCTGGTACCGCTCAAACAGGAACGCCACCCGTTCGGCCTCGGTCTTGAAGGATTTTGTTCCGTAAGCAGCATCCACCGCCCGATCCAGCGCCTGATGGGCCTTGACCAGTTCCGGCGGCATGGTCAGGGGGTCGTAGAGATCGGCCAAGGTTGACGTTGGGAATTTTGCACGGGCGTCGAGGACAGCTTGCGCCGCAGTTTCGATGTTTTTTTGTAGGGGCGTGGTCCCAGACCCGCCCTGGTTGAAATCATCACCGTTTTTGCCAAGATCACCCAAAGGCGGGCGGGTCACGGACCGCGCCCCTACAACACCAACATCCGGCCAGGGGAAGTTGTTGTAGACGATGCCGGCAGAATAGCGGTAGTCGCTCTTGAGACGTCCGCAAACCGCCCGCATCCAGGCGTTGTGCATGATGGCCCAGATGCCAGAAGCTGTCAATCTGGGGAACCATCTACATCTATTGCATACGGATTGGCAATATTTTTTCGGCTTGATTTCCAATTTTCATGAGAGTAATATCCATTAAACTCATAAACAAAATAGCAGCATCAGATACA